>MESQ01000040.1 GCA_001771065.1 Burkholderiales bacterium RIFOXYD12_FULL_59_19 | reverse complement strand
CAGGAGCCAGCCGCGTCGTCGCGCCTTGCCAGTGCACCCCATGACAGCTCACTCGGGCGCGTCCAACTGCCGAATCTAGGTTTAATCAACCCGAACACCACGCCAGCATGAACACAAGAACCTACCCCGCCACCCCCTCCCAACGCGTTGCCTTTTTAGGCCTGGGCGTCATGGGCTACCCCATGGCTGGCCACCTGGCTCTGACCGGTCACCAGGTCACGGTGTACAACCGCACCGCGGCCAAAGCCCAAGCCTGGTGCCGTGAGTACGAAGCCTTGACCAGCAGCCAAGGCCGCTTGCATCACGCCGCCACGCCCTGCCAGGCGGCGCACAACGCAGATCTGGTGTTCTGCTGCGTGGGCAACGACGATGACCTGCGCAGTGTGACCCTGGGCGCTGACGGTGCCTTTGTCGGCATGCCCCCAGGTGCCGTGTTCATTGATCACACCACCGCCTCGGCCAACGTGGCGCGCGAGCTTTATGCGCAGGCCCGGACCCAGGGGCTGCATTTTGTCGATGCCCCGGTGTCCGGTGGCCAGGCGGGGGCGCAAAACGGCGCCCTCACGGTGATGTGCGGCGGCGACCTGGCCGCGTTCGAGGCCGCGCAACCCGTCGCCATGGCCTTTGCCAAAGCGGTGACTTACCTGGGTGCCAGCGGCGCCGGTCAACTGGCCAAAATGGTCAACCAGGTGTGTATTGCCGGCCTGGTCCAGGGCCTGGCCGAGGCCATTGCTTTTGGCGAAAAAGCCGGGCTGGACATGAACCTGGTGCTCGACGTGATTGGCAAGGGTGCCGCGCAAAGCTGGCAACTGGACAACCGCGGCAAAACCATGGTGGCCGGCAAGTTTGACTTTGGCTTTGCCGTAGACTGGATGCGCAAAGACCTCGGACTGGTGCTCGACGAAGCCAAACGCAACGGTGCCCGCCTGCCGGTCACCGCCCTGGTGGACCAGTTTTATGGCGACGTGCAACAGCTGGGTGGACAGCGCTGGGACACCTCCAGCCTGATCAAGCGGCTGGGCTAAACCGGCAGGGCTACAGGCCCAGGATAAGCTCAGGGCTTGACTTTCTCCGGTTCGGGTGCCGGCTGAGGCAGCAGGTTGCGCAACTCATCTTCGCTGATGATCTCAAACACCCGCACCACCTTTTGCACGCCGCTGGTACTGCGGGTGATTTCGGTGGCGCGGTCGGCCTCACGCTGGGTCACGCGGCCCATCAAATAAATGGTGCCACGTTCGGCGGTCACTTTGAACGCGTTGGCAAAAAGGTCTTTGGCATCGACCAGCCCCGCTTTGACGCGCCCAGAAACCAGGATGTCTGAAGACCGCTGCGTCAGCGTGGCATTGCCCAGCACGGCCAGCTCATTCACCACCGACTGCACGTTCTCGACCCGGGTCACGATCTGCTCCACCAGTTGTTTGTCTTGCAGACTGGGGACTTCACCGGTCAGCAGGACACGGCGGTTGTAGCTGTTAACGTTGACATGACCACGTTCACCCAGGTTGTCGCGGATGCGGCTGGCAGCGCGCAGCTCAATACCCTCGTCTTCAAGTTGGGCGCCGGAAGTGCGCCGGTCGGTGGCGATCAGTGAGCCCATCACGGCACCGCCCATCATGAGGGGAACGCAAGCACTCAGGGCAATGCCCAGACTGGCTGCAACAAGGACCGCCGAGAGGAGTTTTCGACTGACAAATTTCATGGTTTTTCCTAATCGCCAAGTAACAAGGTATCGACCGCATCGCACAGGCAATGCAGGGTGAGCAGGTGAACTTCCTGAATACGCGCGGTGCGCTCATGGGGCACACAGATGTGCACATCGGTATCGCGCAGCGCCTGCACCATCTTACCGCCGCCGCGCCCGCTCAGGCCAATGACCACCATGTCACGTTGGTGTGCCGCCTCGATGGCGGCCAGCACGTTGGCCGAGTTGCCGCTGGTGCTGATGGCCAGCAGCACATCACCGGGCTGGCCCAGCGCGCGCACCTGGCGCGAAAAAATATGTGTGAAGTCATAGTCATTGGCAATGGCCGTCAGGATCGAACTGTCGGTGGTCAGGGCAATGGCCGCCAGTTCGGGGCGTTCGCGCTCGAAGCGGCCAACAAATTCTGCCGAAAAATGCTGGGCGTCGGCAGCCGAGCCGCCATTGCCACAGGTCAGCACCTTGCCGCCGCTGGTGACACAGGCCAACAGCGCTTGCACCGCGTCGGCAATGGGCTGGCTGAGCAGCGGGGCAGCCTGGTATTTCAGGTCGGCACTGTCAATGAAATGTTGTTGGATACGTTGTTGCAGCATGGTCGCAATGATACCCGCGGACCTCTTGCAGCTTGAATAACCCGGCGTGACGTCCCGGATTTCGCTGCGCTTCATCCGGGCTACGTTCCGGCGTCGAAGGCACCGGGTAGCCACACAACGCCGTCCGGCTGCACCGCCACCACGTCAAAACGGCAGGGCGGCAGGGTACCCAGGCGCATCAGGAAATGGCGTGCCGCAAACACAATGCGCTTTTGCTTGGCCCAGCTGACGCTGGCAGCAGCACCGCCATGGCTGCTTGAGGCGCGTTGACGCACCTCAACAAAGACACAGGTACCGTCGGGTGCACGCATGATCAGGTCAATTTCACCGCCACCTCGCCCCGGGGTTCGATAATTACGCACCAGCAGGCGCAGACCGGCGCGTTGCAAATGCGCCAGCGCCAGGTCTTCAGCCCTGTCGCCCAGCTGTTTGGTGGTGGGCGGCTGTGATGCGGCCCCCGTTTTGACAAAAGGAATACCCATTGACTTCAAGCTCCTTGACGCCTGTGAGCGCCAGTTACGCCCAGGCCCTGCTGGCAGCACAACAGGCGTGTGGCCAGCAAAATTACCCGCGCGGCGCCTTGTATGTGGTGGCCACGCCGATTGGCAACCTGGCAGATATTAGCCTGCGCGCCCTGCATGTGCTGCAACTGGCCGATCTGATCGCCTGCGAAGACACGCGCCATACCCAGGCGCTGTTGCGTGCCTATGGCATCGACAAGCCGCCGGTGCAGATGCTGGCACTGCACCAGCACAACGAAGCACAGGCAGCGCAGGCGGTGCTGGAGCGGCTGCGTCAGGGCCTGCGTGTGGCCTATGTGAGTGATGCCGGCACACCCGCCATCAGCGACCCCGGCGCCCGTTTGGTGGCCGACGCGCGGCAGGCCGGTTTGCCGGTGCTGCCACTGCCCGGTGCCAGCAGCATCACCACCGTACTCAGTGTGGCCGGCCTCACGTTGGATGCCCAGCACCCCGATGGCTTTGTTTTTGCCGGTTTTTTGCCCAGCAAAAGCGGTGAACGCCACACCGCCGTGCAGGCGCTGGCGGGTGAGGCGCGGGCGGTGGTGTTGCTGGAAGCGCCGCACCGGATTGAAGCCCTCGCCACGGCCCTGGCCATGTTGGGCGCACGGGCTGTGACGGTGGGGCGCGAACTGACCAAACAGTTCGAAGAAATTGCCACACTGGCGGCGCAAGACTTCCCCGCCTGGCTGGCGCAGGACAGCAATCGCCTGCGCGGCGAATTTGCGCTGGTGCTGCACCCGGCCCCGGTCACCCTTGCCAGCGGCCCAGATCGCCGTGTGTTGCAAATGCTGATGGCCGAGTTGCCGCTTAAAACCGCTGTCAAATTGGCCGCCGAAATCACCGGCGAGTCACGTAATGCACTTTATGAGTTGGCGCTGATGTTGAAAGCAGGTAAACCTTAAAACGGGACGCCAGCTTGAGTCTCATGTACGCGTCAGCACCCGGTGAAGGGTGGCGGCAAGTTCGGTGGCTTCAAACTTGGCCACATAAGCATCGGCCCCCACCCGTTTCACATGTTCTTCATTGGTTGTTCCGGTCAGCGACGAATGGATGATGACCGGAATAGTCTTGAAACGTGGGTCCAGCTTGATATTGCGCGTCAGGGTAAAGCCGTCCATTTCAGGCATTTCCAGGTCCGTCAGGACCAAGGCAATTTGGTCGTTGATCGTTTTTCCCTCGGCTTCAGCCTGCTTGGCCATGATTTGCAGCCGGTCCCAGGCTTCCTGTCCGCTATTGGTCATGATGTAGCTCACATTCATGGCCTTCAGTCCGTCCTCGATCATCAGACGCGCGACGGCCGAGTCATCGGCCACCAGAATGACCGTGCCCGGTGACAGCTTGACCTGCGTGCCAAGCTGGGCGTCCTGCGCTGCCTGTTGTTCATGCGGAAACGCATCGCGCAGAATCTGTTCCACGTCCAGCACCTGGGCCAGCCGGGTATTTGGCCCATCACCATCCAACTTGGCGATGCTGGTCACCAGACTGCCACCGGTGCCCTCGGCAGACATCAGATGCTTCCACTCCAGGCGGACGATCTCACTGACATCTTCGACCGCAAATCCCTGGCTGGTGCGGGAAAACTCGGTCACCAACAACAGGCCTGGCGCGGCATTTGGGATGCAACCCATGATCTTGGGCAGGTCCAACACCGTGATCATTTGTCCGCGAATGTTCGCCACCCCCAGGACGTTGGCTGAGGCATTGGCCATGGCGGTGATCTCGGGCATCACCAGGATCTCACGCACCTTGAATACGTTGATGCCAAACAGCTCATGTCGGCCAGTACCCGGGGCTTCGCCCAAACGAAACAACAGCATCTCGAACATGCTGTTGCCGGCCAAGTTGGTCCGCTCATCGATATCGCGCATCGTTTCATTCATGGATTTCTCCATCAAATTGTAAAGTTCGTCTGATGCTGCCGCGGCCACCACGGTCCGGATGGACTGATTGTCCTGGACGCTTTCCCGATTTGATTTGTTGAGGTAACCGCCAAATTGCCTTCTCTTGAAATTTGGCAGCTTGATCTTACCGCTATTGAAAATTGATACCTTGCGGGTCAGACCACTCGCGCAGCGACGTGATCGCACCTCTGACCCCAACTGTTTAGGCAGCAGCTGGCAGGACCCAACCCATTCCGGCCGGTGACACTCCCTACGTCGTCTGCGGGAGTGGATTCATCATTATTCGTCACCCTGCGGGAGGCAGGGCCAGGAATTTTGTTTCAAAGATATCGGACGGTACCGGCTTGCTGACTAAAAAGCCCTGCATTTCGTTGCAGTTCAACGAGATGAGCAGGTTCGACTGCTCTTCGGTTTCGACGCCTTCCGCCACCACTTTCAGATTCAGCGAATGCGCCAGCGTGATGATGGTGGACACCAACGCCAGCCCCTCCGGGGCATTCATTTCGATCACAAACGAGCGATCGATCTTCAGCGTATCCACCGGCAGTTTGGCGAGGTAGCTGAGTGAGGAATAGCCGGTGCCAAAGTCGTCGATGGCGATGGTGATACCCATGGCGCGGATCTCCTGCAGGATGGCGATACTGTGCTTGACGTCCTCCATGATCAGGCTTTCGGTGATCTCCAGTTCAAGGCCGGCTGCCGCATTCGCGTCGACCCCGATTACCTGCCTGATCTCGTCAACGAAGCCGCGATTGCGCAATTGCATTGGCGACACGTTCACAGCAATACGCACCGCAGGCAGGCCCGCGGCGCGCCAGCGCAGGTAGTCTTCGATGGCTTTGCGCAGCGCCCAGCGCCCGACTTCATTGATCAAGCCGGTTTCTTCCAGGATAGGGATGAACTGGCCCGGCGGAACCATGTCGGCGCGTGGGTCATTCCATCGGATCAGTGCCTCGGCGCTGGTGAGCGTGCCGCTCACGAGATTCACCTTGGGCTGGTAATAAAGCACAAATTCCTCGTTGTCGATCGCCTGGCGCAGCTGATTTTCCAGCGTGAGCTTGCCCGCCAGCGCTTCGTTCATTGTCTGGGTATAAAACAGGTAGCGTTCGCCGCTCGCCTTGGCCTTCTTAAGCGCTGCCTCGGCGTTCCTGAACAATGTTTCGGCGTCGGCACCATCGTCAGGGTATAGCGCGATTCCAATCTTCACGCCGACGCGAAGCACGGCGTTATCCACGCAGAACGCATGCGCCAGGAACGCTTTCATCCATTTCTCGATGAACCGCGCTAGGTTGCCCTCCCGCCTTACTTCCGGCATCACCAAGGCAAAATGGTCCGCATCCAATCGCGCCAACAGGTTGTCGTCCCTCGCGTAGCGCGTTATCCACACCGCCACCTGCCGCAAGAGCGCGTCACCGGCTGTCCGGCCGAGGCTGTCGTTGATGTTCCTAAACCGCTCCAGATCGAACAGGAACACGGCAAGCTTGCGCCCGTCGTCGATAGCGCTGCGCAGATACAGCGTCACCCGCTCCAAAAACAAAGAGCGGTTCGCGAGCCCGGTGAGCACATCGTAGTAGGCGAGGTAATTGAGCCGCTCCTGTTTCTCAATGTGATCAATCGCGAACGCGATGTCGCCGGCCAGTTCAGTCAGCAGCTTCATCTCTTCTTCATGAAAAAATTCACTCTCGCTGGCGTACAGTGCAAACACGCCTACCGCTTCATCCGAAACAATCAGCGGCAAGACCGCCATCGAGCGGACTCCGGCTTCGGTGTAAGCCTTCCCGAACACAGCCTGCCGGTCGCCTCGGGAATCGTTGGACAGGACTGGTTTTTTCTCCCGGATCGCGCGCACGACCATTGTGGTTGACCCACCCTCACTCGATGACAAGATGCTTCTGATTGCGCTCAGGAGTTCCTCGTCCTTACCCGCTGATGCGACTGGAACGATCTCTTGCGTCCTCCGATCGACGACAGCGATCATGGACATGCGAAATCCACCTGTCTCGACGACGATCCGGCACGCCTCCCTGAACAGCTCGTCGCTGTCATTGACGCGCACGATGAGCGCGTTGATGCCGCTGAGGACGGCATATACGCGATTGAGGTGCGTGATCGTGCGTTCCGTTGCTTTGCGTTCGGTAATGTCTTGAATCATGCAGAGATGGCGCGGATGGGCTCTATCTTCAACCTTGAATGGGGTAATCGTCATGTCGATCCAAACGCCTGTGCCATCAGGGCGAAGATAACGTTTTTCCATCTGGAATCCGTTAATCGTTCCGGCATTCAACAGAGCCATATTTTCCAGGTCTGCCTGCACATCATCGGGGTGAGTGATCTCCAGCCAATCAATATTTATCATCTCTTCCATTGACCTGCCAGCAATCTCGGCGAAGCGCGGGTTGACTTCGTAGATATGCCCCGTGATGGAATCGATCAATGCAATACCCAAAGGCGCCTGCAAGAACATGGTTTTGAAGCGTTCGTCGCTTGTTTGCAGCGCCTGCTCTGCCTGTTTGCGCTCGGTAATGTCGCGAATAGCGGCAATCGCCAGGAGGCCATCCTTGGTCTCCAGCGGGCTCAGGCTGATTTCCACCGGGAATTCGGTGCCGTCCTTGCGTAGCCCGAACATATCCAGGCCCGTGCCCATTGGCCGTGGGCGCGACTGTACAAAAAAGTCACGCTGCTTTCCCAAATGCCTGCCGCGGACGCGTTCGTGCATGAGTATTTCGATCGTCCGCCCCAGCAGCTCCTCGCGGCGCCAACCGAACAGCTTGACCGCCTGGGTGTTCACTAGCACTATTTCGGCGTCCTGGTTGACGATCACCATCGCGTCGGGCGCGGACTCCAGCAGTTCCCTGAACTTCTGCTCACTGTCACGAAGCGCAATCTCGGCTCGCATATGTGCTGCTCTCGCCCGCAAAACAGTGACACCGAAAGCCAGATCATCGGCGAGCTCTTCCAACAGCTTTACCTCTTCCGCGTCGAAAGCCTTCGGCTCCGCCGCGTAGATGGTCAAGGCGCCAAGAGTTAGCGGCGCGCTCTTGAGCGGCAACGCGATGCTTGAACGGTAGCCGTGTTTTCGTGCGTCTTCGCGCCAGGGAGTGAGCAAAAGATTCGTCTCAAAATTCTGGTTCACCTGGGTAGAGCTGGTTCTGACGGCGGTGCCCGTAGGGCCCCTGCCTCTGTCGGTATCCGTCCAGGTGATGTTCAATGTGTCCAGATAACCGTCTCCCAAGCCACACTGTGCGACCATACGAACACTTTTAGTAACGTCGTTTTCCGCGACGCCGACCCAGGCAAGCCGGTAGCCTCCTTCGGTCACGATAATCCGACAGATATCTTCGAACAGTTGTTGCTCGGCGCTAGCCTGAATCAGGGCTTGATTGCAACTGCTCAACACGCGCAGCGCGCGGTTTGACTTCCTAATGGCGTCCTCGGCTTGCTGGCGCTCGCTAATGTCTCGCGTGACGATCCATATGACCGGGTGTCCCCGGTACATGAAGCCGCCACCGCTGACTTCGACCGGAAAGGTCGAACCATCCCTCTTCTTGTGCCACCGTAGTGCGATCTTGACTGGTTGGCCTGCGGCAATAGCTTCGCGAAATGTTTCCTTCGTTAATTCCGGGACAGCACTCACATCGGCGAGGGTCAATGCCAATGCCTCGTCACGCGAATGACCGTAGAGCGCGATCCACGCCGGATTCACGTCCAGAAAATACATGGTGTTGGCATCGACCAGCGCCACCGAATCGAGATTGGTCGAGAATATGAGTCGGTATTTCTCCTCACTCTCTGCCAGTTCGGCGGTGCGCTCGGCTACCGTGCGCTCCAAGGACGCGCGCGCGTGCGCCAGCTCAGCGTTGGTTTGCTTCAGCTGTGTGAGATAGCGCCGGTTTTCGACGGCATTCGCAACCGTATTGGCCAAGTTTTCAATGTGCGGTTCGTACTGCGCGAACAGGTGCCGGTTGCCAAGCCGGATCGGAAGGTATCCATAGTGGCCCCGGGCCGTACGCAATGGAAATACGCGGTATGCGGGCATCGGTGCAACGCCGCATTTGGCCGTCGCCGCGGTCGTGGTGTCGCCGAGACGGACAGTGCAGGTGCGGCAAGTCGGCTCGAAATCCGCACGCGGCAACGACGGAGCGGCGCTCAGGCAGATATGCGCCTTCGATATCCCCGGGATCTCCTGCAACGCACGCGCAGTGAACTCGGCGATCACGCGCTCATCCGGGAGCATGTCCAACGTCTGTTGGGCAAGCAGCAGTTTTCCGAGCACCTGGGTTTGTACTGGACTACTCGTCATGCCTACACTTGTTGGATCAGACGCTCCTGCGAGGGGGCTAGTCCCCGGAACAATAATATGGATTGCGCACGATTTGCCCGCGCACGATCATGTACGGATGAACGTTCAGGACGTCATACAAGGTCGCGCCGCTGAAGCGTCGCGCGTCATATTGGCAGACGAGAGTGGCAGGACATTCCCGCACTACGGCGTTCAAGCCGGACTCATACTCTATCAGGCGTTCGGAGCCAGGCAATCCTTTGAGGGCCCAACTCATCTCGCCGGTCACCCGAGCCCCTGAATAGCCAGCGCGAACGCTCTCCAGGTAGAGTTCCCGCACCCGGTCCAGCATACGTTGCGGGATGAATGTCCCGTCGGGGCAGTAGATGCGCTGAGCCACATCGCCCTCGAAGTGACCTGCCGCAAGCTCCTGGGGCAATCGAATGCCAAGACGCGCGAAGTGGGCGGGAAGATCTTCCACTGACAGCACGTCAGCGAAGTAGCTTACCAACTCCTGCTCAGGTAATGCGCTTTCGACGAACTTTGACATGGTTTCCTGGTGCTCGCGGTCGTCCGCGTAGATGTAGCACATATGCGTTCCAGCGGGAAACGCTTGCTCCGTGAACCCAAGACTGGTCATTCTATGTGTCGACATGATGCTTTCAAAAAGTCCTTTCGGTAAAACAGCGGTTCCACAACGCACTTGACACCCACCAAGTGATTATCTGGCTGGCTGAAATCCTACAGGTCGGTAGAATTGTATGCGGGTCTCTAAACGTATGTGGAGTCAAGTGCCGCAACACAAATCTCAGTCGGACACGAGGCGGTGCACTGGGAATCTGGCACGGGTCCAGGGTATTGTGCGCGCCAAGAAGCAACAAGAATATCCAGGAAACAGACGGATCGAAGCAGAAAGAATAGCTTGTTGTGACGCAACTGGGCCGGGCGTGCGCTTGTGATGTGGACCGGACGGCCAATGCCGCAAATTTCAATCCCATGAATGGCGGCATAGTGGCTGAAACCTGACCGCCACCTGAGCGCAATGGGCACCTGCTCCCGATGCAGAGCAGCCAGTCAAACGGACACAGACTTCCGCAATTTTTATCTTTTTACTCGACCATCAACAACACTCACCGCCACGTTTTAGTGGCACCAAGTCATCACAGCTATTTGTTCTGGCTGCGCGCGTACAGCGGCAGCACCTTGGGCAGATTGGCCTGGATGTCAGCTATCCGGGTGTTACCGGACGGGTGGGTAGACAGCCATTGCGGTGGTGCGCCTTTGCTGGCTGCGGCCATTTTTTGCCACAGCGTGACCCCGGCGCGTGGATCAAAACCCGCACGCGCTGCCAGTTCCATGCCCACCAGATCAGCCTCGGACTCGTCGCTGCGGCTGAATTGCAGCGTGAGCAATTGCGCGCCATAGCTGGTGACAGTCTGGCCCAATTGCCCCAGGCCCAACACATTGCTGAGCAAATTGGCGCCAATGCCGGTGGCTGCATTTTTGCCCATACGTTCGCGGGCGTGTTCGCGCAACGCGTGGGCTACCTCGTGGCCCATGACGTTGGCGACTTCGGCATCGGTCAACTTAAGCTGGTCCAGAATGCCGCTGTAAAACGCAATCTTGCCTCCCGGCATGCAAAACGCATTGATCTGCTGGCTGCCGATCAGGTTCACCTCCCAGCGCCAGCTGGCAGCCCGCGGGTTCCAGCCCACGGCATGGGGAATGATGCGCCGCGCAATCGCGCGCAATCGCTTGACCTGCGGGTGATTTTTGCCACCCAGCGCGTTTTTGGCAGCCGCCTGTTGCAGCATTTGGGCGTATTGCTCAGCTGCAGACTGCTCGACGGTGTCGGCCGGCACCAGTCGGCTGAACACCGAATTGCCTCCGACTGCCACACCGTCGCGCCCAGTGCCCTGGGCCAGCACCAGGCCGGGAGACAGCAGCAGCAAGGCCATGCCCCGGAGCAGCGGTCGGCGCCGGCAACACAGGCAGCTGGTGGAGTGGGTCATTTGCGCTGGTTTCCCTGTTACTTGATACAGACTGAACGCACCATCTTCAGGTCGGTGAGCCCCATCATGACTTTTTCCATGCCGTCCATTTTCAGGGTCCGCATGCCGCCCTCGACCGAGGCGGCAAAAATCTCGGCCACACGGGCACGCTCCTGAATCAATTTTTTGATGCCATCATCGGCAATCAGTAATTCATGCAGACCGACCCGGCCTTTGTAGCCGGTCTGGTTGCATTTGTCGCAACCGACATGGCGGAAAAACTTGAGCGGCTGCTGCTGGCCGTATTGCTCTTGCCAACCCGCAATCAATTGCGCCAGGGCGGCGTCGTAATCGGCTTTCCATTTGGCCGAGTGTTTGAGCTCCTCGGCGTACTCGATGGCAAACAGATGCAATTCTTCGTCGTCGGGCACATAAGCCTCTTTGCAGGCGCACAATTTCTTGGCCAGCCGCTGCGCCAGGATACCCAGCAGGGCATCGGCAAAATTGAACGGGTCCATGCCCATGTCGAGCAGCCGGGTAATGGACTCGGGCGCCGAATTGGTGTGCAGGGTAGAGAACACCAGGTGACCGGTAAGCGACGCCTCGACACCCATGGCCACGGTTTCGTGGTCGCGTGATTCGCCCACCATGATGATGTCGGGGTCAGCCCGCAAAAAGGCCCGCATGACCAGGGCAAAGTCAATGCCCGCCTTTTTGTTGATCTGCACCTGGCGCAGGCCTTTTTGGGTGATTTCGACCGGGTCCTCGGCGGTCCAGATTTTGGTGTCAGGCGTGTTCAGGTGTTTCAGAATCGAGTGCAAAGTGGTGGTTTTACCCGAGCCGGTGGGGCCACACACATAAAACAAACCATAGGGTTTTTCAATGGTCTGAATCACCCGTGCCATGTTGTGGGCGGTCAGCCCCAGTTTTTCCAGCGGAATCGGCTCGCCGGCCGCCAGAATCCGCATCACAACGTCTTCGACACCGCCCGCCGAGGGGATGGTGGCCACACGCAGTTCGATGTCAATCGGGCCGTATTTTTTGAACTTGATCTTGCCGTCTTGCGGCTTGCGACGCTCTGAAATGTCGAGGTCACACATGATCTTGAGGCGCGTCACCATGGCCTGCCTGAAATGGGCAGGCACTTCAATATAGGGCGCCAAAGAGCCGTCAATGCGAAAACGAATACCGGTTTTAAGCTTGCCCGGCATCGGCTCAATGTGGATGTCGGACACCCCCTGGTGGTAAGCGTCAATGATGACCTTGTTGACAAACTTGACCAACTCGTTGTCGGCGGCGGCAGACTCAAGCGAGTCATCATTGCTGCCATCGTCCATGGGCGCACTGTCCATGTCGGCCAGCATGTCACTGATGCTGCCGCTTTCTGCCTCGACGCCAAAAATCTGGCCCAGCGTCTGCATAAACTCAATGTGGGTGGTGACCCGGTAGGCAAACTTGCTGAGGCGCGGAAACACCTGAGCCAGAATGCGCGAACTGCGCACCGCCTCCGGGTCCAGGCACATGACAACCAGTCCGTCTGGCGACTCCTCCAGCGGGATCCAGCCCTGCTCGTCGATGAACTCTCGTTTGAGCGCACTGTGCAGACCTTCGGAGCGAATCCGGCCTTCGCTGAACGGCTCGTAGGGTACGTTGAAAAACTTGGCCAGCGACGGGCCAATCTGGGCGGGTCGTACCTGGTAATTGGTGATCAGGACATGTTCAACCGTCAGCCCTTGTTCGCGCGCTTGTTTCAGGCAGGCTTGCAACTCGGTCGCGGTCATGACGCCGCTCGATACCAGGCCGTCGTATTTGGTCACCATGCGACGCACGCTTTCTTCTTTGCGCATGCGTTGTTTGATGGCCGTGGCCAGGGTTTTGCAGAGCTGGGTAATGCCCTCCACATCCAGCTCACCAAATATGTGATCGTTTTTGTTGTTGATGATCTGCAACACGCCAAGAAGGGTTTCAGCCTCCAGAATCGGGGCCACCAGCATTTGCCGCGTGCGGTAGCCTGAGCGCTTGTCCACCTCCTTCAGAAAGGTCAGGGCCGGATGCACCTGCTTCAAGGCCTCGTCGTCGTACACATCTGCCAAATTGACCAGCTTTTGGCTAAAGGCCACATAACCCGCAACACTTTGCGGCGAAATTGGCAACTTCAAATCGCGGCTGCTGTTGAGTCCGGTTTTGATTTTGGAAACAATGGCGTTGCGTTCCTCGTTCACCACGTACAGGGTGAACCGGTCGGCGTTGAACAGTTTGCAAATATCCTGGCTCGACTCCAACATGATCTGTTCAATGTTGTCAGTCTCATGGATGCGCGCAGTTACTTCCTGCAACTGCTTGTAAAACAGCGCCTCAAAAGTCATACCGCCATGATCCAGATTAGGAAGTTGGTTCAAGGTGTTCATGTTTTCTGTATCTGGCAGGTCACAAGCGGTGTCTTTTCAGTGGCGGAGCAACATGGGGTGGTCACGCAAGGTGATCAGCGCTGGAAAAATTGCAGAATGGTGCCGTTCAAGGTGACCTGGTCACCCGGTTGGAGCGGCGTGAGCGCCTTGCCCACGGCTGTGCCGTTGAGCAAGGGCGCGTCCACCCCTTCGACATGGTGCACAAAATAATTGTCGTCACTGCGTGTGATGGCCGCCACGGCCACTCCAGGTTTGCCAAAAGTTGTGACGGTTTTGGTTAAAGGCAACTCGCGCCCAATGGCGGCACCAGAGACCACTTTGATATACCCCTGAAGCACAGCGGACGGGTCGCTGCGCCCGGCCGACTCGGGAAAACCGGCGCTGACCGTCAGGCCTTGCGGCCCTGCTGCCTCATCTTCGCTCTCGGATTCGTCGACAAATTTGATTTTGAATTTGCCAATTTCAACGGTATCGCCGTTTTGCAGTTTTTGTTTCTTGACGGAACGGCCGTTGACGTAGGTACCATTGGTGCTGTCAAGGTCTTCGATCAGCACCTGCAGGTCGTGTTGAATCAGGCAGGCGTGCTGACCACTGACCGCCAGGTTTTCCAGGACAACGTCATTAAAGGGACGCCTGCCCAAGGTCGTGCGCTCCTTGACCAACTGAACGTCCCGGACCGGCTCATCATCAAGCGTAATGGTGATTTTGGACACAAACACCTCCTTTGAACATGTATTTTTAAGATCAACCAAACCAATTCAACACCCCACCCCGCGGGTCAGGTGCCGCATTGGCCTGGATCAACAGTACCGAAATATTATCGCGTCCACCCTTGGCGTTGGCCAAATTGATGAGCGCACAAGCAAGTTTGGAAATGTCGGTGAATTGGCACATCATGCCGGACATACTGGCATCATCCACCATATCAGTCAAGCCGTCGGAGCACATCAGGTAAAGATCACCCGCCACCACCGGGTGCACCCTGACTTCAAGTGGCAATTTGACTTCAACCCCAAGGGCTCGGGTCAGCAAATTCCGGCCCGGCGCGTTGGCTGCATGGGCCTGCGTCATCAACCCAGCATCCACCTGCTCTTGCAGCAATGAGTGATCTTTGGTCATTTGCGTCAAAACGCCGCTGCGCAACCGGTAACAACGTGAATCACCCACATGGGTCAAGACCAGACAATCATCCTGAAAAATACCCGCCACCAGCGTGGTGCCCATGCTCCTGTATTCAGGGTTGTCGGCAGCCGCCTGCAAAATATGCTGATTGGCTTTGTCCACACCGAGGGCCAGCAAGCGGCAAAGCGCATCTGACGGGTTGGGTGCCTGGTTGCGGGACAACCACTGGGTCAGCTCGGTCGTGATCAAGGTTATGGCCATACCACTGGCAACCTCACCGGCGTTATACCCCCCCATGCCATCAGCCAACACCGCAACGCCATACTGCGTGTCAAAAAGAACAGCATCCTCGTTGTTGTGGCGCAGTAAGCCAGGGTCAGTTTGAGCGCTAAAGGTGTAGTTCATGGTGAGCTCAGCAGGTCAACAAAGGCTTGGCATCCGTTTTGGGTCAGTCAGCGTGTCCATATTTTTAACATTCAAAAACAACAAAGCCGGATTTTCCATCAGGAAATCCGGCCTGGGGCTTTGACCTGGTCAAAAGCCTTGTTTCGCAGCTTGCAAGCTTACAGCATGGCTTTAAGCAGCTTGGCCATCTCGGACGGGTTGCGCGTGACCTTGAAGCCGCATTCTTCCATCACGGCGAGCTTGGCTTCAGCGGTGTCTGCACCGCCCGAAATCAAGGCACCGGCGTGGCCCATGCGTTTACCGGCGGGGGCGGTGACGCCAGCGATGAAGCCAACAATGGGTTTCTTCATGTTGAGCTTGCACCAGCGTGCGGCTTCGGCTTCGTCCGGACCGCCGATTTCGCCAATCATGATGACGGCATCGGTATCAGGATCGTCGTTGAACGCCTGCATCACGTCGATGTGCTTCAGACCGTTGATGGGGTCGCCACCAATACCGACAGCACTGGACTGGCCCAGACCGATTTCAGTCAATTGCGCCACAGCTTCGTAGGTCAGCGTGCCGGAGCGGCTGACCACACCAATGCGACCCTTACGGTGGATGTGACCGGGCATGATGCCGATCTTGATCTCATCTGGGGTGATCAGGCCGGGACAGTTGGGGCCGAGCAACAAGGTTCTCTTGCCCCCAGCAGCTTCCTTGGCCTTCATGCGGTTGCGCACTTCGAGCATGTCACGCACCGGGATACCTTCGGTGATACAAATCGCCAGGTCCAGGTCGGCCTCAACGGCTTCCCAGATAGCCGCAGCAGCGCCGGATGGCGGCACGTAAATCACGCTGACCGTGGCGCCAGTTTCAGAAGCAGCTTCCTTGACCGAGGCGTAGATCGGGATGTTGAAGATCGACTCACCGGCTTTCTTGGGGTTGACACCCGCGACAAAGCAGTTTTTACCATTGGCGTATTCCTGGCACTTTTCAGTGTGGAACTGACCGGTCTTGCCAGTGATGCCCTGGGTGATGACCTTGGTGTCTTTATTGATGTAGATAGACATTTTTTTTCCTAATCAGTAAGGGGCAGAGCGTTGCGCGTCAATGCCCTGCAAATTACTTGGCAACAGCCTTCACAGCGGCTTGAGCAGCCTCTGCCATGGTGTCCACGGAAATGATCGGCAGACCGCTGTCCTTCAGCATCTTCTTGCCCAGCTCTTCGTTGGTGCCCTTCATGCGCACGACCAGCGGCACATTCAGGTTGGTGGCCTTGCAAGCGGTGATGACACCGGTGGCAATGGTGTCGCACTTCATGATGCCGCCAAAGATGTTGACCAGAATGGCCTCGACCTTGGGGTTTTTCAGCATGATCTTGAAGGCTTCCGTAACCTTCTCGGGGGTGGCACCGCCGCCCACGTCCAGGAAGTTGGCGGGCTCGGCACCAAACAGCTTGATGGTGTCCATGGTCGCCATGGCCAGGCCAGCGCCGTTCACCAGGCAGCCAATATTGCCGTCCAGGCTGATGTAAGCGAGGTCAAACTTGCTGGCTTCGACTTCGGCCGGATCTTCTTCGTCGAGGTCGCGGTAAGCCACGATCTCAGGATGACGGTACAGCGCGTTGGCGTCAAAGTTGAATTTGGCGTCCAGCGCAATCACATTGCCCTTGCCGTCGCGGTTCAGCGGGTTGATTTCGACCAGGGAGGCGTCGGTGTCCATGTAGCACTTGTAGAGCTTCTGGAAAATGT
Source organism: Burkholderiales bacterium RIFOXYD12_FULL_59_19 (assembly GCA_001771065.1). Taxonomy (GTDB): domain Bacteria; phylum Pseudomonadota; class Gammaproteobacteria; order Burkholderiales; family Burkholderiaceae_C; genus Rhodoferax. The sequence goes on along the minus strand of MESQ01000040.1, from coordinate 23,236 downwards.
CCACAGCTTGTGCCGTCGAGCCAGCGGGCATACCAATGGCGTCTGCAATCTTCTTGGCTTGCGCCTCGCCCAGACCCGTCAGCGGATCGATGAACTCGGTGATGATCTTTTCGGGGGTGGAATGCGCCACTTCCTCGATGTCCATGCCGCCTTCACTGGAGGCAATAAAGGCCACCTTTTGCGTGGCCCGGTCCGTCACCACGGACACGTAGTATTCCTTCTGGATATCGGCACCGTCTTCGATGTAGAGGCGACGTACCTTTTGGCCTTCAGGGCCAGTCTGGTGGGTCTTGAGCTGCATTCCCAGGATTTCGCCAGCGATGCGCTTGACATCTTCAATGGTCTTGGCAACCTTGACGCCGCCACCCTTGCCACGGCCCCCGGCGTGGATCTGCGCCTTGACAACCCATACCGGGCCGCCGAGTTTTTGTGCGGCTTCCACCGCCTCTTGAACGGTGAACGCTGCAATGCCGCGAGGCACTGGCACACCAAATTGACGCAAGATTTCCTTGCCTTGGTACTCGTGAATTTTCATGAGCTGTTTCTCTCAGGAATGGATGATGGATAGCCGTCTGATATGTCCAACAGGGCAGCATCAGGGACACCGTGCGAAGCAACTCCGGACTGTATCATGCTGCATTGCGGCAATCTGTTGCCAGCCTTACAAGCAACCCACTTTTCAGGATTTGATTCACCATGCAAAAAATCTTCATCGACGGCGAAGCGGGCACCACGGGTTTGCAGATTCGCGAACGCCTGCAGACCCTGCCCGGCATTGAGCTCATCAGCATTGCGCCCGAGCTGCGCAAAGATGCCAACGCCAAGCGTGAGCTGATGACGCAGGCCGATCTGGTGGTGCTGTGTTTACACGACGAGGCCGCGATCGAGTCGGTGGCCATGGTCGATGCGCTGGAACAAACCGGCCAGGCCGGCCCCAAAATCATTGACGCATCCACCGCGCACCGCATCACACCGGGCTGGGTCTATGGCTTTCCTGAACTTGTGTCCGGACAGCGCGAGGCGATTCAGACCGCGCGCCGCGTGGCCAACCCCGGCTGTTATGCCACGGGCGCCATTGCACTGCTTCGGCCCTTGATTGATGCCGGGCTGATTCCGGTCGATTTTCCGCTGTGCCTGCCTTCGGTCAGCGGTTATTCGGGCGGTGGCCGCCCCATGATCGAAGCCTATGAGCAGGGCACGGCACCGGCCTTTGAGCTGTATGGCCTGGGTTTGAAACACAAACATATTCCGGAAATCATGGCCTGCACCGGCCTGACGCGCCGCCCCTTGTTTGTGCCCTCGGTCGGCAACTTCAGGCAGGGCATGCTGGTGCAGTTGCCACTGCATCTGGACCTGCTACCCGGCCGACCCAGCGCGGACGAGCTGCAAGACGCCCTGGCACGGCATTACGCCAACAGCGAATGGGTCAAGGTCCTGCCCGCCACCCCGGACAAGCTCGATGCCGTGGCACTGGCGGGCACCAACCAGCTGGAACTGCGTGTTTTTGCCAACCGTGACGCGGGCGATGGTTTTCAGCATGCGGTGCTGGTGGCGCGGCTGGACAACCTGGGCAAAGGCGCCAGTGGTGCGGCGGTGCAGAACCTGCAGTTGATGCTGGGGCTGTAGTCTTCAGCGCAAGCGCAAGTTCAATCGTCCTCGCCGCCCGACACCACGCGATGGATGGTGTCTCCGCCAAAACCGCGGCTGGCCAGAAAGCGCATTTGCCGGGCCCGTTCACCCGCGTCTTCGGGCCGATGGCCAAACTTCTTTTGCCAAACCTCTTGCGCACGGGCCAGCTCGGTGCTGCGCAGGTCAGCCACGGCATCCGACACGGCTTGTGGGTCCAGGCCCTTGGCCTGCAACTCCTGCTTGATGCGTGACACGCCGAGTTTGGCGGCGCGCCGGTTCAACACCGACTCGACCACCCGCTGCTCGTTGATAAAGCCCTTTGCCTGCAGCTCATTGAGCGCCAGCGCCAGACTGCCGGGCGCCTCCTCAAAACGCTGCAACTTGTGCTCCAGCTCAGCGCGCGAATATTCGCGGCCACTGAGCAGGCGCAAGGCGCGGCCTTTGAGCGAAGGCTGGTCAAAGGCCATGTGTTTTTTCAGGCTGGCTAGCGAAGCTGTGGCTGGCAGCGCATCAAACCGCTTTTTTACCGGCTGCTTTGACCTCTGCCACGGGAGCCTCAGTGCCGGCCAGCAGCGGAATACCCAGGGAGACGCGCACCTTGTTTTCAATCTCTTGCGACAGGCCGGGGTTTTCTTTCAGGAATTCCCGCGCGTTGTCACGGCCCTGGCCGATTTTTTCGCCGTTGTAGGCATACCAGGCGCCTGACTTGTCCAGGATGTTGGCCGTGACACCCATGTCGATGATTTCGCCCTCGCGGCTGATGCCTTGTCCGAACAGGATGTCGAACTCGGCCGTTTTGAACGGGGGTGCCACCTTGTTTTTGACCACTTTGACCTTGGTTTCGTTGCCAATGGCTTCGTCGCCTTTTTTGATGGTGCCAGTGCGCCGGATGTCGAGCCGCACCGACGCGTAGAACTTGAGCGCATTACCGCCGGTCGTGGTCTCAGGCGAACCAAACATGACACCAATCTTCATGCGAATCTGGTTGATGAAGATCACCATGCAGTTGGTTTTCTTGATGTGGGCGGTGAGCTTGCGCAGCGCCTGGCTCATCAGGCGGGCTTGCAGGCCGGGCAGGCTGTCGCCCATTTCACCTTCGAGCTCGGCCTTTGGCGTCAACGCCGCCACCGAGTCGACCACGATCAGATCCACTGCGCCCGAGCGCACCAGGCTGTCAACAATTTCCAGCGCCTGTTCGCCGGTGTCGGGCTGGCTGATCAGCAGGTCCTGCAGGTTGACGCCGAGGTTTTGCGCATACTGGATATCAAGCGCGTGTTCGGCGTCGACAAAAGCGCACTGACCACCGGTTTTCTGCATCTCGGCAATCACCTGCAGCGTCAGGGTGGTTTTGCCGCTGGATTCCGGGCCATAAATTTCCACCACCCGGCCACGCGGCAGGCCACCGACACCGAGCGCAATGTCCAACCCCAGTGAACCGGTGGAGACCACCTGGATGTCTTCAATCACTTCACCTTCACCCAGGCGCATGATGGTTCCCTTGCCAAATTGCTTTTCAATCTGGGCCAGCGCCACTTGCAGGGCTTTGGCTTTTTCGGGGTTGATGGGGGTAGCGGCTCTGACGGGTGCGTCCATGGCTTTTCTCCTGGGTTGAAATTGATCGGTCACTGTTTGACAAGGTTTTCATCTTCTGTTTTTAACAACAGGCTGGATGCTTGAACAGTAGTTTAAGGCGACGGTTGAATCTCGTAAACCAATTTTTTAGTCAATTTGGTTTACCATCTGCAGCATGGCAGCAAACACCCTCGACACGCCCTGGCGCCAGACCCACACGGGTTATTGGCTGGCCCAGGCCTCGGCACGTTTTGACGCCCGCGTGCTGGCGCTGATGGCAACCAATGACAGTGTGCCGCTGGCCTTGGCCAACCTGGCCGCACGCGGCCACCTTACCGCCTCACACGTGCACATCACCCGGCACCTGGCTTTGGCGGGCTCACGCCTAACCGACCTGGCCGCACGCGCGGGGATCAGCAAACAGGCCATGGGCAAGCTGGTAGACCAATGCGAAGCCTGGGGTTTGGTGCAGCGCCAATGCGACGCGCGCGATGCACGCGCCTGTCTGGTGGTCTTCACCCCGGCGGGTCTGAGCTGGTTGCAGGCGTTCAAAGAGGCCGTGACACAAGCACAAACCGAATTGCAGGAGGCCGTGGGCCCGGAGGTGGCCACCGTCATGGCGCTCGGGCTGGAAGTTTATGCCGCCTAGAATGCGCAATAAAGATACCATGCAGCCTAAAAACTTCATCAGACCGACCTTACAAAGGAGACATTGATGCGCATTTTGATTGCCGAGGACGACCAGGTTTTGGCTGATGGCTTGTTACGCACCTTGCGTAGCTCGGGTGCCGCTGTCGATCATGTGGCCAGCGGCAGCGAGGCCGATGCCGCGCTCATGACCAACACCGAGTTTGACCTGCTGATTCTCGACCTCGGGCTGCCCAGAATGCACGGCCTGGAGGTACTCAAACGCCTGCGTGCCCGCGGCTCATCCCTGCCGGTGCTGATCCTGACCGCCGCCGACAGTGTCGAAGAGCGCGTCAAGGGGTTGGACTACGGCGCTGATGATTACATGGCCAAACCCTTCAGCCTGCAAGAACTCGAAGCCCGGGTGCGCGCCCTGAGCCGACGCGGCATGGGCGCGGCCAGCAGCACCATCAAGCACGGGCCGCTGATTTATGACCAGGGTGGGCGCGTGGCCAGCATCGATGGGGTGATGGTGGAGCTGTCGGCGCGCGAACTTGGGCTTTTGGAAGTCTTGTTGCAACGCGCTGGCCGACTGGTCAGCAAAGACCAGCTGGTGGAGCGCTTGTGCGAATGGGGCGAAGAAGTGAGCAACAACGCCATTGAGGTGTATATCCACCGCCTGCGCAAGAAAATCGAAAAGGGCCCGATCCGCATCGCCACCGTGCGTGGCCTGGGCTACTGCCTCGAAAAGATCCCTGGCTAGACCGTTTCACGTGATGGTCAATCCGCGCGAGCAACGCTCGCTGTTTGGTGAAATCCTGGACTGGATGCTCACGCCGCTGCTGCTGCTGTGGCCGCTGAGCCTGGTCATGACCTGGTTGGTGGCGCAAAACATTGCCGGCAAGCCGTTTGACCGCGCCCTGGAGTACAACGTGCGCGCCATGGCGCAGCTCATCATCGTCGAGCGTGACCGCGCCCAATTTACGTTACCCCGTCCGGCACGTGAATTGTTGCGTGCCGATGATTCCGACACGGTGTACTACCAGGTGCTGGGTCCACGCGGTGAACTGCTCAGTGGTGAACGCGACTTGCCGGCCCCGCCGGCGGTTGAACCCGTGCTGCTTGACGAGGTTCGCATTCGTGACGACACGGTCAAGGGTTTCGATGTCAAGGTGGCGTATCTATGGGTCACTTTGCCCACTCGCGGCAGCAAACCCGCCCTGGTGCAGGTGGCCGAAACCCTGGAGAAACGCTCGGTGCTGGCCACCGAAATTGTCAAAGGCGTGATGCTGCCGCAGTTTGTCATCCTGCCTTTAGCGGTCTTGCTGGTGTGGCTGGCGCTGGTGCAGTCGATCAAGCCCCTGCACCAGTTGGAAGAACGTATCCGCGCTCGCAAACCCGATGACCTGAGTCCGATCGACGCGCAAATCGTGCCCATGGAGGTGGCCCCGCTGGTGGAGTCCGTCAACGACCTGCTGTTGCGACTGACCGACTCGATTGCCACCCAGAAGCGTTTTCTGGCCGATGCGGCGCACCAGCTTAAAACACCCCTGGCCGGGCTGCGCATGCAAGCCGAGATCGCCCAGCGCGAGGGTGCCAGTGCCGAAGACCTGAAACACTATTTGCGCCAGATTGGCCGCGCCAGCATTCGCGCCACCCACAGCGTCAACCAACTGCTGTCACTGGCGCGCGCCGAGAGCAACGGCTCAGCCATGCCCCGCGTGGTCTGCGACCTGGCCGAACTGACCATGTCGGTGGTACGCGACTGCGTCCCCCGCGCGCTGGAAAAACACATCGATCTGGGCTATGAAGGCACCCAACCCGGCACCCCCAGTTGCACCGTGCTGGGCAACCCGACGCTGCTCAAGGAAATGGTGCGCAACCTGGTTGACAACGCCATCAACTACACCCCATCAAGTTTGCAAAAGCCGGGGGTGATCACGGCGCGCGTGCTCACCGACCCCTTTGGTCACACCCTGGTGTTGCAAGTTGAAGACTCCGGCCCAGGCGTGCCCGCGGCCGAGCAAGAGCTGATTTTTCAGCCTTTTTACCGCGCGCTGGGGACAGAAGCAGATGGCTCTGGCCTGGGTTTGCCGATCGTTCTTGAAATTGCCCAGCAACACCAGGCCAGCGTCAGCCTCGAAGAAAACCACCCAGGCCAGACGCCCGCAGGTGCCCGTTTTGTGGTGCGGTTCAGCGCTCTCGAACCTAATCAGTTGGGGTCAGAGCACGTCGCTACGCGAGTGGTCTGACCCGCAAAGTCTTTGGTTAGTTGGGGTCAGAGCACGTCGCTACGCGAGTGGTCTGACCCGCAAGCTTTTCTAAGGGCAGGACTCCAGCACGGCGGAAGGTAAAACAGCTCTGATGTCGGGCAGCTGCGCTTGCAACGCGGCCGTCACGGCCGGCAGGCGCAGGCGCAGGCCTTGCACATCCGCCTGCTCTTGCAGCACCCTGGCGGTGCGCACACCACGACGACTCAAGGCTTGCAGGGCGGTGTTGGCTTGCGCCAGCGACGGATAAGCACCCAGCGACAAACCCGGTGACAGGGACGCCTGTTGCAAAGATTCCGCGCTCACCTGGATCGCCACCAACTCAGCGCGTTTCTTGTCGAGTTCAGCCTGGTTGGTGAACTTTCCCATGTAAACCAGCCACCGCTCGGGACGCATCACCTCCTGCAGTTGCCAGTCTTCCGGCGACCATGAAGTTTCCAGAATGCGCCGCACGGCATCCACCTGCGCCTGGTCCAGAAGCCCGGATTGCAGACACACCCTGGGTTCGGGCGGCGTGGGTGCTGGCCGCCGATAGGCTTCGGCTGCGGGCAAGACAGTGATTGCCTCCGGGCGAATTTGGCGCGCCAGGCGTTGTGGCTCACGTTGGGATGTCGGCCCAAAACCATAGGGCAGCAACCAACCCTGCGCCCACGCCCCATACACCACATTGAGCAGCAACAACAGCCAGACAAAGGTGCGCGCCATCACACCTGGTGCTCACAAGTGGTCATAAGCCGGGCCTTTTTGGACGCGCACGCTGACCTCGGCACTGGTGATGCGCCGCACACCTTGTGCATTGGCGAGCCGCAGCGCGCCAGTCGCGTCCACGCCTTGGGCCACACCCTGCACACCATCACTGAGCGTGACTGGCAGCTGCGTCAGCGCGTCCCGTGTGTTGAAGGCCTTTTGAAACGGCGCAAAGCCATGGGTCTCGAAGCGCTGCACAGTCTGCACCAGCGGGGCTGCGATGCTTAACAACGCCTGCGCCGCGTCCACGTCGGGCAGCAACTCACGCAGGCCGACGGGCGCGGTCGACAGGCCGGTCGCATCGGGCGTCAGCAAGTTGATGCCCACCCCAATCACCACATAACGGCTGGCGCTGGTCTCGCCCCAGTTGGCGGTCTCGATCAAGATGCCGGCCAGTTTGCGGTCATGCCACCACAGGTCGTTGGGCCACTTGAGGCGAATATCAGGGTGCAGGCTTTGCGCCACGCTCAAACCCACCGCCAGCGACAGGCCTGACCAGTCGGCCGGCGCCAGATTCAGACCCAGTGAGAAAGTCAAGGCTTTTGCAACACCACCACGCGGCGCGGCGCCACTGTGCCACTGCCGCCCCATGCGGCCACGCCCGGCGCTTTGCTGCTCGGCTACCAGCAGCACGGGGTCCGGGCGACCGGCGCGGGCGCGGCGCATCAGCTCGGAGTTGGTCGAATCAACTTCGGGCAAGACCTCTACGGTAAAACCTGGCAGCACTGGGGCCACGGCTTCCCAGATGGCCTCGGCAGGCCATCGAATGGGCGTAGCGGTGGGGACGGTCATCAGTCAACGCCGCTTGGGTGCCAGCAGGGTGCCCCGGCAGGTCGCCGCGCCGCACCAGCAGGGGTACTCGGCCTTGAGTTTTTTGGTGTAGCGCTCCTCGATGATCAGGCCGTAGTCATAGTTGAGCTCTTCACCGGCAGCAATGTCGCGCAGCGCCTTGATGAAAATTCGGCCGTCCTGCTCGTCAGCCTCGCAATTGGGGTCACAGGCATGGTTGATCCAGCGCGACGAATTACCACCGTACAGCGCATCAATGACGCGGCTTTCGTCAATGTGAAAATAAAACGTGTGGTTCGGGTTCTGCGGGTCATGCGGGTGCCGCGCCTGGGCTTCTTTCCAGGTGATGATCTCACCCAGGTATTCGATCAGCATGTCGCCGGCGGCAATGTCCTGCACCGCATATACGCCCTTGCCATGGATACCGGAGCGACGGACCTGGATTCGGCGGGGATGTGTGGGCACTTTTTTGGCTCGCTTGAAAATTTGGTATCGTGGACTCGTATGGGTGCGCGTGTGCGCACCTGCCTGTGTGCGCCCGCCCGTGCGAGCGCGAGAAAGTGGATTGTAGTCAGATGAAAACATTGATCATTGCTGAAAAACCTTCGGTCGCGCAAGACATCGTGCGCGCGCTGACGCCCGTGTCGGGCAAATTCGAGAAGCACGACGAGCATTTTGAGAACGACACCCATGTGGTGACCAGCGCAGTTGGCCACCTGGTGGAAATCCAGGCGCCCGAAGCCTTTGACGTGAAGCGCGGCAAGTGGAGCTTTGCCCACCTGCCGGTGATTCCGCCGCACTTTGACCTGAAACCCGTCGACAAGACCAAGACCCGGCTCAACGCCGTGGTCAGGCTGGCCAAACGCAAGGACGTGGGTCAGCTCGTCAACGCTTGCGACGCCGGGCGTGAGGGTGAACTGATCTTCCGGCTGATCGAGCAGTACGCCGGTGGCGCCAAGCCACTGGGCAAGCCGGTGAGCCGTTTGTGGCTGCAAAGCATGACGCCGCAAGCCATTCGCGACGGCTTTGGCGCGCTGCGAACGAACGCCCAGATGCAACCGCTGGCCGATGCCGCGCGCTGCCGCAGCGAGGCCGACTGGCTGGTCGGCATCAACGGCACGCGAGCCCTGACGGCTTTCAACTCACGCGACGGCGGCTTCTTTTTGACCACTGTGGGCCGGGTGCAAACCCCCACTTTGAGCGTGGTGGTGGAGCGCGAGGAAAAAATTCGCAAATTCGTCAGCCGCGACTACTGGGAAATCCACGCCACCTTTGCCGCCCAGGCCGGTGACTACCCGGCCAAATGGTTTGACCCGACCTGGAAGCGCGCAGCAGCCAACGCGGCTGCGGGCAACGACGAGGTGGACGCCGAACTCAAGGCCGACCGGGTCTGGAGCCAGCGCGAGGCCCGGGCCATTGCTGACGCGGTGCGCGGCCAGCAGGCCACGGTAACGGAAGAAAGCAAGCCGACCTCGCAGGTTTCGCCGGCCCTGTTCGACCTGACCAGCCTGCAGCGCGAGGCCAACGGCAAATTTGGCTTCAGCGCCAAGACCACGCTGTCGATTGCGCAGAGCCTGTATGAACGCCACAAGGCGCTGACCTACCCACGGACCGACTCACGCGCGCTGCCCGAAGACTATGTGCCGGTGGTCAAGCAAACTTTCGAGATGCTGGCCGACAGTGGCATGAAGCACCTGGCACCCCACGCGCTCACCGCGCTCAACAACAACTATGTGCGCCCCAGCAAGCGGATTTTTGACAACGCCAAGGTCAGCGACCACTTTGCCATCATCCCGACACTGCAAGCGCCGCACGGTCTGAGTGAGACCGAGCAAAAAATTTACGACCTGGTGGTGCGCCGCTTCATGGCGGTGTTTTTCCCGGCCGCCGAATACCAGATCACCACCCGAATCTCCAAAGCGCTGGAGCACAGTTTTAAAACCGAAGGCAAGGTGCTGGTGAAACCGGGCTGGCTGGCCATTTACGGCAAGGAAGCCGCTGCCGAGCAGCCCGAGAGCGGCGACAAAAGCGCCGGCAACCTGGTGCCAGTGGCACCAGGTGAGCGGGTCAAGGCCGAAGCAGTCGACCCCAAGGCCCTGAAAACCCGGCCCCCGGCGCGCTACACCGAAGCCACCTTGCTCGGCGCCATGGAAGGCGCCGGCAAAACCGTGGAAGACGACGAACTGCGCGAAGCCATGCAGGAAAAAGGCCTGGGCACACCCGCCACCCGCTCCAGCATCATCGAAGGCCTGATCTCCGAGGTCTACATGCTGCGCGAAGGCCGCGAACTGATCCCCACCGCCAAAGCCTTCCAGTTGATGACCCTGTTGCGCGGCCTCGACGTGCAGGAACTCACCAAGGCCGAACTCACCGGCGAGTGGGAGTTCAAGCTGGCGCAAATGGAACACGGCAAACTCAAGCGCGAAACCTTCATGGCCGAGATTGCCACCATGACCGAACGTATGGTCAAAAAAGCCAAGGAATACGACCGCGACACGGTGCCGGGCGACTACGCCACCTTGCACACGCCCTGCCCTAACTGCGGCGGTGTCGTGAAAGAAAACTACCGCCGCTACGCCTGCACCGGTGCGGACGGCCGAAGCGACGGCTGCGGTTTCTCGTTTGGCAAAACACCGGCGGGCCGGACCTTTGAGCTGGCCGAGGTCGAGCAGTTTTTGCGCGACCGCAAAATCGGCCCCTTGAGCGGCTTCCGCTCCAAGGCCGGCTGGCCGTTCACCGCCGAAATGGTCATCAAGTTCGACGAGGAAACCAAAAATTACAAGCTGGAATTTGACTTTGGCGACGACAAGGCCGGGGAAGAATCGGGCGAGCTGATCGACTTTTCAAAGCAGACCTCTCTGGGCACCTGCCCGAAATGTGGCGCCGCTGTGTTTGAGCACGGCAAGAATTACGTCTGTGGAAAGTCGGTACCCACTGACGCCCAAGCCACACCGAGCTGCGACTTCAAAACCGGCCAGATCATTTTGCAGCAGCCGATTGAGCGCGAACAAATGGTCAAGCTGCTGGCCACCGGCAAGACCGATTTGCTCGACAAGTTTGTCTCCATGCGCACCCGGCGCGCCTTCAAGGCCATGCTGGCCTGGGACCCGACAGCGGGCAAGGTGAACTTTGAATTTGCCCCCAGCAAGTTCCCGCCGCGCAAAACTGCCGCCGCGCCGCTGACCAAAGCAGCGGCGGTGGCCAAAGCGGGCACCCCTTTGAGGGCCGTAGCGACGAAAAAGGCGGTGAAAGCGCCAGCCAAAAAAGTGACCAGGGCAGCCACCGCCAAAACACCGCGCAAAGCACCAGCGGCAGGCAGCTCGGGCTCAACCCCCAGCGCCGCCCTGGCCGCCGTCATCGGCGCCGAACCCGTGGCGCGCGCCCAGGTCATCAAGAAACTGTGGGACTACATCAAGGCCAACAACTTGCAGGATGCTGCCAACAAACGGGCCATCAATGCCGATGCCAAATTGCTGGCCGTCTTTGGCAAACCGCAGGTGACGATGTTTGAGCTGGCGGGGATTGTGGGTAAGCATTTGGGGTGAAGCGATACTTGAGTGAATGCCACAACGCGATCGAATAAGGTCGCAATTTTCGACCTTAAACAAAGGTATCTCTGATGAGTTTGCTGATTCCTGTCCGTATTGAAAGTCGCATCCTGACCTTGCGCGGTGTGCGCATAATGATTGACTCAGATTTGGCCGAGCTTTACGGCGTGCCTACCAAAGCGTTGAATCAGGCCGTGAAACGTAATTTGTCACGCTTCCCGCCGGATTTCATGTTTCAGCTCAACGCTTCGGAAAAAGCGGAGGTGGTCACAAACTGTGACCACCTCTCCAAGCTCAAATTTGCGAAATCGCTGCCTTACGCGTTCACTGAATTTGGGTCGATTGCATTGGCTAACGTGCTGGCCAGTCCGCAAGCCATTGAGATGGGCATTTATGTGGTGCGCGCATTCGTGCAGTTGCGCCAAGCCGCCGTCACGCACGCGGATCTGGCCCAACGCCTGACTGAGCTCGAAATGAAGGTCGAAGGCATGGAAATCAAAACCGACGCTTTCGCCCACAACACCCGCACACAACTACGGCAGATTTTTGAAGCATTGCGTGCACTGACTCAGCCACCAGATCCGCCCAAGCGACCCATCGGCTTTGTGTTGCCTTCTGACAAAGCCTGAAAGAGAGTCGACCTTCACTTTCAAGGCCCTGGGTGCGATTCAAAGTGATGTGTCGTAGCGTACTGGGCATCCACCTAAGCGAAAGGTCGGTAATGACAACCAAAAGCAAGATGATTGACGATGAAATGCTGCGTGGTTTGAGCCGCCACCCTGAAATACGCGAACGCATATCCGCCACTTCTCAGCGTCGCCACGGGCGCGTGTGATCTGACCGCGCAAAGCAAACCATTTTGGATCCCAGGCGCTCAGGCGCTTGACCGGTTGGCTGTGGGTTTCTTCGCTAGGGCGCGGTGGGCTTCATCGGCATCCACGGCGGCCACAGGTCAGGCGCCGGTCGCCGGGGCAGCGGCTGACGGGGGTGTCAGCAGCTTAAATTGAACAAGTGAACGCTCAAAGGCATTGCAGCGTGCCATTCTGGCGATGACAAGGTCGAGGTCTTCGTAGTCAAAGGCGGCCGTCCACTGGTGGATTTTTTGCATCGCCGCCAGCAGCGGGGCCGCCTGGCCGTCGCGCGTGAGCAGGCGCAGGCAGTCCAGGTATTCCTCGCGGAACAGGGTAGGCACGATGATGCGGCAAATGCCCAGCACCGACAGCTCGGCGTTCATCACCAGCCGGGCCAGGCGACCGTTGCCATCGATAAACGGGTGAACTTCTGACACCAGAAACAAAGCCAACAACGCTCTGGCCGTGCCTGCGGGTACGCTGGTCAACAGCTTGGAGCCTTCGATCAGGGTGCCGCGCACCAGGCGGGGATCAACAAACTCGGTGTTGCCCGCCCGGTTAGCCAGGACCTTGAATTCACCGGGGCCAACTTCCGGGCGCTCGCGCATTTGGTCGGCATGGCGGGCGCGCAGTTGGGTCAGTACTGCGTCGCCGCTGGCCAGGGTTTGATTGGCCCAACCGGGGTCAAGTGCTTGGCGAAACACCCCCAGAATGTCGTGCGAGTCTTTGGGGCGCTGATCGACTGGCTTGCCTTCAAGCACAAAGCTGCGGGCCTCTTGCACATCAAATTCAGTGCCTTCAATGAAGTTACTGAAGTACGACTCCAAAAAGGCAAAGTGGCTGCGCGAGCGCGCTGACAAGGCCACGGCGGCCGGTTGCGGCAACGGCGTGCTGCGAAGTTGGGCGGCGAGCTGCTCAAACAAGGCCAGCCGATTTGCGTCATAGGGCACGGGGGCTGTGCGCGCCAGGCCCGCTGGTGTGGCAAGTTTGGAGGCACGCGTGCCCAGAATGCTGCCCACCAAGTCGTCGAGCAGCTTGAACTCATCGGCCAGTGCCAGGGGTTGCGCCAGGCTGCGGGCTTGTTCGCGCAAGGCTGACAGGGCATCTTCGCCGCGCGCATCACAGATGCTGAGCAAGCGCTGCTCCACGGCATCACGGCCCACAGTTTTTGGCTTGGGGCCACGGCTGGGCGTGAGGTTTTCTAGCAGCAGGCGCGGCAAGGAGGGGTAAAAAAGATTGCGCCCCAGCATCGGTGTGTCGCCCAAGGCCGGGGGCTGTCCTTTCCAGAGCATGACGGTCAAGCCCGGCAAGGTGACGTTGCGCCGGTAGCCGCCAATCAGGTGAAGGATGCCGTCCTCGGGCAGGCCGCCGTTAAAGGCGCTGCGATAGCCCAGCACAGTGCCCGCAAACAAGGCCGCCAGCACGCGCAAGCGTTCCCGGGCAATCAAGGCTGGCCAATCTTGAGGCTGGCTGCTGCTGACCATGCCCGGCACGATGCGGGCAAGCTGGCCGGCTTTGACGAGCCGTTGGGCCGTGCGAATTTCAGCCGGCCCCAGTTCGGCGTACAGGATTAACGCGGTGTCACTTGTCGCTTTTTTGAGGTCTATGGCGGCCATGATGCTTGAGTTTGTCGCTTTATTGCATTATTAAATGCGTATTTTGTCGCATTTTTTTGTTTTAATCGATAGATACATCACTGTCAAACGGGGGTCGGGTGACGCAGGATAAAGCCAAGGCCCAATCGAGGTAAGCTTTTTTCGATCAAAAACATCCAAGCCGCTACTGATCCAGCCAGCGGCAAATGGGTTGCCACTGGACCAGGTCACGCGCCAGCCGCTCAGGCGGAAGGTCAAACACGGTAAGGCCGTGGGCGGCCAGCTGGACGTAGTTTTGCGTGTCGCGCACGTAGCCCAAAACCGACAGGCCGGTGGCCTCCACAAACGTGCGCAATTGCTCGGCGGCGCGGGTGCGCTCATCCACCCGCATGCCGACAATGCCAATCTCGATTTTGGCGGCCTGGGCGCTGTCAGCCAGTTCATTCAAAAAATCCTGCGTGGCAAAAATGTCAAACACACTGGGCTGCAATGGCACCACCACTTTGTGGGCCCGCTTGAGAATTTCCTTGAGCCGCTTGCCGTGCAGACCGGCGGGCGTATCGAGCACCACATGGGTGGTGCCCTTGGGCGGCTTGGCAATGCCGTCGTCACCAAGCTCCCAGTTGCGAATGGGCCGCGCCTGATCCGGGCGCAAGGACAACCAGAGTTTGCTCGACTGCTGACGGTCAGCATCGCCCAGCATCACACTGTGGTTCTGGCTGGCAAAGTAGCCAGCAATTTGGGTGGACAGGGTGGACTTGCCCACGCCTCCCTTGGGGTTGGCGACGACGACAACTGGCATAGAAAAACCTCCTGCAAATTAACAAGCGAATGTTAACGACAACAACAGCGCAACGGAAACCCATTGACCGCGGTGCACGACTGACATCAAAATGTCATTTCTCTGACATACCATGATTTTCTCAGGCCCACTGGCCTGACTCGTCTTTATGACCCCATTGACCTACTTCAAGGATTCACCATGAAATTGCGCTACTCATTGATCGCTGCTGGCGTTGTCGCCCTCGGTGTCGTCGGCTCTGCCGTGGCCCAGGAAAAAACCCTGCGCCTGCTGACCTGGGCCGACTACGCACCCGCCGATGTGGTGGCGCAGTTTGAAAAAGAAAGCGGCTACAAGGTCGAGCTGACGCTGTCCAACAACGAAGAAATGATTTCCAAGCTGCGCGCCACTGGCGGCGCCGGCTTTGACCTGGCCCAGCCCTCACAAGACCGCATCACCGGCCCGCAGCAGGAGTTTGGCATTTACAAGCCGATGGACCTGAGCAAGCTCAAAGCCGAGCTGTTCATCCCGTCGATGCTGGCAGCCACCAAGAAAAACACCACACTGGCAGGTAAGGTCTATGGCCTGCCGCACATCTGGGGAACGGACGGCCTGGTGGTCAACACCAGCCTCACCAAAATGGCTGACTACCCGGACCTGTGCCGCGCTGATGTCAAGGGCAAGACCGCCGTGCGCCTGAAACGCCCGACCTTGCTCGCTTTTGCCTTTGCCGCAGGCAAGAACCCGTTTGACCTGTACGGCAACCCCAAGGCCTACGCGGCACTGATGGATGACGTGGGCAAGACCGTCATCGCCTGCAAGCCCAACCTGAAATTTTTCTGGGACAACAAGGACCAGTTGCTCAACGGCATGCGCACCGGCGAGATCGTCGGCGCCATGATGTGGGACACGGGTGGCTGGAAACTCAATGGCGAAAAGGCCGAAATCCAGTTCATCGCACCCAAGTCCGGGGCGCTGGGCTGGATCGACACCTTTGCCATTCCGGCCAAGGGCAAGAATGACGCCGCAGCCTACGCCTGGATCAACTTCAACATGCGCCCCGAAATTGCGGCCCGCGTAGCCAAATCGGCTGGCAACTTCACCGGCTCCAAAGGCGCTGACCAGTTGATGGACGCCAAACTGAAGGCCCAGTTTGCCGCCAGCTTCCCCGAAGCCGCGCTGAAGAATGTCAAGTGGTACCCCGCCGTGCCCGCCGGCATTGAGGACATCGAAGGCCGTGTGCTGGACCGCATCAAAGCGGCCAATTAATTTTGACGACGCAGCCTGACCTGCAAGCCACCCGCGTGGCCAAGCACTACGGTGCTTTCCGCGCGGTGGACGAGCTCTCGTTCAGCGTCGCGCGCGGCAGTTTCTTCTCCATCCTGGGCCCCTCGGGCTGTGGCAAGACCACGCTGTTGCGCATGATTGCGGGCTTTTTGGAGCCAGACGCCGGTAACATCCAGATCGGCGGCAAAGCCATGAACGGTGTGCCGCCCAACAGGCGCCCGGTCAACATGGTGTTCCAGCACCTGGCGCTGTTCCCGATGATGAATGTGGGCGAGAACGTCGGCTACGGCCTGGCGCGCCGCGGCGTCGCCAAGGATGAAACCAAACTTCGGGTTGGCGAGATGCTGGAGCGTGTCAGCCTGGCCGGTGCCCAAGCCAAACGCGTTGACCAACTCTCGGGTGGCCAAAAACAACGCGTGGCGATTGCCCGCAGCCTGGTGCTGGAGCCCACCCTGCTGCTGCTCGATGAGCCGCTGGGCGCACTGGATTTGAAACTGCGCGAGCACATGAAGATCGAGCTGAAAGCTTTGCAAGCGGCCTTTGGCACCACCTTTGTCTACATCACACATGACCAGTCCGAAGCGCTGGTGCTGTCGGACCATGTGGCGGTCATGAACCATGGCCGCTTTGAGCAGCTTGGCACGCCGCAGCAGCTGTATTACGAACCACAAACGCCGTTTGTGGCGGGTTTTGTCGGCGCCAACAACCGCATCGCCGGAGTCGCCACGCAAATCAATGGCCTTGAGGTGAGCGTGACCAGTGCTGAGGGTCTGGTGATCCCGGCACGGGCCATTGGCAAGGTCAGCCGGGGCGATGCGGTCGAAGCTTTTGTGCGACCCGAGGTGGCGCGCCTGGCACGCAGCGCCGCGGTGTTGATGGATGCCGGCTTGCCGACCTTCAGCGCCCGTGTGGACAGCCTGCTGTTTGACGGTGCCAATTCGGCGGTACTGCTGCGTGAAGCGCAGTCCAACACCGAATTCCGCATCGCCTTGCCGCAAACCGGCGAGTTCGCCGACCTGGCAGTGGGTGAAACCGTGGCCTTTGGGTTCGACGCGCAACGGGCGGTCTGTTTTGCCGGTTGAACCATGAAAACCCAAGCTCGCCTGACGCTGCTGTTGCTGCTGGCACCCGCGCTGCTGTGGCTCATTAGCCTGATCTTGCTGCCGCATGTGGAGCTGGGCATTTTGTCGTTGCGCGCGCGCGTGGCACCGCGTGTGTACGAACCCAGCCTGGCGCAATTCGCCACTTTTATCGAAGAGCCGCTGTACTGGCACACCTTTGTGCGCACCGCGCTGATGTCGATCCTGGCCACCGCCATCACGCTGGTAATGGCCTTCCCGGTGGCGTGGACGATTGCCAAGATCGCCCGCGGCCGCAACAAGTCCCTGCTGTTTGTCATGTGCCTGATCCCGTTCTGGGTCAGTGAGACCGTGCGCACGCTGGGCTGGATGATCTTGCTGCGCGAGTCCGGCGTGCTGCCCGCCGTGCTGGTCAGCCTGGGTGTCACACCAGCACCGGTGGAAATGCTGTACCACGACGCCACCATTTTGGTCGGGCTGGTTTACACCTCGATGCTGTTCATGGTGATTCCGCTGATCAGCGCGCTGGAGAGCCTGGACGACTCCCTGATCGAAGCGGCCTACGACCTGGGCGGCAACGGCTGGTCCATCTTGCGCCAGATTATCATCCCGCACGCGGCGCCCGGCATGGTGGCGGGCTGCATCGTGGTGTTCATGCTGACCTTGGGCAATTACCTCACGCCGACGCTGCTGGGTGGCAAGAACTCGCAGTGGTTCACCGAGCAGATCTACACCCAGTTCATCACCCGTTTCAACTGGGAGCAGGGTGCGGCATTTGGCTTTTTGCTGCTCGGCCTGTCCACAGTCATTGTCTGGGCTGGCCTGCGCCTGAGCGGTCAGCGTTTTGGCGAAGTGATGCAAAAAACATGATCGCGTCCCTGCCCCGCCCGCTGTGGCTACGCGCCAGCACCGTCATGTACGGTGTGGCTTTTTTTGCCTTCCTTTTTTTGCCACTGGTCGTGGTGGCGGTGTTTGCCTTCAACGACGCGCCCTACCCGGCACCGCCCTGGCGCGGCTTCACGCTGGACTGGTTTTTTGGCCATGACGGCGCGGGCCGCACCGGCCTGTTTGCCGACCGCGCCATGCTTGGCAGTCTGTGGACCAGCGTGGTGGTGGCGGCCTGGGTCACCGTGCTGTCGGTGCTGGTCGGTACCGCCAATGCGTTCCTGATCGAGCGCACGCAATTCCGCGGCAAGCAAGCTTTATCTTTGTTGATGCTGGCGCCGCTGGTGATCCCCGGCGTGATCCTGGGCATCTCGATCCTGGCCTTTGCCAGCCGCATTGCCAATCTGGCCGACGACCTGTGGGGCCTGGAGCTGGAGTTTTTACGCCCGGGCCTGCCGCTGGTGGTGTTGGGCCAGTTTTCCTACATCGTGTCGATTGCCACACTCACCATCACCGCGCGCCTCAAGCGCTTTGATGTCACGCTGGAAGACGCCGCCTACAACCTCGGTGCGTCCCGTGCTGCCGTGCTCCGGACCATCACCCTGCCATACCTGAAACCCGCGCTGATCGGCTCGGCGGCGATCTCGTTTTTGATGAGTTTTGAGAACTTCAACACCACGCTGATGCTGGTGGGCTCGGACGCGCCGCTCACGGTGATGATGTACGGCCGCATGCGCGAAGGCGCCACGCCGGTGCTCAACGCGGTGAGTTTGCTGCTGATGGTGGCCTCGGTGGTGCTGGCGCTGACGCTGATGCGAGGGGCCAAGTCAGAACCAAACACTAGCCCCTGAATCAGGCGTTTTGCTAAAAAGAGCCTGCCATTGCGCACGCGTCAACTTTAAGTTTGCCAGAGCTGATATTTGTTAATCCTTCGTTAAGGCCCAAAGCGTAGACTGCATCGCTCTATGACCTCTCTTTACCTGCTGCTTTGGATTGCGGGCGGCGTCCTGCTTCAACTTGCCCTCTATGTGTGCATTGGATTCTGGCGTCATTGGCAGGCCTACCAAGCGCTGCGTCATGTGGCAGCTGAGTTTGAAATTGCCGTCCATCCTGAAGCTGCGCTTGAGCTGATGCAACCAGTTGCCGCCGTATGGGCGGGCTATCGCAGCTTTCACGTTGAGCGCAAAGTGATGGAAGATGCCACGGCGCAGGTCTGCTCGTTTTACCTTGTCCCTGAAGACAAAAAACCCCTGCCACCGTTTTTACCGGGGCAGTTTCTGACCTTTCAGCTTGACATTCCTTCCCAACAGGGCGGTACACAAAAGGTCATCCGTTGTTACTCCGTGTCGGATGCGCCCCAAGCCAATCGCTACCGCATTTCCGTCAAACGCGCATCCGCCCCGGTTGAAGGCCAGCTGCCACCGGGTCTGTCCTCGAACTACTTTCATGACCATGTCGAGGTCGGTAGCCAATTGCAGGTGCGTGCGCCGGCTGGCCATTTTTATCTCGACCAGAGCGACGCGCCGGTGGTGCTGATTGGCGGCGGCATCGGCATCACGCCCATGCTGAGCATGCTGAACTGGTGCCTGACGGCGCAGCCCGGGCGCGAGCTGTGGCTGTTTTACGGCGTGCGCAATCGGGCTGAACTGGTGATGCAGGCGCAACTGCACGCGCTGGCAGCGCAACATGCGAACTTTCATCTTCACCTGTGCTTGAGCAACCCGCAGGCGGGTGAGGCGGGCGTGCATCAACCCGGGCCGATACAGCACCACCACAGTCGTGTGGATGTCGCGCTGCTGCGCCGCCTATTACCGCTCAAGCCCTATCACTTCTACATTTGCGGCCCCACACCGCTGCTGCAAAGTCTGGTGCCCGCGTTGGAAGATTGGGGCGTGCCGGAGGGGCGGATTCACTTTGAGGCCTTCGGTCCGGCGTCCATCCCGCGCAAGAATACGGCATCTGCCAAGCGGGCCGCAAACCAGGGCGACGACAAGCAAGGCGCCGTCATGGTGAATTTTTCCAAGTCAGGCCAACAGGCGACCTGGGAGCCCGGCATGGGTTCGTTGCTGGATTTTGCAGAAAGCCATGGCATTGTGGTCAGCTCCGGCTGCCGGGCGGGCGGTTGTGGCACTTGTCAAACCAGCATCCGCGCCGGCGAGGTGGTCTACACCCAGGCGCCAGATTTTGATCCCGAGCCGGGCAGTTGCCTGTTGTGCGTTTGCACGCCAAAGACGGCTGTCACCCTGGAGGCGTAAATGAAAAGTTCACTCTGGCGCGGCCATGTGCTGCCGTTTACCGTGCTGCTGGGACTGCTGGCTGCCGCCACCCTGGCCGGCGACTATCTGTTGCACCGCCTGGACCTGGTCTGGGTCGGGCGCTATCTGGGCATACCTGGCACCTTGCTGATCATCGGCTCGCTGTACTACTCGGCGCGCAAGCGCAAATGGGTCAGCACAGGCGACCCCAAGTCACTGCTCAAAATGCATGAGTTCGGAACCTGGCTGGGCTCCCTGATGGTGCTGATCCATGCCGGCATCCACTTCAATGCCATCCTGCCCTGGCTGGCGACCGTGGCCATGGGGGTGAACGTCATCAGCGGATTGGTCGGTAAGATGTTGCTGCACCAGTCGCGCCAGCATGTCCAGGGCGAGCGGGAACGGTTCCAGCTGCGCGGCCTGTCCAAAACCGAGGTCGAGCAAGCCGTGTTTTGGGACGCTGTGGCGCTGGGTGCCATGGCGCAGTGGCGCAAGGTGCACATCCCCATTTTCATCGTGTTTTCGGTGCTGGCCCTGGGTCACATTGTCAGCATCTTTTTATTCTGGGGCTGGGTATGAGCCGCACGCTCAAACTCATCCTGGCCATCAACCTGCTGGTGCTGGCCGTGCTGACTTTTGCCTATCCACACCTGATGGTCGGGCCGGGCAAGTTGATTCCGGGCCACCAGCAGCTCGATACCGATTGTTTTGCCTGCCATGCTGCGCTCACTGGGGCTGATTCCACCAAATGCGTCAGTTGTCACATGCCCGCCGATATTGGCCGCAAGACAACCCAGGGCGCGCCGGTTTTAAAACCACTCACATCCACCCCCTTCCACCAGGAACTCATCAGTCAGGACTGTGTGGCCTGTCACAGCGACCACGCCGGCGTGAAACGTTACCGCCTGCAGGGCTATTTCGACCACGCCCTGCTAAAGAAGGAAACCAACAACCAGTGTCAGACTTGCCACAAGTCACCCACGGATGCACTGCACAAACAAATCACCGGCAACTGCGCCCAGTGCCACACCCAGCAGAAGTGGACGCCCGCCACCTTTGAGCACAACAAATACTTTGTGCTGGACCGCGACCACAACACCACGTGTGTGACCTGCCATGTACGCAACGACTACAGCCGCTACACCTGTTATGGCTGCCATGAACACACACCGGCCAATATCCGGCGCGAGCACATCGATGAAGGGATTCGCCAGTTTGACAACTGCGTGGAATGCCACCGCAGCGCGGACGAGAATGACATCAAGGGTGGCGGCAAAGGCGATCGCGGTAAGCGCGAGGCTGACTAAGCCGAGTTTGAGATTCGGCTTGCCCGGGACCCGTTCACGGCGCTCATTTGCATGGTCTTGGCCACACCCCGTTATTTTTCGCCAACCCGAATCAAGATGGCATCAATCACCGCCGCCGAAATCCTGAAATCCGAAGCATGAAGGCGCGAAAACACCTCTTTGGCGCTGGGTATCAATCCCCGCATGCGCGCCATGCCGATCACTGCCGCAGTGCCGGTCACCAGCAGACCATTTTCAGTCGCAATGGCACGCCCCAGCCGCTCGTCCATCAATAACAAACTTGGTCCGGCATGGGCCAAGGCCATCCGGATACAGGCGGTCTCACCCTCATCAAGTTCTGGTAATTCTGGCAAATCAGGCGTGGGTCCACATACCGCCAACCATCCCGCCGCAATGGCTTGCGAGATGGCTTGTTCGTCAGGCGTGCCAAACCCACCCAACACTTCGGATTTGACTTCGGCGGGCATCCAGACCACGTCAAACAAAGGCTGCAACCAACACAAGCCATCCACACGCGCCAACCCGATCAGCGGGCTGGCATCCGTCAAGACAAGGCGAGCCATTGCTCAAGCGTGTCCATATCTTGCTTGGCATCTTGAGCGCTCCCCGTCACCACAGGAATGCCCAAACGCGACAAGTGAGACACAAATTGCCCCAACGACAACTCGGCCAGCCGGGCGGCGCGTGCCAGCGACAAATGACCATCCCTGAACAATGCAGTGGCCAGGGCAGGCCTCACGCCTTTGGCATCCAATACCTTTGCAGTTTCAATCCCGACCATCAAGGCATCCGGCTTGTCGCGATTCATCACCAGCACAACGCCACGCTTGGCCATCCTGAGCGCCTCGCTGGGGTTGTTCTTTAATCCACTCACACTGACAGTTTCCATACCCACCTCCGATAGGAATAACAAGAGGGAAGCATAGCAAAACATTGAGTGCTTGGGTGAAGCACGGCTTCAGTCTTCCTGCTCAAACCTCAGTCCAGGCTGCGGCGCTTGGTTTGACACCTTCACACGTTGGTCACATTGCCCGTGTTAAATACGCACTTTCAGAAATGCGGACCATGCGATTGCAAAACAATGACGAGGCGGGGGCTGGACCACAGCCCGGTGCGCGCACCTTGGACCAGCGCCAGCGCACGCACTTCATCAGCGGACGCTTGGCTCGGCTGCCGCCCTTGCAGGAGTGATCTGAAGCCATGCAGCGCTTGACACTGGGTGTGCTGATAGCCGTTGCTGTGCTGCTCGGCGGCTGCTCACCCCGCCACCTGATCATCCAAGGTATTGGCAATGAGCTGGCCAGCCAAGGCAGTACCGATGAAGACGACCTCGGCCTGGCCCGAGAGGCCAGCGCGTTTTACCTGAAACTGTCAGAGTCGATCTTGCGCGAGTCGCCGGGCAACCTGAAGCTGGCACAAGCCGTGTCGGGTGGGTTTACCCAATACGCCTATGCGTTTGTGGCGTTTGAAGCAGAGCGTGTTGAATCCAAAGACGCAAAAGCCGCACAAGCCCTGAACGAACGCGCCAAGCGCCTGTACCTGCGGGCACACCGCCATGCGATGGCAGCTCTGGAGGCATCCAGTCCCGGGTTTTCGGCGGCGTTGGCCAAGCCAGAGGCCCTGCACTGGCCGATGCTGAATGAAACCCAAGTGGGCGTAGCCTATTGGGCAGCGGCATCGTGGGGTGCCGCCATTTCACTTTCCAAAGATAACCCCGAAACCGTGGCTGATTTGCCTGTCGCGTTCCGACTGGCGCGCTTGGCCTGGAAAACTTCGCCTGGCTTTGGCGAGGGTGCTTTGGCCAGCCTGATGGGCAGTTTTGAGTCCGCCCGTCCCGGCGGTTCTGTGAAACAAACTGCTGCGTATTTTGATGCGGCCATTGCCGCCGGTGACGGAAAAAACGCGGGCGCCTTTGTGGCCAGGGCCGAGGCAATAGCCCAGCCCGCAGGTGACCGCGAAGCATTTGAGTCCCTGCTACAGCAAGCCCTGAACGCCAGCATGGCACGCCGTAGCG
>MESQ01000039.1 GCA_001771065.1 Burkholderiales bacterium RIFOXYD12_FULL_59_19 | reverse complement strand
TGGCGGTCGCCCCGACCACTTCCGCCACATCATCGCCAGGCACCGCCCGCGCCCGCCAGCCGAGGCCTACTTGCGCTTGCGCACCTTGCCCGGCGAACAGTGCCAATGCGACTGGGGACACTTTGGCCACATCAAACAAGGCCAAGCCACGCGCCCACTGATGGCCTTTGTGATGGTTCTGTCCTGGTCCAGACGCATCTTCCTGCGTTTCTTCCTGGGCGCGCACATGGAGAACTTCCTGCGAGGCCATGTTCAGGCCTTTGAAGCCTGGGGCTCGGCTTGCAGGGTCGTTTTGTACGATAACTTGAAGAGCGCTGTGCTCGAACGCAAGGGACTGGCCATCCGCTTCAACCCCGCCTTGCTGGCACTCTCGGGGCATTACCACTTCGAGCCACGACCAGTGGCACCGGCCCGCGGCAACCAGAAGGGACGGGTGGAGCGCTCGATTCGCTACATCCGCGATAATTTCTTTGCCGCGCGCACATTCACAGACATCGACGACCTCAACGCACAGGCCGATGCCTGGGTGGCAGGCGCTGCAAGCCAGCGCCGCTGCCCCGAAGACACCAAACTGTCGGTGCAGGAAGCCTTCGAACAGGAGAAGTCCCACCTGATGGAGCTACCCGCGACCCCGTTTAGTTGCGACGAGCTTCGGGCCGTGTCTGCCGGCAAGACCCCTTATGTTCGCTTCGACCTGAACGACTATTCCATCCCCCACACCCATGTGCAACGTAGTCTCACCGTGCACGCTGACCTCACAGAGGTACGCATCCTGGATGGCCAGCAGGTACTGGCCACCCACCGGCGTTGCTGGGACAAGGGCGCGCAGATCGAAGTCCAGGCCCATTTGGAGGAACTGGTGCAGCACAAGCGTGCCGCGCGTGCCCACCGTGACACCGACCGCCTGGTGCATACAGTGCCTCAGGTTCAAACCCTGCTTAACGAAGCAGCCAAACGGGGTGAGCCGCTGGGACGCACTGCAAGGCAGTTGCAGGAACTGCTCGATGTGCATGGGCGCACGCAGATGGCTGCGGCCGTTACAGATGCCTTGGATCGCGGTGTACCACACCCCAATGCCGTTCGCCTGGCATTGGAGCGCCAACGCGAGCAACAAACCCCGCCCCCGCTGGGCGTGGCCCTGCCAAAACATGTGCGCGAGCGTGACATCGCAGTGCGCCCGCACAGCCTGGATGGCTATGACCAGCTCATTGGAGACCAAGACGATGCAAACGACTGATCCAACAACACTCAAACATCGCGCCCAAGTCCTGCAACTGCACGGGGTGCTGGCCAACTGGAGCGCATGTTGCACTGAACCCTGGGTGGCCACGTTGCTGGACTG
>MESQ01000038.1 GCA_001771065.1 Burkholderiales bacterium RIFOXYD12_FULL_59_19 | reverse complement strand
AGAGATCAATGCATCGCCGGTAGTATTTCGTTGGAATAAGTTTGACCTCGGAGTGACTTGATATGTATTTGTTTTAATGGAACGAAATACTAGTAGTACAGAAACTCCAGCGCCTCTTTCAGGCGCTCGCCGGTGGTGCGCATGCGGTCCCAGCGTTCCATCGACACATCGCCCTGGCGGAACTCGCGGAACAGGTCGTTGAACTGGAACTGGTTCAGGATCGCCTCGACGTTTGCCGGAATGCGGTCGGCAATGCCGAAGCGCTCGCGCAGGCCCTTCATCCGCCCGGCCATCGAATCGCCTTCGCCGGCGGCCGTCTGGGCCACCTGGACCGCGGCTCTCGGGGTAACCAGGATCAGCACCGAGCGCTGGATTTCGTTGGTCTTCTTGTTGGAGAAGGCGTACTGGACCACGGGAACGTCCTGCAGTCCAGGCACGCCGTCTCGGGTGCTGGTCGACGACTTCTCGCTCAGTCCGCTGAGCACCAGGGTGTCGCCCACGTTCATCACCACATTGGCGTTGGCCGTGGTCTCGCCGATCTCGATCTGGTAGGCCACGCGGGGGTTTTCCGAGGTGGCGTTCAGCGATGTCCGCTGCGCCTCGACCTTGAGCTGCACGCGGCCCTGGGACACGAAGGTCGGCGTCACGGCCAGCTTGATGCCGAAGCGCTTGTCGAGCGGGACGATGGTGGTGCCGCCCTGGGTGCTGGTGGACACCACGCCTGCGCTCAGGTTGGTGCCAGAGAAGAACTCCGACGGCATCCCCTCGATGGCGGCCAATGTCGGCCGCGCCAGCACCTCGTTGACCGAACTGTTGGCGTTGGCGATGTTGAGCGAGTACGCCAGCGCCGGGACCGTCACCGCCCGCGTGATGGCGGTGCTGACGGCAGCGGCGGCGTCGCCGACGGTATTCGAGCTGGTGACGCGCGAAAACGCAGGCAGGTTGCCGGCAAAGGAGCCGAGCTGCAACGTCAGCGCGCTGAGCAGGTTGATGCCCTTGGAAGTCGACACCAGTTCCTGGGTCGATAGCAGCACCACGTCGATCAGCAGCATGCGCGGGCCGCCGGATGCGGCCTCCGACCGAGGCGGCGCGGGCATGGCCGCCGGGTCTGGCAGCGCAGGTGTGGCAGAGCCGTTGGCTGGCGCGGCTTCGGCCGCTGCCGGGCTCGCCACAGGCCGTTTGGGCGCGGGCGGCAGAGTGAAGGCCTGCGCCAGGCGAAGGGCGGGTGCCTCGGCTT
This sequence comes from Burkholderiales bacterium RIFOXYD12_FULL_59_19, assembly GCA_001771065.1. Taxonomy (GTDB): domain Bacteria; phylum Pseudomonadota; class Gammaproteobacteria; order Burkholderiales; family Burkholderiaceae_C; genus Rhodoferax. Next base: position 139,197 of record MESQ01000038.1, on the reverse strand, counting down.
CTTTGGGCGCGAAGTACGCCGGCACCCGTGCCGCGGCGGCGGGCGCGGGTCTGTCCGTGGCGGCCTGCTCGTGCTCGCGGTAGAAGGCCTTCCATTGCGCCACGCGGCGGTCGACGCGTGCGACTTCGGGTCCGCTGCCCTCGAAGGCCGCCAGCGCCATGCGCATCCGGCCGGCGTTGACGAAGTCGTCGCAGGACGCATAGACCGAAATGCTCGACCGCACGAAACCGCGGGGCGGTGCGGGCGTTGCCTTCTGGAACTGGTCGGCCATCGCGCAGGCCGTGCGCGCATCGCCGGTCAGATAGGCTGCCACCATCAGGCCGGACACCGAGACACGACTTTCCGGGTTCAACAGCAGCACGCTCGAGAACGCCAGCCTGGCGCGGTCGAACTGCTTCAGGTCCATGTGGGCCAGACCCAGGAACTCCTGCGCGATCCAGTTACTGGGGTCGATGCGCAGCGCCTGCTGGTAGCCCTCGATGGCCAGATCGGTCTTCTGCGTGTCGCCCTGGCGCGCTGCCAGGTGATAGACGAAGCCGTTCAGGAAGTGCAGCTGAGAGTTTCGGGCGTCGAGCTGCAGCGCCGCGTTGACCGCCAGCTGGGCCTGCGGCAGCTCGAGCCGCTTGATGTACCCGACCGCTTCGGTCACCTTGGCGAGCACCTCCGAATCGTGCTGACCGGCCGGCACCAGCGCGATCTTGTCGACCATCTCGATGAATGACCTCTCGGCCGTGTCGGCCCATGCGGGCGTGGCGATGCAAAGCGCTGCGGCCACGGCCGTTGCGGCCCTGGCGAAGCGGGAGAGGGCAGAGGTGTCTGGGTTCATGGGCGAAGACCGGTGGTCAAAGTGGGGGGCATCGTTCAAGGGACCTAGCGCGGCCCGGTCGACGAGAAGGTCAGCTGGTCGATCGACGAGCCGGCGCGGCCGGCCATGCAGCCGAGCTTTTCGCCCTTCGTGGGGTAGTACCTGCCCTCGGTGCCACCCGTGCCGCCGTACGGCCCATAGGTTTTCCCGGCCTTGGTGAGAAACGTGATCGAGTCGACGGTGCTGCCCGCGCGGTAGATCACTTCGTCGACGTAATCGCCAGCGTCCAGAAACACCTGGGTGTAGTTGTTGCCGAGCTGTCCATGCGCTGGCGCCCAGCCCAGCCCGTGGTACCAGAACTGCAAGCCTTGCACGGTCTTGCCGGCTTGTACGGCGAACACAGCCATGGTGTGTCGGCAGCCGGCGGCGACATCGGACCAGGCCGTTCCGCCGCCGCCGCCGGCAACCGTCGGCCCCGCGACCGGCCCGCTGTAGGCCGTGTCCGGACGGCCGTCGCGCGTACCGTCGCTGGTCAGCCAGTGTTCCATCGCGTCGGAATAGTTGTCCTTGCCGAAGGCATTCTGCAGGTCGGAATAGCGATCCAGATAGCTCGCGACACTGAAGTCGGCGCTGCCCTGGCGGCCCTGGTCGAGGCCGAGGTCCAGCCAGTGCTGCAGCACGCAGGACCAGTCGCCGTTGCCGCACTTGGCCTGCACGTCGGGGTAGCGATTGCGGTAGTACTTGACATTGAACTCGGGGCTGCCCTGGCGGCCTTCGTTGAAGCCGCTGCCGCGCCAGTGCGTGGCCAGATCGACGCCGGCCCTCACCACGTCCTGCGCGTGGTCGTAGTAGTAGTCCCAGTCGAAGACACTCGCGGCGAATTTCGGGTCCGGCCCCTTCTTGTGCTTCTTCTTGCTGCCGAGCTTCTTGAAGGCGTTGCCTGCATCGTTGAAGGCCTTGTTGGCGGCGCTGGACGAACTGGACGCCACGTTGCGCGCCTTGTCCTTGGCGTCGTCGTAGGTCTTTTGCGCCTCCGCCGCCGCCTGCTTTGCCGCGGCGTCGGCCGCATCGGAGATCTTCTTCAGCTCGGCGCTGGCGGCTGTGGCCGTGTAGCCGCCGAGCGACTTGTACTCACCCGCGATCTTGTTCAGCGCGGCTTCGAGTTCCTTGCCGACGCAGCCGGCGATCTTCGTCGGGTCGACGTTGGCGCCGCCCTGGGCTGCGAAGACATCGGCAATGTTGGTATCGGCCGCCAGTGCCACCGTGGCCTTGATCTCGAAGGGGTTCACGCAGTTCGCGGGGACATCGATGCTCAGCTTGGCGCCGACCATCGTCACCTCGACCGTCTGACCACCGAAGTTGCCCTTGAGATGGACGCGCTGGCGGTCCTTGTCGACGTCGGCCTCGGCCACCATCTTCTGGATCGTCACCTTGCCCAGCGGTCCGAGCTTGAGGCTGATGTTCTTCACCGCTTTGCCGTGCAGGCCCGAGAGCCCCGCTGTCGCGTCGATCGAACCCATTTTCTGGCCCAGGATCACCGCGTCACCGACGGCCCGCAGATAAGGGCCGTCCGGCGCCGTGGGCCCGTTCACGACGATGTTGAAGAACTTGGGGTCGTCAGGAAAGGGCTTATTGGTGTCGCCAAAGCGGTATTCCGGCACCGGCTGCGGGTTGCGCAGCTGAAACACCGACAGCGGCTGGGTAACGGTGAGCAGGGCCTTCTTGTACGACTCGATATTCCGTATGAAGCCGCCGCCGAACTGCACCAGGCGCGGGTCGGGCGTGGCCATGGCGAACATCAGGTTGGCGCTGTCCTCCATCGTGTAGCTGGGCGGTGTGGCGATGCGGAACTGGAAGTCGAGCAGGTCCATCGCACCGGCCGGGTCCAGCAGCGTCTGGAACTGCAGCAGCACCTTCTTGCCATTGACGCCCTTGAAGGTGGCGTTACCCTTGTAGCCGAAGGTCCGGGCGTTGTTGATGAAGAACGTGGCGTCGGTCAGGATCATCGGCGGCGTGGTCAATGGCACCACCGAGTTAGGTGCGAGCTGGAACTCGACATAGGCCTCCGGCGCGGCCGCCTTGGCGCCAGCCTTCTTCATCGTGTCGCCGTGGCTCATCGCCTCGGCCAGGCCCGCGCCCGCGCCGGCGCCCCCCGCCAAGTCGGTGGGGATGGGCATCACCACGGCGGCGCGCAAGGTGAGCTGATCGGCCTTGACGCCCAGGCTTTCCATCGTCAGTTTCATAGCGCCGCCCAGGCTGGCCCGCGCCGCCAGCTGCACGCCGGCTTCGAATTCGAGCGAGCTGACGTTGAAGTAGCTGTCGCGCACGATGCGTTGTAGCGCGGGCGGCATCTTGACGCTGTCCAGCACGTAGTCCGTCGTCGAAATGGAAATGATGGGCGACTGCAGAGAGGTGCCGCCCAGCACCTTCTGCACGCTGTCCTTCAGCAGCGAGGGCAGCGCCATCTTCTTGTCGATCACCAGCAGAAAGGTCTGCTGCGCCATGCCGCTGGTGAAGAAGTACAGCTGCAGCGGGCCTGAGCTGGTGGCGTAGCAGCCCTTCAGGTTGCCGCCGCACGGCGTCTTCTTCAGTCCCCCGACGAGCTGGTGCACCTCGTCCTGCAAGCCGGCGATTGGCAGCGCGCCCAGCATCTTCTTCAGGCTGGGGGTGATCTCGGGCGCGCCCTGGGCCTGTGCGGGCAACTGGCAAGTCCATGTGCCGAGCAGCAACAGGGCGGCCTTGAAGAGCAATGAGTTTTTCGTGGGCATGGGGAGCGCGGTGAACAGTCGGTTGCCCGGTTTCCCGGGATGGCTGACTCGGTGGTCAGGCCGCTGGATCTTACATCCGAATCAACCCGTGCGAGGGGTGGAGAAGCGCCTCAAAGCGGCGTTTCTGCGGCAAGCTCGAACTTGAATCAGCCCGCCGGCGCGCGGCGTGCAGGCAGCGGGAAGGCCTCGATGTCGTCCTCGTGCTCAGTCAGCCAGGTCTGCACCAGGCGCTCGTCATGCACTTTCAGATCGTCCATGATCAGAAACACCTTCTTGTTCGATCCGAGAACGAGCCGGCGCAGGAAGGCCAGCAAGGTCTTGGCATCCAGCGGTGCGTTGAACGTGGTCCAGCGCAGCTGGCCCTTGTTCGTGAGTGCAAAGATCATCGTCAGGCCGCGCCGATGTTTGCGCGCACGACCGGCCAAGGCCTTTGCCGGCGCGGGGGGCCGTTGCCCTGGGGCAGACTCGGCTGGCAGTCTGCTTCCGCCTGGCCATGAGATTTCCCCACCTTCGACCTTGGACCTCGCCAAGACCAGCGGATACCGACTCGTCAGCTAGGCATTCAGCGGCAAGGCCTCGGTCATGCCATCTTCGATCTTCGGTCGACTGGCCGAAAAGCCACATCGCTTCAGGTACAGCGCCAAGGTTCGGATCGGCAGCACGATGCCCAGTCGCTGCTCGATGAGGCGCGAGACCGCAGCGCGATCCCACAACCACTCCGGCATGGCCAGTTCGTCGGGCGTACCGTCTCTAATCTGGCGGCGCATCAGCAACTCATGCGCTGGCGTCAAGGTGCGCCCAGCACCCGGTGCGTCGCGCAGGGCCGCCGAACCGATTGCAGCGAAGCGCTTGCAGATGTCGAATACGCCGATACGGCTGAGGCCGAGTTGAAGCGCAATCTGCACATAGCTGCGGCCGGCGCGGCGCAACTCGATCACCTTGACACGCTTGCTGAACCTGGCTTCGCGCGAAAGCGAGCGCATGTCAATGGACATTTCAGTTCCGATCTGCAGGTGCGTTCGCCATCAGCCGACCCACCAGCGCGCCAAGCTCTTCCAAGGGGTGTTCCTCGCGCATCACCTGGTTTGCCGACTCCTCGAAGGTGAAGACGTTCACGCGCTCGGCGCGTCGGTAGGCCACTGCGGCGAAATGCGCCGCCCGCCCCCGGTCAGTTCATCCAGCCCCTGAATACCGGTTGACGGTTTGGCGATGTGGTCGAGTGGCATGGGAGCTGTTACCTCGCAGTAGGCGGAAGCAACGTGCCGAAACTCTGATGGGCACGCTGCGAGAAGGTCGTCATCAACAACGGAACGATCATCTCGTCCGACAACGGTGTTGCTGTCGAACCAGCGGTGAAGGCACCGCCTTGCTGCTGCATCTGGACAATGCGACTACCTGGTACTTGTGTGCCGTAGGTGCAGAGCCCCGTGGGGACAGTATGCGCCATTTCCAAACTGGCCTGTCCTCGCCAATCCTCGGCGCGGTCGAAGTTGCAAGATAACGGGGTCGCCAGGCCGCGCCTGTACGAGCGTCAGGACACGCGGCAACGGACTGTCGGTGTGCTTCTTTGCAGGCGTCGGCTTTGCGGCAACGCGTTCCGGTCCGGGAAGGGCAGCAACGGGCACTGACTTGACCGTGGCGAAAAACCGGCGAACTTCAACTGAGGGTCATGAAGAGTCAACCGCCGTCGCCGGGTGCCGAGCGCCGAGGCGAATGTCAGGTCTGGAGAAAGTTGTAAACCCCGGATCGCAGCGGGACCTGACATAGGCCTACCCAAAATGCTCGCGCCATACCCGACATTCACCCGGTAGTCCGACCTTGCTCAATCAGGTGTAGATTCCGACGATCGCTGCACCCGCCATTGGCCATCTGCAGTGAATCGTTGTTGTGTCAAATTGGCTAAGTCAAGAACGGATCGATCAGCTTCGTGCCCGTACCTGCAAAGTCCGCTACGTTGCGTGTGACCACCGTCATACCATGCTCCAAAGCCGTGGCAGCAATCATGGCATCACGTTCAGACTTCGGGTCTGGCCCATGCATCGCCGCGCATAACGTGGCCGTGGTTCCTGAGAACGGCAATATACGACCTGCAAAGTTTGCCTTTACCCCATTCAGCCAGACGCGTAATGCACTGCCTTGTGGTGGTGTGCGGCGCTCCAGCGCCAAAACCCCTTTTTCCAGTTCCAGTAGGCTGACGGCGGAAATAAACAAATGGCTGGCCGGCTTGTCCGAAGCCCATGCACGCACTTCCAGAGACTGATTCGGTTTGCCGTGACGCAACTCCAAGATGACGTTCGTATCCAAAACATACATAGTTGCCGGCCTCAAAGTAGATCAGCGACACTTATTTCTACCCGTGCCTTCTTTGGTTCAAACTCGATGCCTTCACCACCCGGAATCGAATCCATCAAGTCCAAAAGCGATACCTCTTGTTTTCCCGTGAGCTCGTAATAGTCTTCAATTTTGAGCAAGGCAAACGCCGGTCGCCCCCTGTCGGTGATGAAAACAGGGCCTTGCGCTGCTGCCCGTTTGGCTGCGCCAACATCTCGGGTGAACTCACGACTTGAACAGGTATGCACGCTCATCTAAATTCTCCCGATCAGATAATGTTTGTATGTCATGACATTTTTAGAAAAAATCAAGTTTGTCAGTGTGCTACCAAACGGACGCCGTAGACCTTTACCAGCGTTAATCAGACGGACGTGAAGACCCGGAGCAGTCTGCAGAGTTGGAACGGCAGCAAGACGCCTAGTTATTTGCAACCCAAACACCTTTTCAGGAGAACCTATGCCCAAGAATCCATGGAGCGCCAAGCGCAAACGCCAGTACACCCACATCAAGGACAGTCTCGTCGAGCGTGGCAAAGATGAACCTGTTGCCGAGGAGATTGCCGCGCGCATTGTCAACAAGGCGCGTGCGCAACACGGCGAGTCCACGGTGGCCAGCGCATCGTCGATCAATGACATGTCGGCCGGGCGCCGTGGCGGGCTGCGATCCCATCTAGGGCCGGGTGGTCGCACGCTACTGCAACTGCGCAATGAGGCACGCCAGCGTGGCCTGAAAGGGCGCTCCAAAATGGACAAGGCACAGCTTGAATTGGCCTTGCACAGATGACCTCGGCCTTGCTGCAGTCCTTGAGTCTGGCTCTGGTGCGCGCGGTGTTTGCCGGGCACTTGGGCCGGTTGACGCTGTCAAGGACGCACCTGGCATCAAGTGGAGGTGAAATTGGTTTTATGCCTGCACGCCTTCTTTCACTGCGTCTTCACTCAGGGGGGCAATCACATGTTGTGTCGGAATCTGCCGAGGGGAGTCGGAAGGTTTTGCCTCCTAGGCATCTCGCGCCAGCGGGAACTGAAAACATTTTTCTTGACTGATATGTGTGCTGGCAGACTGAGGTCTAAGCCCATGCAACCGACGATGAGGTTTACACCATTCCGGAATAGACATGACCTATACAAACACGTCGGTTGCCATGAAGACAACTTTGACTCCGCAGTCTCTTCACCTTGAAGCAGCGGTGCAACTTGACCGGGCTGCCAAGCATCACCGCCATGCGGCATTGCTTCATGATGCTGGGGACGCCGGGCAAGCTGACACACATGCGAACATCGCTCACGTGAGCACAGCAAGTGCATTGGTAAACAGTGAAAGAGCCTTAAAAGTGACTCTCTGGTGGGCAAAAACACCAGAGCAACGGCTGGATTAAATCTAGTTTTCGCCGCACAAATGGGTTGATCTCGCATTTGGATGTCGACGTTTGTTGGACCAACAGCGCAGTAAAACCCTGAAGAATAAAAAACCCGCCGAAGCGGGTTGTACCAGGGCTAAAAGCAGCGTCTAGCCGCCGTGGATTTTCATCATGACCGGCACGATCAGCAGCGCCACGATGTTGATGATCTTGATCAGCGGGTTGATGGCCGGGCCGGCGGTGTCTTTGTAGGGGTCGCCCACGGTGTCACCGGTCACAGCGGCCTTGTGGGCCTCAGAGCCCTTGCCGCCAAAGTTGCCGTCTTCAATGTACTTCTTGGCATTGTCCCAGGCGCCGCCGCCGGTACACATGGAAATGGCCACAAACAGGCCGGTCACGATGGTGCCCATCAACAGGCCACCCAAGGCAGCGGGCCCGAGGATCAGGCCGACCAGAATTGGCACCACCACCGGCAGCAAGCTCGGGATCATCATTTCCTTGATGGCCGCAGTGGTCAGCATGTCGACTGCGGTGTCGTATTCGGGCTTGGCTGTGCCTTCCATGATGCCCTTGATGTCGCGGAACTGGCGACGCACTTCCACCACCACGGCACCGGCCGCGCGGCCCACGGCTTCCATGGCCATGGCGCCGAACAGGTAGGGAATCAGGCCGCCGATAAACAGCCCGATGATGACCATCGGGTTGCTCAAGTCGAAGGTGATGTGGCTGCCATAGGCATCCAACTTGTGGGTGTAGTCGGCAAACAGCACCAGGGCTGCCAGACCGGCGGAGCCAATGGCATAACCTTTGGTGACGGCCTTGGTGGTGTTGCCTACCGCGTCCAGCGGGTCGGTGATGTCGCGCACGCTCTTGGGCATTTCACTCATTTCGGCAATGCCACCGGCGTTGTCGGTGATGGGGCCATAGGCGTCCAGCGCCACCACAATACCGGCCATGCTGAGCATGGATGTGGCCGCAATGGCAATGCCGTACAGGCCGGCCAGCGCAAAAGCGGTGTAAATGGCCACGCAGACAAACAGCACCGGCCAGGCGGTGGAGCGCATCGACACACCCAGACCGGCAATGATGTTGGTGCCGTGACCGGTGGTGGACGCTTCGGCGATGTGTTTCACTGGCGGGTATTGGGTGCCGGTGTAGTACTCGGTGATCACCACCAGCGCGGCGGTCAAAACCAGGCCAACAGCACAGGCGCCAAACAGTTTCATCTGGCTGCCGCTGGCGGCGATGGCGTTGTCAGGAATCAGCCATTGGGTGACAAAGAAGAAGGCGATCAGCGACAGCCCACCGGCCACAGCCAGGCCTTTGTACAGCGCTGGCATCACGTTTTTCATGCCGGGTGAGGCCTTGACAAAGAAGCAACCAATGATGGACGCCACGATCGACACCGCGCCGAGGGCCAGCGGGTAAACCACGGCGCTCATGCCGGCGCCGGTGACCAGCAAGGCACCCAGCACCATGGTGGCAATCAGTGTGACGGCGTAGGTCTCAAACAGGTCAGCGGCCATGCCGGCGCAGTCGCCCACGTTGTCGCCCACGTTGTCGGCAATCACGGCCGGGTTGCGCGGGTCGTCTTCCGGAATACCGGCTTCGACCTTGCCCACCAGGTCGGCGCCGACGTCAGCGCCCTTGGTGAAAATACCACCGCCGAGCCGGGCAAAGATGGAGATCAGGGAGGAGCCAAAGGCAAAACCGATCAGCGGGTTGAGTAATTGCGCCAGATTTTTGTCAGGCGTCATGTTGCCGTTGCCGACCAAGAACCAGAAGAAACCAGTCACGCCCAGCAGGCCCAGGCCCACCACCAGCATGCCGGTGATGGCGCCGCCCCTGAAGGCCACATCGAGTGCCGGGCCAATGCCCTTGGTGGCCGCCTGCGCCGTGCGCACGTTGGCTCGCACCGACACGTTCATGCCAATGAAGCCGCAAGCACCTGAGAGCACTGCGCCGACCACGAAGCCGACCGCGCTCAGACCATCCAGAAACACACCAATCAAAATGGCCAGCACGACGCCGACCATGGCAATGGTCTTGTACTGTCGGGCCAGGTAGGCGGCCGCACCGGTTTGAATGGCGGCGGCAATTTCTTGCATGCGGGCGTTGCCCGCGTCCTGGGAAAGAATCCAGCTTCGGGCCCAAAAGCCGTAGCCGACGGCGATGAAGCCGCAGATAAGCGCCAAGATCAGCGCTGAGTTGCCTGTCATGAATAGTTCTCCTGTCTGTTGTTTCGCGAGGTGGGAGTGCAACGCATGGTGCACCACCGCTGCGTTGCTTCCTCACTGTGTGCATCTTGATGTACGACAAGAGTGATTGGCCAACCGGCGCACTGTAACGCCAAAACATTGGCTTTTTGTGAATCCGCAAGTGGCAAGTAAGTAAAATCAGGGTTAATCCTGAGTGTTTCTGATTTAACTCAAATTCCAACTTCAACATAAGGCGACAAGCATGTCTTTAGATAACGTCACGCCCGGCAAAAATGTGCCCGAGCAATTTAATGTGATCATCGAAATCCCGATGAACGCAGACCCGGTCAAGTACGAGGTTGACCATGAAACCCACGCCATTTTTGTTGATCGTTTCATGAGCACGGCCATGCATTACCCGACCAACTATGGTTATGTGCCGCAAACCATCAGTGGTGACGGCGACCCGGTGGATGTGCTGGTGATCACCCCGGTGCCGCTGATTCCCGGTGTGGTGGTGACTTGCCGCGCCATTGGTATTTTGAAAATGGAAGACGAAGCCGGCATGGACGGCAAGGTGCTGGCGGTGCCGATCGACAAAATTTTGTCGCTGTACACGCGCTGGCAAAAACCCGATGACCTGAGCCCGGTGCGCCTGAAAACCATTGCCCACTTCTTTGAGCATTACAAAGACCTCGAAGCCAACAAATGGGTCAAGATTCTGGGCTGGGAAGGCCCCGAGTCCGCCAGGCAGGAAATCCTGGACGGCATTGCCAATTACAACGCAGCGCAAAAATAAGCAGATTCAACGTTGTCGACTTCAGTCGACCATGGCGGATTGGGCTCGTTGTAGGGTCGACTTCAGTCGACCATGGCAGACTTGAATGGGCTGTGCCGATGCAGCGCCCCCAGATAGTCCTGGATACCCTCACGCTCGGCGCTTAAATAGCGGTCAACCGCCGCCAGAAATTGCGGTTGCGCCAGCCAGTGGGCGCTGGTGGTGGTGACCGGCAGCAAGGCGCGCGCCAGCTTGTGCTCACCCTGGGCGCCGCCTTCAAAGCGCTGGTAGCCGTTGGCAATACACCATTGCAGCGGCTGGTAATAACAGGCCTCAAAGTGCAGGCAGTCCACCCGCTCCAGCGCGCCCCAATAACGACCGTAGGCCACCCGCTGTGTTGCTGCTGCCTGTGGGGCATGGGCGCAACTGGTGTTGATGGCGATCAGGCTGGCAGCGATGGCCTGGCCGTTGCGCTCGGCCACAAAGAGCAACCAGTCTTCGGGCATGGCGCTGGCCATGCGGGTGAAGAAGTCGCGGTTCAGGTAGGGCAAGTTGCCATGCTCCAGGTAAGTGCGTTCATAACACCGGTAAAAAAATTCCCAGTCCGCCGGGCTGATCTGGCGCCCCTCAGCCACGCGAAAACGCACGCCGGCGTCGGCCACCTTGCGCCGTTCCTGGCGAATTTTTTTGCGTTTGTCGGGTGTCAGTTGCGCCAGAAAGGCGTCAAAACCGGCGTACCCCGGCGTGGTGTTGTGCCAGTGGAATTGAACCGTGTGGCGCAGCAGCAGGCCCGACTTTTCAAAGGCCGCCAGATCGTCGTCACTGGCAAACAGGCCGTGCAAGCCCGAGAGTTGCTGGTGCTGGCAAAAGTCCAGCAGGGCAGCGGCCAGGTGCTCACGGTTGGCCTGTGTTTTTGCCAGCAGGCGGGCGCCGGGTACCGGTGTGAATGGCACGGCGCACAGGGCCTTGGGGTAGTAGGCTAGCCCATGCTGGGCATAGGCCTTGGCCCAGGCCCAGTCAAACACATACTCGCCGTGCGAGTGGGTCTTGAGGTAGAGCACACAGGCTGCCAGCGGCGCGCCCTGGCGCTCAAGCAGAAAAAACTTCGGCGTCCAGCCGGTGTCAGGTGTGGCGCAGCCACTGGCGTGTAAGGCGTGCAGGTACTCATGGCGCATGAATGGCGTAGCCTGCGGCTGGCTAAACAGCAGGGCATTCCAGGCGCTTGCGGCCACTTCAGCGGGCGAATCAAGCACCCGAATGACATAATCGTTTGCAGTGTCAGTTGTTTTCTTGTTGATCATTTTTCTGTACTTTTCATGACTCTCAAAATTTGCGTGGCCCAACTCAATCTGGTGGTGGGCGACATGACGGGTAATGTCGAAAAAATTATGGTGTCCGCCCGGACCGCCTACCAGCAGGGTGCGCGCCTGGTGCTGACCCCCGAGTTGTCCATTTGCGGCTACGCGGCCGAGGACCTGTTCCTGCGTCAGGCGTTCACCGATGCCTGTGATGATGCCGTGAAAGCGGTGGCGCTTGCGCTGGCAGATTTGAAAGACCTCAGTGTGGTGGTGGGTCACCCCACCGGCGGCGACCAGCGGACACGCTCGGTGGCGGTGCAAAGCCGCTTTAATTCGGCCAGCGTGCTGTGTGAGGGCCAAGTGGTGGCCACTTATGCCAAGCGGGAACTGCCCAATTACCAGGTGTTTGATGAACGCCGTTATTTCAGGCCAGGGCAGGGTGTCTGTGTGTTTGAAGCGGGTGCGCCGGGGGAGCGGGTCAAGGTGGGGTTGTTGATTTGCGAGGACGCCTGGTTTGAACGCCCGGCCCTGGATGCGGCGCAGGCCGGGGCCGAGTTGTTGGCAGTCATCAATGCCTCACCGTTTCATGTGGGTAAAGGCTTTGAGCGCGAACAGATGATGCGCGAGCGGGTGTTGTCCTGCGGGCTGCCGCTGGTCTACGCGCACTTGGTGGGTGGGCAGGATGAGGTGGTGTTTGAAGGCCATTCGTTTGCGCTCAATGCCGACGGTGCGCTGGCCGCTCGGGCGCCCAGTTTCATCGAAGACAACTTGCTGCTGCAGGCGCAGCACACGCCAGACTCACTGCAACTGGCGGGCGACGTGGCCCCAGAGCGCTCCGTTGATGCCGATTTGTGGGACGCCCTGGTGCTGGGTGTGCGGGACTACATTGGAAAAAATGGCTTTCCCAGTGTGCTGCTGGGCTTGTCGGGTGGCATTGACTCGGCGCTGGTGCTGGCCATTGCCGTGGACGCGTTGGGCCGGGACCGGGTGCGCGCGGTGATGATGCCGTCACCCTACACCGCCGACATCAGCTGGATTGACGCGCGTGACATGGCGGCGCGCCTGGGGGTGCGTTATGACGAGCTGTCGATCGTGCCGGAGTTTGAGGCGTTCAAAGCCACGCTCTCAGATGAGTTCAAGGGCCTGGCAGAAGACGCCACCGAAGAAAACATCCAGGCCCGAATTCGTGGCACGCTGCTGATGGCGCTAAGCAACAAGTTCGGCAGCATTGTGCTCACCACCGGCAACAAGTCCGAAATGGCCACCGGCTACTGCACCCTGTATGGCGACATGGCGGGTGGTTTTGCGGTGATCAAGGACTTGGCCAAGACCACGGTGTTTCGCCTGGCCCGTTGGCGCAATGCGCATGACCCTTATGGCACCGGGCAGGCGCCCATCCCCGAGCGCATCATCACGCGCCCACCCAGCGCCGAGCTGCGGCCCGACCAGACCGACCAGGACAGCCTGCCGCCCTACGAGGTGCTGGACGCGATTCTGGAGCGCTACATGGAAAACGATGAAAGCATCGAGCAGCTCATGGCCGCCGGTTTTGCCAGCGCCGACGTCGAGCGGGTGACGCGCCTGATCAAGATCAACGAGTACAAGCGGCGCCAGTCGCCGGTAGGGATTCGTGTGACCCACCGCAGTTTTGGCAAGGATTGGCGTTATCCTATTACCAACCGTTTTCGGGCGTGAGGTGTTGACGCTTTTCGACTGCCAGCCCGTTCCCATTTTTAATTGAGGTATTTCATGAAACAGATCACCGCCATTGTTAAGCCCTTCAAACTGGAAGAAGTGCGTGAAGCCCTGGCCGAATGCGGCGTGACCGGTCTGACGGTGACGGAAGTCAAGGGGTTTGGCCGCCAAAAAGGCCACACCGAGCTTTACCGTGGCGCCGAATATGTGGTCGATTTCCTGCCCAAGGTCAAAATTGAAGTCGTGGTGAAAACCGACGATGTGGACCGCTGTGTCGACGCCATTGTCAAGGCAGCCCATACCGGCAAGATTGGCGACGGCAAGATTTTTGTCACGGCCGTGGAGCGTGTGGTGCGCATCCGCACCGGTGAACTCGACGAAACCGCAATCTGAGCGGGCCGCGCTGACGCGCCCGGTTCAGGGTTTGGGCGGGCTGACGTCTACCAACTGCGTGCCGGCCAGCGCGTCATGCCAGAACTGCTGCCGCGGGTGAAAGCGGCTCAGGATGGCCCAGATGGCGACCCAGCCCATGATGATCACAAAGGCTTCGCCGCCTGTGAGCGCAAAGACCCAGGAGACCCCCAGTGGTGGCATGAACCATAGCCAACTCCAGAGGTAGCGCAGCAGCGCACGGCCTTGTGTCAGGGGGCGACCCGACAAGTCCAGCACCCGGATGTGCCAGGTTTTCATGGCCAGGGTTTGGCCTTTTGACCAGAGCCAGACAAAATAAATGCCAAACACCACAAACAAAAATGCCTGCAGGGCGTGGCGGTTGTCCATGGCATTTTTGGTCTGACTCAGGGTGCCAAACAGGTAGCCGGCAATAAAAACCACACCAAACAGCAGCATGCCTTCGTAAAGCCAGCAGGCCATGCGCCTGGGCAGGCTGGGGGTGGGATAGTTCAGGGGCATGGCGTCAGGATGTTGAGGGCGGTTGAGGGCACTTCCTGGCTGAAATGGGCGATGCACGGGGCCTGCGCACCGCCAGAAAGAGGTGGAATTATTGCATTGCCATGGACCGGGGCTGAAGCACGGGTTTGACAAGTGCGATAATGCCGCTTGCAAATTAAAGCAAACGGGTCAAGGTCCGGCGCAAAAATCAATGCGCCCATGGTTTTGGCCTTAAGTTTCGATGTGACACCACAAGTGTTTGCAAAGAAGCACCCAAGGTATTTCGTTAGAGAAATTCACAAAGGTTCATCATGGAAATCGCAAAAGCCGAAGTTGCTTCGGCATCAAACCCTTCAAATTCACATCCTTCTGCCAAGGCCAAGCCTGCTGCTGCAGGCGCCGAGCAAGAGCTCAGAGGCGCAGAAGTTCTCATCAAAGCCTTGCAAGCCGAAGGCGTCAAGTACGTCTGGGGTTACCCCGGCGGTGCTGTGTTGCACATCTATGACGCCTTTTTCAAGCAGGACACCATCCAGCATGTGCTGGTGCGCCACGAGCAGGCGGCAGTCCACGCGGCTGACGGTTATGCCCGCGCCACCGGTGACGTGGGTGTGGCGCTGGTCACCTCCGGCCCGGGCGTGACCAATGCCGTGACCGGCATTGCCACGGCCTACATGGACAGTATTCCGATGGTGATCGTGTGTGGTCAGGTGCCGACCCACGCCATTGGCATGGACGCCTTCCAGGAATGCGACACCGTGGGCATCACCCGCCCCATCGTCAAGCACAACTTTTTGGTCAAGGACGCGCGCGACCTGGCCGAGACCATGAAGAAGGCATTCCACATTGCCCGCAGCGGCCGCCCCGGCCCGGTGGTGGTGGACATCCCGAAAGACGTGTCGTTCAAGAAGGTGCCCTACCACGGTTATCCGCAGACGGTTGAAATGCGCTCTTACAACCCGGTGCGCAAAGGCCATGGTGGTCAGATTCGCAAGGCCCTGCAGTTGCTGCTGGCGGCCAAGCGGCCCTATATTTACACCGGCGGTGGTGTGTTGCTGAGCAATGCATCTAACGAGTTGCGCCAGTTGGTCGACATGCTGGGCTACCCTTGCACCAACACCTTGATGGGGCTGGGCGCTTACCCCGCCAGTGACCGCAAGTTTCTGGGCATGTTGGGCATGCACGGCACGGTGGAAGCCAACAACGCCATGCAAAACTGCGACGTGCTGTTGGCGGTGGGGGCGCGGTTTGACGACCGTGTGATTGGCAACCCCAAGCACTTTGCGCAGAACGAGCGCAAGATCATCCACATTGACATCGACCCGTCGAGCATTTCCAAGCGCGTGCGGGTCGATATTCCGATTGTGGGCGACGTCAAGGACGTGTTGTCCGAGATGATCGCCATGATCAAGGAAAGCGCGACCAAGCCCGACACCAATGCGTTGGGTGCCTGGTGGGACACCATTGAGGGCTGGCGCAAGCGCGACTGCCTCAAGTACGACCACGGTCAAAACGACATCATCAAGCCGCAGTATGTGGTGGAAACACTGTGGAACATGACCAAGGACGCTGACACCTACATCACCTCGGATGTGGGCCAGCACCAGATGTGGGCCGCGCAGTACTACCGTTTTGATCAACCCCGGCGCTGGATCAACTCCGGTGGTCTGGGCACCATGGGCGTGGGTATTCCCTACGCCATGGGTATCAAGCTGGCCAAGCCTGACAGCGAGGTCTATTGCGTGACCGGCGAGGGTTCGGTGCAGATGTGTATTCAGGAGCTGTCCACCTGCCTGCAATACAACACGCCCATCAAGATCGTGGCGCTCAACAACCGCTACCTGGGCATGGTGCGGCAGTGGCAAGAGGTCGAGTACGAAGGCCGCTACAGCCACAGTTACATGGATGCCTTGCCCAACTTCGTCAAGCTGGCCGAGGCTTATGGCCACGTCGGTATGCTGATCGAACGGGCGTCTGATGTGGAGCCGGCGCTGCGCGAGGCGCGTAAGCTCAAAGACCGCACCGTGTTCATGGATTTCCGCACCGACCCCACTGAAAACGTGTTCCCGATGGTGCAGGCGGGCAAGGGCATCACCGAGATGCTGTTGAGCGCGGAGGACCTCTGATCATGAAACATATCATTGCAGTATTGCTGGAAAACGAAGCCGGTGCCTTGTCCCGTGTGGTGGGCCTGTTCTCGGCGCGTGGCTACAACATTGAGTCGCTCACGGTGGCGCCCACCGAAGACCCCAGTTTGTCGCGCATGACGATTCAGACCACCGGGTCTGACGAGGTCATCGAACAGATCACCAAACACTTGAACCGCCTGATTGAAGTGGTCAAGGTGGTGGACCTGACCGAAGGGGCTTACACCGAGCGTGAGCTCATGATGGTCAAGGTGCGCGCGGTCGGCAAGGAGCGCGAGGAAATGAAACGTATGGCGGACATTTTCAGGGGCCGCATCATCGATGTGACCGAGAAAAGTTACACCATTGAGTTGACGGGTGACCAGACCAAGAACGATGCGTTTCTGGATGCCATTGAGCGCGGAGCCATTCTGGAAACGGTGCGTACCGGCTCCAGCGGTATTGGTCGGGGCGAGCGGATTTTGCGGGTTTAGTGGGTTGGGGACAGGGCTAAAGATCTGTCCCGCAGGGTTTAGTCAGTTGAGGACAGAGCAAATTTGCTGCGCAAATCTTGGTCTGTCCCGCCTTAATCAGTTGGGGACAGAGCTAAAGATCTGTCCCGCAAACTTATTTATCTTTTTTACAACGGAGTGAGCGATGAAAGTTTTTTACGACAAAGATTGTGATTTGAGCCTGATCAAGGGCAAAACGGTAGCCATCATTGGTTACGGTAGCCAGGGTCATGCCCATGCCCAAAACCTGAACGACAGCGGTGTCAAGGTGGTGGTGGGTCTGCGCAAAGGTGGCGCATCCTGGGACAAGGTTGGCAAGGCCGGTCTCAATGTGATGGAAGTCAACGACGCCGTCAAGCTCGCTGACGTGGTCATGATTTTGCTGCCCGACGAACAAATCGCCGAGGTCTATACCAACAACGTGGCACCCAATATCAAGACCGGGGGCTCCTTGGTGTTTGCCCACGGCTTCAACGTGCACTACAACCAGGTCGTGCCGCGCGCTGACCTCGACGTGTGGATGGTGGCACCGAAGGCCCCCGGCCACACCGTGCGCAACACCTACACCCAGGGTGGCGGCGTGCCGCACCTGATTGCGGTGCACCAGGACAAGAGCGGCAAGGCGCGTGACCTGGCGCTGTCCTACGCCATGGCCAATGGTGGCGGCAAGGCCGGCATCATCGAGACCAACTTCAAGGAAGAAACCGAGACTGACCTGTTTGGTGAGCAGGCCGTGTTGTGCGGTGGCGCCGTTGAGCTGATCAAGATGGGTTACGAGACCCTGGTCGAAGCCGGTTACGCCCCCGAGATGGCCTATTTTGAATGCTTGCACGAACTCAAGCTGATCGTCGATTTGATCTATGAAGGCGGCATCGCCAACATGAACTACTCGATCTCCAACAACGCCGAGTATGGCGAGTACGTGACCGGCCCCGAGGTCATCAACGCCCAGAGCCGCGAAGCCATGCGCAACGCGCTCAAGCGTATCCAGAACGGTGATTACGCCAAGATGTTCATTCTGGAAGGCCGCACCAACTACCCCAGCATGACGGCGCGCCGCCGTAACACTGCTGATCACAGTATCGAGGTGGTGGGTGCGCAATTACGCGCCATGATGCCCTGGATTGCCAAAAACAAGCTGGTTGACCAGACGCGCAACTGATCGCTGCGTGTTTTCAGAACAAAGGCTACTTCGGTAGCCTTTGTTATTATGGGCGTCATCCTGAACACAATGAATGGACGATGTGAACACACACAATACGGATCATGTAGACGGTGTGATGCTGAAAAAGCGTCGCAAAGGCATCTACATCCTGCCCAACCTCTTTACGCTGGCAGCACTTTTTGGCGGCTTTTACGCCATTGTGATGGCGATCAACGGCCGTTTTGACTTGGCCGCGGTCGGGATTTTTTGCGCCATGGTGCTTGATAGCCTGGACGGTCGCGTGGCGCGTATGACCAACACCCAAAGCGCCTTTGGCGAGCAGATGGACTCGCTGTCCGACATGGTGTCGTTTGGCGCGGCGCCCGCGCTGATCGCTTATGTGTGGGCACTCAAGGGGCTGGGTCGCTGGGGCTGGATTGCTGCGTTTGTGTATTGTGCTTGCGCAGCCCTGCGGCTGGCACGCTTCAACGTCAATACGGCGGTGGTCGACAAACGTTATTTTCAGGGTTTGCCGTCGCCCGCCGCCGCCGCGCTGGTGGCCGGTTTTATTTGGGTGCTGACCGATTTGGGCAGTGCCGGACCACAATGGGCCTGGCCGATGTTTGCCGTGTGCTTGTATGCCGGGTTGACCATGGTGACCAATGTGCCGTTTTACAGTTTCAAGGACATCCAGATGAAACGCAGTGTGCCTTTTGTGGTGATTGTGCTGATCGCCATTGGTATTGCCATCATCAACATTGACCCGCCCATCGTGATGTTTGCCTTGTTTGTGCTGTATGGCCTGAGTGGTTACGTGATTTATTTCTGGCGCAAGGCCAAGGGTATTCCCACCAGCGTCATCAGCACGTCGACAGACGAACCTGATGAACGCGGCCTGCATCAATGATGGTGCGCTGTGTTATATTGAAGCCATGCATTCAATTTCACTATTGCTAAACCTAACGTCCTGCGGGCGGAGTGGTTAGCGCGTGATTGCATCAACCCCAAAAGCCCGTCAGCATCCGCGACGGGCTTTTTTGTTGCCCAGACCCTTTTAAACGCCTTTGTAAATAGCCCAGGAGAAATGACATGTCAGACAAATTGGTAATTTTTGACACCACCTTGCGTGACGGCGAGCAGTCGCCCGGTGCCTCCATGACCCGTGACGAAAAATTGCGCATTGCCCGGCAACTGGAACGACTGAAAGTCGATGTCATCGAAGCCGGTTTTGCGGCCAGTTCCAATGGTGATTTTGAGGCCATCAAGGCCATTGCCCATGCGATCAAGGACTCCACCGTGTGTTCCTTGTCACGTGCCAATGACCGTGACATCACACTGGCAGCCGACGCGGTGCAAGGCGCCAACCGGGCGCGGATTCATACCTTCATTGCGACGTCGCCTGTGCACATGGAAAAGAAACTCCGCATGACGCCCGAGCAGGTGCTGGAGCAGGCCAAACTGGCCGTGCGTTTTGCCCGTAACCGGGTGGCCGATATTGAATTCAGTGCCGAAGACGCCTACCGCAGTGAAGAAGACTTTTTGTGCCGGGTGATTGAAGCCGTGATCAAGGAAGGGGCGACCACCATCAACGTGCCCGACACCGTGGGTTATGCCATTCCCGAACTGTATGGCAACTTCATCAAGCGCCTGCGTGAGCGTGTGCCAAATGCTGACAAAGCCATTTGGTCGGTGCATTGCCATAATGACCTGGGTATGGCGGTGGCCAACTCGCTGGCCGGTGTCATGATTGGCGGCGCACGCCAGATTGAATGCACCATCAACGGTCTGGGTGAACGTGCCGGCAACTGCAGTCTGGAAGAGGTGGTGATGGCATTGCGTACACGGCGCGATTATTTTGATCTGGACGTCGGTGTGGACGCCACCCAGATTCTGGCAGCCAGCCGCATGGTGAGCCAGACCACGGGTTTTGTGGTACAGCCCAACAAGGCCATTGTGGGTGCCAACGCCTTTGCCCATGCTTCAGGTATTCACCAGGACGGCATGATGAAGGCGCGCGACACCTATGAGATCATGCGCGCTGAAGACGTGGGTTGGACGGCCAACAAGATCGTGCTGGGCAAGCTGAGCGGGCGCAATGCGTTCAAACAGCGCCTGTTGGAGCTGGGTGTACAAATGGACAGCGAAGTTGATGTGAACCTGGCCTTTGCCAAATTCAAGGAACTCGCTGATCGCAAGAGTGAGATTTTTGACGAGGACATTCTGGCCCTGGTGAGTGAAGAAAATGTGGCCCAGAGCCATGATCAGTTTGGTTTTGTCTCCTTGTCGCAGCACAGCGAGACCGGCGAGATGCCGCAGGCCACCGTGGTCATGACCATTAGTGGCAAGGAAGTCACGGGCACGGCCAACGGCAATGGGCCGGTGGACGCCTCGCTCAAAGCCATTGAGGCGAATGTTAAAAGTGGTGCCGAGATGGTGCTGTATTCGGTCAATGCCATCAGCGGCTCGACCGAGAGCCAGGGTGAGGTGACCGTGCGCCTGCAAAGCAGT
The DNA here is from genome assembly GCA_001771065.1 of Burkholderiales bacterium RIFOXYD12_FULL_59_19. GTDB lineage: Bacteria > Pseudomonadota > Gammaproteobacteria > Burkholderiales > Burkholderiaceae_C > Rhodoferax. The sequence continues at coordinate 118,789 of MESQ01000038.1, read as the reverse complement.
GGCCGCATCGTGAATGGCGTGGGTGCCGACCCCGATATTGTGGTGGCGTCCGCCAAAGCCTACCTGAGCGCCCTGAACAAACTCCAGAGTCAGGCAGAGCGGGTGGCGGCCCAGGGCTGATGGATGCAAACTGGTTTAACAAAATTGTGTAAGTGCTTGCTGCGACTGGACTTTTGTGTTTAAACTGACCCCCCCTGCTAACTGGCTTCAAGGAGACGCGTTCATGACCACCGATCTATCCCACTTATTCGGTAAAAAAGTGCGGGGTCTGATTTGTCTTTTGAGCTTGTTGAGTTGGTTTGCCTTGGCTCCAGCGGTTCACGCTGCCCCCACCAAAACACAAAAAACACATAAAACACAAGTCAGCAAGCATAAAAAGTCGGCGGTGGTGGCCAAGCGCAGAGTCACCAAAAAATTTGTCGCAAGCAAGCGCAAAGCAACTGCTGTCGCGATGGTCAGGCCTGCAAAACCTTCTTTTGGTCAGTTGGCAGGTTTGCACCACGCCGTTGACGACCTCAACCTCAAGTCCAGTGTGGCGCTGGTGATTGACCAGGACACCCAGGAGGTGTTGATCAGCAAAAATGACCAGGCGGTGCTGCCTATTGCTTCGCTGACCAAATTGATGACGGGTTTGATTGTCAGTGACGCCAATTTGCCCATGGATGCAATGATTACCATCACCCAGGAAGATGTCGATACCGAAAAATGGAGTAGCTCCAGATTACGTGTCGGAACCAGCCTGAGCCGTGGGGAGTTGCTGCACCTTGCTTTGATGTCCAGCGAAAACCGTGCTGCGCACGCGCTGGGTCGTACCTACCCCGGCGGCTTGGTCGTTTTTACCAGACTGATGAACCACAAAGCGCAGTTGTTGGGTATGAAAGATACCCGCTATGTGGAACCCACGGGCTTGTCCAGCAGCAATATGTCCAGTGCGCGTGATCTGGTCAAGTTGGTTGATGCCGCACATCAGCAGCCTTTGCTGCGCGAGTTGACAACCTCAACAGGTCATCAGGTGTCGGTTGGCAATCGGGTGCTGCAGTTCAACAATACCAATCGACTGGTTAAGAATCCGAGTTGGGACATTGGCCTGCAAAAAACAGGTTACATCTCCGAAGCTGGGCGTTGTCTGGTGATGCAGACCAAGGTGGCAGGTCGGCAATTGATCATGATCTTCCTGGACTCTGCCGGCAAATTGAGCCGTTTGGGCGACGCCGAGCGCGTGCGTCATTGGGTCGAATCGGCCGCCAATGCGACGGTCCTCAAAAGTGACACGCGACTGGCTGGCGGCTGATCAGGCTGCGTTGCTTGACCGGCTTCCCAGGTTGGCAGAGATTTCCTGGGCCGTCGCTCTGAGTTTGGGCAACCACGACTCGTCCAGCCGACCTGCCGGCGCCGAAATTGACAAACCCGCCACCAGCTTACCCTGGTCATCCAGAATGCCGGCTGCCATGCAGCGTACCCCCAGTTCCAGTTCTTCATTGTCACTGGCATAACCATCACGGCGCACTTTGGCAAGCTCGCGCTCAAGTGCCGGCAGTTGCGTCAGGCTGTTACGTGTGTGACCACTGAGGCCGGTGCGTAATGCATAAGCCCGGACTTTTTGGGCATCATCGGCTGCCAGAAATAATTTCCCTACCGATGTTAGGTGCAAGGGCGCTCGCCCGCCAATGGCACGGATCACCTGCATGCCCGAGCGTTCGCTGTAGGCTCTTTCCACGTAAATGATTTCGTCGCCCTGGCGGATGCTGAGGTTCACCGCTTGTTGCGTCAGGCGGTGCAATTCCCGCATTGGATCAAGTGCGGCGTCACGCACATTCAACCGATTCTTGACCAGATTGCCCAATTCCAGCAGGCGCATGCCCAGGCGGTAACTGCCGGCTTGGGGATGGTCGACATAACGCCCCAGCACGAGGTCATTCAAAATACGGTGTGCTGTGGAGGGGTGGAGACCGGTTTTGGCGCTGATTTCTTTGAGTGAAATGGCCTCTTCCTGGGAGGCCAGCACATCCATCAGGGTCATCATGCGTTCAATGACCTGGATGGCTGGTGTGGCGGGTAGGGGGGAGTCAATTTTTCGCATGCAAGATATGAAGGATTGATTTGATTTTACCTTGTGAAATTTTCATGGGGTAAATGATGGATGTCCATCTTGTGGTCCATCACAAGCCACCGGTTTTGGATCAAAAGTTCAAACGGCTTGAAGCGTGTTTTGTAAGACATCTTTGGGCTGTTTTCGACCCAATACCCTAGGTAAAGATAGGTCAAACCTCTGGCTTTGGCTTGCTGGATCTGCCAAAGCACGTTGTAAGTGCCATAAGAATGGCCAGGCTCAGGTTCAAAAAAGGTGTAAACCGCAGACATGCTCTCGTCGAGCTGGTCGATGATGGCGACCATTTTAAGAACGCCGGGCGCGTTGCCGGGTGATGGTTCGCGAAATTCGACCAGCAGGGAGTCAACATGGCTGTCGATGAGAAAGTCCTGGTACTGTGCCCTGTCATCGGCATCCATACCGCCACTTGGGTGACGTGCCTGTTGGTAGCGCTGGAACAGGGCAAAGTGCTCTGCAGAGAAAAATGGGGCGTTGATGGTGGTCGTTAAATGATGATGCTGTAACCAGGCACGTTTTTGACTCCGATCAGGCCGGAAGTCTGCCACCGGTACGCGCAATGACTGACACGCTTGGCAGTGATCACAATGCGGACGGTAAAAAAACAAGCCACTGCGCCGAAAACCATTACGTATCAACGCCGAATAAGCTGCCGTATCGATCAGGTGTGCAGGTGTGGCCACCTGCGAGCGGGCCAACTGCCCGTCAAGATAACTGCAAGGGTAGTTTGCCGTGGCATAGAACTGAAGCGTTTTGAGTGCTGTTTCCTGGGACTGATTCACACTAAAGCCGTTTTGAATGCAAAGAAGTGTTGCCAGTATAGGGACTGAAAATGCCAGTCTATGGTCGGGCCCTGAGCCAGGGCCTGAACCCGCTTGACAAACACCGATCTGGGTATTTCGTGCGCACCCAAAGACTTGAGATGCGAGGTGTTTTGTTGACAATCAATTTGGCTGATCTGATGCTGGCGGCACAGACTGACCAGGGCCGCCAAGGCAATTTTGGAGGCATCGGGCTGGCGGTAAAACATCGACTCGCCAAACACTGCTTGCCCCAGCGCGACGCAATACAGGCCGCCTGCCAGTTCACCCTTGATCCAGGTTTCAATACTGTGGGCAAAACCCGCATGGTGCAGGTCGATGTAGGCGTTGATCATGTCGGGCAGGATCCAGGTACCGTCGTCACCATGTCTGGGGCTGGACGCGCAGGCTTGTATGACGCGTGCAAAGGCGCTGTCAATGCGGATTTCGCAGTCTGGTTGATGGACAAATTTTTTCAGGGTTTTTTTCAGCGAGAGTGATAGCTTGAATCGATCGACTTCAAGCACCATACGTGGCTCCGGACTCCACCACAGAATGGGTTGGTCGCTGCTGAACCATGGAAAAATGCCATTTTGGTAAGCGTTTTGGAGCGTAGTGACCGACAAATCTGCCCCGGCGCACAACAGGCCAGGGGCTACGGTGTTACATCCCCAGGCCGTGTTGACCGGCGGAAAAGCTTCGCCGCTGGCAAGCCAGGGCAACGGGACGTGGGCGTGTGTCATTTAACGGTGATGCAAGGTGATTGCACGGGCGGTATCGTTCAAAAACAGCGGCTTCAGCGATTACAATATGCGAGTCGGGGCGTAGCGCAGCCTGGTAGCGCATCTGGTTTGGGACCAGAGGGTCGAAGGTTCGAATCCTTTCGCCCCGACCATTACATTGTACAAAGGCCTTTAAGGAGTGATTCTTAAGGGCCTTTTTCATGTGCGCTTTTCCGTGATGAGGCTTGAAGTGACCCATAAAGGCGATACTGCCATGCCTTAACCCTTCCGGAGTTTTCCATGCCACGCCCGATTCTTGACGAAACACAGATGCATCCTGCGATCCGCAGCAAGGTCGCGGGCCATCAACAGGCGATTGTTCAGGAGGTTATGGCAGCGGTCAGGGACAACGATGTGGTGGTGGTTGGTATGGGGTGGAACCCTTTCCCCAAGAAGGCCCGTAAGGCGCTGGACGTGGTGAACCAGCCTTACAAGTACTTGGAGTACGGCAACTATTTCAATACCTGGCGTGAGCGAAATGCACTCAAGATGTGGACCGGTTGGCCCACCTTTCCGATGGTGTTCGTCAAAGGCGTGTTGGTGGGTGGCGCCAGCGAGCTCAAGGCACTGATTGACCGTGGTGAGTTAAAAGAACCATTGCTGCAAGCTGAGTAAGGGCGGCGATTGAACGCGGGCTGCTGCGCCGGGCATTCGATGGATGCGCTGACACTTTGGCAATGCCTGCAAAATTTCGGGAACGGTGTTGCTCAACGAGATCGGGGACATGGCCCAGTCAGCGGGGTGTTGCCGCATGGCTCATTTTTTTCAGCTGGTAAAGCGCTTCCAGCGCTTCCTTCGGGCTCAAGTCATCGGGGTTGATGGCTTCCAGGGCGATGTCGACCGCGCTGCTGGTCATGACCTCGGTCACGGTGGGTAGCGCGAACAAGTCGATCTGGGCCTGCTGGGTTGACGCCTGCGTCTCCAGTGCTTCCAGGGTCTGGCGGGCCTGGTTCAGTACCGCAGCAGGCATGCCGGCCAGGCGTGCCACCTGGATACCGTAACTCTTGCTGGCCGGACCCGGTTGGATTTCGTGCAAAAACACAATGTTGCGGCCCGACTCGGCGGCGCTGACATGCACGTTGATCGCGCCATGGTGGCTGGCCGGAAACTCGGTCAACTCAAAGTAGTGGGTGGCAAACAGGGTGTAGGCCTGGGTTTTGTCATGCAACTGGGTGGCTATGGCACTGGCCAGGGCCAGGCCGTCAAAGGTGCTGGTGCCGCGGCCAATTTCATCCATTAACACCAACGAGTTGGGCGTGGCCGCATGCAAAATCTGTGCGGCCTCGGTCATTTCCAGCATGAAGGTCGACTGGGCGTTGGCCAGGTCATCGGCCGCGCCAATGCGGGTGTGGATGGCATCGATCGGCCCCAGGCGACAGCGTCTGGCCGGCACATAACTGCCCATGCTGGCCAGCAGCGTGATCACTGCAATCTGACGCATGTAGGTCGATTTACCGCCCATGTTGGGGCCGGTGATGATCTGCATGCGCTGCTTGGGACCAAGGTGGGTGTCGTTGGCAATAAAGGCGCCGACGCTGGTCTCGGCCAGACGCGCCTGCACCACCGGGTGGCGCCCGGCCTCAATGTCCAGGCAAGGTTCTTTGGCAAATTGGGGCGCATACCAGTCCAGCGTCAGGCTGCGCTCGGTCAGCGCACACAAGGCATCGAGTGTGGCCAGTGCGCGCGCCAGTTCGGTCAATGCGGGGACAAAGGGTTGCAAATGGTCGAGTACCTGCTCATACAGAAATTTTTCGCGCGCCAGGGCACGTTCCTGGGCGCTGAGCGCCTTGTCCTCAAAGGCTTTGAGCTCGGGGGTGATGAAGCGTTCGGCGTTTTTCAGGGTCTGGCGACGGCGGTAATCATCGGGCACCTTGTCGAGCTGGCCTTGCGACACTTCAATGAAAAAGCCATGCACCCGGTTGAACTGCACGCGCAAATTGGCAATGCCGGTGCGGGTTTTTTCTCGGGTTTCCAGGTCCAGCAGGAAACTGTCGCAATTGGTCTGGATGGCGCGAAGCTCATCCAGGTCCGAGTCAAAACCAGAGGCAATCACACCGCCGTCGCGCACCAGCGCGGCGGGCTCGGCTGTAATGGCGCGCTGCATCAATTCTGCGCAGCCGGGCGGTGGCAAGAGACCGCTGGCCAGGGTTGTCAAATAGGACTCAAGTCCCTGCAGGACCGGGACCAGCAGTTCGGTTTTTTGCAAGGTCAACTGCAAGCCGACCAGTTCGCGTGGTCGCACCTGGCGCAGCGCAATACGGGCCGTGATGCGCTCGACATCGGTGCTGCCCTTGAGCTTGTCGCGCAGCTTGGCCCAGGGTCCCGCGCCAGCCGATAGGGCAGGTCCATCACGCAAGGCGGCAATGGCGCTGAGGCGTTGCTGGGCCTCGGTGCGGTCGCGCTTGGGTGACACCAGCCAGCTTTTCAGCAGGCGGCTACCCATGCCGGTCATGCAGGTGTCGAGCAAGGAAAACAGGGTCGGGGCGTCTTCACCGCGCAGGGTTTGCAGCAGTTCCAGGTTGCGCCGGGTGCTTTGCGGCAGGTCGATGAGTTCGCCCGCGCGTTGCACCCGCACGCGGTGGATGTGGGTGAGCGCCCGGCCCTGGGTGTGCTCGGCATAGGTCAGCAGCGCGCTGGCGGCAGCTTGGGCCTGCACCAGGTCTTGCGCTTGCCAGGGTGCCAGGCTGGCGGCTTGTAAATGCTCCAGCAGCTTGCGTTGGCCCAGGCTGGCCTCAAATTGCCAGTCAGGCCGCACCGAGATCGACATGGCACCAGTCGCGGGCAGGCTGCGCAGTCGGGCCTCGAACGCTGGGGTGGCGCCGGCGCTGAAGATCAGCTCTCCCGGGGCAATTCGGCTCACCCAGTCGGCCAGTTCATCTGGCGCACACTCGGCCAGATGCACCTCGCCTTGCGTGACGCTCAACCAGGCCAGGCCGCAGCTGTTACGCGCGCCCTGGTGCACCGCCAGTAGCATCGACTCGGTCTTGTCGCCCAGCAGTTCCAGGTCGGTCAGCGTGCCAGGCGTTACAACTCTCACCACCTTGCGTTCCACCGGGCCTTTGGCGGTGGCCACATCACCGACCTGCTCGCAAATGGCCACCGATTCACCCAGCTTGATGAGCCGCGCCAGGTACGTGTCGACCGCATGAAACGGCACGCCCGCCATCACCACCGGGGCACCCGCAGACTGGCCACGCTGCGTCAGCGTGATGTTGAGCAGCCGAGCCGCTTTTTCTGCGTCCGCAAAAAACAGCTCGTAGAAATCTCCCATGCGGTAAAACAGCAGGGTGTCGGGATAATCTGCCTTGAGGCCCAGGTACTGGGCCATCATGGGGCTATGTGGTTTTTCTGTGTCGGTCATTGGCGGAAGTCTAGCAACTTCAAATTGACTTGAACCCGACCAGCTTGTCACGAAAGGCGTCTGGCATGGGGACCACCTTGCGGTTTGGGTAGTTGAAGAAGACGATACCAGTCTTGCCTCGGGTCACCTCGCGCTGGGTTGACTGTTCGGTCATTGACCAAACCATGTCAAAACCTTTGTGACCCAGGTCGGTTGCACCCATGCGCAAAACCATCACCTCGCCGTGAAACGCCTCTGAGCGGTACTGCAACGCAGCGTCGGCCACCAGGATTCCAACACCTTCGACGTTGAGTTCGGTGTAGCCAAGTGACTTGAAGAACCGGACACGTGCCTCTGACACCAGGGTGAGAAGCAGTGCATTGTCCAGGTGGCCACCGTAATTCAGGTGGCTCTGGTAAATCGTGATGTCGGTGGAGAAGGCGAATTGACTGGGGAGCCGAATTTGGATGCGAGCCATGGAATGGGAACTTCAGAGGTGTATCAGGTCTGGATTTGACCACGGTAGCTTGCCATTTGGCTGACAGCCTATGCTGCTCCCATTTTGAAGCTGTCGCCTTGCGGTCAAGTCCTTGCGGTTTCCCTGGCGCCCCACATGAGATGTCGGCGCGCCATTGCGAGCGCGCCGACGCCCTCAGTCGTCGAGCAGCGACAGGTTGCGCACAGCGCCCTTGTCAGCCGACATGACCAGCTTGGCGTAGGCCTTGAGCGCGCTTGAGACCTTGCGCGGGCGGGACAGGGCGGGCTTCCAGCCTTTGGCATCTTGCTCGGCGCGGCGCCGGGCCAGCTCGTCGTCGGACAGCAGCACGTTGATGCTGCGGTTTGGGATGTCGATGCGGATGCGGTCGCCATGACGTACCAAGCCAATGGCGCCGCCAGCGGCTGCTTCTGGCGATGCGTGGCCAATCGACAGGCCCGAGGTGCCGCCCGAGAAGCGGCCATCGGTCAGCAGCGCGCAGGCTTTGCCCAGGCCCTTGGACTTGATGTAGGACGTGGGGTAGAGCATTTCCTGCATGCCCGGGCCGCCCTTGGGGCCTTCGTAGCGCACGATCACCACGTCGCCGGCCTTGACCTGGTCGCCCAGCACATGCTCGACCGCCTCGTCCTGCGACTCGGTGACATGGGCCGGGCCTTCAAACACCATCAGCGCGTCATCGACTCCGGCGGTTTTGACCACGCAGCCGTTCAGTGCAATATTGCCCACCAGCACCGCCAACCCGCCTTCCTGCGAGAACGCGTGTTCGCCAGAACGGATGCAGCCCTCGGACCGGTCCGTGTCGAGGCTGGGCCAGCGTGTGGCCTGGCTGAACGCGACCTGGCTGGGTTTGCCAGCCGGGCCGGCCATGTAGAACTTGTGCACCTCGGCCGACTGGGTGCGCATGATGTCCCACTGGTCCAGCGCGTCCTTCAAGGTGGCGGTGTGCACCGTGGGCACGTCGGTGTGTAACTTGCCAGCGCGGTCCAGCTCGCCCAGAATGCCCATGATGCCGCCGGCGCGATGCACGTCCTCGATGTGGTACTTCTGCGTGTTGGGGGCCACCTTGCACAGCTGCGGCACCACGCGGGACAGGCGGTCAATGTCGGCCAGGGTGAAATCGATCTCGGCCTCTTGCGCAATCGCCAGCAGGTGCAGGATGGTGTTGGTGGAGCCGCCCATAGCGATGTCCAGCGTGATGGCATTCTCAAACGCCTTGAAACCGATGGAGCGCGGTAGCACCGACGCGTCGTCCTGCTCGTAGTAACGCTTGCACAGTTCCACCGCCAGGTGACCGGCGCGTTTGAACAGTTGCTCGCGGTCGACATGGGTGGCCACCACGGTGCCATTGCCAGGCAGGGACAGGCCCAGCGCTTCGGTCAGGCAATTCATCGAATTGGCGGTGAACATGCCCGAGCAGGAGCCACAGGTGGGGCAGGCCGAGCGTTCGACTTCGGCTACTTCCTCGTCGGACACATTGGGGTTGGCGGCCATCACCATGGCGTCAATCAGGTCGAGCTTGATGACCCCCAGCTTGGTCTTGCCGGCCTCCATCGGGCCACCGGACACAAACACCACCGGAATGTTCAGGCGCATGGCGGCCATCAGCATGCCGGGGGTGATCTTGTCGCAGTTGGAGATACACACCATGGCATCGGCGCAATGGGCGTTGACCATGTACTCGACCGAGTCGGCAATGATGTCGCGGCTCGGCAGCGAATACAGCATGCCGTCGTGGCCCATGGCAATGCCGTCGTCCACCGCGATGGTGTTGAATTCCTTGGCCACGCCGCCCGCCGCTTCAATCTCGCGCGCCACCAGTTGGCCCAGGTCCTTGAGGTGCACATGGCCGGGGACAAACTGGGTGAAGGAGTTCACCACGGCGATGATGGGTTTTTGAAAATCGTCGTCCTTCATGCCGGTGGCACGCCAGAGCGAGCGGGCGCCAGCCATGTTGCGGCCGGCAGTGGAGGTTTTGGAGCGGTAAACAGGCATGGTTCGTCTCTTTCGCCAAGTGCGATGAATGTTAGTGTTTGGAATGCGCGGCGGCGGGTCGCAGCGCACGCCCGGCCATTATCGTTCGGTGCTACCGTGCCCCAGATGTGTGTCAAATCAAGTTGCCTTTCAAATCGGCGAAAATGACCGCAGCATCCTATAACTTACATCGGGTCAATACCTTGCAAACCACCAAATACAAAATCTGGGTTCAGCTTTTGACCACCATTGCGGTCGCGCTGCTGGTCGTTTGGACTGGGGTCATCATCTGGCAGGGCCATGTCACGCGCCAGGCGGCTTTGGCGCAAGCCGCAGATTTTTCAAACAGCATGCACGACGCCACCATGGCCGGCTTAACCGGCATGATGGTGACCGGCACTGTGGCCCAGCGCGATGTGTTCCTTGATCAGATGAAGCAACTTGGTTCGATTCGCGATGTGCGGGTGCTGCGCGCCGAAGCGATCACGCGCGTCTTTGGTGCAGGCACCGAAAAAGATGACAGCCAGCCCGATGCACTAGAACAGCAGGTGTTGCAAGGCGGCAAGGACATTGTGCAGGTGGAGTCTGACGACAAGGGCGAATATCTGCGCGCCGTGCGCCCCGCGCTGGCCCTGAAAAATTCGCTGGGCAAAGACTGCACCACCTGCCATCAGGTGCCAGAGGGCACGGTGTTGGGTGTGGTTAGCATGAAAGTGTCCTTGAACAAGGTCAACGCCAGTTTGGCCGACCAGCGGCTCAAATCGATTCTGGCTGCCCTCATCACCTGCATTCCGGTGCTGATGCTGATTTACCCGTTTATTCGCCGCGTGGTCACCCGGCCACTCGAATACTGCGTGCAGGTGGCGCGAGGCATCGCTGCCGGCGACCTGACTCAGCAGGTGGAAGTGCGCGCCAACAACGAAGTGGGTGAACTGGAACAAGCCTTGAAAGACATGAACACCAGTCTGGAAGGCATCGTGCACCAGGTGCGCGTGGGCACCGACACCATTTTCAGCGCGTCCAGTGACATTGCCAGCGGCAATCTGGACTTGTCACAACGCACTGAATTACAAGCTAGCTCACTGGAAAACACCGTGGCCTCGATGGCCGAGGTTACCGCTGCTGTCAATCAGAATGCCGCGCATGCGCGCCGTGCCAGCCAGATGGCGCAAAACGCCTCCGACGTGGCGCTGCGCGGCGGTGAGGTGGTGTCGGGGGTGATCGACACCATGGCCTCGATCAACATCTCGTCCAAACACATCGTTGACATCATCTCGGTGATTGACGGCATTGCGTTTCAGACCAACATCCTGGCGCTCAACGCGGCGGTAGAAGCCGCCCGCGCAGGTGAGCAAGGTCGGGGCTTTGCGGTGGTGGCATCCGAAGTGCGTGGCCTGGCTAAGCGGTCGGCCGATGCAGCGCAAGAAATCAAGGCCCTGATTGATGATTCCGTAACCAAGGTCGAAGCCGGCAGCAGCCTGGTGCAGCAAGCGGGCAGCACCATGAACGACATTGTCGACAGCATCCGGCATGTCACCACCATCATGAGCGAGATCGCGGCCGCCAGCGCTGACCAGACGGCCGGCATGGCGCGTGTGGGCGGTGCCATCGACAAAATCAACGAAGTCACGCAGCAAAACGCGGCATTGGTAGAGCAAGCGGCAGCGGCCGCGCAGTCGCTGCAGGATCAGGCGCGGCATCTGGAACGCGTGGTCAGCGCGTTCAAGGTCACGCAAGCAAAACACGCCTGAGCCAGCAGCGCAAGTTTTTTCAGATGTCGCCATGGCTGGCTCCGACTCGCAGCGTTTGCGGGCTTTCCGGACTGTCCTCTTTGCGCGTTTCATGAGCAGAGCCTCTGGGCCTGTTATCGACTTCAGTCGACCTGGCGGACTGAAGTCCGACCTATAAGGTTCATGGTCCGTGTTCGATAATTTTGCCTGGTCAGCGCTTATATGATCACGGGGCAGCCACAATACCCACCCAATGAATCCTTCCCCCCATGCCCTGTTTTCCCGCATATCCGGCGCGCGCCGTGCGTTGCAGGCCATTGAATGGGCTGCACCCTGGCTGGCGCCGTGGCGCGAACGCGGTGAGGCGGTGGCGCACAGCGTGTGCGCCGGCATGGCGCAGCCCGCTGCGCTCAACCAGGCAGGGCAGGCACCGGTGCGCTTTGTGCCGCAAAGCGACTTGCCTGCCGGCATGGCCTATGAACAGTACATTTTTGACACCGGGTGCGTGCCGACCCGGGACGGCTTGCATGACTTTTTCAACGGGCTGGTGTGGTACGCGTTTCCGCTGACCAAACTGCGCCTGAATGCCTTGCAGGCCGCGCAGATTGCGCGCACCGGCATCCAGCCGGTGCGGGGTCCTGCGCGGGATGCCCTGACGGTGTTTGACGAAAATGCGGCGCTGCTGCAGGCGCCCGACGCCGTCTGGGACGCGCTGGTCGCCAAAGACTGGCAGCGTCTGTTGCTTGACTTGCGCCCGCTCTGGCAGCAGGCCCGGCTGGTTTTGTTTGGCCACGCCTTGATGGAAAAGCTGGTGTTCCCCAGAAAATCGATCACAGCCCATGTCTATCGTGTGCTGGGCGCAGGCGACACAACAGCCGACATGGATGCCTGGCTGGCGCAAGACCTCACTGCCGATAAACTGGCCACCAAGCCGTTTGCCCATTTGCCGGTGCTGGGCGTGCCCGGCTGGTGGGTCGCTAATGAAGACCCTGCGTTTTACCAGGATGCCAGCGTGTTTCGGCCGTCCAAAACGTTTGAGCCCCGCAGTCTGTAGCCCGGATGGTGCTGCGCGTCTTCCGGGCTACACGCTTTGCGCACCCGCTAAAATCGCGTCCCTCTCTCATTGATCCGATCATCCCGTTCACTTTTTCATGACGCGAGCCCTGACGCGTACCCACTTCCACAGCTCCCGACTCATTTGTACCCTGGCCGACCTGTCACTTTTAGAGACGGTCGCGCCGGGGGTTGCTTTTGCAGAAAAGCTGGGTCTATGGGTGAGCTTTACCGACGCCATTAACCTGTCCGTGGTGCACAGCGCCAGCTTCACCGAGCACCCCAGCAAAGCTAAACCGCTGGTTGGGGTCGCCGGAGCGGCTGCGGGTGTGGCGCTGGGGCAGGCCTTTGCAGCGGTGCGGGCAGGCCTGGTACGTTCGATCAACCGGGCCGGCGCGGAGCTGCCCGCGCCAGAAGTGGATGCGCCCACTGACTTGGCGACCGTCTACGCACCCTACCTTCGCTACTATTTGGCGCAGCAACGCGAGATCGAACTCAAACTTTATCCGCTGCGGCTGCAGGTGCGCGCGGTGCTGGCGCGGGCCTCGGCCGAGATACGCAAGCTGGCCGCGCTGGACGCCGCGATGGACCAGATACTGTGCGAGCGCGAGAGCAAATTGCTCCTGAAAGTGCCAGCACTGCTTGAAAAACGCTTCAGGCAATTACACGCTGACCATCAGCAGGCGCTGGCGGCCACGCAACAGGCCGACAACCCGGCGCTGTGGTTGCAGCCGGGTGGCTGGCTGGCGGGTTTTTGCCAGGACATGCAAACCGTGCTGATCGCCGAGCTGGACCTTCGTTTGCAACCGGCGCTGGGCTTGATGGAAGCCCTGCAGCAGGATTTGATACTTAGAAAACACAACATCAATGAATAAAAATTTGTTTGCGGGCGCCTTTTTGTTGGGCGCGATCGTGGTGGTTTGGGTCGGCGCCGGGTTTGTTGGCGCACCAGGTCTGGCGCTGGGGATGACGGCCGTGATCGCTGCGGTCTATGGGGTCGGCGCGCTCGAATTGCGCCAGTTTCGACAGGCCAGCGCCACCTTGGCCACCGCGCTTGACACGGTTCCTGAGCCATTGCCGGACTTGGCTGACTGGCTTGACGGGGTCCATCCCGCACTGCAGAACCCGGTGCGCCTGCGTATCGAAGGCGAGCGCGTCGGCTTGCCTGGCCCGGCACTGACACCTTATCTGGTTGGGCTGCTGGTGATGTTGGGCATGCTGGGTACCTTTTTGGGCATGGTCGTCACCCTCAATGGGGCCGCATTTTCGCTCGAGGGCAGCACTGATTTACAGGCCATCCGGGCGGCACTGGCGGCCCCGATCAAGGGCCTGGGGCTGGCATTTGGCACCTCGGTGGCGGGTGTGGCCACGTCGGCCATGCTGGGCCTGATGTCGGTCCTCAGCCGCCGCGAACGGGGGCAGGCGGCGCAACGGCTCGATACCAAAATAGCGACAACATTGCGCGGTTTTTCTTTGGCACACCAGCGCCGGGAAGCCTACCGGGCGCTGCAGTTTCAAGCCCTGGCCCTGCCCGAGGTGGTGGGCCAATTACAGGTGCTCATGGTGCAGATGGAACGTATGAGCCAGCAGGTCAATGACCGCTTGCTGAGCAATCAGGACAGTTTTCACAGCGAAGTGAAAGGTGTTTACACCGACCTGGCCACCTCGATCGACCAGTCGCTCAAGACCAGTTTGGCCCAAAGCGCCCGGCTGGTCGGCGAAAGCATCAAGCCAGTGGTCGAAGCCACCATGGCTGGCGTGGCCCAGGAGGCGCGGGCGCTGCACCAGCGCGTGACCGATGCCGCACAACAGCAACTCGATGGGCTCTCTGAACGGCTGGGTGCCCAGGCGCTGGCACAGCAGCAGCAGGTGTGCAGCACGCTGGCTCAGACGGCACAGGAAATCAACGAGCAGGCGCAGGCCAACGCCAGCCGCACCCTGGCCGAGCTCACCCGGCTGATGGATGCCGCAGCAGAAGCGCCGCGCGTTGCCGCCGAAGTGATCGGGCAACTGCGCCAGCAGCTCTCTAACAGCCTTGCGCGCGACAACGAATTGCTGCAAGAGCGCAGCCACATCATGACCGCGCTGAATGCCCTGCTTGCGACCATCAACCAGTCATCGCAGGAACAGCGCGCGGTGATCGATGCGCTGGTGGCGTCTTCGGCGGCAGCGCTCAACCAGGCCGGCAGCCAATTTGCCGGGCAGATCAGCCAGGAGACCAACAAGCTCGCGGGTATGGCCGATCATGTCAGTCACTGCGCCGCAGAGGTCAGCAGCAGCGCGCTGGAAGTCTCGAGCTTGAGCGACGCCTTCGGGTTTGCGGTGCAGTCCTTCAATGAGGCCAACGACAAGCTGATTGGCAATTTGCAGCGTATTGAGGCGGCCATGGACAAATCGATGGCGCGCAGCGACGACCAGCTGGCCTATTACGTGGCCCAGGCGCGGGAAATCATTGACCTCAGCCTGATGTCGCAAAAAGAAATATTTGAAGCGCTGCGCCAACTGCCCGCGCGGCAAGCACGCTTGGCTGAAGAGGTGAGCTAATGGAAGACCATGACGGTATTGCGCAAACGGCGCCGGTCTGGGCTGTTTTTGGTGACCTGATGTCGGGCCTGTTGGGGGCGTTTGTACTGATCCTTGTCGGCGTGCTGGGCGTCCAGCTGGAGTTGGCCGCCAACCTGAAAACCGAGATCAACAAACGTCAGGTGGAAGAGCAGCGTCGCATGACGCTTGAAAGAGCCCTGGCGATTCCGCTGGCCACAGGGCGCATCACCTTGAACAATGGGCGCATTGGTATCAGCGGGCGCGTCTTGTTCTCGTTGAATTCTGACCAGCTGCAGCCGCAGGGGCGGCAACTGCTCAACAGTTTGGTCAGCCCGTTGCGGGCTTATCTGGCCTCGCGTGATGAACTGCTGATGGTGAGCGGCTTTACCGATGATCGGTCCATCCGCGATGGCAACGCACGTTTTGTGGACAACTGGGAGTTGTCGGCCCAGCGCGCCCTGACCGTCACGCGGGCCTTGATTGACGAAGGCATGCCATCGTCGCTGGTGTTCGCCGCCGCCTTTGGTGCCGAGCAGCCGGTCGCCCCGAACAGCGACGAGGCAGCGCGCGCGCAAAATCGGCGTGTAGAAATGGCGCCGGTGCCCAAAACCGGCAATGTCAAAGCGACCGCGTCGTGACTCAGGTTGGGCATGGCGACAAGCAGCCTTTAAGGTCAGAGACCTCGCAGACCCTTAGCGGGGAAATCGCGGCTTTGCGGCTGGCGGGTGCAGAACATTTTGACCCGGTGCGCCTGGTTTACTTGCAAGCGCTGGCCAAGCGCGCGAATGCCCACCCAGGCCAAGTCAAGCAACTGCTTGACGTCAAACTGGTGCAGGCGCTGCTGGCTTTGAGAACACGCTTTGAACAGGCACAAGCCGATGCGCAGAACGCCATGGTCCGCGCCGTTGCTCATGACCCGCAGGCCGCTGCCGATCTGCAGCAGCTGTTTACCAAAGGTGATTTCAAGGCGGTGCACCGATCTCTGGCCGCACTGCAGGCTCCGGCGCCACACGCTGCTTTGGGTGAGCTGGTTCGGTCCCTGGCGCAACAGGTTCCCGCCCATGCGGACGCGGGTTGGGAGGATGGCGTCAACGCAGCTGCCGGATCACGCCCGGAGCTCAAATCCATGCGGTATTTCCGCAATACCTGGTCCAAACTCAGCGTTGACAATCAGCTGAGCCGTGCGCTGGACCAGGCGCCAAAGAACGCCGGACCGATCAATTCGCACCGGCTGGTGTTGCGTTCGCTGGCCTTGATGCGCGACATCTCGCCCGACTACATCAACCGGTTTACCTCGTACCTCGACACCTTGCTGTGCCTGGACCAATGCGACCAAGAGGCGCAAGCCAGTGCCAAAAAGGCCGGGGCTACGCCAGCCGGGAAAAAGACAACCGGTCGGCGGGCCAAGTCCCGGTAAGGCGGTGTGGCGGTCTGTTGGTGGCACACCAGCAGCCTGTCGCGTACAGATGTCAATTCATGGCGTTGCCGGCTTTTTTGAGGATGTTGTACAACGCATCCTTGATCAGCAGCTTTTCTTTCTTCAGCTGTTCAATTTCGTCATGTGTGCCGGGCTCAAGGTGTGCCTCCATGTGCCTGATGGTCTGGTCCAGTGTGTTGTGCTTTTCAAACAGACGCACAAAATTGAGATCGGAGACCTTCAATTGGCTGATTTGATCGCGGAATTCTGGAAACATTGGACATCCTTAAAAGAGCAGATACACCCGAACGCTAGACTGCGACGATGCTGCATTTTGACAGGCACGTGCACTGGCATCCTATCAAACCATCCGAATTGACACGAGGAGCTCGTTATGCCCATCACCCGCAGCGACTGCGAGACACGTGATCAACAGGACGCGCTGGCCCCCTTGCGCGACCAATTTTTCCTGCCGGACGGCGTGATCTACCTGGATGGCAATTCGCTGGGCGCGCAGCCCAGGGCGGCCTTGGCGCGCGCCCAGCAAGTCATCACGCAGGAGTGGGGCGTGGGGCTGATCCGCAGCTGGAATACCGCTGGCTGGTTTGAGCTGCCGCAACGCCTGGGCGACCAGTTGGCGCCGCTGGTGGGGGCCCAGGCGGGAGAGCTGGTGGTGACCGACACCACCTCCATCAACCTGTTCAAGGTGCTGGCTGCGGCACTGCGCCAGCAGCAGGCCACGGCGCCCGCGAAACGGGTGATCGTGTCGGAGCGCCGCACCTTTCCCACCGACTTGTACATCGCTCAGGGCTTGATTGATCAATTGCAGGCGCACGGCGCGCCGGCCTATGAATTGCGCCTGATTGACGCGCCCGATGAATTGTCGGCGGCGCTGGGTGACGATGTGGCCGTGCTGATGCTCACCCATGTGAACTACCAGACCGGCTACATGTTCGACATGGCAGCGGTTACGGCCCGAGCCCATCAGACAGGTGCGCTCACGGTGTGGGATCTGGCGCACTCGGCGGGTGCGGTGCCTGTGGCCTTGAACGCCTCACAAGCCGACTACGCCGTGGGGTGCACCTACAAATACCTCAACGGTGGGCCCGGCTCACCGGCATTCCTGTGGGTGCATGCGAAGCACCAAAATGCCTTCTGGCAGCCGCTGTCGGGCTGGTGGGGTCATGCACGCCCGTTCGCCATGGAGCCCGGTTACCGGCCGCGGCAAGGCATTTCGCGCTACCTGTGCGGCACCCAGCCCATCACCTCGCTGGCTTTGGTGGCGTGTGGTCTGGATATCTTTGCCCAGACCAGCATGGCGGCCTTGCGCGACAAGTCGGTGGCTTTAACGACACTTTTTATTCAGCTGGTGCAGCAGGCCTGCAATGACCACCCTTTGACGCTGATCACGCCCACCGATCCGGCGCGCCGGGGCAGCCAGGTGAGCTACCAACACCCGCAGGGCTTCGCCGTGGTGCAGGCCTTGATTGCGCGTGGCGTGATTCCCGACTACCGGGAACCGCGCATCATGCGTTTTGGCTTCACGCCGCTGTACACCCGCTTTGTTGACGTGTGGGATGCGGTGGCGGTTTTGCAGGAGATTTTGACAAGCAGGTCCTGGGACCAGTCCGACTTTCATCAGCGCGCCGCGGTGACCTGAATCTGCCCAGCGTGTCCGTTTTTCAAGCGCAGTAGGCCAGGCCGGTGGCGACACCGCCAAACAGGTCACCCTCGACCATGGCAACCTCTGAAAACTCGGCCTGCAAGGCACGCTGGAAAGGCTGCAGGGCAGAGGAGCCACCGGTCAGGTAGATGGCATCAGGTTGACCGTGCGTCAGGTCGGCGCGCTGCACACAATCGCGCGCACAGGCGACCACCCGCTGGAGCAACCCGGCCAGGTGCTCCTGCATGTCGGCGGGTGTCAGCTGCACGGAACACCCGGGCTCGACAAAAGACAGATCCATTGATGTGCTGGCGTTGCTCTGGGAGCAGCGAATCTTGGCCTGCTCAAGTTCATGCGCAATGTGGTGGCCCTGGCGATGGTTGAGTACCTTCATCAGCCGCTCGTGCAAGCCCGGTTCGGCGTAATTGGTGCGCAGCGCCCGGGCCTGGGTCAGGGCACGCGACTGGTACAGCCAGTTGATCAAATGCCAGGTGGATAAATCGAAAAATAGTCGGCTGGGTACCTCGCGCTGCTGCGGCCCGCGGTGGCGGTAACCCAACAGCGGCATCACTTGCTCCAGGCTCAGTTTTTGATCAAAGTCCGTGCCGCCAATGTGCACCCCCGTGGTGGCCAAAATATCACTGGCGCGGTCGGCGCGCTGCCGGCGCTGCGGCCCCAGTCGCACCACGGTGAAATCTGAAGTACCGCCGCCAATGTCCACCACCAGCACAATGGCTTCGGCTTGCAGGCGCTGCTCGTAGTCCAGCGCGGCGGCGATCGGCTCCAGCTGGAACGACACCTCTTTGAAGCCAACCGACTGCGCGGCCTGCAGCAGAGACGCCTGGGCCAGCGCGTCACGCTGCGGGTCATTGTCAACAAAATGCACTGGCCGCCCCATGACCACACGCAGGGGGGCGGCGCCAAGCGACTGCGTGGCACGGTCACGCAGCGTTGCCAGAAATGTGGCAATGATGTCCTGAAAACTGATTTGCCGGTGGTTGATCAGTGTGGTTTCCTGCAGCAAGCTGCTCCCCAGCAGGCTTTTGAGCGACCGCATGAGACGGCCCTGAGTGCCGCCAAGGTAATGCGCCACCGCATCGCGGCCGAAGTGTGTGCTGTGGTCTTCGGCGTTGTAGAACACGGCCGTGGGCATCGACGTGGCTTGACCCTCCAGCGCAATCAGGTGCGCGAGCCCGCCCGCCGTCGCCCAGGACATGGCCGAGTTGGAGGTGCCGAAGTCGATGCCGAGAGTGCCTTGAAGGGTGGGAGTCATGGGGGAAATAGCGTGTGCAAGGAATTCAGGACGGGCGATTGTGCCACCTGGGGCCCTCTACCCCAGACCGTGAAGCCCGGCACAGGCGTCTGGCCCTAACTTGCTTTTTGTCAAAGCAGGATAGGCAGAGTGCGTTAGTCTGTTCCATCGCATGCAGTCAATGTGATGGAGGACTGACCCATGGAATTGCTTGATTTTGCCCGCGGCCCGGCGCTGACGCTTGCCTTGGTGGTGTTTGTGTCAGGGTCGCTTTGGCGCCTGTTTGGCGTGCTGCGGCGCCCGCGCTTGCCAGATTTGTCGCCACCACGCGAGGGTGCGCCGCCCAAGTGGGTGGCTGCGCTGCGCGCCATTGGGCGCGGCATGTGGCCGCGCAAGGAATTTGGTCAGAGTGTGCTGCTCATCAGCCTCAATGGCTACATCTTTCACATCGGGCTGGCCTTGGTGTTTTTTGGCTATGCGCCGCACATTGCATTCATCCACCGTCTTACCGGACTGTCATGGCCGGCGTTGCCAGACTGGGTGATGTACCTGGCGGCTGGCGCCACCATCGTGTCGCTGCTGCTGGCGCTGTGGTTGCGCCTGACCGACCCGGTGCGCAAGATGATTTCGAACGCTGACGATCTGATCACCTGGACTCTCACCTTTTTGCCCATCCTGACCGGCATGGCGCTGCTGAGCGAACCCTCTGCAACCATCCTGGCGCGCGACCATGTGCTCTACACCGGTCCGCTGGTGGTGCACTTGCTGACACTGGAGCTGCTGTTGGTCTGGTTTCCATTTGGCAAGCTGATGCACGCGTTTCTGTTTGTTTTTTCACGCGCCGCCACCGGCATACGCTTTAGCCATCGGGGAGTCAGGTGATGCAGGTCACTTCCAACCCCAGTCCGGCCTTTGACCAGCAAGGTGAGCAAAGCGACGCGGCGCGTGTCGATGCGGCCCTGCACAGCTTTGTGTCCGAGTTCGGTGTCACCGCTGCGCTGCACATGGAATCTTGCGTGCGCTGTGGCTTGTGCGCCCAGGCCTGTCACTTTTACGTGACCACCGGGGATGCAAAATACACGCCGATCCGTAAGCTCGAACTGTTCCGTCGTACTTATCTGCACGAGGCCAGTCCCTTTGCGCCATTGGTGCGGGCCCTTGGCCTGGTCAAAAAACCTGGCCTTGCCGACTTGCAGCAATGGCAAGAGTTGATTTACGACTCCTGCACGATGTGCGGCCGCTGCACGCTGGCCTGTCCGATGGGCATCGACATTGCAGAGCTGGTGAAGGAAGCCCGTCACGGCATGTTCAAGGCCGGACTGGTGCCGGATCGGTTGGCGCTGATGGACCGCGCTGCCCGGCAGTGGGGCAGCACCGCTACGCCGGGTGAGGACCTGCCCGACATCCTGGCCGAGGCGGGCACGGCGCATGGCGTGGCGATACCCTGCGACCTGGCGCGTGCCGACATCCTTGTCACTGCGGCACCGGCTGAGCTGGGCGAGAACACCAAGGCGCTGGCGGACGCGGCCAAAATATTGAACCACATCGGGGCCACATGGACGATGCACCAGGGAGGCTTTGACGCCTCCAACATCGGCTTCAATAATGGCGACCTGGAACTGCAGGAAAAACTCACGCGCGCGCTCATCGACACCGCGGTGAAGATCGGCGCCAGCACCGTGCTGCTGCCCGAATGCGGTCATGCATACGGCGCCGCGCGCTGGGAGGCGGCCAAATGGTACGGCCAGGCGCTGCCGGTGCGCGTCATTCACATGACGGAGTTCCTTGACGAATTGGTCACCACCCAACGCATTCGCCTGCGCAAAGTCGGTGACACCGCGACCTTCCACGATCCGTGTCAGATCGTGCGCCGCGGCGGGCTGGAGGCGGCGGCACGGCGCGTGCTGGCGGCATTGGGTGTCGATCTGATTGAGC
The DNA here is from genome assembly GCA_001771065.1 of Burkholderiales bacterium RIFOXYD12_FULL_59_19. Classification (GTDB taxonomy): domain Bacteria; phylum Pseudomonadota; class Gammaproteobacteria; order Burkholderiales; family Burkholderiaceae_C; genus Rhodoferax. The sequence goes on along the minus strand of MESQ01000038.1, from coordinate 97,699 downwards.
TCCAGGACCATGGCTTGATGGCTTATTGCTGTGGCGGCGGCGGGGGTGTGGTGTCGAACCAGCGCGCCGCGCCCATGCGCCAGAAAGTGTTCGAGATCAAACGGCAGCAGGTTGACGCGACCGGTGCCAAGCGCTTCATCACGAGCTGTGGTCAATGCCTGATCACGCTTGAGATGGGTGCCAAAAATGCACACTGGGACAAAAAGACCGAAAGCTTGCTGGCACTGGTGGCTGACAATCTGGTTGAGTGACACCCCGTGCAGGGTGCGGGGGTTTTGCCTGATCTGGTATCTTTATGGCCCATGAAACATAAAACCCTCATCCTGTCGCTGTTGACTGGCCTGGCCCTGGCTGTGCTGGCGGGTTGCAGCACGTTGGCGGAAAAGCAGGGCGAATGGATTTTTCAGCCGAGCGACCGCAGCTGGAGCGGCGGCGTTGCAGCGGCAGAAGGCATGCAGGACGTCTGGATTTCATTTGACTCCAGCTTGTCGGGCAAACCGGCCAAATTGCACGGCCTGTGGCACGCCGCTGACGGCGCATCAGACCAGCATAAGACCAAACCCCCGGTGATGTTGTACCTGCACGGTGCGCGCTGGAACGTGGTGGGCTCGGCCCAGCGCGTGCGGCGCATGCAGGAATTGGGTTTTTCTGTGCTGGCGGTGGACTACCGCGGTTTTGGCAAAAGTGATGCGTCGCTGCCGTCAGAAACACAGGCCTACGAAGATGCCCGCGCTGCCTGGGACTGGCTGGCGGTCCAATACCCCGGCCAGCCGCGCTATATTTTTGGCCATTCGCTCGGTGGTGCCATCGCCATCGAGCTGGCCAGCCGGGTCAGCGACGAGGCTGGCACCATTGTGGAAGGCACGTTTACTTCTATTCCCGACGTCTTTGAGACCATGGCCTGGGGCTGGTTGCCGGTGACCGGGCTCATTACCCAGCGTTTTGAGTCGGTCAAAAAGGTGGCCGCCATCGGCTCACCCCTGCTGGTGGTGCATGGCGAGAATGATCGCCTGATCAGGCCCGAGTTGGGGCGCAGGCTGTTTGACGCCGCCAAGGGTCCCAAGGCGTTTGTGTTGGTGCCGGGCGGCTCTCACCACAACACCAACGCCGTGGGGCAGTCGCTGTACCGCGAGGCATTGGCGCAACTGTTTGAGTTGCGGTAGGCCGGTCAACGTCTTGGCGCATTCAACGGCGCCATTCAGATCAAAACAAATTGATCAATGCCGGGTACAAAGCCCGGTAGCGCGGGTAGCGCTCATGTAGCAACTGCGCGCCGCTGGCGTCGGGCTCAAAGGCGCGTTCGGTTGGCAGGTTTTGGCAGACCTGGCGCAGCTTGCCACCATCGGCCAACCACGCCAAACGGGCGGCTCCCAGCGCCGCAGCAGTGTGGGCACCCTCACAACGCAGCAAGGGGCAGCCCAGAGCGCTGGCCAGCAATTGCGCCCAGGCATCGCTGCGCGCGCCGCCGCCCACCAGGGTCAGCGGCACGGCGGAGGGCCCGCTTTGACCCATGGCGCGCAGGCCGTCCGTGAGGCCAAAGCTCACCCCTTCCATCACTGCATAAGCCAGGTCGGCGGCGGTGTGGTTGCTGCGCAGGCCGACGAAAACGCCACTGGCGTTTGGGTTGTTGTGCGGGGTGCGCTCGCCGCTCAGGTAAGGCAGAAAAACCGGTGCGGCAGCTCTTCTGGGCAGTGATAACCCGGCCACCTGTTGCGACAATTGCGCCTCATCCGCCGTGCCTGTGAGCTGGGTCACCCAGCCAAACGCACTGGCTGCGCTCAGCATGACCGCCATTTGGTGCCAACGCCCGGGCAGGGCGTGGGCAAAGGCGTGCACGGCCAGTTCGGGTGCGGGCTGGTAGTGGTCGCTGGCCAGAAACACCACGCCTGAGGTGCCCAGCGAGACAAAACCCTGGCCTTGGTTGACGGCGCCAATACCCACGGCGCTGGAGGCGTTGTCTCCGCCGCCGCCGGCCACCATCACGTGTTGTGGCAAACCCCATTGCCGGGCCAGTGCCGACCGCAGGGTGCCACTGGGCTGGCTACCTTCCACCAGGTGGGGCATGTGTGCCAGCGTCAGGCCGCAGGCCACCAGCATAGGTTCGCTCCAACAACGCCGGGCCACGTCCAGCCACAGGGTGCCGGAGGCGTCTGACATCTCGCTGACCGACTCACCGGTAAGTTGCAGGCGCAGCCAGTCTTTGGGCAGCAGCACTTGGCTGACCTGTGCAAAGACTGCCGGCTCATGCTCGTGCAGCCACAGTAGCTTGGGCGCGGTAAAACCCGGCATGGCCAGGTTGCCGGTGATTTGGCGCGAATTTGGCACACGCTGTTCTAACGTGGTGCACTGGGCATCAGCGCGACCGTCGTTCCACAAAATGGCCGGGCGCAAGACTTCGTGCTGTGCATTCAGTACCACGGCACCGTGCATCTGGCCAGACAGCCCGATGGCGCGCACCTGTTGCCAGGCCTCGGGGGCCAGGGCGCGCAATTGCGCCACCGCAGCTTCGAGCGCCAGCCACCAGTCTTGCGGATGCTGTTCGCTCCAGCCGGGGTGCGGGCGTTGCAGGGTCAAAGGCGCGTCAGCACTGGCGTGGACGTGGTGCGCTGCATCAAGCAGCAAAAGTTTCAGGCCCGAAGTGCCCAGATCAATGCCGAGGTACATGGTGATGTCTTTACTTCAGGCTTTCAGACCAAAGCGACTCGCCGCCTGGCGGCGATAGTCGCTGGGTGTCATGCCCTTGATGTCAAGAAAACGCCGGTTGAAATTGGCGATGTTGTTAAAACCCACCTGGTAGCCAATGTGGGTGATCAGCAGGTCGGACTCCATCAACAGCTGGCAGGCGCGACTGACGCGCACATGGTTGACGAAGTCGGTGAAGGTGTTGCCCGTGGCGCGTCGGAAAAACCGCGAAAAGCCGCTTTCGCTCATGCCCAGTTCACGCGCCAGGTCGGCCGCGGAAGCGGGCTCGGCCAGGTTTTCGCTGATGCGGCTGAGGATGGCGTTGATCTGGTCAAGCTGGGCGTCATTGTCCTCGCTTTGCATCTGGGTGTTTGAGAGCAAGCGGTAGTCGGTGCATTGCGCCAGTGCGCTCAAAAAATCACAAAAAGCGCCAAAGCGTGCCAGCCCTTGGTGTGTTTTTACACGTTGCCAGTGCGCGAGTGCCTGTGGGTAGATGCCAAAGAACTCGATCCCATGTTTGGCCCGCTCCAGCAGCGGCAGCACCTCGCGCAGTTCGGGGATGTGTGCGCTGCCGGTCTCGATGGGGGCGTGCAGGAACTGGATCACCAGGTCACGCTCGGCCACCCCACCTGCCGGCACGTCGGTGCTGACCCAGTTGTGCGGCAGGCGCGGACCTGTCAATACCACCTGTCCTGGCTGGAAATGCCCGATCCAGTCGCCAACAAACACTTTCCCCGATGTGGCCGTGATCAGGTGCAACTCGTATTCGTCATGGTGGTGCCAGCGCGCCAAGGGGGTGGGAAAACCATGCGCCAGGCAGCGGATAAAGCCGGACTCGCTGGGCGACTCGTAGCCCAGATCGGGCGAGCGGACGTAGTCGTGCTCCAGTTCGGGCTTGAGTTGGCGTGGTAGGCTGGACATGGTGATTCGTGTTTGAAGAGGGCTGAAAAAGGTCAGCGCGTGGGTGTGATGATGCTCATGATCGATGGTTCCTGGCAAAGAGTGTGACACGGTTAAAAGCGGTGCGCATGGCTTGCACCAAGCGCTCGTCGTTGGCCAGCTGGCCCCAGAGGGTGAGGTCGGCGCAAAATGCGGCCACGGGGTCAGTGGCTTTGCAGATGGCGTGGGCCGTAGCGGGATCCATGGCCTGATCCTGGTAGGTGTAGGTGATTTGGCCGGCATGCCAGCGTTGCAGGTAAGCCAAAAACAGCGCCGGTAGCATGGCCACGCTGTTGATGGACTCGCCGCGTGCCAGCCGGTCATGGAACGTGGGCGCAATCATGGCCGGTATCTTGGCAAACGCGTCCATGGCCACGCGCTGGTTGGTATCAAGAATGGCCGGGTTGCCAAAGCGGTCCAGCACCACATCGCGGTAGCCCGCCAGGTCAATCGGACTGGGGCTGAGCACAGGAATCACGTCGTCGGTGACGTAGTCAAATGCAAACTGGCGAATCACAGGGTCGAGCGTGCCTTCGTGAATGAACTGGTAGCCCACCAGCGTGCCAGCCCAGGCAATGCAACTGTGGGTGGCGTTAAGCAGGCGGATTTTGGCTTCTTCATGGGCCTGTACCGACTGCACCATCTCCACGCCAACCTTTTCCCACTCGGGGCGCCCGGCGATGAAGTTGTCTTCGATCACCCACTGAATGAAGCTCTCGCCCATGAGCGCGGCGGGGTCGTCCACGCCGGTGGCGGCCTTGACGCGCTTGCGCACGTCAGGCGTGGGGCGGGGCGTGATGCGGTCCACCATGGCATTGGGGTTGGTGGTGTGGGCCAGCACCCAGGCCAGCAGTGCGCTGTCGCCCAGGGCTTCGATGAACTGCAGCAGGCCACCGCGCGAGCGCTCGCCGTTGTGGCGCAGGTTGTCGCAATTCATCAGCGTCACCGGTCCGGCGTCGGCCTGCATGCGTGCGCGCAGCAGGGTGACCAGGCCACCGTAAATGGTGTGGCCCGTCCGGCCGGCTTTCACGGCGTTGAGATCAGCGCGCAAGTCGGGGAAGGTGGCCAAGTCCAGGTGGTGCTGGGCGTCCAGGTAGTAACCCGCTTCGGTGACGGTGAACGAGATGATGCGGGTGGCCGGGTCGGCAACCACCGCCACCAGGGGCGCCAGGTCGTCCTGATAGGACAGCACGCGCTGGATCGACGTGATGCGCGTGTAGCTGCGCACGCCCTGCGGCGTGACGGTTTCCAGGGTGTAGGCACCGCCTTGTGCTTGCAGCGCGGCGATGGTATCTAACATGTCGGGGCGCAGGTTGCCGCCGGTCAGCGACCAGCGGGTGTCACCCGATTCGCGCAATTGGTGAAGGTACAGGGCTTGGTGGGCACGGTGGAATGAGCCCAGGCCCAGGTGGAGGATCGTGGTCATAGCTTGGTTTCTTTGAAAAGAGCGAATGTCAACGAAAAGCGTCGTGGATGTTCGGGCTCAGAGGTCGAACTGCGTGGGCATCATCACCACGTCGCGGATCGTCATGCCGCGGGGGCGGGTGAGCATGAACAGCACGACCTCGGCGACCTCGGACGCCTCCAGCAGGCTGCCGTTGGTCTTGGCTTCTGCCAGTTTTTCGGCAGGCCAGTCTGCCAGCAGCGCGGTAATGACAGGGCCCGGTGAGATGGCGCCCACGCGGATGCCGTGTTTGAACACCTGGCGGCGCACCGTTTGCACGAAACAGTCGATGGCCCACTTGCTTGAGGCGTAGACTGGCTCCCAAGGGGTGGGGAAATGTGCTGCGAGTGAGCTGGTCACGATGATGTCGCCCCTGCCCCGCGCAATCATGTGGGGCAGCACGCCGCGCACGTTCTTCATGACCACGTTGATGTTCAGGTTGAGCATGCGGTCGATCGCGTCGTCGTTGGCGTCGATCAGATCACCACCCACATACAGCCCGGCGTTGGCGTGGAAAACGTCGAGCCGACCTGTTAGCTCCAGAATGCGCTCGGTCATGGCTGCGCACTGCGCGGGGTCCAGCAGGTCCAGCACCAGTGGCAGGGCGGCTGCGCCCAGTGCCTCCCGGGCTTTAGCCAGGGCGGGTGCGTCGCGGTCAATCAGCACGACTTGCGCGCCGGCCAGAATCATCGCCTGGGCACAGGCAAAGCCGATGCCCGATGCTGCGCCGGTGACGGCGGCCACTTGGCTGCTCAGGGCTTGTGTTGGGTTCATGTTGTTGCCTTGTGAGGGTGAAAGGGAGTTTTACCGGTGCGCGTGATGCGCCCGTTGGCGTCAAAGACATGGGCGGCGTCGGTGTCAATGTGCACATCCACGGTATCGCCGACGCGTAAGGCGGTGCGTTCGTTCTGGCGTGACACCAGTTGTGCGCCTTGTGTCGTGGTGACGTAGATCAGGGTTTCCGCACCCAGCGCTTCGATCAGGTCCACCTTGCCTTGCAGCAGGCCCTGATCCGCAGGGTGCAGTGTTACGTTTTCAGGCCGCAAGCCGACAAAGCCACCCTCGGGGAGGGTCAGGCCAGCCGTGGTTTGCAGCGCAGGCATCTGCTTTGCCGACACGATGTTCATTTGCGGGGTGCCAATGAACTGCGCCACAAATTGGTTGGCCGGGCGGTCATAGAGCGCCAGCGGTGTGCCCACTTGCTCGATGACACCGTCGCGCAGCACCACCACGCGGTCGGCCAGCGTCATGGCTTCCACCTGGTCGTGTGTCACATAAATGGTGGTGGCACCCAGATCGCGGTGCAGCTTGGCAATCTCGATGCGGGTCTGGCCGCGCAGGGCGGCGTCCAGGTTGGACAAGGGTTCGTCGAACAAAAACACTTTGGGTGCACGCACAATGGCGCGGCCAATGGCCACCCGCTGGCGCTGCCCGCCTGATAATTCCTTGGGGGTGCGCTCCAGGTACTGGGTCAGGTTGAGGATTTTGGCGGCACGGTCCACTTTTTCCTTGATCACAGCCGTGTCGACTTTGGCCAGTTTGAGAGCAAAGCTCATGTTCTCGAACACGCTCATGTGCGGGTAGAGCGCGTAACTCTGGAACACCATGGCCAGGTCGCGCTTGCTCGACGGCAGGTGGGTGATGTCGCGGCCATCTAGCTGCAGGCTGCCACCGTCAATGTGTTCCAGCCCGGCAATCAGCCGCAACAGGGTGGTTTTGCCGCAGCCAGAGGGGCCGACAAAGACCACAAATTCACCCTGTTGGATCTCCAGGTCAATGCCTTTGATGACGCGGGTTTCACCAAATATTTTTTCGATGCGTTCAAGTTTGAGGTAAGCCATGAACAGGTCTCCTGGTATTTTTTAACTAAGGGTTACTTGACGGCGCCAAAGGTCAGACCTTGCACCAGTTGTTTCTGGCTGAACCAGCCAAACACCACAATCGGGCCGATGGCCATGAACGACGCGGCTGACAGCTTGGCCCAGAACAAGCCCTCGGGGCTGGAATAACTGGCAATCAGTGTGGCCAGCGTGCCTGCCTTGGCGGCGCTCAGGTTGAGTGACCAGAAGGCTTCGTTCCAGCTCAGCACCATACACAGCAAGCCGGTCGAGGCCAGTCCACCCAAGGTGAGCGGCAGCAGCACCTTGCTGAACTCCTGCCACAGCGTGGCCCCGTCCATGCGCGCGGCTTCCAGAATTTCACCGGGGATTTCCTTGAACTGCGAATACAACATCCAGACCATGATCGGCAGGTTGCTCAGGGTAAAGATGATGATCAGCGCGGTGCGGCTGTCGAGCAAGCCGCTGTTTTGGGCCAATACATAGATGGGAACGAGCGCACCCACGGCGGGCATCATCTTGGTGGACAACATCCACATCAAAATGTCCTTGGTGTATTTGCCTTTGAAAAAAGCCATCGAATAAGCCGCAGGGAACGCCAGCGCCAGCCCCAGCAGGGTGGACGCCACGCTGGTGATGAGCGAATTTTTGGCATAGAGCAAATAGTCGCTGCGCTCCTGCACGATCGCGAAATTTTCCAGCGTGGGCGTGAACAGCAGCAGGGGCGGCACCGAGATGGCCTGCAGCTCGGTCTTGAAAGCCGTCAGCACCAGCCAGCCCAGCGGGAAAAACAGCAGCAGGGCCGCGCCCCAGGCCGCCAGCGTGCGCAGGTAAAACAGCATTGAATTGGATTGGGTAGAGGTCATCACAGGCTCACTTGTCAAGGTTTTTGCCAACCATGCGGATCAGGAAAATGCCGGCAATATTGGCCAGCACCACGGCAAACAGTGCACCGGCCGAGGCCACACCGGCGTCAAAGTTCAGCAGCGCCTGTTTGAAGATCAGAAACGCCACGTTGGTACTGGCGTCGCCTGGACCACCGCCTGTGGTGGTGTAGATCTCGGCAAACACACTGAGCAGAAAAATCATTTCAATCATCACCACCACGGCCATGGAGCGGCCCAGGTGCGGGATGTAGAGGTAACGCAGTTGCTGCAGGTAGGTGGCGCCGTCCATGCGCGAGGCCTCCAGCTGTTCCCGGTCCATGCTTTGCAGCGCCGTGATAAAAATCAGCGTGGCAAAAGGCAGCCATTGCCAGGTCACGATCAGGATCACGCTCCACAGCGGCCAGTCGGTCAACCAGTCCACCGGGGTGGCGCCAAAGAAGATCCAGACCTGCGCCAGCACCCCGTAAATGGGGTTCATCATCATGTGTTTCCACAGCAGCGCGTTGACCGTGGGCATGACAAAAAACGGCGAGATCAACAAAATACGCACGATGTTGCGGCCCGGAAAAGGCGCGTCCACGAGCAGCGCCAACAAAATCCCCACGCCCACCGTGAGCACAATGACACTGCCCAGCAGCAGCAAGGTGTTGGTCACCGCCGCGCCAAACGACGGGTCGGTGACGAAGTATTCAAAGTTTTCCAGCCCGATAAAACCGGTTTGGTCCGGCTGCAACAGGTTAAAGCGGATGACCGAAAAATAGATCGACATCACCAGCGGCACGATCATCCACAAAAACAGGGTGACCATGGCGGGTGCCAGCAGGACGCGGGGTATGAATCGGTTCATGGTGTTGACCTTTTGAAATGGCGGGCCTGACGGCGTGTGTGGTGGCCTGTCGGCCGGGGCATGGTCAGACCTGCGATGCTTGGCCCCGGATTGCGCTTTGCTTCATCCGGGATCGGCGGACCGATTTACTTGTAGTAGCCAGCCTTCTTGAGCTCTCGCTCGGCCGCCACTTGGGAGGCTTTCAGGGCCACGTCCACCGACGACTTGCCGGCCAGCGCCGCGCTCATTTGTTGGCCCACCGTGGTGCCAATTGCCTGAAATTCAGGAATGGCAGCAAACTGCACGCCGACATACGGGCTCTTGGGTAAGGTGCTGTCGTTGGGGTTGGCACTGTCAATGGCGGCCTTTTCAGCAGCGGCAAACTTGGCCACTTTCAGAAACTCTGCATTGGTGTAGGTACTCTTGCGGGTACCGGTGGGAATGTTGCCCCAGCCCACTTCTTTGCCAATCAGGTTGATGTATTCCTTGCTGGTGGCCCAGGTCACGAACTTGGTGGCGGCGTCCACTTTTTGCGAACCGGCAGGTATGGCCAACGCCCAGGCCCACAGCCAGTTGGCACCCTTTGGCGTAACAGCAGTGGGTGCCTGGGCAAAGGCCACCTTGTCCGCCACTTTTGACTGCTTGGGGTCCGTGATGAACGAGGCGGCAATCGTGGCGTCAATCCACATGCCGCATTTTCCTTCGTTGTAGAGCGCCAGGATTTCATTAAAACTGTTGGCCGACGAGCCGGGCGGGCCGTAGTTTTTCAGCAGGTCGACGTAGAAATTGATCGAGTCTTTCCATGGCTTGCTTTCCAGCTGCGGCTTCCAGGCCATGTCGAACCACTGGCCGCCGTTGGTGTTGACCAGCGTGCTCAGGAAAGCCATGTTGTCACCCCAACCCGGTTTGCCGCGCAGGCAGATGCCGTAGACGCCGTTTTTCGGGTCGTGAATTTTGGCGGCCAATGCTTTCACCTCGGTCCAGGTGGGCTTGTCAGCGACGGTAATGCCAGCTTTGTCGGCCAGGTCCTTGCGGTACATCAGCATCGAGCTTTCGCCGTAGAACGGGGCGGCAAAAAGCTTGCCGCCCACCGACAGGCCGTTGCGCATAGCCGGCAGCAGGTCGTCCACGTCATAGGCAGTGTCGGTCTTGAGCTCGGTCAGCCAGCCCTTTTTGCCCCAGATCGGGGTCTCGTACATGCCGATGGTCATCACGTCGAACTGCCCGCCCTTGGTGGCGATGTCGGTGGTGACGCGCTGGCGCAGCACGCCTTCTTCGAGCGTGACCCATTTGAGTTTGATGTCGGGGTTGGCGGCTTCAAAGGTCTTGCTGTGTTTTTGCATCTCGATCATGTGGCCGTTGTTGACGGTGGCAATGACAAGTTCGGTGGCGGCGTTGGCGGCGCCGCAAAGCGACAGGGCCAGCGAGGCGGCCAATGTCAGGCGGGTGTTCAGTCTCATGGGTTTGTCTCCTAGGGGTTTGGCGTGATTTGCACTGTTCAGTGCGTTGTTGGCACTGACCCCCTGAACGATACTGACCCTGTCATTCAGATTTGGTACTCAAACAGGCACAAGTGGTACTAAATTTCAAAATATACCTAGGATTTATACCTAGATTGATCATATTTGTATTGTTTTATGCCGTCAGCCCCATCACCACCCGCACCAGCCCGCTCAGCACCAGCGCTACAGCCACCGACAGCAGCACCGAAAACCAGGCTTGGGCGCGTCCCAACGTCTTGTGCATGATGGCGAAGGTCGAGATACAGGGCACATAAAAGGTGATGAACACCAGCAGGGTGAGGATTTGCGCGGTGCCCAGCACGCTGTTGATGTCTTGTGTGCCCAGGGCCTGAAAGATCATCAGCAGGGACAGCTCCTTGCGCAGCACGCCAAACAGCAGCGGCAGGCCCAGCACCAGTGGCAGGCCGAGCCACCAGCTGGTCAGTGGTGTCAGCACCGTGTTGATGGCACCATCAGCGCCAAAGTGGCCCAGCAGGGCCAGCACCACACTGCCACCCACCAGCAGTGGCGTGACAATGGTGAGCACGTCACTGGAGCGGGCCCAGGTCTCCCTCAGCATGGCGCGCCAGTCTGGCAGCGTGTAGGCGGGAATCTCTTGCACTTGCCCCGGGCCGACCTCACTTTGCCGATGCGACAACAGCCAGCCCATCACAGCGATCAGCACCAGCGTCAGCGCGTAAATGCCGATCACGCCCAGCACGCCAAGGTACTTGCCCGCCACTGCCAAAATGATGGCCGAACGCGCCGAGCAGGGCACAAAGGTGATGAGCACCGACGCAATCAGGCGTTCGCGCCCAGTCGTGCTGCGGGCCACGGCCGAGATCGCCGGCACATTGCAGCCCAGGCCCAGCAAAAACGGCACGGCCACGCCGCCGTGCAGGCCGATTTTGTGAAAACCCCGGTCCACCACAAAGGCAATTCGGTGCATCAGGCCGATTTCTTCAAGCGCAATCAGCAGCAGCAACAACGGCAGCATGTAGGGCACCACAATGCCGATCAGGCCGATGAAGCCATCGGCAATGGCGCGCGCCACCACCCCGGGCGTGGACTGCGGTTGCCATTGGCTGGTGGCCTCGATCAGGCGCTGCGTGGTTTGGCTGTCGATCCAGCCGCTGACCTCGAACACCACAAACAACACGCCGGCAAATACTGCTAGGCTGGCGAGCAGGCCCCACTGCCGGTGCAGCATGAATGCATCCAGCCAGAAGCGCCAGCCGTGCCCCGACTCCAGCGGCCCCGGGCGCTGCGCTGCCTCGAAAATGGTGGCGGCCCGGTGGTGCCGGTCGGCGTGGATCTCTTCAGCCAGTGGGCGCGGCAAACCCAGGCCGGACGCCGCACGCAGCGCTTGCAAGGACGGCATCAAAGGGCCAAAGTGCTCTTTCAATTCACGTTCGATATAGCCATGCCCGGCGGCGTACAGCATCAACAACAATTGGTGCGGCATGCGAAAAGCGGCGTCAATGCCGGGCTGCTGCAGGGCGCTGCTCAGCGCTTCCAGGCTGCTGGCAATGTGCCGACTCGGCACTTGCGGCAGCGGGCAGGTGGCCTGGCGCGCCGTGGCCACAGCGGTTCTGAAGAGTTCGGCAATGCCTTGACCCATCAGCGCGGAGATCGGCACCACGGGCATGCCCAACTGGCTTGACAGCGCCAGCAGATTGATATGGAGGCCCTTGCGGCGCATCGCGTCCATGTGGTTGAGCGCCAGCACCACCGGGCGACCCAACTGGCTCAATTCCAGCGTGAGTTCAAGCTGGCTTTGCAAATTGGTGGCGTCGACCACTTGCACGATCAGGTCGGGTGGCTCAAAGGGCGCCGGGGCGGCACCTGGCTCGTGCGCTGTTACCGGCGGCCGCTCATTGCCCCACAGCAGGTACTTGAGTGTGCCCAGGTCGTCGTTCTGCAAGGGGTGCAGCGAGGTCAGGCTCGGCAGGTCCACCACGCTGGCTTCGTCCAGGCCAATCTGCACCGTGCAAGTGCGGTAAATGCGGTGCGTGTTGGTGAGTTGACCCGTTTGGGGCGCCGTGCTGGCGACCGCCTCAAACAGCGTGGTCTTGCCGGCGCCCGGCAAGCCGACCAGGGCAATACGCAGGCGCCGCGCGCCGCGTAACAGCGGCGTGTGCAGCGTGACGCTGTGTTCGGCCGCGCTGGCCTTATGGTTTTTCATTCAGATATTCAGGGCTTGACCACTGGCCAGCCCCGGCGCATCCACTCACTCATGCCGCCCTGCACGTAGCGCACATGGGGGTAGCCGCGTTCGCGCAAGGCCGCAAGTGTTGAACTGGAGCGGTTTTGGGTGTTGCAGATCAGCAGCACCGGCTTGTCGGTGGTGGTGGGTATTTCTGAAAGGCGGGTGCCCAATTGACGCATGGGCAGCAACTGCGCACCTTTGGCGACACCCAGGGCGTGTTCATTGGGTTCACGAATATCAATCAGGATGACGCGACCGGCTTCAAGCTCGGCACGCGCAAAATCCAGTGTCACTGAATCCGTGGCGACCGTTTGCGGGCTACAGGCCGCCAGGGTCAAACCCAGGCCTAAAACAAGCAGCGACAGGCTGCGGCGAGTGTGTGTGACGGCTGGCGTCCGGCGCGCGGTGGGGAGGTTTGGGGTCAGTGACATGTCTGAGTCTGGAAAAGGAGGAGCGGCATCAGTCTGCGTTGCACTATTATCCTTTCACTATGCCCACCACCCACTTGCTCTACCTGCACGGTTTTCGCTCTTCACCCGCCTCCAACAAGGCACGCCTGATGGCAGCTGCGGTGGCCAGTCGGCACCCCGACGTGGTCTGGTGGTGCCCGGCGCTGGCGGCGTCGCCCAAGGCGGCCATGGCCGAGGTTCTGCAGGGTATTGCCCACTGGCCCAAAGAAAAGATGGCCGTGGTGGGCTCGTCCCTTGGCGGGTTTTATGCCACTTGGCTGGCCGAGCGTCTGGGTTGCAAGGCGGTGCTGCTCAACCCCGCGGTGCACCCGGCGCGTGACCTGGCGGACTACATTGGCGACAACACCTTATGGCATGACCCGGCGCAAAGCTTCAGGTTTGATCCGGTCTTTGTGAATGAGCTGCTGGCGCAGGAAATTGCCGGCATTAGCCGACCCGAGCGCTACTATGCCGTGATCGCCCGCGGTGATGAGGTGCTGGATTGGCTTGAGATGACGGACCATTACCCTGGGGCCGCTATCAAGCTGCTGCCCGCAGGCGACCATGCTCTGAGCGATTTCGAGGCGCATCTGGATGAGATTTTTGGTTTTCTGGCGCTGGCCTGAACGCCTCAGTCTTCGAGCACGCGTAATGACCAGGGCGTTTTCTGCCAGGCCACACATTCCTCGTTGAGCAGATAGGCCGACTGGGGGAACAAACGGGCCCAGTCGCTGTGCACCGTCAGGATGAATTGGCGAACATTTTTGGGGTCAAGATGCAGGCGGATGTCGGCCACTTCGGGATCGCAGCGGGCATGGCACAGTGCCACGGCCAGGCGCAGCACCAGCAGTTGCTGAATGAACATCCGGTCTTCAAAATCGGCTTCCAGTTTGCGCAATTTGCCGCGGTGGCCTAGCACCAGCAGGCTCAGCTTGTGTAATTCGGTCAGGGCGAAACCCATGGCATCGGTGTTGTCCAGAATATAGGCGCCATGCTTGTGGTAGTCGCTGTGTGAAATGTGGCTGCCAATTTCGTGTAATTGCGCGGCCCAGGTGAGTTTGCGGCTGATCCGTTCATCCACAGCATCGCGGTTGAGCTGCAGGTAAAGTGCATTGGCGACGTGACCCACGCGTTTGCCGTGCACCGGATCAGCGCCAAATTTGGCGGCCAGGCGTTCCACCGAATGGTCGCGCAAGTCGGTGTGCTGCTGGCCAGCCCCCAGCATGTCCTGCAGCAAGCCGTGGCGCAAACCGCCCGTGGCTTGCTCCAGGCGCTCGATGCCCAACAGTTCAAACAGCGCGCGCAACACACTCAAGCCGCCGCCAATGATCGGCTTGCGGTCGTCGCGCATGCCGGCCAGGCGCAGCCGGTCGGTGTTTTGGGCAGCCAGCAGCTTGTCTTGCAGCCAGTCGAGTCCGTCGCGGGTGACCGAGCCGGCCGGCCAGCCCGCAGCCACCAGCACGTCGACCACCGCATTCACGGTGCCGGCCGAACCGTAGGCCACATCCCACTGGTCGGGGCTGTACAGGCTCAGTGCTTCATCAAGCACCGCCTTGGCGGCAATTTCGGCCATCTGAAAGGAGCGTTTTGAAAATTGGTTGTCGGCAAAATAGCGCATCGACCAGGCAATGCTGCCAACCCGGTACGACTCCATCTGCAGCGGTTCGCGTCCCTGGCCCAGAATGATCTCGGTGGAGCGTCCGCCAATGTCGATCACCAGGCGGCGCTCTTGCGTGCGTGGCAGTGCCTGGGCAACCCCCTGGTAGATCAGTCGGGCTTCTTCGCGGCCAGAAATAACATCAATCGGGAAGCCCAGTTTCTCCATGCCGGTGGCCAGAAATTCGTCGCGGTTGCGGGCCTCGCGCAGGGTTTGCGTGGCCACGGCACGCACTTCGGCATCAGAAAAGCCTGCCAGGCGTTCGCCAAAACGCGCCAGGCAGTCCCAGCCGCGTTGCATGGCCAGGGGCGTCAGGTTGCGGTTTTCGTCCAGACCGTTGCCCTGACGCACGGTTTCCTTGAGGTACTCGGTGCGGTAAAACTGGCCGTGCTCAATGCGGCCAATTTCCAGCCTGAAACTGTTGGAACCCAGGTCAACAGCTGCCAGCCGCTTTGTGTTTTGCATGGTCATCAATAATTTTTCTTCAGAGCTTCCAGCATAGCATCAGTTGCTGTGGTGCCAACGCCGCTCCAGGCCTTTAGCGCTCTCAGCAGGGGGCGCTTTTTGGCCTGATGGCCACCCATGCGTTTCAGAATGTCGTCGAGGGTGCGAATGGCCTGGGTAATGTAAGGGCCCTTGTTGAGCATGACACACTCGGCGCGCACACCCAAGCCGGCATCCGAGATCTCGGCGCGCGACGGCAAGCCGGTCTTGGCCATGAATTCGAGCACCTGGGTGGCCCAGATCACCGGCATATGGGCCGCTTCGGCGCACCACAGTATCTCTTCCTGCACTTCGGCCAGGCGTTCGTAGCCGCATTCAACGGCCAGGTCGCCGCGGGCAATCATGACGCCCGCCAAGCTGGAAGCCATGGCAGACAGCATCAGTTCAGGCAGGTTTTCAAAGCCCTGCAAGGTTTCAATTTTCAGCACAATACCCATGTCTTCGCGTCCCAGACGTTGCAGGTGTGTGCACAACAGCGCAATGTCAGCGGGTTTCTGGACAAACGACAAGCCCACCATGTCGGCCACGGCCGCCACCGCCTCCAGGTCCTCAATGTCCTTGTCGCTGAGCGCGGGTAAATTCAACTGGCTGTCGGGCAAGTTGATGCCTTTGTCGCCAGTGAGCTTTTCGCCATCCGGGCGCGCCTGGGTAATCTCGATATCGAGCCAAGTGTCGGTCTTGTGACGAATTACACCGCCAATACGGCCATCGTCAAACCAGATGCGTTCCCCCACCTTGACCTGATCAATCACCTGCGGCAAGGTCACCGCCACATGCGCCGTGTCAGGGTAGAGTTCATTGCTGTCCTCTTCCATACCGCCGGTTTCACCCAGTCCTTCTTTTGTCAGCCGTAAGCTGTCGCCGATAAACAGGCGCAAGGCGCCCTGCTGGCGATCGATATGGCACACCAGGGTGGCATGTTTTTTTTTGCCGCCAGCGCCACCGATGGTCAGAACGGTTTCCGGGGTCAGATAAGCCGTTTGCAGGCTTTCTGCAATGGCACCGCTGCCATCGTTTTGGATCACCAGCAAATGGCGTTTGGCGCCCCGCGCATCGGTGAAATGGATACTGCTGCCAGCTTTCAGGCGCGCCAGCCACACCTCCCAAACGCCGACACTGGCATCGACGTTGGGTACCAGCTCGGTGCTGTCGATGGGGCGAAGGTGCAAGCGGGCGGGGCGGAAAACGCGACCCAGTTCGTCTTTGCCAGGCTTGAGCTTCAACACCGGTGGCCGATCTGCCACCGGACCTGTTCTGATTTTTGGGCCCCCCAGATCCATCAGCACCTTGACCGGACGGTGCGCCGCTTTGGCGGCCTGACGCACCTTGGTCGCCATGCTTTGCCAAGCAGGCGCGCTGTCATGCGCACAATTGATCCTGGCAATGTCCATGCCGGCATCGACCAGCTCTTGCACCATGTTGAAATCAGTCGCAGCTTCGGTGGGCAAGGTCACCATGATGCGGACCGGGCGTCCGGTGGGGGCATGGCCGAGCAGCCTGAGCGTGTGTTTTTTAAGCAGTTCACGGCTGCTGCTGCTGCCTGCGGGCTCTTGTGCCGATTTGTCTTGCCAGGCTTGCCCCGTGAGGCGGTGCAACAAGCCCAGTACCTTGTCGAGGTTGGCCAGCACATGGGACTCTGAGCGTCCCAGCGACGACAGTCCGAGTCGCGACAGCTGGTCTTGCAGCGGGCGCAGGTCGACGCTGCGCAGGGTGAGGTAATGAATCAGGTTGCGGGCGCTCTGGCGGTACTCGGGCAGGACTTTGTCGAGTTCAGCCTTGAGCGCTGTTTCGCGCTCGAGCATAGACTGCCGCAGGGTCCAGAGCTGGTCGATGAGCTTGATACAAATATCAAAGTCTTGCGGGTCGCCCCCTGCTGTGGGCGGTATGGCAACGGCAGCGTGGTCTTGTTTACTCATGGCGCATTTATAGGCGCCTTTCATGACATTGTCATGAAAAATAACATCAACGTCGCAACAACAAGCGCGCGCGCTGCAATCGGATCAACTCTGCGAATCCACCCAGGACACAAGCCGGGATAGCGATGAGTCGAAAGTAATTGACGCGGATTCGCATGGTCAGGCGCCTTAAGTAAAAGTTGCTGATGTCCGAAGTTAAGCGCGAAATATGACAGCATCGTGTCAGCGTTAGCCGACGCTGATATCAAAAATATGTCATTGTTCTGACACTTTGGCACTTTATGCTGCCCAGCCATGTTGACACTTGTTCACGTCTGTTGTTGCGGCCACTGTGACGCGCTCTGAATTGCCCGAACTGGAGGCGTTGGTGCGCATCATCGAGCTGGGTGCCAACTGGCTCGACGCCCGCGTGGTGTGCCAGGCCAGCTTGGCCCACGGCGCCACTTATCCGGTGTATGTGATCACGTTGGGTAATCCGGCCAAAGAGGTGCCTGCCGTGGGTTATTTTGGCGGGGTTCACGGTCTGGAGCGCATCGGTGCCGAGGTGGTGCTGGCCTATTTGCACAACCTGGTGATGCGTTTGCAGTGGGACAGTGGCTTGCACCGGCAGCTGGAAACCGTGCGTCTGGTGTTCATGCCGATCGTTAATCCCGGTGGCATGGCGCTGGGCACGCGCGCCAACCCGAACGGTGTCGACCTGATGCGCAACGCACCGGTACAAGCCACCGAGCCGGTGCCGTTCATGGTGGGTGGACAGCGCATCAGTGCCGGCCTGCCCTGGTACCGCGGCGTCAAGGACCAGGCGATGGAACTGGAAAACCAGGCGGTCTGCGAGGTGGTGACGGCTGAATTGCTGAGCCGCGATTTCAGCCTGTCGGTGGATTGCCATTCTGGTTTTGGCAGCCGGGATCGCCTCTGGTTCCCTTATGCGCACAAGCGTGCGCCGATGGCCCACCTGGCCGAAATGCAGGCGTTCAAGAACATTTTTGTCCAGTCGCACAGCCACCACCGCTATGTGATCGAGCCGCAAAGCCTGCAGTATCTGGCTCACGGCGACCTCTGGGACTATTTGTACCTGCAAGCCTGCACCCAGCCGCAGCGGGTATTTTTGCCGCTGACTCTGGAGATGGGCTCCTGGCTGTGGGTCAAAAAGAACCCGCGCCAGCTGTTTTCGCGTCACGGCATGTTTAATCCGCTGATCGAGCACCGTCAGCAGCGCGTGCTGCGTCAGCATCAGTTGTTGCTCGATTTTTTGTCGCGCGCGGCCTGTGGCCACCGGTTATGGCTGCCCACGCCTGAGAACCTGGCGCAGCACCACGCGCAAGCGTTGCAAGACTGGTATTGACCCGCCATGGCCACCTGGATCTTTTTGCGTGGATTGACCCGGGAGAGTCGGCACTGGGGCGAGTTTGTTGACCAATTCCAGCAGGCTTTGCCTTACCAGACCGTGGTCACGCTGGACCTGGCGGGCAATGGCCGACTGAACCATCAACGCAGTGCCAGCCGGGTGGAGGACATGGTGGCAGATTGTCGCCTGCAGTTGGCCTTGCGCCACATTGCTCCCCCGTACCACCTGCTGGCCATGTCACTGGGTGCCATGGTGGCCGTGGCCTGGGCGCAGTCGCAGCCTCAAGAGGTGGCGGCCCAGGTGCTCATCAATACCAGCTTGCGCCCGTTCAGCCCTTTTTACCAGCGCCTGCGCCCGGCCAACTATGGGCCACTGCTGCGCCTGCTGTTGTTTGGCGCCGCGCCGCAGAACTCGGAGCGCGCCATTTTGCACATGACCAGCCGCGGTGGCCATGAGACCGTTTTGTCAAGCTGGCTGGCGCTGCGCCACACGCATCCAGTGGCCAGACTGAACGCGTTGCGTCAATTGCTGGCGGCTGCCCGTTATGCTGCCCCAGCTGATCCACCGCGCATGCCCACCTTGCTGTTTGGCAGTGCACAGGACCAGTTGGTGTCGGTGCAATGCACGCTGGCGCTGGCCAGACAATGGGCATGCAACTATCACATCCACCCCGATGCGGGACACGATCTGGCCTTGGACGCCGGTCCCTGGTTAGCCCAGCAGGTGCGAGAATGGCTTTCAGGATTGACGCAAAACCGCCCCAGCGTTGTTGTTCCTCCTTGCCGTAGGTCCGTACTGCCTGCGTCGGAACGCCTAGCTGGGACAATTTTGCGTCAATCCTGTTTCAAATCAGGTTGAAAGGCCCCAAGCCATGAAGTCACGTCCGCGCCACATCGTTCCGCAAGAGCTTGAACTCAAACTGAGCCTGCCGGGTGCTGATCCGGTTGACCTCGTCAAGCGGCTGACACACCTGCCTGCGCTGGCGCGGCGCAAGTCGTCGCGGCAGTCTTTGATGAACATTTATTTCGACACACCTGACCAGGTTTTGCGTCAGCAAGGCGTGGCCTTGCGTTTGCGCCGCGTCGGCGGCGAGGCCGATCCGCGTTGGTTGCAAACCCTGAAAACCAGCAGCGGTGAGCGCTCGGCCTTGAGCCAACGCGGCGAATGGGAAAGCCCTGTGGCGGGCCCGGCGCTAGATCTGGCGGCGCTGGCCCACACCGCCTGGACCGGCATTGACCCGGACGGCCGTCTGTTTGCCACCCTGGTGCCGTGTTTTGTTACCCGCTTCGAGCGCACACTTTGGCTGGTGCGCCGACGTGATGGCAGTGTGGTGGAAGTGGCGCTGGACATCGGCCAGGTCGAAGCTAACCACAGGCTGGCCCCCATTTGTGAACTGGAACTTGAATTAAAGGCGGGTGATCCCGCTGCGCTGTTCGACCTGGCTCGGCAGTTTGGCCATGGGCTGGCGGTGTTACCGGCCAACCGAAGCAAGGCCGAGCGCGGATTTTTGCTGGCGCAAGACACGCTAGACCGACCCCAGCGCGCCCAACTGCCCGTACTGATTTTGCCTTTGAGCCGACTTGAATTGGCGCAACGTGTGCTGCGCGAGATGTTTGCCCAGTTCAGCCAAAATCTGGAGACCCTTGGCACATCAGACGACCCCGAGGTGGTGCACCAAGCGCGCGTGGGCTGGCGCCGTTTTCGGTCGGGTTTGCGACTATTTGGCAAGACGCTGGCAGTGGTCAAGCCCCCTTCATGGCTCGAACTGCAGCCTGTGCTGGCTGGCCTGGGCGCGCTGCGCGACCTGGATGTGGCCGTGACCGAGACGTTGCCAGCCTTTGCAGACGGCTACACCATGGGCCATGCCGGTCGGACGCATGCCTGGCAGGCCATGTTGATCGGATTGACGCAAGCCGCCACGATGCAACGCCAGCTGGTATGTCAGACCCTGCAGGCACCGGCCGTGGGCTTGTGTTTGCTGGCGCTGACCGAATGGCTGGAAAATTTGTCGGCAGCGGACCCCACCGGGCGGGTTCAAAAGGGCGCGCTGCGTCGCTGGGCCAGGCGCCGAACCAGGCGTCTGCAGCAACGCATGGTGCAGGTGCAAGAAAGTGCAGATTCGCTACAGCAGCAACACCGCGTGCGTATTCTCGCCAAACGGCTGCGTTACGGGGTCGAGGCGCTGCGCGACCTGTTGCCCCGGCATCTGGCAGGCGCTTACAGCCAACAGGCAACACAGCTTCAGAGCAGTTTGGGTTTGTCCCGCGATGTAGCACAGGCCAGTGTGCTGGTGGCCGCGCTTGAGCTGGACCCGCACATTGAGGCTTATCTGCAAGGCGTTGTGGTGGGGTTCAGAGCAGGTCTGGTGACTGTACGGTGAGCACCAGGGTTTCTTGCTGACGCTTGTGCAACCACCAAACGGCGCCTTTTTTAACCGGGAATTCACTGGCCTGGAGTCCGATCAACTCGGCAATGGTTTGCCCTAGTGTGGGTTGATGCCCGATGACCAGTACGGTCCCCTTGCCCTGTGACCATTGCACCAGCTCAAGCAACTGCGCCACCGTGCTGTCGGGCGCCAACTCGGGTCTGATCTTGAATTTCCGACCCAGGGCGTTGGCGGTCTGCTCGGTGCGAACCGTCGGGCTCACCAGAATGCGGGTGTTCTCAGGCAACTGGCGATCCAGCCAACCGGCCATGCGTTTGGCCTGTTTTTCGCCGCGCGAGGTCAGGCGCCGGGCCATGTCATCACAGCCATGCGTCCATTCTTGCGCCTCTGCGTGGCGCCACAAAATCAGGTCCATGGGCTAAATATAGCAATTAAAAATGTCAATTTGAAGACATGACAGGTTGGTGCGGACTGCGCCGAGGGTCGTGGCTCAAGCAGCGCTTTGCTGGTCTGCCTGTAGCGCTGCCGCGCGCCCGCGCTGCAGGTTCACCGGCACCAGCAGGAGCAGGCCGAGCACAAACAGCACCGAGGTGCTCAGGATGGCGGTGCGCTGGTCGCCACCGGTAGCCCAGGTGATGAGGCCGTAGCTCAAGGGGCCGACGATGCTGGCCAGCCGGATGGCAAAGGTCCACAGGCCGTAAAACTCGGCAATCTGGTGCTGCGGCGCAAACAGGCCGGCCATGGCGCGCCCGGCCGACTGGCTGCTGCCCATACACAGGCCGGCAATCACCGCGGCATACCAGAAGTCGCCCTTGCTGGTGCTCATGCCAGCCATCACGCAAGTGGTAATCCAGCCCAGCAAGGTGCTGGCCAGTGCAATCTTGTGTCCGATGCGATCCTGCAGGTAGCCCCAGGCGAAGGCCCCCGCTGCTGCGGCAATGTTGAGCACAAAGATCAGCACCATGGTTTCCTGCTGTTTGAAGCCGATCACCTGCTCGGCATAAATGGCGGCCAGTGCAATCGCCACCGCCACGCCGGCCTGGTAACACACCGCGCACGCCAGCAGCCACATGAAATCCCGGAATTGCCGGGCCTGATGAAAGGTGTGTTGCAGCTGCTTCAGGGCGGCCCGGAAGCCGCCTCGCCCCAGCGCCACCGGATTGGCTTGTGCCCGCTCCTTGAGCAGGGCAAAGGTGACCAGCGCGGCCGAGCCATACAACGCTGCCGTGATCAGCATCGTGACCGGCACAAACTGCGACGCAGTCTGGCCCTGACCTTGTGCCCACAGCACATAGGCCAGGCACAGCCCGAGCGCCAGCATGCCGCCAAAGTAGCCAAAGCTCCAGCCCCAGCCGCTGACCTTGCCCAGCGACTCCGTACGTGCCAGTTCGGGAAGAAACGCCGCCGTCATTGATTCACCCCAAGCGTAAAAGGTGTTGGACACCACAATCAGCACCATGGCAAGCGCCACACTGCCCGGGCCGACCAGTGCCAGCGCCGCCGTGGCCAGCACGCAACCCGCTGTGAACAGGGTCAGCAGGCGTTTTTTGGCAGCGCGCAGGTCGGCATAGGCGCCCAGGCCGGGCATGGTGAACATGACAATGGCGTTGGACAGGCTCAGCGCAGCCGTCCAGGCCAGCGTGGCCCAAGGCGCACCCTGCGCCACACCACCCACAAAATAGGCGGCAAACACGGCGGTGATAACCACCGTGGTGTAACCCGAGTTGGCAAAGTCGTACATGGCCCAGCCAAAGACTTCGCGCTTGCGAACGCCGGGTTGAAGAGCTTGTGGTGAAAAAAGTGACATGGTGGATGCTGGAGTTTATGACAGCCATTCATCGGCTGACTGCAAGCAAAACTGGGGTGTGTTTTGTGTTCACCAAACCTTCTTGTTTTGGTCACGGGCTTGTCATGCCAGCCCACTAGATTCAAGTTCTTATCAACGTAACGGAGCTTTTTTATGACCCGAGCCATTTTCGCCATGTCCCCAACTTCTGAAAACGCATTGTCTGTGCTTGGCGCAGCAGCAAACCAGGCCAGTCTGCCACGCCGCCACGTGCTCAAGGGCGCTTTGGGCGGCTTTGCGGCCATGGGTTTGAGTGGCTTTGGCTTGAGCGCCTGCGGTGGCAGTGATAGCGTCCTGGTGGCAAGCCCGGCCACCCTCAGTTCTGTTGAGTTTCTGGGCATGGTGGCTCCGACCACAGACGTTCTGCGCGCCGACAGTTACACCAGCGCCAGCATCAAGCTGAGCTATTCCGACGCCTCCAGCAAAACCCAGGCGTTGGCCTACAACACCATTTTCAAGACCGGTGACACTCTAAAAAACGGCAGCACCAACGTGATTGCCGGTGCCTATTACGACATCAACGGCAACCCGATCATCGACAACTCAGTCCCGGCGTCTGCCGAACCGTTTTATTCCGACTGCCCGGACGGCAATGCGCTGATCGCCCTGGCCAACCCGACCGTGCCGGGAGTCACCGGCAATACCCTGTTCCTGGTGACGCAGTACGAATACAAGAGCCGCGACAATGCCGGTGTCAGCATGTACGGCAAACTGCCTTCGCCCATTTCCATCACCACGCTGGATCAGGACAAGACCACTGGCGCCCTCAAGGTGGTCAAGCACTTCAATGTGGATACCAAGCCGGTCCATGGTTTGTGGATTACCTGCGCCTCCAGCCTGTCGCCCTGGAACACCTATTTGTCCAGCGAAGAGTACGAACCCGATGCCGTCAACATTGCCACCAACACGATGTTCCAGGCCTTCAGCCTGAACCTGTTTGGTAGTACCACAGCTGCCAACCCCTACCACTATGCGCACGTGCCGGAAGTCACCGTCTTGCCCGACGGCAGCGCCACCATCGTCAAGCATTACTGCCTGGGCCGTGTTGCCCGCGAACTGGTTGAGGTGTGCCCCGACAACAAGACCGTGCTGATGGGTGACGATGGTACCAACACCGGTTTGTTCATGTTCATTGCCGACAAGGAAAAAGACTTGAGCGCCGGCACACTGTATGTGGCCAAGTGGACGCAGACTTCGGCCACGGTCGGCGGCGCTGCCACGCTGAGCTGGATCAAAATGGGCCACGCCAGCAGCGACTATGTGAAAGGCCTGGCAGACAGCTTGACGGCCAGCGACATTGTGACCGTCAGCGTCACCGACCCGGCGCTCGCCATTCCCGCCGACACCAGCTTCACCAAAATCGCATTCAACGGCAAGACCGAGTGGGTCAAGTTTGCGCCGGGCAAGGAACTTGCTGCGGCTTTTCTGGAAACCCATCGTTACGCGGCCTTTTTGGGCGCGTCCATGGAGTTCAGCAAGATGGAAGGTGTGGCGCTGAACCGCAAGGACAAGGTGGCGTACATCGCCATGTCGTACATCCAGAAAAGCATGAGCGACGCGGTGGGCGACATTCAGGTCGGTGTCATCAACGCAGGCGCTACCTATGAACTTCAACTCGCCGCTGCACAGCAAGACAGCGCTGGCGCCACCATCGGCAGCGACTGGGTGCCGACCGTCATGGCGGCTGTTCCCGCGCTGGTGGGTGAAGACTTGGTTGCCCCCGATGCCGTCGGCAACACCGCCAATGTCGACAAAATTGCCAATGCCGACAACCTCAAGTTCTCGGAAAAACTGCGCACGTTGTTCATCGGCGAGGACTCCGGCCAGCACGTCAATAACTTTGTCTGGGCCTACAACGTGGACAGCAAGAAGTTGTCACGCATCCAGTCAGTGCCGGCGGGTGGTGAGGCGACCGGCCTTGAAGTGGTGGACAACCTGAACGGCTTTGCCTACATCCTGGGCAACTTCCAGCACCCGGGTGATTGGGGCGCCATCCATGCCGTCATCAAAACCGGTGTCGAGCCCTTGCTCAATGCCAAGTGGAACAACCGCAAGAGTTCCGCCATAGGCTACATCAGCGGCGTGCCAGGGCTCTGACGGGTTGGGCAGGGCAGCGTCCACTGCGGTGGTGTTGCCATCGCCAAGCTATTGCGTAGTTTCAGATCTGTTTGCCTGCGTTGTGGCGCCTTACCGCCATGCCGCAGGCTATTTTTTTGCCGTGGTTTTGCTGCGGCATTGGCCGCCTGCATTTTTATGGGGTGAAATCACGCAGGGCGTGGGTGGCGCCAAAACAAAAAACCCGGCCCCCTT
Organism: Burkholderiales bacterium RIFOXYD12_FULL_59_19; assembly: GCA_001771065.1. Classification (GTDB taxonomy): domain Bacteria; phylum Pseudomonadota; class Gammaproteobacteria; order Burkholderiales; family Burkholderiaceae_C; genus Rhodoferax. The sequence continues at coordinate 72,956 of MESQ01000038.1, read as the reverse complement.
GCAGGGACCGGGTAAGCGGCTGGGCCGCGATCAACTTCGATTTTTTAGCTGAGCTGACAACGCATCAGATGCCAACTTGCTTCGCCACCGATCACTTGATTGCTGGCAGCCCACCCAGGTAACCCACGGGTGCGTGAAACACGTCGATGCGGTCTTTGAGCTGCTTGGCCAGTTCGGCTGGTACGGTCTTGGCAAAGTCGCCCCAGTGCTGGTTGTTGGCCATGATGTAGGCGTGACCGTGCAGGTCGTCCAGCACTTGCAAACCGGTGTTTTCAGCACCTGCGGCAGAGGTCAGGATGCGGCTGAGCTTTTTGGTGTCCACGTTGTATGCCCACAAATAGTTGTTGGTGTGGATCAGTGAGTCTTCACCAACGAACAGCGTGCGCATCTTTTCAGAGTAAAAAAGGTTGTCCGGCTGGGCGATGTGGTTGTCGTCGGCAGTGTTGCCCTTGGCGTCGGGTGTCGCCAGCGGCAAACCGAGCAGCGCCGGTTCGACGTAGATCTTGGTCGCCACAAAGTCGGAGGCAATCACACTGCCATGTTGGTCGCGCTGGCCACTGGCCAGATCGGCGGTGTAGGTCGCACCGGCCTCGTTGGCAGGCAGGCGGATGTGGTCAGCCGGTTCACCCTTGGCGCTGGTCATGCTGTCGCGCACGGCCGACATGGCCAGGTACAGCTTCTTGTCGGCGGCATTGATGGCCACACCTTCGTATTTGGTGAACTCGGTGGTGGCGCCCATCAGTGTGGCCATGCGGCGGGTTTCCAGGAAAGCGGCGGCTTTCTCTTTGCCGGGTTTGACCTTCAGGCACTCGTCTTCTTTAGAGCCGGCGCGGATGCGTGTGTAACTGGCCGGGCAGGCGTTGCCCTCGGGTTTGGCCGCATCAAAAATATCGGTAAAACTGTGCGTATCGGCCAGTTTTTTCACTTCGTCGCTGGTGGCGTGACCCAGTTTGACCCAGTTTAAGTTGGCTTTGCCGCCACCCTGGTCGCTGGTCTGGTTCCATTTGGCAGCATACAAGCTGCCGCTGTCGAGGTTGCCCCAGGCATCGCCCACATACATCAGCATCAGGCCATAAGTGCCGTCATCACCCAGGTAGGCGGTTTTGCCATCCGGGGCCAGGCGCGCCAGCTCCCAGGTGCCACGACCCATGGCGTAATGCTTGCTAACCAACGTTTTGCCGACGGTACGCACGTCCACTTCAGGGATGTAGCCGTAGTGGTAGGGGTTGGCTGGTTTGCCGCCCAGATACTGCTCACTCATGGCCTTTAAGCTAGCCTGCAGCTTGCCGGCGTTTTTGGTCAGCGGGCTGAATTGCAAATCGTAGTCTTCTTCGGAGCCCAGGTGGGTGTTCCATGGTGTCTGGCTGCCCGCGCACGGAATCCACAAGCCATCCACGCCCGAGAAATCGATTGGGCTTTGCTTGATCACACTCAGCTTGCCGTCTTTGGATTGTTTGAGCTCGGTGAGCGTCATGCCCATGGGCGAGCGGGCGTACCAGCCCTTGGCTTTGTTTGCCTCGGTTTTGTCGGCCAGCAACCAGTCGTACTCGTAGTGCGTCACCATGAACAGCTTGTCACCCACCGCCAGCAGGCTGTTGGCGTCAGGGGTTTCAGCTACCAGGGGTTGACCTGCCGGGTCTTTGATAGGCTGCATTTTGGCATCGAACAGTTGGCCTGCGGGGTGTTTGACGCCCTTGACCTCGTTGATCTTGTCTTGCACCGAGAACAGCGTGTTGTAGGCCAGCGGGTAGGTCTTGACTGAGCCGTCGCCGTAGGTGACTTTGGCCACCGAGCTGGTGTAAGTGCGTGCCATTTTGTCGGGGTCAGTGGCGGCCGGGGCGGGGGTGTCGGTAAATTCGACCGAGACAACCGTCGTGGGCATGGGGGTCTTTGCGGCGGTAGTAGCTTGGTTGGCACAGCCAGCCAGGGTGGCCAGCACAGCGACCGCCGTGGCACTCAAGAAAAAACCGGGGCGAGAAATCGAACGCATGCAAACTCCATTGATGTTAAAAACCTGCTGAGTGTGCACGGCGAATGTGACAATTTTTTGAAACGGCTGACGACCCGGTCGCACCCAGGTTCAGGGCGCCATTCAGTCGGGTGCTGCCTTGCCGAACAGTTGTTTTGTTTCAGGCCAACTTTTCAGCGTTGTGGCGCCTTACTGCCATGCCGCAGGCTGACGATTTGGCCGCGTGTTTTGCCGCCGCTGCCGCATTGGCAACCTGCTCTGCATTGCTGAAATCACCCGGGCTTACTTGAACCGCACCAATAGACAGGGTGGTCAAGGCAAAAAAATAGGTGAAGCCCTGACGGTCTTGCGCCTCAATGCCGCCCTTTTGTCGATCAACTTCATCAAACAGATTGGCGGCCTGGTGGTTGAATTCGTCGATCATGCAACGGCATTGCCCGGCCCAGCTTGTGCTTTGAAACACCACGATGAAGTCGTCACCGCCCACATGGCCCAGAAAGTCACGCCGCTCTTGCAAGTGGTTGGCAGCAACTTTGGCCACCAGACGGATCACTTCATCACCACGCCAGTAGCCATAGCGGTCGTTGAATGATTTGAAGTTGTTCAAGTCGAGGTAACACACGACAAACTCGGTGTTGCGGGCCAGCATGCGCTCAATGTGCTGGGTGATGGGGATATTGCCAGGTAGAAAAGTGAGTGGGTTGGCGTGGCGTGCAGCCTCAATGCGCGTCTCTGTGACCGACTTCACAATTTGATCACCCCGACACAGCCCAAGGTAGTGGCCGTTGTCCACCACAATAAAGCCGTCGTTCAGGTAACGCTGGTCGTCGGAGGTCAGAATGCCCAGCAGGTCGTCAATGGTGTGTTTGCATTCGATCAGGCGTGGCTGCAAATTGGCCCACTGCAGGCAGGGCTTGTTGCCCCACAATTCCCGCGAATAAAGTTGACTGTATTGGTTCAGAAAGTTCACCCGGTTAAGAATGCCAATGGGGCGTTCCCCCTCAACCAAGGGCAAGGCGTGCAAATGCGGATGCTTCAGAAACAAGTTTGCCACCTGATCGTTGTGGGTGTGGATGCCAATGGTCGGGGCTTGCATGATGTTCAAACGGTCAAAAATGTTGGCCTGTGTGCCCTGCCTGACCTCTGGGTAAATTGACACCTGGCGATTCACAATCACCGCCACCGCGCCTGGCTGAACTGCGGTGCAGGGGTCGACATCGGGCTGCGCCAGAAAATAGCCTTGCCCATAGGTGAGCCCCAAGTCACGCAGAAGGCGCAGGTCGTCGTCGGTTTCAATGCCCTCTGCGACCAGTTCGGAGCCGAAGATTTCGGCAATTTTTTGCAGCGCCTGGATGGTCTTTACTTTGTCGGCATGGGTGCTGATATGTTTTGTAAAGTATTTGTCGATCTTGACCACTTCGGGTCGCACCTCTGACCACAGGCGCAGGCTGGAGCGGCCATCGCCAAAGTCGTCCAATGCAATCTGAATGCCGAGTCGCCGCACCGCTTTAGCCGCGTCAACCAGGGCCAGCATGTCCAGCACGCGTTCGTGCTCGGTGATTTCCAGCACCAGATGACGGCTGGATATACCCCAGCGCCGCATCAAACGGATCACGGGTTGCATGCCCACCTGGCCGATCAGCCGCACCAGGGCTTGGGCACTGATGTTGACGAACAAGCGGCCGCGTTGGGCCAGCTCACCCCAACGCTGCAAGATCACAATCAGGCAGGCCAGTTCCAGCTCAAAAGTCAGGGTTTCTTCGCTGGCGTGGGCAAACAGCGCGTCGGGGCTGTAAAAGCGCCCACCCTCTGGTCCGCGGATCAGGGCCTCATGGGCATACACCATGCCGTCGGCCAACTTGGCAATAGGTTGAAACACTGGGCTGAGCCAGCGTTGGGAAATGATTTGACCAAGTTCCGACTCGCAGGCCTTCAGTTGGCCGACAGGTCGCGCCAGCCGAGGTCGGCTGGGCGCAAAAAAATGGAGGGCATCGGGGTAAGGTTGTGGCGAGATATGTTGGCTGAGCTGCATGACGCACCTGGTTCTATTGGGGTAACAAGCGTTAACCGTTTAGCTGCAGGCTAAGCCAGACCTATGACAACTTGGTGACAGTCGCCGCTGCATACCGAAACTCTGTGACATATTCGTGACACATTTGTCTGGCAATATCGCAACGTGAGTGAACAGGGTGCATCATCCCGGGCGTCGCATGGATTCCTGAATACGAAAGTTAGGAGTGACCGGTATCAAAATATTTGTACCAACATAGCGACATCAAAATTCTCTTCAATCAATCCTGGAGTCAAAAATGTCAAGACAGTCAGACCAATTAGAAATGCTTCATAATAAGCTGAGCCACCGCTACGGGCCCGGCGATATGCTTTGCGCCCGGGTTTTTGTGGCGCTGGAGTCCTGCCGGAAATTCGAATCTACCAGGACAAATAAACACGATTGGTCGGTGCCGTACACGCAGATCATCGCGACCCATCGTCAAGCCACCCAAAAAACAAGCCGCCACTGAATACAGGCCACCGGCGGCAACATGAACACATTGGTTGACAAGGTTTCCGATTTGCTCAAGAAGCAAAAACGGGTGGCGGGTATGGTTCACAACCAAAACATGCCGCGCCAGGCCATTGTTGAAACCCTGGTGCAACGCCAGCATCTTGCCGAGCTGAAGACCTTGCTGGCCCAGTTGCCGGTGATCGACATAGCGTCACTGCTGGACGCCTTGCCCATCGAGGACGGCCGACAGTTGTGGCCCTTGCTGGCACAGGGGCGACAAAACGATGTCTTGTGGGAGGTGTCGGATGAGCGGCGCGACATGCTGGCGGGCGGCCGGGAGCCGGTCTTCAATGAGAGCCAGATGAATGCCTTTGTGCTGGTAGACGGCAGCTTGCAGCAAATTCCCATTGAGGGCCGAAATAATCTGGAAGGCGCCAGCCCGATCTGGATCGACCTGCTGGGCGCCAGCAAAGCCGAACGAAATTACGTGGGTTCGCACTTTGGGCTGACGCTGCCTGATCCGGACGCGCTGACCGATCTGGAAATCAGCGCGCGTTATCAGATAGAAGACAATGGCGACATCCACCTGCATTCCAATTTTTTACTGGACCGTGAAGGGCTGTCGCGCAGCGTGCCGGTGGCTTTTATCTTGCACAAAGGCGTGTTGTTTTCGCTGCGCAACGAAGACCTGCCGGTGTTCCGGCTGCAGCGCCGACGCGCCCGTACCCAACCAGGTTACGTGTCTGATTGCACCGACGTGCTGCTGGACCTATTTGGCGCGGATGTCGAGTATTCAGCCGACTCGCTTGAGGATATTTATGCCACCTTGGGCAAGGTGGGTCGACAAGTTTTGAGCGAAGCCATCAGTGACCAGGAGGCCGCTGCCATTCTGGGCGCTATTGCTGAAGAAGAGGATTTGAATGGGCGTATTCGAGGGAATATTCTGGATACACAGCGCGCTATCAATTTCCTGATTCGCAGCAAAACCATGACCTCAACCCAACTCGATGATGGCAACCAAATTCTGCGCAACATCGACTCGCTCAACAGCCACACGTCGTTTCTGTTTGACAAGATCAACTTCCTGATGGACGCCACCATTGGTTTCATCAACATCAACCAGAACAGGCGCATCAATCAGTTGACCGTGTTCGGTGTGGTGTTTACTCCGATTAACATTCTGGCCGGCATGGGTGGCATGTCGGAGTTTTCCATGATGACCCAGGGCATTCCCTGGCCGATTGCTTATGGTGCGTTTTTGCTGGGGGCGGCCCTGATCGGTGTGCTGACTTTCACGGCGCTCAAACGTCTGGAAACCCGCCAGCTCAAGCTCAAGAAATTGCGCTGAGCGGTGGCGGCCCTAGCTGCATCAGGCGGCAGCGCGTGCCGGTGGCGTTTGCTTCATGTAGTCTTTGACCGGCAGGTCGTTTTCACTGATGTGGTGGCCCATCCAGTCGGCGATCAGGCCGCTTAAAACGGTTTTGTTCACGATGCTGCTCGCGACCTCCTCCAATAAGGTGTCAAGTTGGTTTCGCGCTGCCTGGTGCACCCGTATGTGCTCGGCCAGGGTAGGGCAGCCATTGGCCGCCAGAATGCTTTCTTCCAGCGCATCGTGTAATCGTGACTGCCTGACGATGTCTTCCAGTGCGCCATGAATCTGATCGGGCGTGGCGGTATCGGTTTCGAGCAGACGCATCAGGTTCCGCCCCAGTTCCAACAGTGTGATGTGCTGCTCGTCCAGCTTGGCATTGCCTACGCTCAGGTGCGACGACCATTTTGGAATGGGTTTCACAGGGTGCTGTTTGAGCGGGTGTTTGGACTGCATGGCATTCATCAAAAAATCGCGTTGAGCTCAGGTGTCTGGCCTCGTTGCAAGGTTGGATTGTCGCAAAACTCTGGCGCGTCAAAAAATTTGGCGGGCCTGTTGTGGTTCCCGGCACGCTGGCGCAAACCGCGAACGCTCTTCAGCTTGTTGCCACGGTGTATGGCTGGCTGCAGACGGCCAGGCGCGCACGGTTGGTGCCATGCCGGCAAGCAAGATCAGGTTTCAAAGCGGCCCCGGCGCCATGCGGCCAGTGTCGGGTCAGCTGTCACAGCGTTGACATTCGGGGCCACTGAATTGACCGAGTCTCAATTGAACGGAGCACACATGAGCATGAAAAACAAATCTCGCCTGCCCGCCATTTCGGCAGCACTGGCGCTTGTATGGGGATTGACGGCCTGCGGGGGCAGCAGTTCCACGCCCCTTCAGGGTGTTTTCCTTGACGCCGCTGTGAGCGGCGTGGACTACACCGGGGACAAAGGCAGCCAGGGCATGACCAACAGCACGGGCACATTCAACTACCAACCGGGCGAGAAGCTGACTTTTGCCATTGGCCAGATGGTCCTGGGTACCGCCACGGGCGAGGCAGTGGTCACGCCCGTCAGTTTTGAAACGAGTGGTGCCGGTGTGGGTGCCCACGCCACGCGTGTTTTGCGCACGCTTCAGGCGCTCGACAGCGATGGCGACCCGAGCAACGGTATCAGCATCAGCAGCAGCACCCGCCTGGGGCAGACGACCAAGCTGGCCTTGGCCACCGCCCTGGACGCTGATGTATAAAAAGCCATTGGCAACAATACACTGGTGGGTGAAGACGAAGCCCTTGCGCACTTTGCCGATACCCTGTTGAAGCACAAGATCACTCTGCCGGCCAAGCGCTCGCCCATCACGCTCACGCTGATGCACACCAACGACACACACTCCCGCATGGAGAGCTTTACCGACACGATCTTGCAGGGCGGGGTGGCTCGCCGGAAAACCCTGATTGACCAGGTTCGCGCGCCAATCGATACCGATAAAGGTTGCAAGAACCAGCTATTGGTTGATGCCGGTGACTTTTCGCAAGGCACACCTTATTACAACGCCTGGGAGGGAAGCGAATCGGTCATGGCCATGAACGCCATGGCTTATGACGTGTCCACCTTGGGCAACCACGAGTTCGATCTTGGCCCTGCCCGTCTGGCACGTATGCTCCGTGGCGACAACATCAGCGTGGCCGGCATAGAAAACGCCACAGAAAAGCCACAATTTAAGGTGGTCGCCAGCAACCTTGATGTTTCCGGGGAAAGTAGCCTCAATGGCCTGTTGAAAAAAATTGGCAGTCGTGGAACGCTGTGGTGAAAGATATGGTGTCATCGGCGTTGTCACTGAAGATTTGCCGTTGATCGCCTCGCCTGGCATGGTCAAGGTGCAAGACTATGTGACAAGCGGCAACGCCACCGCAGCCCAGCTCAAGGCCATAGGCATCAACAAGATCATCTTGTTGTCTCACTACGGCTACGACGTCGACATTCAAAAGGCAGCCGAACTCTCGGGCGTGGACATCATTGTCAGTAGCCACGACCACAGCCTTCTGGGGACTGCGCAAGACATCAACGCGCAAACCGGCAGCACAAGCACAAGCCCGGCTTATGTTGGTCAGGGGGCCCTGTCCAAAGGCGAATACCCCAAGCAATTGACCAACAAAGACGGCGACAAGATTCTGGTGGTCTCGGCCTTCGAGTGGGGGCGCTGGCTGGGTCGCCTGGAGGTCAGCTTTGATGCCAGTGGCAAGGTGCTGACGGGCACCAACAAGTCGGCCTTTGTCAGCGGCACACTGGCTGAGGACGCGGCCTTGAAACAAAAGGTGGCTGATTACTATGCCCCGGTCAAGGCGCAAAACGACGTCATGATTGGCACCAGTGCCATCAGCTTCCCGGGTGCACGGGGCACGGTGGCTCCCTTTGTGGCGGGTGTTCGCAGTGTTGAGACATTGCTTGGCAACCTGGTCTCGGACCTCATGCAAGCTGCTGCCAAAACCAGTGACAACGCCGTTGCTGCCTTTACCAATGGGGGTGGTTTGCGTGCCGACATCGTGAGCGGAAACGTCACCTTTGGGCAGGCACTCAGTGTGCTGCCCTTTGGCAACACGCTGTACGTGATGGACCTGACCGGTCAGGACGTGATTGACCTCATGGAAAGCAGTGCCGGCAAAGTGGGTGGCGGCGGTTTCCTGCAACACTCGAAAGAACTGCGCATGAGCTATTGCGCTGACTTGACCGCGTGTGCAGGTACACCACTCAAAGCCGGTGGTCGTGTCACATCGATCGAAATTGCGGGTCAGGTTGTCAGTATCCCGAAAATCTACCGATTGGCCACCAACAACTTCACGGCAGGTGGCGGCGATGGTTTTGATGTTCTGAAAAGCGCTTGCTTACGTTCCGGTAACTTCTGCCGTGACACCGGCATCGTTTAGTTGGACTTGCTGGTCAATGCCTTGAAAACCGGCAAGCCACTCACAGCCACGATGGACGGTCGTATCACCCGTCAATAAAACATACAAGGTGCGGGCTCAGAGCTCCGCACCTCGTGGTTCAGTAAATACGGCAGTATTTATCCGCATCACAGTCGTATTACAAGCATTCGTACCGGGAATGCCGCGCTGCGTCAGTCTTTTGCTGGTCGGCCGGTCTTGATGGCCGGAACGGCTTTTGTGGTCTTCAGGAAATTGGAATCCGACATGGCGGCCAAGGCCATGATGCCAGCGCGGATCAGTTCGCTCTTCTTGACCAACGCGCCCAGCTTGACACCGCGGTGCTTCAGCTCCTCCAGCTTGAGGTATTCAAGCTTGGGGATGGTGAAACTGTCGCGCACCAGCTTGGGCTTTTTGGCTTTTAGCAGTTTGCCTTCAGTCAGATTTGCGGTGGGTGCGATCATGGCCTTGGGCGCAACTTTCGCAGGTGCTTTAGCGGTGGCCTTGGGCGCAACCATTGGCGTTGTGCTGACCACCGATTTGACGGCAGCCTTGGGTGTGGCCGTCTTGGCGACTGGTTTGAGCGCGACCTTGGCTGCTGGCTTGGCCGGGGCAGTTGCTTTTTTGGCACTTGTTTTAACTGCTCTTTTTGCCACGGCCTTGACTGCAACCGGGGAGGGCGAAGGTGCCGACACTGTGCTGCTGATGCTTGGCTGATCGGCCTCGGTTGTTGTGGGCACAGTCGCAACTTCTGCCTGGATTGTTGATGTCATGGTGGATTTTCCTTAAATTAAACAGGGTATATAGTTTATATCGTATTAATGGATTTGGTCAAGACCCCAGGGGTCAGCATGATGTGATGATCAAGACCCTGGGTGACAGAGCGTCACGCACTTGTCATGACCTTGCGTCATACTGAAATTGACCATGGTGGCACCAGTACTGGCAGCAAGGGTCAGCATGACAACCCGAGGAGAGCGCAACAATGACCCTCAAGCAAGCGCTGGACGGCAGCGCCGATTCACATCGCAATCCGCGTTATGTCAGTTAATTGACGCGCAATACCTTTGCCATGGTTTTGGCTGGCGGGCGTGGCAGCCGTTTGGCGGCTCTGACCGACTGGCGTGCCAAGCCGGCGGTGCCCTTCGGTGGCAAATTTCGCATTATTGATTTCACACTGTCAAACTGTGTCAACTCGGGTGTGCGGCGCATTGGTGTGGCAACGCAATACAAATCCCAAAGCCTGATTCGGCACCTGCACCTGGCCTGGCGCTTTCTGGATGGTCGCATGGGTGAATTCATCGAAATCATGTCGGCCCAGCAGCAGGTCGACGAGTCCTTCTGGTACCGGGGTAGCGCCGACGCGGTCTACCAGAATCTGCGCGAAATCAGCCACGCCAAACCGGACTATGTTCTGGTGCTGTCGGGTGATCATATTTATCGAATGGATTATGGGCATCTACTGGCGGCGAATGTCGAGCGCGAGGCCGACCTGACGGTGGCGTGTGTCCAGGTGCCGTTGCATGAAGCCGGTAGCTTTGGCGTGATGTCGGTCGATGTGGATCACCGCATTCAAGCTTTCGCTGAGAAACCCGCGCATCCGCAACCGATGCCGGGCCATCCCGACGTGGCGCTGGCCAGCATGGGGGTGTATGTGTCCAACACGCGATTTTTGTTTGAGCAATTGCAACGTGATGCCGATGATCCGAATTCCAGCCGTGATTTTGGTAAGGACGTGATTCCATACTGTGTCGAGCACCACCGTAGTCACGCCCATAACTTTGCCGACGTGGCTCATCACCCACTTGAAACTCATCAACCTGTCTTCAGGATCGAAAGGGATCCGGCGCGACGGCACGGGCGTGATGTCCGTTTCATCAAAACTTGGCACCCCATAGTCAGGTGCAAGCACATGAACGACGTGGTCGAGCAAGCGCAGGTTCCGGTGGTAGGTTTTCATTGACGTTGAAACGCCATTGATCCGCGGAAAATAGACATCGGAAATAAATAGAATTTCCATGAAGTCAGTTCAGTAGGACCAGTGCCCAAACTGGTAACGAGGTTCAGCAGACCGATCAGGACCGATGCGCTGCCAATGTTTTTGGCGCGCTTGACAAGCCGGTGATCGTCGAGGGAAATGCGGTCGACGGTGGCCTCGATGGCTGAATTGATCAACTCAACGATGAGAACCAAAAATACACAGGAAATCATCAGCACGCGACCCAGCAATTGACTTTCGAGTCAGAACGCAAGCGGTATCAGAACCATGGCCAGTAGCCCCTCCTGGCGGAAGGCATCTTCATGACGAAATGCTGCGCGCAAGTCGGCACAGGAGTAGTTGAATGCATTGACCAGGCGTTTTATGCCAGTCTTTCCTTTGTAGGGACTTTCCATGCTTGTTTCTCAAATGTTGGTCATTGGCGCTGCGCTGGCTTTGGGAGTTGTAGTCCTTAAAACCAACTCCATGCGGCCATCCAGGTGTTCGACGATGGCCGTGCAGCTGTTCACCCAGTCACCACAATTGAGGTATTGCAGCCCATCAATTTGCTTGATCATTGGCCAATGAATATGACCGCAAATGGCACCATCCAAGCCGAGGTCGCGCGCATGGTGGATCACAGATTCTTCAAAGTTGAAAATGAAGCTGACAGCAGTCTTCACTTTTCGTTTGGCGTACCCCGCCAGGGACCAATAGCCAGGGATTTTGAGTGTTCGCCGCAGCCAAGATAGATGAATATTCAGGCGGACCAGGAAATCGTAAGCTTTGTCGCCCAGGAGCGCGATCCATCTGTGATGGCGTGTTACCTGGTCGAACTCATCGCCGTGCAACAACAAATAACGTCGGCCATCTGCAGCCGTATGAATGTAGTCATGCTGCACCATGATGTCGCCGAATGACACACCGACGTATTCACGGATTGCTTCGTCGTGGTTGCCTGGAATGAAAATGACCTTCTGGCCATGACGCGCACGGCGAAGCATTTTCTGCATGAAAGTATTTTGTGCAGGCGACCAATGCACACCACCGCGATTCATGGCCCACAAGTCGATGATGTCGCCGAGCAAAAAGACATGCTCTGAAGAATATTCCTTCAGAAACTCAAGCAGGTGATGGGCCTGGCAAGCCTTGGTGCCGAGATGGATGTCAGACAGGAAGATCGAGCGGACTTGCAGCGCTGTCATGTTGCTGCATTCCCCGCACAGCAGACACACAGCTTTTGAACTCAATGCGAATTGCAAGCTTTTCTGTTTTTTCCATGCGCACAGCTTCGCATGGCAATAAGTCATTTTTATTAAGCTTATTTGGCGGTTTGGTTAAAAGTGCCGCTCCACCTGGTGGTGGCAATACGGAGCTTTTTGGGCCCAAGCTTGTCACATCACTGAAACTGCCGTCGAGCACAATGGCTGATCCCATCAACGTCAAGAAACCCATTCAAGTCTCATGTACAACGACGAATCGACACAAATCTCTGCCTCTGGTCTTCGTTATCTGACCAAAGAAAAGGGCTCACCATTTCAGGCCATGGGGGCGCCGGGTGAAACACGGAGTTGCATCAAATGCGGTAAACACAAGGCGCGTAGCATGGGCAGAATTCAACGGTATCTGAATGCCTTGATGTTTTTTTGCTTCGACTGTCGCCCCGTCAAAAAGGTGCAGTGAAGGCAAGTGTCCTGCGGCGTGGCTGGCCACAATTGCGAATTGTCAAAGCCGGATTTTTTCAGATTGAGAAACTTGAACCTGGTATTTCAGATATTTACAGTTGACCAGGAATTCAATCATGTTTCGTGATCGCCTTGATGCGGCCCGGCAACTGGCCGACAGACTGACTATTTACCGGGGAAAGCATCCGCTGATTTTGGCGATTCCGCGTGGAGCCGTGCCCATGGGAAAACTCATCGCCAGCCAGCTTGAGGGTGAACTTGACGTGGTGCTGGTGCGCAAGTTGCGCGCCCCTTACGAACCTGAGGTGGCGATTGGGTCGGTGGATGAAAGCGGCTGGACTTACCTGTCTGACTACGCGCAAATCGATGGCGGCAATGCCGCTTACCTGAAAGCTGAAAAGCAGCGCCAGCTGGACATCATTGGCCGGCGCCGCGCGCAGTACACGCCGATTCGTCCGGCCATCAGTCCGGACGGGCGCCTGGTGATTGTGGTCGACGATGGGTTGGCCACTGGCGCTACCATGATTGCTGCGCTGCATGGTTTGCGCGCCAGCAAGCCCGCCAAATTGATCTGTGCAGTGCCGGTGGCGCCGGCGGACACACTGGCTGTTGTGACCGAACTGGCAGATGAGGTGGTGTGTCTGGAGGTACCGCCGTTTTTCCAGGCCGTAGGGCAGTTTTACCAGCACTTTGATCAGGTTGACGATGACGAAGTCATCGAAATCCTGAAAAAATCCTGAGCGTGTTCCTCAGTGGTCGCCTGATTCAATCTTTTCCCGGCCGGCGTGGCGGATGTCCTCACCCTTGGCCACATAGATGACAAACTCCGCAATGTTTTTTGCATGATCGCCAACACGCTCAATCGCCTTGGCGACAAACAGCAAATCCAGGCTGGGGGAAATCATCCTTGGATCTTCCATCATGTAAGTGATGAGTTTGCGCACAAAGCCGTCAAACTCCTGGTCAATCTGATCGTCCTCTTTGAGGATGGCCAGTGCCGCGGTGGTGTCAAGCCGGGCAAAAGCATCCAGCGCTTTTCTCAACAAGCCGGAAGCCAGGTCGGCTGCCACCCGCAGCTCCAGTGACGGCAAGGACCGTGGTGCGCCGCTGCTGATGATGGACTGCACCATGCGGCCAATTTTCTCAGCCTCATCACCGACACGCTCCAGGTTGGCCGTGGTTTTGGAGAGGGCAATCAGCAAACGCAAGTCACGCGCCGCAGGCTGACGCAAGGCCATGATGCTGGATATGTCACGGTCAATGTTCACTTCCATCGCATTGACCTGGGCCTCGGTTGCCATCACTTGGCTGGCGGCTTCCACGTTGAACTGAGACAGGGCATAAATAGCTTGCCGGACTTGTGATTCCACCAGACCGCCCAGCGCCATGACTTGCGCAGAAACGGACGTGAGTTCGGCGTCGAATTGTGAGGACAAATGTTTTTCGGACATGTTTCTTCCTCCAGATCAGCCGAAACGGCCGGTGATGTAGTCTTCAGTCTCCTGACGGTTGGGTTTCAAGAATATCTGATCAGTGGAACCGAATTCGATCAATTCGCCCAGGTACATGTAGGCGGTGTAGTCGCTGCAGCGGGCAGCCTGCTGCATGTTGTGCGTGACGATGGCAATGGTGTACTCGTTTTTGAGCTCGTGCACCAGCTCCTCTACCTTGCCGGTGGAAATCGGGTCCAGCGCCGAAGTGGGTTCGTCCAACAGTAACACCGAAGGCTTCACCGCCACGCTGCGCGCAATGCATAGACGCTGCTGCTGTCCGCCCGAAAGAGACAGGCCGCTCTGGCTGAGCTTGTCCTTGACCTCGTTCCATAACGCGGACTTGGTCAGCGCCCATTCCACACGCTCGTCCATGTCGTCCTTGCTCAGGTTCTCATAGAGCTTGATGCCAAAGGCGATGTTGTCGTAGATCGTCATGGGAAACGGCGTGGGTTTCTGAAACACCATGCCAATGCGGGCACGCAGCAGGTTCAGGTCCTGCTTGGGTTCCAGGATGTTCTGACCGTAGAAGTTAATCTCGCCCACGGCCCGCTGGCCGGGGTAAAGGCTGTACATGCGATTCAAGGTGCGCAGCAGCGTTGACTTGCCACAGCCCGAAGGGCCAATGAAGGCAGTTACCTTGTGCTCTTCAATGTTCAGATTGACGCCTCTGAGGCCTTGGAATTTGCCGTAGAAAAAATCGAGGTTGCGCACTTCAAGCGCATTTTTCTTCGGCGCGTCTGTCGTTGGGGAAGGGGCTTGTGCAGGAGCAGTAGCGGTCATGGTGATGTCCAAAGTCGAATAGGGATGTCAGGCGCGAACTTTTTCTCGGAAGAAAATGCGGGCCAGGATGTTGAGCGCCAGTACGGCCAGGGTGATCAGCAGTGCCCCACCCCAGGCCAGGCGTATCCAGTTCTCATAGGGGCTCATGGCGAATTGAAAAATCACCACCGGCAGATTGGCCATGGGCCGCCCCATGTCGGTGCTGAAGAACTGGTTATTCAGCGCGGTGAACAGCAGCGGTGCGGTCTCACCGCTGATGCGGGCCACGGCCAGCAGCAGACCGGTCATGACACCGCTCTTGGCCGCGCGCAACGTGACCAGGGTCGCCACTTTCCAGCGCGGCGCACCCAGGGCAAAGGCCGCTTCGCGCAGGCTGCCGGGCACCAGACGTAGCATGTTCTCAGTCGTGCGGACGACCACCGGCACCGCAATCAGCGACAGCGCCAGCGTGCCGGCCCAGCCCGAGAACGTGCCCATCGTGGCCACCGCGATGGCGTAGACGAACAGGCCCAGCACGATGGAGGGTGCCGACAGCATGATGTCGGTCACGAAGCGGGTCACTTCGGCGGTCTTGCTCTGGTCGCCGTATTCGGCCAGGTACACACCGGAAAAGATGCCGATCGGTGTGGACACCAGCACAGTGAAGCCTACCATCAGCAGGCTGCCCACGATGGCGTTAGCCAAGCCACCGCCTTCCGTGCCGGGCGCGGGGGTGGAATGGGTGAACATATTCCAGTCCAGCGCGGCAAAGCCGTTGCTGAACAGCACGAACAGAATCCATAGCAGCACGGTCAGACCCAGCGCCATCGAGCCCATCGAGAGGGTCAGGCCGATGGTGTTGGCCCAGCGACGCTGGCGGTAAAGTGATTGATTGAAGTCCATGGTTGTGCCTTTGGGTGTGGGATTCAGAGGCCTTTGGCCTTTTCAGTCCGCACCAGCATCCACTTGGCCAGACCGAGCACGATGAAGGTGATGACGAACAGCAGGAAACCCAGCGCGAACAGCGCAGAGATATGGAAGTCGGCGGCCTCGCCGAACTCGTTGGCCAGCGTCGAGGCGATCGAGGTGCCGGGCGAGAAGAGCGAGGTGGGCATGCGGTTGGCGTTGCCGATCACGAAGGTGACGGCCATCGTTTCGCCCAGCGCACGGCCCAAGCCCAGCATCACACCGCCCATCACACCTTTTTGCGTGTATGGCAGCACCACCTTGCGCACCACTTCCCAGGTGGTGCAACCCAGCCCGTAGGCCGACTCACGCAGGATGGGGGGAACGATCTCGAACACGTCGCGGATCACTGCGGCCACGAAGGGCAGCACCATGAAGGCGAGCACGATGCCTGCGGCCAGGATGCCGAAGCCGTTGGTGCTACCGCCAAACAGGAACCCGATCAGGGGCATGCCGCCCAGCACCTTCTGCAGCGGCATCTGGGCGTAGTCGGCGAACAGCGGTGCAAACACGAACAGGCCAAACATGCCATAGATGATGGAAGGCACGGCCGCCAGCAGCTCCACCGCCGTGCCCAGCGGGCGACGCAGCCAGGTGGGACAGGTTTCGGTGAGGAACAGCGCGATGCCAAAGGACAGCGGCACGGCGATCAGCATGGCAATGATTGCGCTGGCCAGAGTGCCGACGATCGCGATCGCGGCACCAAATTCTTCATTGATGATGTCCCATTCAACGTACCAGATGAAGCTCACACCGAACTTCTGGAACGCAGGCCAGGCATTGATGAACAGGGAAACAATGATGCCCATCAGGGCGATCAGCACCAGCAGCGAAAACGACTGCGTGATGCGATGAAAAAAGACGTCCTGGAGCCGTTGCCGCCGGGCAATCGACACCATGCTGGCACTGCCCGTTTTATGGGACATTGGTTGCGGACTCATGGTAGTTCCCTCGCTCATGTTGACTTCCGTTAGGATACTCCGGACACCTTCAATACAACATTCGCCGGTTGGCACCATGCCAACCGGCGAATGTCGCGAGTCAAAAGCGGTTACTTGGCGATCTGCGACCAGACCTTGGAGCGGATCTGGTTCGTCAGGCTGTCTGGCAACGCCACGTAGTCAAGGTCGGCAGCCATCTGCTTGCCACTCTTGAAGGCCCAGTCGAAGAACTTGAGCGCTTCAGCCGAAGCCGCCTTGTCTGCGGGTTGCTTGTACATCAGGATGAACGAAGCAGTGCTCACGGGCCAGCTGTCGGCACCCTTGGCATTCACCATGGAGATTCCCATGCCGGGTACGCTGAACCAGTCGGCGCTGGCAGCGGCTGCGGCGAAGGCCTTGTCGTCGGGGCTGACGTACTTGCCATCAGCGTTCTGCAACTGCATGAAGTTCATCTTGTTCTTCTTCACATAGGCGTATTCCACGTAACCGAGTGCACCCTTGACGCGGTTCACGTTGGCGGCCACGCCTTCGTTGCCCTTGCCACCCACGGACGAAGCGGCAGGCCATTTGACGGCGGCGCCCTTGCCCACCTTGTCGGCCCAGTCCTTGCTCACGGCGGTCAGGTAGTCGGTCCAGTTGAAGGTGGTGCCCGAACCGTCGGCGCGGTGCACGATGGTGATTGAATCGTCAGGCAGTTTCTTGCCAGGGTTCAGGGCGGCCAGCTTGGCGTCGTTCCACTTGGTGATGTTGCCCAGGAACATGTCGGCCAGCACGGGGCCGGTCACACGCAGTTCACCCGGCTTGAAGCCTTCGAGGTTGATCACAGGCACAGTGCCGCCGATGATGGCTGGGAACTGGACCATGCCGTCCTTGTCCAGGTCTTCGCCCTTGACCGGTGCATCGGAGGCACCGAAGGTCACGGTCTTGGCGCGGATCTGCTTCAGACCGCCCGACGAACCGATCGACTGGTAGTTCAGGCCGGTACCGGTTTCGTTCTTGTAAGCCTCGGCCCACTTGGCGTAGACCGGAAACGGGAAGGTTGCGCCAGCGCCGGTGATGTCAGCAGCCAGGGCAGAGCCCATGGCCATGGAGGCAAATGCGGCAGCGGCCACGGTCTTGAGCAGGGTACGTTTCAGGTTCATGTGAGTCCTTTCGGTTGTTGATTCAAATCCACAATGGGAAGTGTATGAAGCGAGTGTGACAATTGCGTGACATTTTCGCAAGTTTTGAACAATCGAGGGCTGACCGGCTCAAGCGCTGGCGGGCATGCGCCCGACACAATGGCCCGGGTAGCCCAATTGGTCGCCGAGAGGATTTGCTGGAAGCGCCCGCGTACTCCCGTGCGCAGGGGCAGTGTTACCAATACTTCGATCAGTTTGAAGATGCCGAAGTGATCGGGTTACTGAAGAAAGCCTGAGTCAGGTGCTGGCACTCAGTCTTTCGATGCGCGTGTATTTTTGCTGGATGACACGGTGTTGAGCACCGCCAGAAAGCGGGTATCGGACATGGCCGCCAGCGCATGGATGCCGGCGCGCACCAGCACATTTTTTTTTTTCACCGGACTGCCAAGCTTGCTGCTGCGCAGCTTGAGTGTTTTCAGCATCAGGAATTCCAACATGGGCAGGGTAAAGCTTTCGCGCACCTTTTTTGATTTCCTGGGTTTTAACCGGGTGTTTGATGGCGTAGAGACCACCGCGTCAGGTCCGGCCCCAGACGTGATGGGGTCAGTGTTGGTCATGTGATCGTTCCTTAATAGACTTCCGGCACCAGAATTTCATTGGGTACAGGCAGGCGCACGTAATCGTCGTTGCGCTCGCGCGGCGGCAACATGATGGGCGGATGGGAAATTTCGTGGTATTCGAACTGGTTCAGCAAGTGGTGAATGCAATTGAGACGCGCTTTTTTCTTGTCATCCGCCTGCACCACCCACCAGGGCGATTCCGGAATGTGGGTGCGCGCGAACATGACTTCCTTGGCCTTGGTGTATTCCTCCCAGCGGCGGCGCGACTCCATGTCCATCGGGCTTAGTTTCCATTGTTTCAGCGGGTCATGAATGCGCCCCAAAAACCGGATCTGCTGCTCTTCATCAGAAATTGAAAACCAGTACTTGATCAGTTTGATGCCAGAGCGCAACAGCATTTTTTCAAACTCGGGCACCGAGCGAAAAAATTCCTCGTACTGCTCGTCCGAGCAAAACCCCATGACCCGCTCCACACCCGCCCGGTTGTACCAGCTGCGGTCAAACAACACCATTTCACCGGCACCAGGAAGGTGCGCCACATAGCGCTGGAAATACCACTGGGTTTGCTCGCGGGCGTTGGGTGCGGGCAGTGCCGCGACGCGGCAGACCCGGGGGTTAAGCCGCTGCGTGATGCGCTTGATGGTGCCGCCCTTACCGGCGGCGTCGCGGCCCTCGAACAAGATCACAATTTTCTGGCCGGTCTTGACCACCCAGTCCTGCAGCTTGACCAACTCACCCTGGAGCCGGAACAGCTCGCGAAAATAAAGTTTTCTGCTGTTTCTGTATTCCTCGGACTCCACGTCCAGCGTACTCTCGCCCAGCTCATCGAGGTTGCGGTCTTCGAGTTCGAGTTCAAACTCTTCGTCGTTACTGTCTGCCAGGTCGCGGCGAATGCGTTGGACCAGTTTTTCTTCGTTCAAATCCAAATTTGACTCCCGCGTGTTTTGCACTGTTTAAGCTCAGACGGACTTTGGGGCTGACCCAGCCGGGGCAGCGTTGACCAAACCCTGTGCCACGACGCTGGAGTCGAGCAGGCGCAGTTTGCTGGCGTAGTGCCGGTCGAGTCGCCACTCGTTCAGTATTTCAAGTGCCAGCTCAAAGCGTTTGTCATCCAACGAATAAAGTTGTTCGACCGAAATGGTGGTTCCACTTTCAAGTGCCAGCACCAGCGCCGAGATGATTTTCGCGGCGTCGTCGTTGGGGTTGTTTTCGATCAGATTGCGGGCTTTTTTGATGGCAAGCATGGTTCAATTCCATTCGATATGGTTACAGATGGTCCAGACATTGCGGGCGATCGATCAAAAGCATGGCAGAGCTGGGAACCGTGGATATTCTCGGCTTGTCAAGCATAGCCGACGCAGAACCTGTTTTGATGACAGTTCAATGACAATTAAATGATGATGGATTCGTTTCGATGCACCAAAAAAATGGCGGACTTGTCACAAAGTTGACTTATTTTGGTCGTAAATTACCGGCTATCGACTCAAATATGGTTCATCAGTTGTTCCATTCAACCCGAGGATTCCTCATTAAAAATAGTTTGATCAGGCTTGGATTGGCCGCCACTGGGCTTAAGTGATGGGTACCATTTTCTTTGCAGTCAGGACACAAGTAAAAGATGACAATGTGCTGGTGCCGGTGCTGGTGCTGGGTGTCGCAGGTGACGTGATTTCAATCAGTTTTTTTATTCCGGCAGCCAAACACAAGGTCCAGCAGTCGAAGGGTGATGTCGATTTTTTCGCCAGCAGTTTTTTTGGGTGAACTCGCCATGTATGAGTAAACCGGCAATATTTTCCTGAAGCCCACGCTTCAGGAAACAGCAGACGACGTGACCGGCATGTTTCGGTTTAGCAACAAGGACAACAAGGAATTTACATGAGCGATAAACATTTATCAAGCCAGTTTGACAGCGAACTCAATGCGGTGTCGACCCGTGTGATGGAACTCGGCGGACTGGTCGAGTCGCAGATTCGGCAAGCTATTTACGCCTTGTCGCAGTTCAGTGTGGAGGTGGCAGACCAGGTCACGGCAGCCGAGGCCCGGGTGAACGCGATGGAGGTGGACATTGACCGGGAGCTCTCCAGCATCATTGCCCGGCGCCAGCCCACGGCGCGTGATTTACGCCTCTTGATTGCGATCTCCAAAGCCACCGCCAACCTAGAGCGGGTGGGTGATGAGGCCGAAAAAATTGCCCGCATGGTGCGCTCCATCATTCAAAGCGGCGCCCCGCGTTCTCTGCCGTCGCTGGAGTTGCGCGTGGCATCCGACATGGCTTCGGGCCTGTTGCGCAAAGCACTTGATGCCTTTGCCCGTCTTGACACCACCGCGGCGCTGGCGATCCTCAAGGAAGACAACCTGATTGACCAGGAGTTTGACGGCTTTGTTCGCAAGCTCATCACCTACATGATGGAAGACCCGCGCATGATCTCGCCCAGCCTTGACTTGCTGTTTTTGGCGAAAGCGATTGAGCGTATTGGGGATCACGCCAAAAATATTGCCGAATTGATTATCTACATTGTCAAAGGGGCCGATGTGCGGCATGCGCCGATGGCACACATTGAGTCGGTGGTGAAATGAGACGTTTGCCAGGTGTGCTGATTGTTGAAGATGAGCCCGCCATTGCCGAGCTGATTTCAGTCAACCTGCGGCACAACGGCTTTCGCCCGATCTGGGCCATGGACAGTGCCACGGCGCAGGCCGAGCTGGATGCGGTCTTGCCCGATGTGATTTTGCTCGACTGGATGTTGCCCGGTGAGAGTGGTTTGACCTTGGCCCGGCGTTGGCGTGGTCGCCCCCGTACCAAGGCGATTCCGATCATCATGTTGACTGCGCGTGGCGACGAGGTGGATCGGGTGGCGGGTCTGGATGCGGGTGCCGATGACTACATTGCCAAACCATTTTCCACCAAGGAATTGCTGGCGCGTATTCGTGCCGTGCTGCGCCGACGCGCGCCGGAACGGGATGAGGGGCTGGTGGTGCTTGGTGAACTGAGTCTGGATGCCGCCACCTACCGCGTGGTGTTTCAGGATCAAATGCTGAAACTGGGGCCGACTGAGTTCAAGCTGTTGCATTACCTGATGACCCATGCCGAGCGTGTTCACAGCCGCTCACAATTGCTTGACAAGGTCTGGGGCGACCATGTTTTCATTGAAGAACGCACGGTCGATGTGCATGTGAAGCGTTTGCGTGAAGCGCTGGGTGTGGCCGCACAGATGATTGAAACCGTGCGTGGTGCCGGTTATCGCTTGACCGTGGCCGCCGCGCTGGCAAAGCCGGCCTGAGTCTGGCGCGTTCATGCTGGGCCGGTTTTTTCTTTTTTTGGGCTACTTGTCGATCAGTGCGCTGTTGGGTGTCTGGGTCGATACGCTGTGGCCCAAAAGCCATGCCATGTCGATCGGTCTGGTCATTGCCGCATCGTCCTGGATGTTGTTTGACAGTGCGCGTGCCGGACAATTTCTCAGCTGGCTGCGTTTGGGCGGCGGTGCAGAGAGCGGTCCGGTCGCTGGCGTTTGGGGTGACATCACGACTCGGGTAAGGCGCATGCTGCGTGATCGGGAACGCCAGACCCTTGAAAGCCAGGCCAGACTGAATGACTTTCTATCGGCATTGCAGGTGTCGCCCAACGGCGTCATGTTGCTCGACGGCGAGGCGCGCATTGAGTGGTGCAACCAGACTTCGGCCGCACATTTTGGCCTCGATCTTCAGCGTGACCTGATGCAGACCATTGGCAATCTGGTGCGTGATCCGGCTTTTGCCAGTTACCTGGCAAGTGGCGACTTCGGCAGCAGTATGACCATGCCGGGGCGTGAAAGTAGCCCCACAAGGCCGGTCACCTTGTCGGTCCAGATCCATCCTTATGGTGACGGGCGTAAGTTGCTGTTGTCGCGCGACATTACCGTGCTGGAGCAGGCGGAGGCCATGCGGCGCGATTTTGTGGCCAATGTGTCGCACGAAATTCGGACCCCGCTGACGGTGCTGGCCGGTTTTGTGGAAACCTTGCAAACGCTGCACCTGGAAGAGTCCGAACGGCAACAGTATCTGGCGCTGATGGCGCAGCAGGCCGACCGCATGCAGACCCTGGTGAGTGATTTGCTGACGTTGTCAAAACTCGAAGGCAGCGCCCCGCCGGGGACCGACGCACGGGTGTCCGTGCCGACCGTGATGCGCCAGCTTGAAAATGATGCAAGGTCGCTGTCTCAGGTGTTGGGGGAGGTCGACAAGACCGACCATCAGTTTGTCTTTGACTGTGCTTTTGACGGGTTTTTGGCAGGCACGGCCAGCGAGTTGCTCAGTGCGATGGGCAATTTGGTCAGCAACGCCGTGCGCTACACCCCGCCAGGCGGGCACATCATCGTGAGTGTTCGGCCATGCGCGGACGATGGCCTGGTCTTTTCGGTGACCGACACCGGGCCAGGTATTGCCGCTGAACACCTGGGTCGCCTGACGGAGCGTTTTTACCGCGTGGACCGCAGCCGTTCGCGTGAAACCGGCGGTACCGGCCTGGGTTTGGCCATCGTCAAACATGTGGCGCAGCGCCATGGGGCCAACTTGTCGATTGAGAGCAGGCTGGGTCAGGGTTCTGTATTCAGCCTTGTTTTTCCGTCGCAGCGGGTGGTGCCGCCAGCTGGCGCTGATACAGCCACAGTGAGTCTTTCCGTTCGGCCGGATGACCCATTGAGCGACGCAGTTGCCACATCGTATCGGGAATGATTTCCGGGTGTTGGCGTGCCGTGTCGATGTCTGCGATCAGCCATTGGCAGGTGCTGTTGGAAGCGAGCGCCTGGAGTTCAAGCCGTCCGTGGAACCGAAAGGCGGTAATTTGACCGCGGTTCAAACCCAAGCTTGCCACGCAGCCGGGTGACGGCGGCATGGCGGCGGTGACCAATTGCACCATCGGGGTGTAGCTGCGGGCAAAGTCCAGCAGTGGCAACCAGAGGGTCATGAGCAACAGCCAGCTCAGGGCAGCGCCACCGGCCGGTAACACCACGCTTTTCCAGATCGCTGCCTGATGTCGTCCGACACGCCATTTGACCAGCCAGGTCCATACCATGCTGGCGGCTACTGCCATCAAAAATGGTGCCAGCGAAAAGCTGTGCGCAAAGCCCGGCACCAGCCGCGCCACGTTGGCAGCCGGTTGTGCCGGGTAACCCGTTTGCATTGAAATCCATACCACCCAGATCACCAGGGCACAGCCGGTGAAAAAAATCAGGGTGAACCAGTCAATCAGCGCGCCCACACTGCGACTCAGCGTAGGCAAGGCAAAGGCGGCCAAGGCAGCCAGGGCAGGCAAGGCCAGCAGCAGTGAGCGGTCGGCCGCAGCGGTGGTCAAGGTGGCTGCGCTGGCTACCGCCACAAACCAGACCGGTAACCACAGATGCAAGCCGGTGAAATGCGCCCGCAAAAGCTGTCGGCGCCAGCGCCACAGCGTCCAGAGGGCAAGTGGCCAGGCTGGCCAGGTGAACCACAAAAAAAGCTGGCCCAAGGCTTGCCATTGCGCCGCATCTGCCCGGGGCAGTTCAATGCGCCAGCGCCACAAATTGAGCGCGGTAGCCAAAGCCGCAGAAGCCAGTGTCAGCAGCACCAAGCCCGCTGCCCTGATCTTCTTGTGCTGTGCATTCAGATGGCCTGACGGCGGTGCCAGCAGGTAGAGGATGGCGCAGCCCAGGCCCAAAGCCAGCGCGAGTGAGGGTGCCCCGGACAGCGTGAGCCCAAGCAGCGCCACACCGGCGCTAAAGCCCGGGGCCAGCGGACGGTAGGGTAAAGCAGCGGTGGCGTAAAACAGCAGGGCGGTAAAACACAGTTGTGTCAGTGCCGGCGTGGTCTCATGGGCCAGTTGGGCCAATCCCAGGCAGGCGATGAAGGCGAGCAAACCGCCGTCGGCAATGGCGCGCGCGTAATCGGTGGGCTGCGCCTCGCCACCAAAGGCAAAAGCCACCGGCTGCGCCATCGGGCTGCGCGCCAGGTAGTAGGTGCCATACCATGTGGCGACCAGCGCCAGCACCAGCAGCAGCACAAAGGGCAGGCGCGCCGCCAGTTCCGGTGTTAGCCAGGCGGGGGCCAGTTGAATCGCCCAGGCGCCCAGCCAATAGGGCAGCAAGGCATCGACTTCCGGCACCATACCAGCCAGCGTGGGCTGCCACCAGTGCGCAGCACCACGGGC
Source organism: Burkholderiales bacterium RIFOXYD12_FULL_59_19 (assembly GCA_001771065.1). Classification (GTDB taxonomy): domain Bacteria; phylum Pseudomonadota; class Gammaproteobacteria; order Burkholderiales; family Burkholderiaceae_C; genus Rhodoferax. The sequence continues at coordinate 48,487 of MESQ01000038.1, read as the reverse complement.
CAGTTCGGCCATGTAGCCAAAGGTGCTGATGTCATCGCGCTTCCAGGGTGCACGCCCCAGGAAACCAGGCAACACATAAGCCAGGCAAAACAGCAGCAGCGCAAGGCGCGGCAAGCGCTTGACGCCGGCTTGCGCGACGATGGCAGGCGTGGGCTGATTCACGGGGTGTGATGAAAAACGATGACGGTTAACGCAAAGAAAAAGGCAGCGCGGAATAACCCGGCTGCCTTTGGCAAAGCGCTAAGTTCTGCTTACTTGGCAGCAGTTTTGCCGAAGCGGTTGCGGAAGCGTTCCACGCGGCCACCCATGTTGTCCACGGATTTTTGTGTGCCGGTATAGAAGGGGTGCGACTCGCTGGAGGTATCGAGCTTGAACAGCGGCAGTTCACGGCCGTCTTCCATTTTGATCATTTCTTTGGCGTTGGCGCAAGAGCGGGTCACGAACTTGAAGCCATTGGACGAGTCCAGGAAACAAATTTCGCGGTAGTTGGGGTGAATGCCGTCTTTCATGATTTCTCCATCAGTTGCGTTAGCCGCGCCAGCCCTTGCGCAACCCATTGCGCAATTCAAAGCCGTTCGTACTTTTCGCTAAAACGTTAGATTATAGATCAGCCACCCCGACGCATCATGTCGAAGAACTCGCTGTTGGTTTTGGTGGCACGCATTTGTTTGAGAACCATTTCCATGGATTCAACTTCGTCCATGTTGTACAGAAACTGGCGCAGGATGCGTGTTTTTTGCAGAATGTCGGGGGCCAGCAACAGCTCTTCGCGGCGGGTGCCGCTGCGGTTGAGTTGAATGGACGGGAACACACGCTTTTCGTACAGGCGCCGGTCCAGGTGAATTTCGCTGTTGCCGGTGCCCTTGAACTCTTCAAAGATCACCTCGTCCATGCGGCTGCCGGTGTCGACCAGGGCCGTGGCGATGATGGTCAGGGACCCGCCCTCTTCCACATTACGCGCGGCACCCAAAAAGCGTTTCGGGCGCTGCAGCGCGTTGGAGTCGACACCGCCGGTCAACACCTTGCCGGAGGACGGCACCACGTTGTTGTAGGCACGCGCCAGACGGGTGATCGAGTCAAGCAAAATGACTACGTCTTTTTTCAGTTCCACCAGGCGTTTGGCGCGTTCGATCACCATTTCAGCCACGTGCACGTGGCGGGCAGCGGGTTCGTCGAAGGTGGAGGCAATCACCTCACCCTTGACGGTGCGCTGCATTTCGGTCACTTCTTCCGGGCGCTCGTCAACCAGCAACACCATCATGTGGCTGTCAGGGTAATTGGCAGAAATGGCGTGCGCGATGTGCTGCATCATCACCGTTTTACCGCTCTTGGGTGGCGCTACCAACAGTGCGCGCTGACCTTTTCCGATGGGTGCAATGATGTCAATGATGCGCCCGGTGATGTTTTCTTCGCCTTTGATGTCGCGTTCCAGGCGCATTTGCACGTTGGGGAACAGCGGTGTCAGGTTCTCAAACATCACCTTGTGTTTGTTTTCCTCGGGGCCGCCGTCATTGACCTTTTCGAGCTTGTTCAAGGCAAAGTAACGCTCACCGTCCTTGGGGGTGCGTACCTCGCCTTCGATCATGTCACCGGTGTGCAGATTGAAGCGGCGTACCTGGCTGGGGCTGATGTAGATGTCGTCGGTGCTGGCGGTGTAGCTGGTGTCGGGGCTGCGCAAAAAACCAAAACCGTCGGGCAAAATTTCCAGCACACCATCGGCAAAAATCTGCTCACCGGCACGGGCACGCTTTTTAATGATGGCAAACATCAACTCCTGCTTGCGCATGCGGCCGGTGTTTTCGATCTCAAGATCTTCGGCTTGTTTGAGGACTTCTGACACGTGCAGTGCCTTGAGTTCATTTAAATGCATGGAGTAGCCCGGTGAATGTGTGGTCTTTGCAGGGAGGGAATTTTTGTGACGCGACGGACTTGTGCTGGTTCAAGTCGCATTGGCTTGGCGCCCCTGACTCAAGCTGGCCCTGGATGGGGGTCAGCGAGTGCTTTGAATTATGACAGGAAAAAAGCCCAGCCAGAATGACCGGGCGCGAAACGTACGCGGGGTTTCGGTAAAAAAGCAGGCTTATGCCAGTTGCTGATCAATGAATGTGGTGAGTTGGGCCTTGCTCATGGCGCCAACTTTGGTGGCTGCCAATTGGCCACTTTTGAAGATCATGAGGGTGGGGATGCCGCGAATGCCAAACTTGGCCGGAATATCGCGATTTTCATCCACATTCATTTTGGCAATTTGCAATTTGCCTTCGTAGGCGGTCGACACTTCGTCAAGAATCGGTGCGATCATTTTGCACGGGCCGCACCATTCAGCCCAGTAGTCCACCAGCACGGGGACATCGGATTGCAGTACGTCGGCTTCGAACGATGCATCGGACACATGTTTGATCAGTTCACTCGCCATGGTTTTTCCTAAATTGAAAGTTTGAAAAGCATACAGTGGCGAAATTGTGACAGAAACCGAAACCGTGTCGCATGTTCCGGGCTTTTTGAGGTCCTTGCTTCGGGTTTGCATACGGTATTTCCGAGTTGTTGGAGCGGTTCTAATGGACAGATCTCAAAAAATACAAGGTCATGATGAAAACAGTAATGGTTGTAGGTGCCGGTCCGGCCGGGTTGATGGCGGCCGAGGTGTTGTCGGGCGCGGGTGTGCAGGTGCTCTTGTTGGATGCCATGCCCAGTATTGGCAGAAAATTTTTGTTAGCAGGCAAAGGCGGTTTGAATTTGACCCACTCTGAACCTGCTGACCTGTTTGCCGTCCGTTACGGCCAACGCCGTCAGCAGATTGAGACGATTTTTAAAACCTTTGACGCGTCTTGCGTGCGTTCCTGGGCGGCCTCGCTCGGCATCGAGACTTTTGTCGGTAGCTCCGGGCGGGTTTTCCCCGCTGACATGAAGGCAGCACCCCTGCTGCGGGCCTGGTTGACGCGTCTGCGTCACCCTAAAAATGGCCTTCCTGTGACGTTTTTGATGCGACACCGCTGGACCGGCTGGCATCAAGCGGCACCCTCTGCCACCCGGACTGACACCACGCTAGACGCCACCTGGCTGGACTTTGACACTGTGCAGGGGCTGATCCAGCTGCAAGCGGATGCGGTTGTGCTGGCGCTCGGTGGTGGCAGCTGGGCCCGTCTGGGCTCGAACGGTGCCTGGGTGCCCTGGCTGCAAGCCAAAGGTGTGGCGGTGGCGCCACTGCTGCCGGCCAATTGTGGTTTTGATGTGCAAAATGGCTGGAGCGCGCATTTTTCCAACCATTTTGCGGGTCTTCCGTTCAAGTCCGTGGCCCTTACCTTCCGCAACACGCAAGGGTTTGAGTTTGCCCGCAAGGGGGAGTTTGTGGCGACCGCTACCGGGCTTGAGGGCAGTTTGATTTACGCCGTATCGGGTTTGCTGCGTGATGAAGTTTTGGCCCGTGGTTCAGCCACGTTTCATCTGGATTTATTGCCTGACATGCCTTACGAGAGGGTGTTGGCCGAGGTGAAGCACCCGCGCGGTTCGCGTTCGCTGTCGAGCCACCTCAAGAGCCGCCTGCACATCGAAGGCATCAAGGCGGCCATTCTGTATGAGCTGTTGAGCAAGGCACAAATGGCTGATCCGGTGCAACTGGCCCAGGCCATCAAGGCCTTGCCTATCACGGTGGCAGCAGCCCGTCCCATCGACGAAGCCATCAGCAGTGCGGGGGGTGTGCTGTTTGAAGCCATGACCGAGCAGCTGATGTTGGAGTCTTTGCCGGGCGTGTTTTGCGCCGGTGAGATGCTGGATTGGGAGGCGCCGACGGGGGGATATTTACTCACCGCGTGCCTGGCGAGCGGCGTGTGCGCTGGGCAGGGGGTTTTGTCCTACCTGAAAATCAAATAGCCAATTTCAATGACGGCAATTCTTATTTTGACAGCAATAGGTAGCCCGGATGGTGCGCGCGTGTGATTCAAATTGTGTGGGGTCGCACTACCTTGAGGCATGGTGATTGGGTCATGTGACCGGGCTTTGGTGCGAAAGGCGCGCGCAGAAAGCATTCTGCACACTTTTCAGCAATGGCGCGCGTGATTTCGCGCCAAAACCGCACGCGCATGGCCCAGTCGCCGTGCCGTGCGTGAAAGCCGCCAGTCAACGCCCTGGAATCGACCACGGCCAGCCCACAACTTTGAATCGCATCCATAAAGCGCTTGGCAATTGGGGTAGCCTGCGTCAGGACCATGCAAGCTCAAGGCTCATAATTATGAATTCAGTTTTATAAACACAGGAGACAGCCCATGACCACATACGCCGAATTTCACCAACGATCTCTCTCTGACCGCGACGGTTTCTGGGGCGAACAAGCCCAGTTGATCGACTGGAAAGTTCAGCCGACCCAGATTTGCGACTACAGCAAACCGCCGTTTGCCAAGTGGTTTGTGGGCGGCGTGACCAACCTGTGCCACAACGCGGTGGACCGTCATCTGAAAGACCGTGCCGACCAGGCGGCGCTGATTTTTGTCTCGACCGAGACCAATCAGGAAAAGGTGTATTCGTTTCGTGAATTACACGCCGAAGTGCAGCGCATGGCCGCCATCCTCAAGGACTTGGGCGTGGCCAAGGGCGACCGGGTTTTGATCTACATGCCCATGATCGCCCAGGCGGCGTTTGCCATGCTGGCGTGTGCGCGTATTGGCGCCATCCACTCGGTGGTGTTTGGCGGTTTTGCTTCCGGCTCGTTGGCGACACGTATTGAAGATGCCGCGCCCAAAGTCATTATCAGCGCAGATTCAGGGTCACGCGGCGGCAAGGCGGTGGCTTACAAACCGCTGCTCGACGAAGCCATCAGTCTGTCGAGCTACAAGCCCGAATCGGTGTTGTTGGTCGATCGCGGTCTGGTGCCGATGGCATTGGTCGCGGGGCGCGACAAGCTGTGGGCCGACCTGCGTGAAAAACACATGGACGCCGTGGTCGAATGTGAGTGGGTCGATGCCACCCACCCCAGCTACACGCTGTACACCAGCGGTACCACCGGCAAGCCCAAGGGCGTGCAGCGTGACACCGGGGGGTACGCCGTGGCGCTGGCTGCCAGCATGAAGCATATTTACTGCGGCGAAGCGGGCGAAACCTATTTCTCGACCAGTGACATTGGCTGGGTGGTGGGCCACAGCTACATCATTTACGGGCCGCTGATCGCGGGCATGGCGACGATCATGTACGAAGGTTTGCCAATCCGCCCCGATGGCGGCATCTGGTGGAGCCTGGTTGAAAAGTACAAGGTCACAGTGATGTTCAGCGCGCCCACCGCCATTCGCGTGCTGAAAAAGCAGGATCCGGCGCTGCTTAAAAAATACGACCTGTCAACGCTCAAAGCCTTGTTCCTGGCGGGCGAACCGCTCGACCAGCCCACTGCGCAGTGGATCAGTGAAGGCCTGGGCCGACCGATTGTCGACAACTATTGGCAGACCGAGACGGGCTGGCCGATCCTGAGCATTTGCAAAGGGGTGGACGATGCGCCCACCAAGTTCGGCTCACCTGGCAAGGCGGTCTATGGCTACGACGTCAAACTGCTTGATGAAGCGACCGGTGAAGAGCTCAAGGGCGCCAACCAGAAGGGCGTGGTTGCCATCGAAGGCCCGCTGCCGCCCGGCTGCCTGCAAACGGTGTGGGGCGATGACGCGCGCTTTGTCCGCACCTACTGGACGACCATTCCCGGGCGCATGATCTACAGTACCTTCGACTGGGGCATCCGTGATGAAGAAGGCTACTACTTTATCCTGGGGCGCACCGATGACGTGATCAATGTGGCCGGCCACCGACTGGGCACCCGCGAAATCGAAGAAAGTATCTCGGCGCATCCCAACGTGGCCGAGGTCGCGGTGGTGGGTGTGGCCGACCAGCTCAAGGGCCAGGTCGCCATGGCATTTGCCGTGGTCAAGGACGCCAGCCTGATTGCCGATGAGGCCAGCGCCCTCAAGATGGAGGGCGAAATCATGAAAATCGTGGACAAGGACCTGGGCGCAGTGGCGCGGCCAGCCCGCGTGCGCTTTGTCACCGTGCTGCCCAAGACGCGCAGCGGCAAGTGCCTGCGCCGCGCCATCACGGCAGTGTGTGAAGGCCGCGATCCCGGCGACCTGACCACCATGGACGACCCGGCTGCCTTGCAGCAGATCAAGGATTTGATCAATTCTTGATTAGGGTCAATCTTTGCCTGTAAGGATTGTGCTGCTTTTCGGTGGCACAATCCTTTTCTGCATCAGGCCCTTCCAACGCCACTGTCGCATCCGCCAAACGGTCAAGCCGTGACGCGGGAGGTTAATCAACCATCAGCTTTAACCAGCCAAAGTTTCCTCAAGGGAAATGAAAGTCAGCGAAATATGAGTGAGACCAACACGGTTTACCAAGCCTACCAGGCGAATACCTACCTTTTTGGTGGTAACGCCCCCTACGTCGAAGAGATGTACGAAAACTACCTGGCCAATCCAGGCAGTGTGCCGGATACCTGGCGTGATTATTTTGATTCCCTGCAAAATGTGCCTGCCGTGGATGGCTCAAATGCCAGGGACGTCCCCCATCAGCCTGTCATCAACGCCTTTGCCGAACGTGCAAAACAAGGCGGCACCAGAGTTGTGGTAGCTGCCGGCGCCGACTCTGATCTTGGGCGCAAGCGGGTATTTGTCCAGCAGTTGATCGCGGCTTACCGTAATGTTGGTTCCGGCTGGGCTGACCTCGATCCCCTGAAGCGTACCGAGCGCCAGCCAATTCCCGAACTGGAGCCGTCTTTTTATGGTTTCTCCGATGCCGATCAGGAAACCGTGTTCAATACCAGCAACACTTTCTTCGGCAAAGAGGTGATGTCGCTGCGCGATTTGCTCAATGCCTTGCGCGAAACCTATTGCGGCTCGATTGGCGCGGAATACATGTATTTATCCGACCAGACGCAAAAGCGCTGGTGGCAACAAAAGCTGGAAAGCGTGCGCAGCAAGCCCAATTTCACGGCAGATCAGAAAAAGCACATTCTTGGACGCCTTACAGCCGCTGAAGGCCTGGAGCGCTTCCTGCATACCAAGTACGTGGGTCAGAAGCGTTTTTCACTGGAAGGTGGCGAGAGTTTTATTGCCGCCATGGACCAGCTGATTCAGCAGGCGGGCAGTTTGGGCGTGCAGGAGATCGTGATCGGCATGGCCCACCGTGGCCGCCTGAACGTGCTGGTGAACACCCTGGGCAAAATGCCCGCTGATTTGTTTGCCGAGTTTGACCACACCGCCCCGGAAGACCTGCCGGCTGGCGACGTGAAGTACCACCAGGGCTTCAGCTCCGACGTGACCACCCCCGGTGGTCCGGTGCACCTGAGCCTGGCGTTTAATCCGTCGCACCTTGAAATTGTCAACCCGGTGGTTGAAGGTTCAGTGCGTGCCCGTATGGACCGCCGCGCCGACCCGACTGGCCGCCAGGTGCTGCCGGTACTGGTGCACGGTGATGCCGCGTTCGCCGGTCAAGGGGTCAACCAGGAAACGCTGGCACTGGCCCAAACCCGTGGTTACAGCACAGCGGGCACGGTGCACCTGATCATCAACAATCAGATTGGTTTCACCACCTCTGACCCGCGCGACTACCGCTCCACGCTGTATTGCACCGACATCGTCAAGGGCGTCGAAGCGCCGGTGATGCACGTCAATGGTGATGATCCTGAAGCCGTGGTGATGGCCATGCAGTGGGCTCTGGAATACCGCATGGAGTTCCGCAAAGATGTGGTACTTGACATCATTTGTTTCCGAAAACTCGGCCACAACGAGCAGGACACGCCAGCGCTGACTCAGCCGCTGATGTACAAAAAAATCGCAGCCCACCCCGGTACCCGCAAGCTGTATGCCGACAAGCTCGCGGCACAAGGTATGGGCGTCACGCTGGGCGACGACATGTTCAAGGCCTTCCGTGCCGCGATGGACGCGGGTAAACACACGATCGACCCGGTATTGACCAATTTCAAGAGCAAGTACGCCGTGGATTGGACGCCCTTCCTGGGCAAGAAGTGGACCGACGCGGGTGACACCGCGATTCCCATGAGCGAGTGGAAACGCCTGGCAGAAAAGATCACCACGTTGCCTGGCAGCCTGACCGCGCATCCGCTGGTGAAAAAGGTCTACGACGACCGCGCCGCCATGGGGCGGGGTGATATTCCGGTGGATTGGGGTATGGGTGAGCACATGGCGTTTGCGTCGCTGGTGGCCAGTGGCTACCCGGTGCGTTTGTCGGGTGAAGACTGTGGCCGGGGCACCTTTACCCATCGTCACGCGGTGATTCATGACCAAAGCCGTGAAAAGTGGGACGAGGGCACCTACGTGCCGCTGCAGAATGTGGCTGAAAATCAGGCCCCGTTTGTTGTCATTGACTCCATCTTGTCAGAAGAAGCCGTGCTGGGTTTTGAGTACGGTTACGCGTCCAACGACCCCAACACATTGGTGATCTGGGAAGCCCAGTTTGGCGACTTTGCCAACGGTGCCCAGGTGGTGATCGACCAGTTTATTGCCTCTGGCGAAGTCAAGTGGGGCCGTGTGAATGGCTTGACCATGATGTTGCCGCACGGCTATGAGGGCCAGGGCCCGGAGCACTCCTCGGCACGTGTCGAGCGTTTTATGCAGCTGGCAGCAGACACCAATATGCAATTGGTGCAACCTACCACGGCCAGCCAGATCTTCCACGTACTGCGTCGCCAGATGGTGCGCAACCTGCGCAAACCGCTGGTGATCTTCACGCCCAAGTCGCTCTTGCGTCACAAGGATGCCGCTTCCCCGCTGGCTGAATTCACCAAGGGCAGCTTCCAGACCATCATCCCCGATCAAAAGGCGCTCAAGGGCGACAAGGTCAAGCGGCTGGTGGCCTGCTCCGGCAAGGTGTATTACGACCTGGCCAAAAAGCGTGAAGAAAAAGGCAGCGATGACGTTGCCATCATCCGTGTTGAGCAGCTCTACCCGTTCCCGCACAAGGCATTTGCGACCGAGCTGAAAAAGTACCCCAATGCGACCGAGGTGGTGTGGACGCAAGACGAACCACAAAACCAGGGCGCCTGGTTTTTTGTGCAGCACTACATTCACGAGAACATGCTTGAGGGGCAAAAGCTGGGTTACTCCGGCCGGGTGGCATCAGCGTCACCGGCCGTGGGTTATTCCCACCTGCACCAGGAGCAGCAAAAGGCGCTGGTTGAAGGCGCCTTTGGCAAGCTCAAGGGCTTCATCCTGTCCAAGTAAGGCAGCCCCCGACCCCAACCGTTTTGGGCGGGCGCATGGTTCGCCGCCCAAACCCTCAAGATTATTTTGAAAGAATTGTTATGGCAATCGTAGAAGTCAAAGTCCCGCAACTGTCCGAATCCGTGGCCGAAGCCACCCTGTTGCAGTGGAAGAAAAAAGTGGGCGACGCTGTCGCTGTGGATGAAATCCTGATTGATGTCGAAACCGACAAGGTCGTGCTGGAAGTTCCTGCGCCCTCTGCCGGTGTCATCGTCGAGATCATTGAGCCCGATGGCACAACCGTCGCCGCTGACCAGTTGATCGCCCGTATCGACACCGAAGCTGTCGCAGGAGCTTCCGCGCCAGTCGCCCCGGTAGTGGCGGCGATGGCTGCGGCCGCAGCTCCTGCTGCAGCGCTTGCGTCGGCTCCGGTCAGTGGCTCCATGGCGGGTGTCGCCATGCCGGCAGCCGCCAAGCTGATGGCTGACAACCAGCTGGCTGCGGGTTCCGTGGCAGGCACCGGCAAGGACGGCCGCGTGACCAAGGGTGACGTGCTGGCTGCTGTGGCCGCTCCCAAGGCTGCTGCAGCGCCGGTCATGCCCGCGGCCAAACCGGCCGCACCCTTGCTGCCCCAGGTGGCTGCGCCGACCAGCAGCCTGGCGGCTTCACTGGAAGGCCGTCCGGAACAGCGCGTGCCCATGAGCCGCCTGCGCGCCCGCGTTGCCGAGCGTCTGCTGCAGTCGCAATCAACCAACGCCATCCTGACCACGTTCAACGAGATCAACATGGCCCCGGTGATGGACATGCGCAAGCGCATGCAGGACCGGTTTGAGAAAGAGCATGGCGTCAAGCTGGGCTTCATGAGCTTCTTCGTCAAGGCGGCGGTGCATGCCCTCAAAAAATTCCCCGTGCTCAACGCGTCGGTGGACGGTACCGACATCGTTTACCACGGTTTTTTTGACATCGGTATCGCGGTGGGTTCACCCCGCGGCTTGGTGGTGCCGATTTTGCGTAACGCTGACCAGATGAGTTTTGCCGACATCGAGAAGAAGATTGCCGAATTCGGTACCAAGGCACGTGACGGCAAGCTCGGCATGGAAGAAATGACCGGCGGCACCTTCTCGATCAGCAATGGCGGCACCTTTGGTTCCATGATGTCCACCCCCATCATCAACCCGCCGCAAAGCGCCATTCTGGGTGTGCACGCCACCAAAGACCGCGCCATGGTGGAAAACGGCCAGGTTGTGGTGCGCCCCATGAACTACTTTGCCATGAGCTACGACCACCGCATCATCGACGGCCGCGAAGCCGTGCTGGGCCTGGTGGCCATGAAAGAAGCGCTGGAAGACCCGGCTCGCCTGTTGTTTGACATTTGAAAATCAATTCATCATTGCCAAGCAGTTCGCTTTAAGCCGCAGCGCGTATTGGGTATCTGACTCCGCGAATGTCCCCCGGATTGGGGCTCAGCCCCAATCCTCCTCCTTTATTTGGCAAAACCCCAAGTCCACGCTGCGTCAGACACCCAACACATGCCGCTAGGCGCTGTCGGGAGTCATTTCATGAACCAGAATGGCAGTAAGTTATAGTAGTTAGAAAGTAAAAAATGAGCAAACAATTTGATGTGATCGTGATTGGTGGCGGCCCGGGTGGCTACATTGCCGCCATTCGCGCTGCCCAGTTGGGCAAAAACGTGGCCTGTGTGGACGAGTGGAAAAACGCCAAGGGCGGCCCGGCGCCGGGCGGGACCTGCACCAATGTGGGTTGCATTCCGAGCAAGGCGCTGTTGCAGTCGAGTGAGCATTTTGAGCAGGCCAGCCACCACTTTGCCGACCATGGCATCACGGTCAAGGGTTTGAGCATGGACGCCGCCAAAATGGTGGCGCGCAAGGACGCCGTGGTCAAGCAAAACAACGACGGCATCCTGTACCTGTTCAAAAAGAACAAGGTCAGCTTTTTCCACGGCCGTGCCTCGTTTGTGAAAGCGGTTGAGGGTGGTTATGAAATTAAGGTCGCCGGTGCCGCTGAAGAAACTCTGGTGGGTCAGCAGATCATTGTGGCCACCGGCTCCAATGCCCGTGCGCTGCCCGGGGCGGCTTTTGACGAAACCATGGTTCTGTCGAACGAAGGCGCTTTGGCTTTGACCGACGTGCCTAAGAAATTGGGTCTGATTGGCTCGGGTGTGATTGGCCTTGAAATGGGCTCGGTCTGGCGCCGTCTGGGTGCCGAGGTCACTATTTTGGAAGGTTTGCCAGACTTTTTGGGCGCGGTGGACCAGCAAATTGCCAAGGAAGCGCACAAAGCTTTTGTCAAACAAGGCCTCAAGATCGAACTCGGTGTGAAGGTAGGCGCCGTCAAGGTCGGCAAAAAAGGTGTCAGCGTGGCCTGGACCAATGCCAAGGGCGAAGCTCAGACGCTCGACGTTGACAAACTGATCGTGTCGATTGGCCGGGTGCCCAACACCACCGGTTTGAATGCCGAAGCGGTGGGCCTGAAGCTCGACGAGCGCGGTGCGATTGTGGTTGACGCTGACTGCAAGTCCAATCTGCCCGGCGTCTGGGCGGTGGGTGATGTGGTGCGCGGCCCGATGCTGGCGCACAAGGCTGAGGAAGAAGGCGTGGCGGTGGCCGAACGTATTGCCGGGCAACACGGCCATGTCAATTTCAACACTGTCCCCTGGGTCATTTACACCAGCCCCGAAATTGCCTGGGTCGGCCGCACCGAGCAACAGCTCAAGGCTGACGGCGTGGCTTACAAGGCCGGTACTTTCCCGTTCCTGGCCAACGGCCGCGCGCGTGCGCTGGGTGACACCACCGGCATGGTCAAGATGCTGGCCGATGCCGTCACGGACGAGATTCTGGGCGTGCACATTGTTGGCCCTTTGGCCAGCGAATTGATTGCCGAATGTGTGTTGGCGATGGAATTCCGCGCCAGCAGTGAAGACATTGCCCGCGTTTGCCACGCTCATCCTTCCTTGAGCGAGTCCACCAAGGAAGCCGCGCTGGCGGTTGACAAGCGTACCCTGAACTTCTGAATTGGCACGAAGATGGCGGTCTGGGCTTGAGACCCAAGTTCAGGCTGTCATTTTTTCTGCGATCGGTCCCAAGTGACAGTTAAAAAAATCTACCAAGCCGAGCTACTGGCGCGTGGTTACAGCGCGGACCCGGCACAGCTGCGCGCCGTGCAAGTGCTTGAAGCCTGTTCACGTGAATGGGGCAAGTACCGGGAGCAGCGCTCCAACGCGCTTAAAAAGCTGATCAATCGCCCTGCCATTCCGCGTGGTGTTTACATGTACGGCGGCGTCGGTCGCGGCAAGAGCTTTTTGATGGATTGCTTTTACAGCGCGGTACCCCTGAAACGCAAGACCCGGCTGCATTTTCATGAATTCATGCGTGAGGTGCACCGGGAGCTGGCCAATATGCAGGGCACGCCAAATCCGTTGAATCTGTTGGCCAAACGGATGGCCGAGAAGTACCGCCTGATCTGTTTTGACGAGTTTCATGTGTCGGACATCACCGACGCCATGATCCTGCACAGACTGCTGAATGCCTTGTTTGAACAAGGCGTGGGTTTTGTGACGACGTCCAATTTCAAGCCCGATGACTTGTACCTCCACGGCTTGAACCGTGACCGCTTTTTGCCCGCCATTGCCTTGTTGAAGGCGCAACTCCATGTGGTCAATGTGGACCACGGGACCGACTACCGTGGGCAAACCCTGGCGCAGCTGGCGCTGTACCATTCGCCCTTGGGTGTGGTGGTGGACGACGCCATGCGCAACGCTTTCGAGCGCCTGGCAGAAACCCAGGACGAAGACCCGACCTTGCAGATCGAGGCGCGTAAAATTTATGCACGGCGCAAAGCGGGTGGTCTGGTGTGGTTTGACTTTAAAACACTTTGCGGCGGCCCGCGCTCGCAAAATGATTACCTTGAAATTGCCACGCAGTTCCATACGGTGCTGCTCAGTGATGTGCCGCAAATGGCACCGCGTATGTCATCCGAGGCGCGTCGCTTTACCTGGTTGGTGGACGTGCTCTATGACCGGCGGGTCAAGCTCATTATTTCGGCAGAAGTAGCCGCACCCCAGTTGTACACGGAAGGTTTGATGGCCAATGAATTTGCCCGTACCGTATCGCGTCTTCATGAGATGCAGTCGGCTGAGTTCCTTGCGCTGGGCCGCCGTGATGTGGACACGTGCCTGACATGAAGCCAGCTCTGTTGCCTGTTTTGGTTTTTCTGGTTGCGGGCATCGTTGGCTCGCCGCAGCTGCTGGCTGCGCCAGACGAGGCGCCAGCGGTGCCCTTGCAAGTCCCGCAAGAGCGCTTGCGTATTCAGCAATTGCGACTGCAACACGAGGCCACTGCGCAACGGGCACAAACCGACTGTTATCAAAAGTTTGCGGTATCTGACTGTCTGCGCCAGGTACGCGCCCAAAAACGCCTGGCGCTGGACGACCTGCGGCGTCAAGAAGTGATTCTCAACGACCTTGAGCGGCAAACCAAGGCGATCAACACCTTGAACAAAATTCAGCAAAAAGGCCTTGAGAAGGCCAGCCGGTCAACGGCTCAGCCTTGACCTGCTGCGCCATACTCTGGCGTCCGGGGACTGGCTCACGTGTCCATGGCTTCGAATTTGACGATGACCAGAGACAGGTTGTCGCCGCCTCCCTGCGCCCGCTCCCTGGCCTTGTCAATCAAAAATTCCGTGGCCTCTCGAGGCGCCAGCGCCGCCAGTACGTTGCCCAACTCGGCATCGGTGAAATAGTGCCAAACCCCGTCACTGCACGCCATCAAGGTATCGCCGGCACGCATCTTGGGGATGAAGTGGAGTGTCATGGGGGGGGCATTTTCTGAGCCCAGGCAACCCATCAAAATGTTCGATTTCGGGTGCTTGTTGGCCTCCTCTTCGGTGATTTCTCCCCGATCGACCAACATTTGAACGTAAGAGTGGTCCAGCGTTCGCTTGATGAGCCTGGTTCCCTGAAAATGGTAAATGCGTGAATCACCTGCATGAATCCAGTAGCAGTCACCGCCGGGGTTGACCAGAAAGGCAACAATGGTGCTGTGGGGTTCTTGTTCCGCCGAAATAGCCGTTAGGCGAATGACTGTGTGGGCCTCGCTGAGCAGCTGTTTCAGGGTGGCTTGCGGGTCGTCCGTGGCCGGGTCATAACGTTCAAACAGCTGACGCGCGGTCAGCATGACCTGGTCTGACGCCTTGCGTCCACCACTGCGGCCGCCCATGCCGTCGGCCAGCACCGCCAGCAAACAGCCCTTGACTCTGGGTTGGCTGATCAGGATGACCTGGTCTTGCTGGTAGTCGCGATCGCCTTTGTGAATACCCGTTGAAGCGGAAATTCGGTACGCTTTGGGTTTCATGCCGTTACCAGATCTTCCACCAAGGACTGTTAGGGTTTTTAAAACCTTGTGTCAGATAGGGAGTTTGCGGGAAATTCTTTTCGAGCACACGCTGGGTGTCGTCACGCAAGCTGGTCATACCCAGGGCATCGTAGGACTTGACCATGATGAACAAAGCTTCCTCAAGGGCGGGTACCCCCTGGTAGTCCGAGACGGCTATTTGTGCCCGATTGATAGCCGCTAGATAGGCACCGCGCGCAAAGTAGTAGCGCGCCACATACACCTCGGACTGCGCCAACGAGTTCACGATGTAAGTCATGCGCTGGCTTGCCTCGGGCGCGTAGCGCGAGTCAGGGAAGCGGGCCACCAGTTCCTTGAACGATTCAAATGAATCTTTGGCCGCTTTTTGATCGCGCTCTGCCAAGTCTTGGCGAGTTAACCCCGAAAACAAGCCCAGGTCGTCATTGAAATTAACGATGCCCTTGAGATACAGCGCGTAGTCCATGGCCGGGCTGGCCGGGTGCAATTTCATGAATCGGTCCAGTGTGGCAGTGGCCAGCACCGGCTCACCGGCCTTGAAGTGCGCATACGCTTTGTCAAGCTGGGCTTGTTGTGCCAACGGCGTTCCTGCTGCACGGCCTTCAAGTTTTTCCAGCAGGGGCACGGCCTTGTCATAGGCGCCACTGTTGAGCTCGTCTTTGGCCTCGGCATAAATCTTGTTGGGACTCCACTGTGCCGTTGGGTCGGTGGGGGCGGACGAACAGGCCCCCAGGAACAAAACGCCAGCCGCCAAAATCCAGGCGCAGACGGCAGATAATTTGGCATGAAACATTGCGAAAGGCTTTCTTGAAAAAAACAGAATTGATTATATCGGGGCCTCTGAGCCTGGATGCGCTGGACGAGGACGCGCAGGTCGAGCCGCAAGTTGAGCAGCGCTTACTGGCATTTGGCAGCGCCCAGCATGGTATGCGATTGGATCGCGCTCTGGTTGATCTAGTGCCTGAGTTTTCTCGTAACTATTTGCAACAACTCATCGAAGCCGGTAGTGTTCTGGTCAACGGTCAGGTGCTGTACAAGGCCTCGCACAAGGTCAGGGCTTCGGATTCGGGTCTGATTGAGCTGCGCCCGACGCCGCAAAGCCAGGCTTTCAAGGCAGAAGCCATGGCGCTCGATGTGGTCTATCTGGACGCGCACTTGCTCGTCATCAACAAACCCGCCGGCCTGGTGGTGCATCCGGCACCCGGCAATTGGTCCGGCACCTTGATGAACGGACTCCTGGCTCATGACCCCCAAGCTTTTGATTTGCCGCGTGCCGGCATTGTGCATCGCCTGGACAAGGACACCAGTGGTCTGATGGTGGTGGCGCGTACCCGGGCCGTGATGGATGCGCTGGTCAAAGCCATTGCTGCGCGGGAGGTCAAGCGCCAGTACCTGGCGATTGGGCAAGGGGCCTGGTTGGGTGCGTCCAGGCGGGAAGTCGATGCCGCCATTGGCCGGGACCCCGCCAATCGCTTGCGCATGGCGGCGGTTGACTTGAGCCTTCATCCGGGAAAGCTTGCCAGAACCGATTTTGAATTACTGGCGAATGCAGCCCAAGCCTGTCTGGTGCACTGCACCCTGCATACCGGTAGAACCCACCAGATCAGGGTCCACATGGCACAACTCAGGCACCCGCTGCTGGGTGATGCGTTGTATGGGGGGGGCCTTGCGTTTGGCATGGCCAGGCAGGCGCTGCATGCCTACCGACTCGCTTTTTCGCACCCGGTGACGCAGCAGGCGCTGTCTTTTGCCGCGCCTGTGCCGCCTGATTTTTCCCTGGCGTTGAGCAGCCTGGGTCTCAAGTACAATCCGGGCAATATTTAGGCGTCTGTTTCAGTTTCTTTGAGGCAGCGTCCGCGTCTCCGATGGCTCGCTCGGCTTGTGACGCACCTTCCATTCTTTGCCTTGATGTCTTCGGGCATCTTATTTCAACACGACGAAACCATGAAAACGCTGGATGCCAAGTGCATTCTTGAAGCCGCTTTGGTTTGCGCCCAAGAGCCCATGTCCCTGCGTGACATGCAGCTTCTTTTGGGGCAAGCGCAGAGTTTGACCGACATCCGTGGACTGTTGAATGAATTGCAGCAGGATTGGTCGTCGCGTGGGGTTGAACTGGTTCAGTTGGCCAGTGGCTGGCGTTTTCAGAGTTGTGCCGAAATGCGGCCTTACCTGGATCGCCTGTATCCGGAAAAGCCACCCCGCTACGCCCGGGCAACACTGGAGACCTTGGCCATCATTGCTTACCGTCAACCAGTCACTCGTGGTGACATTGAAGATATCCGCGGTGTGACCGTCAACTCGCTGACGGTCAAGCAACTCGAAGACCGGGGCTGGATCGAAGTGATCGGGCACCGTGATACGGTCGGCCGGCCGGCCCTGTTTGCCACGACACGCCAGTTTTTGGATGACCTGGGGCTGTCTTCGCTGGATCAATTGCCCGTGCTGAATGCGACCGGTGTGGCCTTTGAGGGCCTGGGGCGGGCGCTGGCGTCAAGTCAGGCGAGTGAAGTCACGGCTTTTACGGCGGAGTTGAACTGGTCTGAAGACGTCCATGCTGCCGAGCACATGGCCGCTGGGACATCGAATTTGGAGTCAAAGGAATCATGATGAAACAAGAAGAGCTAAACCCTCAGTCGACGTCAATCCGGTTTGAAGACGTGGTCTCGGGTCAATTTGACGCCGAAGACACGCAGGCCTCTGCACCTCTGAAAAGGGTGCTGGCACCCTTGCCCGAGTCGCCCAAGCTGCACAAGGTGCTGGCCCAGGCCGGCATGGGGTCGCGACTGGAGATGGAGCAACTGATCATGGAGGGTCGGATCACCGTCAACAATGAACCCGCCCATATTGGTCAACGGGTTCAATTTGGTGACCATGTCAAAGTCAACGGCAAGCCGATTCGCTTCCGGATCGAGCCACCCCCGGCCCGCGTCATTGCCTACCACAAGCCGGCAGGCGAAGTTGTGTCTAACGACGATCCACAAAATCGGCCCACTGTTTTTCGCAAATTGCCCAAGCTGTTTCAGGGCAAGTGGCAGTCCGTCGGCCGACTCGACCTCAATACCGAAGGCTTGCTACTTTTCACCAGTTCGGGCGAGCTGGCCAACAACCTGATGCACCCGCGTTTTGGTCTTGAGCGCGAATACGCGGTACGGGTGCTGGGCGCCCTGAATCAGGAAGAAAAGAAGCGCCTGCTCGAAGGCGTCAAGCTCGACGACGGGCTTGCCAACTTTGGTTCCATCGAAGAGGGCGGGGGTGAGGGCTCCAATTGCTGGTATCGGGTGACCATCTCTGAAGGTCGCAACCGCGAAGTTCGGCGCATGTTCGAAGCCGTCGGTCATGCCGTGAGTCGTTTGATACGAATTCGTTACGGGGCCATGGTGTTACCGCGGGGGCTCAAGCGTGGCGCCTGGATGGAGCTCGATGCCAGCGACATCAATGCCTTGACGCAAAAGGCCAGAAATTCCGCTGCAACAGGTGCTGGTGAGGCCTCCGTGGCGCTGGCCGAAGACGGCATGACGCGCGAGCACACCCCGCGTCCGCCCTTGCGCGGGCGTCGCCCGGCACCCCGAAGCCCGGGTGGGCGCACCAACAAGCCCAATAGCGGTACCACCAATGCTGGCAACAACGCCCAGCCGGACCCGTTGAAAACCAATTTTGGCTACATCGGCGCTGACAGTTACAACCGTCAAAGGCAGGAACTGGGTAGCAAACGTGGTGCGGGTTCGGGCTCTTCCGGCGCCAGACGTATCGGCAAAAGCCGTTGAATGAGCCCATGCACCCGATGGATGCGTCAAGCCGACGTGCTGGCGCCCAGCGGGTTCAGGTTAACATCCAAAGCTTTGACAAGTGGGTCAAAAATTACATTTATCAGGAAAAACCATGACTATCGAACGCACTCTTTCCATCATCAAACCCGACGCTGTTGCAAAAAATGTCATCGGCCAAATTTACGCCCGTTTTGAAGCTGCCGGTCTGAAAATTGTGGCTTCCAAAATGGCCCATTTGTCGCGTGGCGAGGCTGAGGCTTTTTATGCCGTGCACAAAGCCCGTCCGTTTTTCAAGGACCTGGTGGATTTCATGGTGTCCGGCCCGGTCATGATCCAGGCCCTCGAAGGCGAAAACGCCGTGTTGAAACACCGCGACCTGATGGGTGCGACCGATCCGAAAAAAGCGGCTGCGGGCACCATTCGCGCTGATTTCGCAGACAGCATTGATGCCAACGCGGTGCACGGTTCTGATGCGTCTGAGACGGCCGCAGTGGAAATTGCGTTCTTCTTTGCCGGCATGAACGTTTACTCGCGTTAATACCCGCCATGACGGTGAATCTGCTCGACTTTGACCTTGAGGGCCTGGCCGTCTTTTGCGACGGCCTGGGCGAAAAGCGCTTTCGTGCAGTGCAACTGTTTCGTTGGATTCATCAAAAAGGGGCCAGCCAGTTTGATGACATGAGTGACCTGGCCAAATCACTGCGCGAAAAACTTAAGGGTATCGCCTGCATCCAGGCGATGCCGGTGGTGTCGCAACACATGTCGGCCGATGGCACCATCAAGTGGCTTTTTGACGTGGGTGATGGTAATGCCGTGGAGGCCGTGTTTATTCCCGAGGCCGATCGTGGCACCCTGTGTGTGTCATCGCAGGCCGGCTGTGCGGTCGGCTGCCGCTTTTGTTCTACCGGCCATCAGGGCTTCAGCCGCAACCTCACTACCGGTGAAATTGTGGCGCAACTCTGGTTCGCCGAGCATTTTTTACGCAAGCACCTCAAACGTGACGAGCGCGTGATTTCCAACGTGGTGATGATGGGCATGGGTGAGCCCTTGCAGAATTACAACGCGCTGGTTCCGGCGCTGCGGGTGATGCTTGATGACCATGCCTACGGCTTGTCCAGGCGCCGGGTCACCGTGTCCACATCGGGCATTGTTCCCATGATCGACCGGCTGGCGCAAGACTGCCCGGTGGCGCTTGCGGTGTCTTTGCATGCACCCAATGATGCGCTGCGCGACACCCTGGTGCCGCTGAACCTGAAATACCCGCTGGCGCAACTGGTGGCGGCATGCCACCGCTATCTGGCCCATGCGCCGCGCGATTTCATTACCTTTGAGTACTGCATGCTCGACGGCGTCAATGATTCCGACGCCTGTGCACGCCAATTGGTGGCGCGCATCCAGGCCCACCCGGGCGCGTGGTGCAAGTTCAATTTGATACCGTTTAACCCCTTTCCGGCTTCTGGCCTGTTGCGCTCCAAACCAGATCGTGTGCAGGCCTTTGCAAAAATTTTGAATGACGCCGGTGTCATCACCACCATCCGCAAAACCCGCGGTGACGACATTGACGCGGCCTGTGGCCAACTGGCGGGTGACGTCAAGGACCGCACCCGGGTGATGGTGCGTATGGAGCGCAACCGAAACTTGCACGCGCCCTTGCTGGCGGCTTCGGGCAACCAGGCTGAAGAGGTTTCGGCATGAACGCTTGGAGGCTTTGGCACAAGCTCGGCGGCTGGTTGCTCCTGACGCTGCTTGGTGCAGGCTTTTTTACGGCTTGTGCCAGTGGCCCCAATACTGGCCAGGCCCAGGCCAGTCGCCCTGACCTGGTCACTGATTCAGATGAATCCAGCGACCGCAAAAGAGCCCGTATCCGGGTCGAACTTGCGATGGGTTATCTGGAACAGGGCAAGACCACCATTGCGCTGGACGAAGTCAAGCTCGCGCTGGCCGCTGATCCCGGTTTTGCCGATGCCTACAGCTTGCGCGGGCTGATCTACATGCGACTCAATGAATCGGTGCTGGCCCAGGAAAGTTTTTTGCAAGCGCTTGTTGTGCGCCCCGGTGACCCCAATATTTTGCACAACCTCGGGTGGTTAAAGTGTCAGCAGTCCCGGTATCCAGAGGCTTTCGCCGATTTTTCCGCAGCCTTGGCCAATCCTGCCTATGGCGAGCGTGCCAAAACCTATATGGCCCAGGGTCTGTGCCAGATCAGGGCAGGGCAGTTGCGCGAAGCCGAGCACAGCCTCCTTAAATCCTATGAATATGACGCCGCGAATCCTGTGACCGGCTACAACCTGTCGAACCTGCTGTTTAAAAACGGCGAGGTGGCAAGAGCACAGTTTTATATCCGCCGTCTCAACAACAGCGACTGGGCCAATGCCGAGTCACTTTGGCTGGGTATCAAGGTCGAGCACCGCATGGCTGACCGCGTGGCCATGTTGCAATTGGCCAATCAATTGGAAAAGCGCTTTGCGCAGTCCAAAGAGGCAGCTTTTTATCGGCGCGGCGCATTCGATGAGTGATATGTTGCCAACGGACCAGGTTCCGCCAGAGGCGCTTGTCGCACCAGACCGGCCCACGGCAGGTGCCTTGCTGAAAGCTGCGCGCCAGCGCCAGGGTTTGCATGTGGCGGCACTGGCGGTCACGCTGAAGGTGCCGGTACGCAAGCTCGAAGCGCTCGAAGCGGACCATTTTGACGAATTGCCCGACCTGGTTTTTGTCCGTGCCTTGGCGGCGAGTGTCTGTCGGATACTCAAAATTGATCCGGTTCCGGTGCTGGCAGCCTTGCCACAATCTGCTCCTAGCTCGGTCATGGCTGATCCATCCGGTCTGAATGCCCCGTTCAAGTCAAACCGTTTCGAATTGGGTCAAAAACTAAAAATGAACCTGGTCAGTCCTTTGAGTCTGGCCGTCATTGGCCTGATTCTGGCTATTTTTGTGGTGCTCTGGTGGCCTGCCAGCCCGGAACCGGCGTTTGTCGTGCCAGATCCGGCGTCAAGCGCGCAGACCGAGCCGGTCCCAGAGACGCCTGCCTTGGCCGCATCAAGCGCTGGTGCCACCGTTTTGCAGGACTCGCAGCACCTGCCCGCGCCAGTTCAAATGGGTGCTGCCATGCCAGCTAACGCAGCTTCGGCAACGGGCGCTTCCGGGCACGCCCTTTTGCTGTTGCAGTCGCGTGGCAGCTCCTGGGTCGAAGTCATGGATGCTCAGGGTGTGTTGCACTTGCGCAAAACGCTCACGCCCGGCGAGCAGGTCCGGCTTGCGGGTGCCTTGCCCTTGTCGGTGGTGCTGGGGCGCGCCGATGAAGTCGATGTCAGCGTGCGTGGTGAGCGTCTGGATTTAAGCACTGTGACCAAAACCAATGTGGCTCGATTTGAGGTGAAGTAATGCAAAAAGATCTGCCAATTGCCATGGCCAGCGCGCTGCCGAGGCGTTCACGTCAAGCCCAAATTGTTTGGGGGAGCCGTTGTGTGACCGTTGGTGGCGACGCGCCGGTGCGGGTGCAGTCCATGACCAATACCGACACGGTGGACGTGATCGGCACGGCGATTCAGGTCAAGGAACTGGCCTTGGCGGGTTCGGAGCTGGTCCGCCTGACGGTCAACACGCCCGAGGCGGCCCAGGCGGTAGCGCCGATTCGCGAGCAGCTCGACCGCATGGGCATTGATGTGCCGCTGATTGGTGACTTCCATTACAACGGCCACCGTTTGCTGACCGATTACCCGGAGTGTGCCCAAGCGCTGTCCAAGTACCGCATCAATCCCGGTAACGTGGGCAAAGGTGACAAGCACGACCGGCAATTTGGCATCATGATCGAAGCCGCCATTCGCTGGAATAAGGCGGTGCGCATCGGGGTCAACTGGGGCAGCCTGGACCAGGAGTTGCTGGCCGACCTGATGGACCAAAACAGCCGCCGCAACCCGCCCTGGGGCGCCAAGCCGGTGATGTACGAAGCCCTGATCACATCGGCTTTGGATTCAGCGCAGCAGGCGGTTGACCTGGGCCTGAATCCTGATCAAATCATTTTGTCCTGCAAAGTCAGCGGGGTGCAGGATCTGATCTCCGTTTACCGTGAATTGGCCAGGCGCAGCAGCTACGCCTTGCACTTGGGACTGACCGAAGCTGGCATGGGCACCAAAGGGGCGGTGGCCTCAGCGGCAGCTTTGTCTATTCTGTTGCAGGAGGGCATTGGCGACACCATTCGCGTATCGCTGACGCCGCAGCCGGGTGAGTCGCGTACCCAGGAGGTGGTGATTGCCTCGGAGATACTGCAAGCCTTGGAACTGCGTTCTTTTGTGCCCAGCGTCACCGCCTGCCCGGGCTGCGGCCGCACCACCAGCACCACCTTTCAGGAACTGACGCAGCAAATTGAAGGTTTTCTGCGTGCCCAGATGCCTGTTTGGCGCACCAAATATCCGGGTGTCGAAAAGATGAAAGTGGCCGTGATGGGTTGCATCGTCAACGGCCCCGGCGAGAGCAAACAGGCTGACATTGGTATCAGTTTGCCTGGTACGGGTGAAGCGCCGGCCGCGCCGGTCTTCATCGACGGCGAAAAACGCATGACCCTGCGCGGTGACGCCATTGCCCAGGAGTTTCAGGTGATTGTTGAAAACTATGTGGAAAAGCGTTTTGGTGCGCCAGCGGCCGTCACGCCTTGATTTGAATTGTCATGACCGAACCCATCATTTCGAAAATTGAAAAATTGACCGCCGTCAAAGGCATGAACGACGTGTTGCCGCCAGACTCGGCGGCCGTGGAGTGGCTCGAGGCCAAGGTGCGGGCCCTGATGGCGCGTTACGCCTACCGCAACATCCGCACGCCCATTGTTGAGCGCACCCCGTTGTTCGTTCGGGGTCTGGGTGAAGTCACCGATATTGTCGAAAAAGAAATGTACTGTTTCGAGGATCGGCTCAATGGTGACCCACTGACGCTACGCCCGGAAGCCACTGCCGGTGTGGTGCGCGCCGCGCTGGAGCACAACTTGCTGTACGACGGCGGCAAACGCCTGTATTACATGGGTCCCATGTTTCGCCACGAACGCCCGCAAAAAGGCCGCTACCGCCAGTTTGACCAGATCGGCGCGGAAGCACTGGGTTTTGCTGGTCCGGAGGTCGACGCTGAACTGATTTTGATGGCGCATGCCCTGTGGCAGGAAATCGGGCTAGTTGATGTGCGCCTGGAACTCAACAGCCTGGGCCAGGCGCATGAACGCCTGGAGCACCGCAAGGCGCTGATTGCCCATCTGGAGCAACACGCCGAGCTGCTCGACGAAGACGCCAGGCGGCGTTTGCACAGCAACCCGCTGCGCATTCTTGACACCAAGAATCCTGCCATGCAGCCGTTGGTTGAGGCGGCACCCAAGCTGCTTGATTTTTTGGGCGCTGAATCGCTGGCGCACTTCAACACCTTGACCGAGATACTGAAGGCCAATGGCGTGGCCTACACCGTGAACCCGCGGCTGGTGCGTGGTATGGATTACTACAACCTGACCGTGTTCGAGTTCACCACCGACCGCCTGGGGTCGCAGGGCACGGTGTGTGCGGGCGGGCGTTATGACTATCTGTTTGAACAGCTGGGCGGCAAACCTGCACCGGCGGTAGGCTGGGCGCTGGGTGTGGACCGGGTGCTGGCGCTGGCCCGCGGCGCGGGCTTGCCCGATGTCGGCCCCGGCCTGGACGCCTATGCCATCGTCACCGATGCTGCCGCCTTGCCACTGGTTTTGTCAACGCTGCAGGCCTTGCGTGCGGCCGGTGTCAGTGTGCAAATGCACACCAGCACGGGCGACGTCATGGGCAGCATGAAGAGCCAATTCAAACGCGCCGATGCCAGTGGCGCCCGTTTTGCCCTGATTTTTGGATCAGACGAAATCAAAGCCCAGCAGCTTACCGTCAAACCCTTGCGCGACGCCAACGTGTCCCAGCAACAGCATGCACTGGCCGACCTGGCAAGTTGGGCCGGCACCCTACAATCTCATGCTTAACGAAATACCCTTATGGCCAATCAATTAGACCTTGAAGAACAAGAACAGCTTGACCAGATCAAGCATTTCTGGAAGCAGTACGGCAATGCCATCACCTGGGTGCTGATTGTTGTCCTGGGTGCTTTTGCCAGTTGGAACTTTTACCATTATTGGCAACGCAGCCAGGCTCAGCAGGCGGCAGCGCTATTTGATGAGCTTGACCGCGCAGTGCAAGCTTCAGATGCAAGCCGCATGGACCGTGTTTTCAGCGACATGAAAGACAAGTTTGCTGCCACTGCCTATGCCCAGCAGGCCGGGTTGCTGGTGGCAAAACAGCAGATGACGACTGGCAAGCCCGATGCGGCCAAAACAACGCTGGCCTGGGTGGCTGAGCAGTCTTCAGATGCTGGTTACCAGGCACTGGCGCGCTTGCGTCTGGCTGCCCTCGCCACTGAAACCAAAAATTATGACGAAGCGTTGCGACTTCTGAACATGGCCTACCCGGTCAGCTTTGACGCGCTGGCGGCTGACCGCAAAGGCGATGTGTTGTTATTGCAGGGTGACAAAACACGGGCGCTGGCCGAATACGAAAAGGCCTACCGTCTGTTTGACGCGCGCACCGAATACCGTCGTTTGGTTGAAGTCAAGCTCAATGCCCTGGGCGTTGAGATTGGTCAGCCAGCGCAAGTGGCCGCAGCGGCCGGGAAATAATCCATCATGGCAAATTTTTATTCATTCACGACAGTGCGCCGTGGGTTGGCGGTGTTGCTAGTTGCTGCGCTGTCAGCCTGTGCCAGTGGCCCTGACCAGCCCAAGCCTGCTGACCTGGGCGCAAATCCGGCGCTGCTCGGTGTTCGATCGGTCTGGCGTGCACAAATTGCACCTGTTCATTTCCCTTTGCAGGTCAAGGTGGTGGGCAACAACGTCGTGCTGGCCGGTTCTGACGGCACCGTGTTGTCCTTCGATGCCGCCAGCGGCGCGCCCCTGTGGCGCACGCAGGTTGGCGCACCCATTGCCGCTGGTGTCGGCAGCGACGGGCGCTTTGCCGCCGTGGTCACCCGTGACAACGAACTGGTGGTGCTGGATGCCGGCCAAGTGGTCTGGCGGTCACGCTTGACCGCGCAGGTGTTCACCGCGCCACTGGTGGCTGGCGAGCGCATTTTTGTCTTGGGTGCTGACCGCAGTGTGGCCGCTTTTGATGCCAAAACGGGCCGCAAGCTGTGGCAACAACAACGCCCTGGGGAGGCGCTTGTTTTGCGCCAGTCAGGCATTCTGATGGCGATCGACAACACGCTGGTGGCGGGCCTGTCGGGTCAACTGGTGGGCATGAACCCGCTGAACGGAACGACCCTGTGGGACGTGCCGGTCGCCCAGACACGTGGTACTAACGACATTGAGCGCCTGGTTGATCTGGTGGGTGGTGTCAGTCGGCAAGCTAACGAGGTTTGTGTGCGTGCCTTCCAGACGGCCGTGGCCTGTGTTGATACCTTGCGCGCGCGCGTCACCTGGAAACGTGCCGCTGACGGGGCGGTAGGTGTGCAGGGTGACGATAGCCAGCTCTATGGCGTCGAGTCGGATGGTCGTGTGCTGGCCTGGCGCCATACTGACGGTGAACCAGTCTGGCGTTCGGATCGTCTGCGCTACCGCGCTTTGAGCGCGCCACTGGCATTGGGCCGCTCGGTGGTGCTGGGCGACGCCACGGGTTGGCTGCACTTCTTGTCACGTGCGGACGGCACACCACTGGCCCAGATGGCGACCGACGGCTCAGCCATTGTGGCAACGCCCGTGGTGGCTGGCAACACCCTGGTGGTGGTCACCTCCCAAGGAGGTGTCTATGGTTTTCAGCCTGAATAACACGCGCTCTTTCACGGATATCACGGCATGAAACCTGTTTTGGCATTGGTCGGGCGACCCAACGTTGGTAAGTCGACGTTGTTCAATCGTCTCACCAAATCGCGCGATGCCATCGTGGCAGATTTTGCGGGTTTGACGCGCGATCGGCATTACGGCAATGGCAAACTGGGCAAGCATGAGTACATTGTGATTGACACCGGCGGTTTCGAGCCCGATGCCAGCGCCGGTATCTACAAGGAAATGGCCAAACAAACACGTCAGGCGGTGGCTGAGGCCGATGTGGTGATTTTTGTGGTGGATGCCCGTGCTGGCGTGTCGGCGCAGGACCATGACATTGCCAATTACCTGCGCCGTCTGGGAAAACCCTGTGTGATGGTCGCCAACAAGGCCGAAGGCATGCTAGCCGGTAGCCAACTGGTCGAGTTCTATGAACTCGGATTTGGTGAAGTGCTTGCGGTGTCCGCGGCGCACGGCCAGGGCATCCGCGAGTTGCTGGATCTTGCCTTGTTGCCATTGCTGCAAACTGAAGACGAAGTCCAGGAAGCCGAGCAGCCCGGCGTTATCAAACTGGCAGTGGCCGGGCGACCTAATGTCGGCAAATCCACTCTGATCAATGTTTGGCTGGGCGAAGAGCGCTTGGTCGCCTTTGATCTGCCGGGTACCACACGCGACGCTATCTCGGTGCCGTTCGAGCGCAACGGTCAAAAATTTGAACTGATTGACACCGCTGGCTTGCGCCGTCGGGGCAAAGTGTTCGAGGCGATCGAAAAGTTTTCAGTCGTAAAAACCTTGCAAGCGATTGAATCGGCCCATGTGGTGCTGTTGCTGATTGATGCGACCCAGGGTGTGACCGACCAGGATGCCCATATTGCCGGTTACATTCTTGAGAACGGCCGTGCCGTGGTGCTGGCTGTCAATAAGTGGGATGCGGTGGATGAGTACCAGCGCGAACTGGTCAAACGCTCGGTTGAGACCCGACTGCCATTTTTGAAGTTTGCCAACATGCACTTTATTTCGGCGCAAAAGCGCCAGGGTCTGGGGCCTTTGTGGGCGTCTATTGCGCAGGCCTACAAGGCCGCCAACTGCAAGATGTCAACCCCCGTGCTGACAAGGCTGTTGCTGGAGGCGGTGCAGTTTCAAAGTCCGCAACGTTCAGGCATGTTCCGGCCCAAATTGCGTTATGCGCATCAGGGTGGCATGAACCCGCCGGTCATCGTTGTTCACGGCAATTCGCTGGAACACGTCACCGATGCCTACAAACGTTTTCTCGAAGGGCGTTTCCGCAAGGAATTCGATCTGGTGGGGACGCCACTGCGTATTGAGTTCAAGACGTCGAGCAACCCGTTTGCCGACAAGGCTGCCTGATCCGCCCTGTTTTTTTGTGTTGCTGGTGTTCTTGCGGGATTCGCTCCCCTTCCGCACGGGGGTTCGATTCAAAGTGGTGGGTTGGCGGCGGCGGATTCCGAGGCGTGAACAGGCGCCTTACACGCACGGCACGGCGGCCGGGTCATGCGCATGCGGTTTTGGAGCGAAATCACGCGCGATGCTGCCAATAAGTACGCCACACGCTTTCTGCGCGCACCTGTCGCTCCAAAGCCCGGTCACATGACCCAATCACCATGCCTCAAGGTCTTTTGATCGCACGCCGTTTGAATCGCATTCCGTAGCCCGGATGAAGCGAAGCGCAATCCGGGGTGGATTCAGCACAGTGGGGCCAACTTTGCCTCTTGTAGGGCCGAATTTATTCGGGCAGGCCAACAAGTTGGTCTTGTTGGCGCCCGTTGGGGTGGCCCATGGCCGCCGGCCCGAATAAATTCGGTCCTACAAAATCCCTCCACACTCAGTTTGAGCCTAGATTCGACAGTTGGACGCGCCCTCACCCAACGGGTGAACTTGATCGGAGCCAAAAAATTCAATCATTTCATGATCTGATTGAGATTCCAAAGCGGTCAACTGCGGAATTTAGGTTGAATCGCACCCCCAACCCGGATGCGCGATGGCACTGTGTTATCGTAGCCCCTTCTTAAAATTCACAACACGGAGAATATCGTGAATAACAAAGGCCAACTCTTGCAAGATCCATTTCTGAACACCTTGCGTCGGGAGCATGTTCCGGTGTCAATTTATTTGGTGAATGGCATCAAGCTTCAAGGTCAGATTGAGTCGTTTGATCAGTACGTGGTGTTGTTGCGTAACACCGTGACACAAATGGTTTACAAACACGCCATTTCGACCATTGTGCCCGGTCGGGCCGTCAATTTCTCAGTGGCTGAGGGTGAACAACCTGCAGCAGCCTGAGCGTCCCATCACCCCCGCCTTGCTGGTGGGGGTTGATTTTGGTCTCCCCTTTTTTGACTCCGAACTCGAAGAGCTTGGTCTGCTCGCTCAGACGGCTGGTCTGACGCCGGTCGCGCGTGTGACCTGCAAGCGCAAAGCCCCCGATGCGGCGCTTTTTATTGGCAGCGGCAAGGCCGATGAAATCAAGCAACTTGCCACTCAACTGGGTGTGCAAGAGGTGTTGTTTGACCAAAGCCTGAGTCCGGCGCAGCAACGCAATCTTGAGCGCCACCTCGAACTCCCTGTCAATGACCGCACGCTGCTGATCTTGCAAATTTTTGCCCAACGGGCGCGTAGCCATGAAGGCAAGTTGCAAGTCGAACTGGCTAGGCTGCAGTATTTAAGCACGCGCCTGGTACGCCGCTGGTCGCACCTGGAACGCCAAAGCGGCGGCATCGGCATGCGGGGCGGGCCTGGTGAATCCCAGATTGAGCTTGATCGGCGCATGATTGCCGACAGCATCAAGCGCATCAAGGAACGCCTCGTCAAGGTCAAGCGGCAGCGGCAAACGCAGCGTCGCCAGCGTGAGCGGCGAGATGCTTTCAACATTTCGCTGGTGGGTTATACCAACGCCGGCAAGTCCACGCTGTTTAACGCACTGGTCAAGGCGCGTGTTTATGCCGCCGACCAATTGTTCGCCACGCTCGACACCACCACCCGGCAGTTGTACCTGGGTGAGCTCAGGCGGGTGATCTCTTTGTCGGACACCGTGGGTTTTATTCGCGATCTGCCGCACGGGCTGGTGGATGCCTTTCAGGCGACCCTGCAGGAGGCCGTGGATGCGGATCTGCTGTTGCATGTGGTCGATTTTTCCAGCCCCAACCACTTGGAGCAAATGGTCGAAGTGCAGCGCGTGCTGTCTGAAATTGGCGCGGGTGACATTCCGCAGATCCTGGTGTTCAACAAGCTCGACCAGGTCGAGCCGACGTTGCGGCCCCACGTGGTGCAAGATACCTATGATCTGGCGGGGCTGCCTACACCGCGCATCTTTTTGAGCGCCCAGACCGGTGACGGCGTGCCAGCGCTGCGTCAAATGCTGGTCAAGACCATTCAGGCGCCAGCTGCGGCGCCGGTGTTGCCGGCAGATTTCCATGCAAGCCATGAGGATGACCCCGATTTCGGCACAATAGCGGCAAAATAAATATGAGTGATCCGATGAAACTTCAACGACCGACTTTTAGCCTGGCTTTCTGGCCTTCCCGACTTCGGGGCATGTTCAACCTGAACGATCCACGCTGGGGACGTTCGGACGACAAACCCAACCCGCCCGAGCCACAGGGTTCAGAACCTCCGCCTGAACCCGGCCCGCAGGGCGTGCCGCCACCCAATACGCCGGAACGTGGCCCTCGGCGCGGCGCCAATCAGGGGCCGCCGGATCTGGATGAACTGTGGCGTGACTTCAACCGCAAACTGGGCGGCTTATTTGGTCCTGGCAAAGGCGGTAACCGCGGCGCGACCCCGATTCGTGGTGGTGGTTCGGGCGGTGGCGGTGGTTTTCAGCCTGACATGAAGAGCGCGGGCCTGGGTGTGGGTCTGGTGGCCGTGGTTGCTTTGCTGATCTGGTTGGGCACCGGCTTCTTCATTGTGCAAGAGGGCCAGCAAGCCGTCATCACCCAATTTGGTAAGTACCACTCCACCGTGGGGGCTGGTTTCAACTGGCGCCTGCCGTACCCGATCCAGCGTCATGAGCTCATTTTTGTGACCCAGATCCGCTCGGTCGATGTCGGACGCGACGTGGTCATCAAGGCCACCGGGCTGCGCGAGTCAGCCATGCTGACCGAGGACGAAAATATTGTCGAGATCAAGTTTGCCGTGCAATACCGACTCAATGATGCGCGTGCCTTCTTGTTTGAAAGCAAAAACCCGGCCGACGCCGTGGTGCAGGCCGCTGAAACGGCGGTGCGCGAAGTGGTCGGGAAGATGAAGATGGACAGTGCATTGTCTGAAGAACGCGACCAGATCGCGCCGCGCGTGCGGGCCATGATGCAAACCATTCTGGACCGCTATAAAGTGGGTATCGAAGTGGTGGGCATTAACCTGCAACAAGGCGGTGTGCGCCCGCCAGAACAAGTGCAAGCCGCGTTTGACGATGTGCTCAAGGCTGGTCAGGAGCGCGAGCGTGCCAAGAACGAAGCCCAGGCCTATGCCAATGACGTGATTCCCCGTGCTGTCGGTGCCGCTTCACGCCTGAAGGAAGAGGCAGACGCTTACAAGTCACGCATTGTGGCGCAGGCCCAGGGTGATTCACAGCGTTTCAAGTCGGTGCTCGCCGAGTACCAGAAGGCGCCCCAGGTCACGCGTGACCGCATGTACATCGATGCCATGCAGCAAATTTACAGCAACGTGACCAAAATCATGGTCGACTCCAAACAAGGGTCGAACCTGCTGTATCTGCCGCTGGACAAACTCATCCAGATGACCGGTCAGGTGGCGCAGGACACCGCCGCAGTGACTGTACCGTCAACGCTCAGTCCGGCCAATGCCGCCGCCATAACGGACGCACGTGCCCGTGACGCGGCGCGTGACCGTACCCGTGAAACCCGATAGGAGCCCGGCATGAACCGCGTAGGATTTATTTTTTCAAGCGTCCTTTTTGCGCTGGCTATTCTTAGCTCGATGCTCTTTGTGGTGGATCAGCGCCAGTTTGGCGTGGTATTGGCCCTGGGGCAGATCAAGGAAGTGATCACCGAACCGGGTTTGAACTTCAAGTTGCCGCCTCCGTTTCAAAATGTTTCGTACATTGACAAACGCCTGCTGACGCTCGACAGCACCGACAACGAGCCGGTACTGACGGCCGAGAAACAGCGGGTGGTGATCGACTGGTATGTGCGCTGGCGCATTTCCGAGCCCACCGAGTACATCCGCAACGTCGGTACCACCGAAGCGGCTGGCGCCAGTCAGCTCAACCGGGTGGTGCGTAATGCATTTCAGGAAGAAGTCAACAAGCGCACGGTCAAGGAACTGCTGTCTGCCAAGCGTGAAGAAGTGATGCAGGACGTCAAGGCCGAGGTCTTGAGCCAGGTGCGTGGTGCTAAACCCTGGGGTGTGGACGTGATCGACGTGCGTATTACCCGGGTTGACTATGTGGATGCCATCACCGAATCGGTGTACCGCCGTATGGAAGCCGAACGCAAACGCGTCGCCAACGAGCTGCGCTCCACCGGTTTTGCCGAAGGCGAAAAAATTCGTGCCGATGCCGACCGCCAACGTGAAGTAGCCGTCTCCAACGCCTACCGTGATGCGCAGAAAATCAAGGGTGAGGGCGATGCCGAGGCGGCACGGCTGTATGCCGAGGCGTTTGGCCGTGACCCCCAGTTTGCCCAGTTCTACCGCAGTCTGGATGCCTACAAGGCCTCGTTTTCCAACAAAAACGACGTCATGGTGCTTGACCCCTCCAGTTCCGAGTTTTTCAGGGCCATGCGTGGTGGTCTGACGACAAGCCCCACGAAATAAAGCCGGGGGCTGGTTTGGACAGCACCACTTTTTGGTTGGCGATGGCGCTGGTGCTGGTGATCGAGGGCTTTATGCCCTTTATGTTGCCGGGTACTTGGCGCCAGACCTTTGTCCAGATTCTCAAGCTCAGCGACGGTCAGTTGCGATTTTTTGGCTTGTGCAGCTTGTTGCTAGGGGTAGCGCTGATTTGGTGGCTGACGTAACGGAATAGCGAACTTTTGCCCGGTAAAATCGCGTATTTAACAGCCTCTCAAAATCACATGTCCGCTTGGGTTCTGCCGGATCACATTGCCGATGTCTTGCCTTCCGAGGCCCGTCACATCGAAGAACTTCGCCGCGACTTGCTCGATACCGCACGCAGCTATGGCTATGAACTGGTCATGCCGCCGTTGCTGGAACACCTCGAATCGTTGTTGACGGGTGCTGGCTCGGCACTTGACCTGCAAACCTTCAAGCTGGTGGATCAGCTCTCTGGCCGCATGATGGGTTTGCGTGCCGACAGCACACCGCAAGTCGCGCGCATTGACGCACACCTGCTTAACCGTGCCGGGGTGACCCGTCTGTGCTACTGTGGTCCGGTACTGCATACCCGCGCCAGTGCACCCCATGCCACGCGTGAGCCCTTGCAATTGGGCGCCGAAATTTATGGCCATGCGGGGCTCGAGGCTGACAACGAAATCCTGACACTGGCCTTTGACTGCCTTCAGGCGGCCAAGGTGCAAGCGCCCAGTATTGATTTGGCAGATGCGCGTTTGGTTAAAGCCCTTCTGTCAGAGGTGTCCTTGAGCCCAGCCCGGTTGGCCGAGGTGCACGCGGCGCTGGCCGCCAAAGACAGTGCCGAGCTGGCTGTGCTCACCCGCGATTTGCCGCAGGTAGTCCACCAGGGCTTGTTGGCGCTGGTGCAGCTGTATGGTGATGCGTCTGTTCTGGCAGAGGCCGAAAAAGCTCTGCCAGCCTTGCCCGCAGTGCGCGAAGCGCTGCAAAGTCTGCGCTATCTGGCGCAACACCTGCCGGGGGTTAAGCTCAGTTTTGATCTCGCAGATTTGCGTGGTTACGCGTATTACACCGGGGTCCGTTTCGCCATCTACGCACCCGGTGCCAGCGATGCCCTGGTGCGCGGTGGTCGTTATGACGAAGTGGGCGCGGTCTTTGGCCGTAACCGGCCCGCCGCGGGCTTCAGTCTTGACCTCAAAGCCCTGGTGGCGGTGGTGGCGCCACGTGCCTTGCAGGCAGCGATTCGCGCCCCCTGGCGCGACGATACCGGTCTCAATGCCACGATAGCTGCCTTGCGTGCGCGTGGCGAGATTGTGGAGTGTGTGTTGCCTGGCCACGAGAGCGAAGTTGATGAGTTCCATTGTGACCGCGAGCTCATTGAAGCTGCCGGGCAGTGGGTTGTTCAAGCCATGCATTGAAACGAGAGAGAAGCAAAAAATGACTGCTATCAAAGGACGTAACGTTGTTGTCGTGGGCACCCAGTGGGGCGACGAGGGCAAGGGCAAGCTGGTTGATTGGTTGACCGAGAGCGCCCAGGGGGTGGTGCGGTTCCAGGGCGGCCACAATGCCGGTCACACGCTGGTCATCAACGGCGTCAAAACCGCGCTTCACCTCATCCCGAGCGGCATCATGCGCCCAGGGGTCAAGTGTTACATCGGCAACGGTGTGGTGTTGTCGGCGGCCAAGCTGTTTGAGGAAATTGCCAACCTGGAAAAAGTCGGTGTTGATGTCTGCTCGCGCCTGCGTATCAGCGAGGCCTGTCCGCTGATTTTGCCGTTTCACGCGGCTCTTGACGTGGCCCGCGAAGCGGCGCGTGAGCAGGGTGGCAGCGAAAAAATTGGCACCACCGGGCGCGGCATCGGCCCGGCCTACGAGGACAAGATCGCGCGCCGCGCCCTGCGTGTGCAAGACCTCAAGTTCCCCGCGCGTTTTGCCGACAAATTGCGCGTGCTGCTGAGCTTGCACAACCATGTTTTGACTACTTTTCTGGATTCCAAAGCCTTTGACTTCGGCCCCACGCTGGCGCCCTACATGAAAGACGGCGAAGTGCAGTTTGACGCGGTTTATGACGAGGCCATGCGCCACGCCGAACTGCTCAAACCCATGATGGCCGACGTCTCGCGTGAGCTCAATGACGCCTACCTTAAGGGTGAGAACCTGCTGTTCGAAGGTGCGCAGGGCACTTTGCTCGACGTCGATCATGGCACCTATCCGTTTGTCACTTCCAGCAACTGCGTGGCGGGCAATGCCGCCGCTGGTGCCGGTGTCGGCCCCGGCCTGCTGCACTACATTCTGGGCATCACCAAGGCCTATTGCACGCGTGTGGGCGGTGGTCCGTTCCCGACCGAGCTCGAATGGGAAGTCGAAGGCACGCCGGGCTGGCACATGAGCACCGTGGGCGCTGAAAAGGGTGTCACCACCGGGCGCAGCCGCCGCTGTGGCTGGTTCGATGCAGCCCTGCTCAAACGATCGGCGCAGGTCAACGGGCTGAGCGGCTTGTGTATCACCAAGCTGGATGTGCTTGATGGCTTGAAGGAGCTCAAGCTCTGCACGGCTTACGAGCTGGACGGCGAGGTGACCGACATTTTGCCGATGGGCGCTGACGACATTGCCCGCTGTGTGCCCATTTACGAAACCCTGGAAGGTTGGAGCGATAGCACCGTGGGTGTGACCCAGTACGACAAATTGCCCACGGCGGCGCGGCTGTACCTGCAGCGCATTGAGCAGGTCACCGGTGTGCCGGTGCACATTGTCTCGACCAGCCCGGACCGCGATCACACCATCATGATGCGCCACCCATTTCTGGCTGACTGAGCCGACAGCTTCCGATTAACATCCGATCCGCGTTGGCAATAATTATTTAAGGGGCATTTATGTTGACTGAAGACGGCAAGCACCTGTATGTGAGCTACGACGAATACCATGGTTTGATCGAAAAACTGGCCATCAAAATTTTCCAGTCGGGCTGGGAATTTGACACCATCTTGTGTCTGGCACGTGGTGGCATGCGCCCCGGCGACATCTTGTCGCGGGTCTTTGACAAACCGCTGGCCATCATGTCGACCAGCTCCTACCGCGCCGAGTCGGGTACGCAGCAGGGTAACCTCGACATTGCCCACTACATCACCACACCCAAGGGCGAAATTGCCGGCAAGGTCTTGTTGGTGGATGATCTGGCAGATTCAGGGCTTACCCTGCATGCCGTGATCAATCAGCTAAAAAACAATTACAAGCCGATCACTGAACTGCGAAGCGCCGTGATCTGGACCAAGTCGCTGTCCAGGTTCACGCCCGATTATTCGGTCGAGTTTTTGCCGACCAACCCCTGGATTCACCAGCCCTTTGAGGGTTACGACAGTATGCGTCCGGAGCAACTGATCAAAAAGTGGAGCGTTTGACCGACACCGGTTCTTGCCATGGCTGAACTTACCACCACCCTGATCCACCACCCCTACCAGCCGCCGTCAGGTTTTGCTGCGCCGCAGCCTGGCGTATTCAAGGCTTCGACGGTATTTTTCCCCAATGTGGCCGCCATGCGCCAGTTTGACTGGAAAGACAAGTCCGCCTACACCTACGGCTTGCACGGCACCCCCACCACCTACACCCTTGAAGAGCGGCTTTGCACGCTCGAAGGCGGCGCCCAGTGCCTGCTGGTGCCCAGTGGTCTGGCGGCCATTGCCACCGTGTGCCTGGCCTTGCTCAAGATCGGTGACGAGGTGCTGATTCCTGACAACGCTTACGGCCCGTCCAAAGCCCTGGTTGAGGGTGAATTGCGCCATTGGGGTATCACGCACCGTTACTTTGACCCCATGAATCCCGCCGATCTGGCGGCCAAACTGTCGCCGCAAACCAGGCTGGTCTGGCTTGAGGCCGCAGGCTCGGTCACGCTGGAATTCCCTGACCTGTGTGAGCAGGTTCGCCTGTGCCGGGCAGCAGGGGTGCTTTGTGCCTTGGACAACACCTGGGGTGCGGGTTTGGCCTTCAAGCCGTTTGACCTGAAACCGGGCCATCTGCCGGCGTTGGCAGTGGACATCTCTATCCACGCCTTGACCAAATACCCCAGCGGCGGCGGCGATGTGCTGATGGGCAGCGTCATCACGACCAGCGAACGCCTGCACATGCAGCTCAAGCTGTGTCACATGCGCCTGGGACTGGGTGTGGGCGCCAACGATGCCGAGGCGGTGTTGCGGGCCTTGCCCAGCCTGCCGTTGCGCTATCGCCAGCACGATGAAACCACACGCACGGTGGCACAGTGGTGCCTGCAGCGTGCTGAATTTGCCCAGGTTTTGCATCCCGCCTTGCCGCTGTCACCCGGCCATGCCCATTGGCAGGCGTTGTGCGGTGACGTCCTGGGCACCGCCGCCGGTTTGTTCAGCGTGATCTTCCAACCTGATGTCAACCAGGTTCGGGTCGATGCTTTTTGCGACGCGCTGCAGTTGTTCAAGATTGGCTACAGCTGGGGCGGTCCCATGAGCTTGGTCGTGCCGTACCAGCTGGAGACCATGCGTTCAAGTTGGCCGGTGTATCTGCAGCAGGGAATTCTGGTGCGGTTTTCCATGGGGCTGGAGTCTGCTGCAGACTTGCAGGCCGACCTGCAGCAAGCCTTGCAGCAATGCGCCTGAAGGCAGGCTTGCGCCCGGCCGCGCGGGTCACCCCTGCCGGGCGGCTAAAATCTCATCATTAACTTGAAAGAACAACTTGGCAACACCTAATTACGGCTACGAAAAGCGTCAGAAAGAACTGGCGAAAAAGAAGAAAAAAGAAGAAAAACTCAAAGAGAAAGCCCAGCGTAAAGCGGGCGAGGGTGGTCCCGAGGGCCAAGACGACGCGCCCGAGCAGGCAAGCCAGGACACGCCTGCCACCTGATTTTCCTGACCATCCCTGGTTTTGTCCTCAAGCCAGCAACTGGCTTGCCTGAGTGAGCATGGCATCAGTTGACCGGTCCGTCGGGGTTAGCTGACCCGCTTGCGCAAACTGCACAAAATTGCGCTGCATTGATTGTGTATATGCCGGGTCGTAATGCTCGGTCAGCAACTCCATCACCACGCTGGTAAAGTTGCCCTCCCGCGCCATGGTTTGCCAGCGTTCCACCACCTCGTGACCCTTGAGCTCGGTGAGCTTTTCCAGCCGTTCACAAAAATAGTCCACGTCGCGCGTCAGGTAGTCGTAGTCTTCCAGCAACAGTGCCACGCGCTCTTCATCAGACAGTTGCAGGTTCAGGCAAGGGCTGTGACGCATGGCGTCCATCAGGGCCGAGGGCACCGACAAATTACCCACTTTTTTGCTCTCGCTTTCAACAAAGACGGGTACCGCCGGATCAAAGTGGCTCAGTTGGTCCCAGACCAGCGTTTCAAAACGTTTTTGGGTTGGTTGCGCCAGCCCCGGCATGGCACCCAGTACCGAACTGCGGTGGTTGGCCAGCGCCTCCAGGTCCAGCACCTGGGCTCCTTGCTTTGCTAGTGCCTGCAGCAAGCGGGTTTTGCCGCTGCCGGTCGGGCCGCAAACCACGCGGAACGACAGGCGGGGGACACGTGCCACGATGTCTTGCACCAGCGCCGCCCGAAAAGCCTTGTAGCCGCCTTCCACCAGCGTTACCCGAAAACCGATCTGGCTCAGTATTAACGCGAGTGAGCCGCTGCGTTGCCCACCGCGCCAGCAGTAAACCAGCGGCTGCCAGTCGCGGGGTTTGTCGATCACCTCTCGTTCAATGTGTGCTGCAATGTTGCGCGCAGCTTTTGCCGCACCCCGCTTTCTGGCTTCAAAGGGGTTGACCTGCTTGTACAGGGTGCCAATCTCGATGCGTTCGGCGTTGTTCAGGGTGGGCCAGTTGAAGGCGCCGGGCAGATGGTCGGCCTGGTATTCGTCTTCGCTGCGGGCATCAATGATGGCGTCAAAGTCGGTCAGTCGTGCCATGACTTCTGCCGCGCTGAGAGGAGTCAGGCTCATTGCAATCCTTTTTTAAGTGTTGGCCAGACGTTGGCCAGCAGGCGTGGATGGGCTTCCTCCTTGGGGTGGATCCGGTCGGCCTGAAACCAGGCCATGCTGTCGGGGACATCGGCAATCCCCTTGAGGAAAAATGGTACCAGCGCCGACCGCGTGGCCTTGGCCACGTCGACATAGATGCGGGCAAAGCGCTGGGCGTAATCACGCCCGTAGTTGGGAGGTACCTGCATGCCCAGCAGCGCCACTTTGGCCCCGTTTTGCTGTGCCAGTCGCGTCATGGCCAGCAGGTTGTCCCGGCTCATGTCGAGTGGCAAACCGCGCAGCGCATCGTTGCCCCCGAGTTCAATCACCACCAAGGTCGGCCGGTGTTGCGCCAGCAGGGCGGGCAGACGGGCCCGGCCGCCCGAGGTGGTGTCGCCGCTGATGCTGGCGTTGACCACAGTCACCTTCATTTTTTCTGCCTCCAACTGGCGCTCCAGCAGCGCCACCCAGCCAGTGCCGCGCCGGAGGCCGTACTCCGCACTCAGGGAGTCGCCCAGCACCAACAGGCTGGGTGTGGTGGGTTCGGTCGGGACGGTGGCAGCCCCTGTCGGGCCGTAAATCCCGCTGGCAGCCAGGATTCCTGCCAACACGATACAGTGGCGTCGGTTCAAAGGTATTTGTTGCAAAGAAAAATTCATGTCTGATGTGATTATCTCGGTAGAGCACGTTTTTAAGTCGGTGACTGATGCCACTGGCACCCTGGAGATTTTGCAGGACATCGATTTTGCCCTGCGTCCGCGTGAAACAGTGGCTATTGTCGGTGCTTCCGGCTCGGGCAAGAGCACCCTGTTATCCATCATTGCCGGCCTGGACACGCCCAGCCGCGGTACCGTGTGGTTAGCCGGGCAAGATTTGTTTGCCATGTCTGAAGACGAGCGCGCCGCGCTGCGTGCCGAAAAACTTGGTTTTGTGTTCCAGAGTTTTCAGTTGCTGGGTAATTTGACGGCGCTGGAAAACGTGATGTTGCCGCTCGAGCTGGCTGGTCGGCGCCAGGCGCGCAAACTGGCCACCGAGATGTTGGCCCGCGTGGGCCTGGACCAGCGCCTTAGGGCTTACCCCAAAGTGCTTTCGGGCGGCGAGCAGCAGCGGGTGGCGCTGGCGCGGGCATTTGTGGTGCAGCCAGCCGTGTTGCTGGCCGACGAACCGACTGGCAGCCTGGACTTTGCCACCGGGGAAAAAATCATGAGCCTGATGTTTGAACTGAATCGCGAACTCGGCACCACGCTGCTGTTGGTCACCCATGACCGCGCCATGGCCGAACGCTGCCAGCGCAGCATCACCATCGAGGCTGGACGTGTTGTAGCGCCTGTCGAGGGCCTGTGAACCGGCAGGGCACAATGGGGGCCCATGAAAGACATTTCAATTGCTGTCCAGACCCGGTTGACGCCTTTGCTTGGCGTGGTCTGCCTGTTGGTGAGTCAGGGCACTCAAGCCCAGACCAGGCTGGCGGTTTCCGAAAACGATTTTCTGGACGACATGCCGATCGTGTTGTCCGTGTCGCGCTTGCCGCAGCGCCTCGATGAGACGCCAGGTGCGGTCACCCTGATCGACCACGACATGATCCGGCGCTCAGGCGCCCGTGACGTGGCCGACCTGCTGCGCCTGGTGCCGGGGTTTCAGACCACGGAATCGTTTGAGTCGGTGGCGCCGCTTGCCAGCTATCACGGTGCGTTGGATCGTTATGCCACCCGCATGCAGGTGCTGGTGGATGGTCGTTCGGTTTATTCGCCCTACTTTATTGGCAGCACGGGTTTTGGCTTGCAGGCGGTTGCGCTGCAGGACATTGAAAGTATCGAGGTGTTGCGCGGTTCCAACTCTGCTAGTTATGGCGCCCGCGCCATGCTCGGCGTCATCAATATCGTGACCCGGCATACACAAGACACGCTGGGGCCGCGTTTGAGCGTGACCCGGGGTGAAAACGGGGTGCATGACACACAAGCCAGTTTGGGTTGGGGTTTTGAGTGGGGTTCAGCACGTATCGGTGTCGACCAACGCGCTGATGATGGACTGCTGGGAGCCAATGGCCGCAACCAGCTCAATCGGGTGAACTTGCGGGCAGATTACCGCACAGATGCTCGTACCGAGTTGCAAATTCGTGCTGGTTTGACATCGCTGAATTCTGGCAAGGGTCAACTGGGGACGATCGAGGAGCGGCCTGTCCAGCTTGACAGCAGTTTTGTCCAACTGGACTGGCAGCGTAACTTGGGTCCGGACAGCGATCTGGCCTTGAGCGTGTCGCATTCCCGGGAGTCCTATGTTGACAAACTTCTCAGCTATCAATTTGATTACGATGGCATTTCCAGAAACAACACGCTGACGGCGATACATACCTTTCGTCAAGGGCCTGATCTCCGCGTGGTCTGGGGCGGGGAGCTGCGTCGTGAGTCGATCATGTCGAAGTCTTTTTACCAGCAGGAAGCAGCGCTTGATACCGATTTTTCGCGCCTGTTTGGCAATCTTGAGTGGCGTCTGGCGCCGGCCTGGATGCTCAACGCCGGCGGGCTGATCGAGCACAACAGTGTCAGCGGCGAGAGCGTGGCGCCGCGACTGATGTTGAACTGGCATGTGGCTCCCGGCCATACCCTGCGCGCGGGTGTGTCGCGCGCTTTCCGCCCCCCGAGCACCTTTGAGAAGTCGGCCAGGATTGATTTGCTGGGTACGCCTTATATTCACTCGACAGGCCAGGTGCAGCCTGAGAGTCTGCGGGCCCAGGAATTGGGTTATTTTGCTGACTTGCCCCATGCGGGTTTAAGTTGGGATGTGAGGGTATTCAGGGAAGAGCTGGGAGGCTTCATCCGACAGCTCAATGCATCTTTTCCGCGCGACTACGCCAACGACGAAGACTTTGCCATCACGGGTGGTGAATACCAGATCAAATGGCGGCCATGGACAGGGGCTCAGATACTGTTCAACCAGGCCTACATCGATATTAGTTCGGTGCGTGAGAAAACAGGCACACCACTGGCGGCACCCAAGCTGGCGAGTTCACTGGTTCTGATGCAAAAATTTGCCAATGGGTTGGACCTGACACTGACCCACCAGGACAGCGGTACGGCGACCTTGCACGGTTCAGGAATGGGCAGTGCAGTTGCCATGACCCGTACCGATGTGCGTTTGGCTTGGCCGTTGCGCTGGGGTGCACGCCATGGAGAAGTGGCTTTGGTCGTGCAGAACCTCGGCGAGCCCTACCAGGACTACGACCCAGCTTATGTGTTCCAACGGCGCGCCTTTGTGACTTTGCAACTCGACAACTGAGCTTGACATGATCCAGCGCCTGCACGGAATCCTGGTGTGGTTGGCCCTGTGCTTGTCGGGCCTGCAGACGCAGGCGCAGGGCATCAAGGTGCACATTGTCAGTAGTCAAGCCAGTGCGCCCTACCTGGATGCCGCCCAGGCCTTGATCAAAGGCTTGTCCAGCCATGGCGTCGCCCGCTCCGAAATCCAGGTTATGAGTTTGGCTGATTTTTCCAATGTGTCGCCAGTCGCGCTGCCAACGGGCAAGGTCTGGGTGGCGCTGGGTACGCAAGCGGCAGCCGCGCTGGCCAAGGCCCAGCTGCGTGGTGCGTCGGTGCTCAGTGCCTTGATTCCGGGCAGCGGCTTTGAGCGTGTGTTGCGCCAGTCGGGGCGCCAGGCTTCAGCGCAGTTTAATGCCATCTACCTCGACCAGCCCTTGCAGCGCCAGCTGGTCCTGATTCGTTTGGCCTTGCCTCGGGCCAAACGGGTGGCGGTCCTGTGGGGACCTGAGTCCTGGAACAGGGCCGATACCTTGCGCACTCTGGCCAACACCCATGGCCTGGTGTTGCGGGATGCCCGACTCAAGGTCGAAAGCGATTTGTTTGCCGCCTTGCAATCCGTCCTTGACGGCAGTGATGTGTTGCTGGCGCAGGCGGACCCGCTGGTTTTCAACAGCAGTAGCATTCAAAATATCCTCATGACCTCGATCCGGGACAAGGTTCCCTTGGTCGCTTTTTCCCCGGCTTATGTGCGCGCGGGTGCCTTGCTCGCGATCTACAGCACACCGACGCAGGTCGGCACCCAGGCCGCCCGCTGGGTGCTCGACGTGCTTGCGCAGCGGACCTTGCCAGAGCAGGCTATGGCGCCTGATGATTTTGAAATCAGCGTCAATCTGGAAGTCGCCAGAGTTCTGAATTTGCCACTGGACGCAGGCCAGCTGCAGCTGTCGCTCAAACGCCTGGAGCAGCCATGAAAACGCCCGATATTCGTCTGCGCATGTTGCTGGCTGCCCTGTTGCCGGTGTTGCTGCTGAGTGTGCTCTTGTCCAGCGTATTTCTGGCGACCCGTTTTGAAGATATCACCGAAGCCTACCAGTTACGCACCCGTGCGGTGGCACGCCAGTTGGCTCTGATCAGCGAGTTCGGTCTGTTTGCTGCCAACCGGATTCAGCTACAAACCCTGGTCCGCGGCGCTCTGCGTGAGCCGGACGTGCGCTGGGTTGCCATTCTGGACCAGCAAGGCCAGATGCTGGCCAGCGCCGGAGATGTCCAGGCTGGCGCACTGCCACCCATTTCCACGCTGCAAGAGCAGGCATTTCTGGACCGGGAATTACACGACGTGCTGACGCAACCCGTGTTTGCCACTGACCTCAAGCTCGATGATTTGTACGAAGACACCAGGCAAGGCAACGCTGGCCGCGCCGCGCCGCTGGGTCTGGTCGTGCTCAAGTTTTCGCGTCAGTCGCTGAACGCACAAAAGCGCGACATCTTGTTGCTGGGCGGCCTGATCAGTGCCCTTGGGCTGTTGTTTGGGGCGGTGCTGGCGGTCAAACTCAGTGCTGGCGTGATTCGTCCCATGATGCGGGTGTCGCATTTGATTGAACGTATTGGTCATGGCGATTTTGCCGCTGCAGCTCAGGTCCAGGCGCAGACGCATTTGAACGATCCGCTGCGTGATCTACAGCAAAATCTATTTCAGATGGCCGATCGTTTGGCCAACGTACAACGGGATCTGGAGCTGCAAGTGGCCACAGTCACACACGCCCTGCGCGAAAAAAAGGAAGAGGCCGAACAGGCCACACACGCCAAATCCAGATTTTTGGCGGCGGCCAGCCACGATCTGCGTCAACCCGTCCATGCCTTGGGCATGTTTGTTGCCCGCCTAGCCCAACTGTCGCACGACGCGACAACACGCCACCTGATTGACAAGTTGAATGACTCGGTGCTCGCCATGCAAAATTTGCTGGACGGTTTGCTCGATATTTCGCGCCTGGAGGCCAAGGCAATTCAAATCAAGCTGGAGTCATTGCCTTTGGCCGATCTGTTTGAACGCCTGGCGCTGGATTTGGTGCCACTGGCCCAGGACAAAGGTTTGCGGTTGCGCTTTCGGTCGTCGCAGGTATGGGTCAAGAGCGATCCGGCCTTGCTGTACCGGATCTTGCTCAATCTGGTGGGCAATGCCCTGCGTTACACCGAAACCGGGGGGGTATTGGTGGCGTGTCGCCGCATCAGTGGCGCTGATCAGGTCGCCATTGAGGTGTGGGACACGGGCATGGGCATCGCTCCCGAACATCAGGAAGCGGTCTTCAAGGAGTTTTATCAGGTTGACAATCCGGCCCGCCAGCGCAGCCAGGGCATGGGTCTGGGTCTTAATATTGTGCAGCGCAGTTGTCAACTGCTCAATCACCCTTTGCAACTGGTTTCGCACCAGGGGGTGGGCACACGCTTTCGCTTGACTGTGCCACAGGCAGCACCGCAGGCTCAGTCTGCGGTGCTGCCTGTGGCAGATGCATCCGAACCCCTGGATTGGCGGCACTGTACGGTACTGGTGATTGAAGACGATGATCTGGTGCGCCAGGCCCTGGTTGGTTTGTTGGAAAGTTGGGACATGACGGTGGCCGAGGCCAGCAGCCTGGCCCGTGCCAACCAGCTACTGGGGGAGGGGGTACGACCCAATCTGCTCATCAGTGACTACTGTCTCAGCGACGCACCAAACGGGATCATGGTGATTGCCCAATTGCGCCAACGTCTGGCTTATCCGGTGCCGTCCTGCTTGATCAGTGGCGATACCGATCCTGAGCTGATCCGGGCAGCGCAAACGGCGCAACTCAGCCTGTTGCACAAACCGGTGCGGCCGGCCAAATTGCGTAATTTATTGCGGCACCTGATGCGCGCTCAAACTGTGCCCGACGGTGTTGACCGGTCGTAGCCCCAGCGTCTGGCCTCCAGCACGGCCTGGGTGCGGCTGCTGGCACCCAGAAGCCGCAAAATATTGCTCACGTGAAACTTGACGGTTTCGGTGCCTAAACACAACTGTTCACAAATTTGCCGGTTGGTCAGTCCCTTCATCAGCAGCTGCAGCACATCCTGCTGGCGTCGGCTCAGCACCGGTGGCGTGACGTCGGTGCCCGGCGCCGGCTCACCGTCCAGCAGGCTAAAACCGGACGGGTGGTAAATGCCGCCAGCCAGAATTTGGCGCAAGGCCATCAGCAGGGTCTCGCTTAAGCCCGACTTGGTCACAAAACCTGCGGCACCGCGTTCCATGGCCTGCTGCATCACGCTGGGGTTGGCCGAGCCCGA
Organism: Burkholderiales bacterium RIFOXYD12_FULL_59_19; assembly: GCA_001771065.1. Taxonomy (GTDB): domain Bacteria; phylum Pseudomonadota; class Gammaproteobacteria; order Burkholderiales; family Burkholderiaceae_C; genus Rhodoferax. The sequence goes on along the minus strand of MESQ01000038.1, from coordinate 4,036 downwards.
CAAAATAACCACCGGCACCTCGGGATGCCTTTGACCAAAAATACCCAGTGCCACCAGGCCATTCATGTCGGGTAACCGGTAGTCGAGCAACACCAGATCAAGGTCCGCATTGAAATGGGCCAGCTCAAACGCCCGCTCACAGGTGGCTGCCTGCAGCACTTCGGTGGGCTCATCGGGGACCAGCCCTTGCAACACCAGACTTAAGCCCTCACGGACCAGGGCATGATCATCAACCACGAGAATTTTCAAGATAGGTGCCTTGGGGTCTTCTTACAATCCAACTTAAATCGCAAAACGCCCCCTTGAGGGGCAGTTATGGCGGAATCATCATACTAGAAGACCCATGTTTGTTCACTTACGCCTGCATACCGAATTTTCTGTCATAGATGGCACCACCCGCATTGACGAGGTGGTTAAGGCTGCCGCAGTGGATGGCCAACCCGCTTTGGCCATCACTGACCTGAGCAACCTCTTCGGCGCCATCAAGTTTTACAAGGAAGGGCGCAAACGTGGCGTTAAGCCCCTGATTGGCGCCGAGGTGTGGCTGGAAGGCCTGGGCAAGGAAACCGGGCAGCTTAGTCGTGTGTTGCTACTTGTGCAAAACCACCCCGGCTACCTCAATTTGTCTGAACTGTTGGCGCGCGCCTGGACCCAAAACGGCGGCAAAACGCAGGCCAGCGTCAGCTTGGCCTGGCTCAAGGAGCTGAATGGCGGCCTCATTTGCCTGTCGGGTGCCCAAGCCGGGCCGGTGGGCCAGGCCTTGCTGCAAGGCGACGAAGCGCGAGCGTTGGACGCCGCGCTGCAGTTGGCAGGGGTGTTCACGCACCGCTTTTATCTGGAACTGCAGCGCGCCGGCCGCCCTGAAGACGAGCTGCAGGTTGCGGCTGCGGTGCAGCTGGCGTTCCGTATGGGTTTGCCGGTGGTGGCCACACACCCGGTGCAATTTCAGGCGCCTGAGGATTTTGAGGCGCATGAAGCGCGGGTCTGTATTGCCGAAGGTGAAATGCTGGCCAACCCGCGCCGAGTGCGCCGCTTCACCCGTGACCAGTACTTTAAAACGACGGCGGAGATGCAGGCCTTGTTTGCCGATGTGCCTTCCAGCCTGGTCAACAGCGTTGAGATTGCCAAACGTTGTAATCTGAGTCTGGTGCTGGGCAAGCCGCAATTGCCTGACTTTCCGATCCCACCCGTCAATGGCATGGTCATGGCCGCCGACGACTACTTTCGCTACGCCTCCCACGAAGGCCTGAAAGAGCGCCTGGCGCATTTGTACCCCAATGTAATGCAGCGCGAAAAAGAGTTGCCGCGTTATGTCGAACGGCTCGAGTTTGAGCTCAACACCATCCTCAAAATGGGCTTTCCGGGCTACTTTTTGATTGTGGGTGACTTCATCAACTGGGCCAAAAACAACGGCTGCCCGGTGGGGCCGGGACGTGGCTCGGGTGCTGGTTCACTGGTGGCCTACGCGCTCAAGATCACCGACCTTGACCCGCTGCAATACAACCTGCTGTTCGAGCGTTTCTTGAACCCGGAACGGGTTTCGATGCCCGACTTTGACATCGACTTTTGCCAGAGCAACCGTGACCGCGTGATCGACTATGTGAAAGAAAAATACGGCAAGGACGCCGTTAGCCAGATCGCCACCTTTGGCACCATGGCGGCCCGTGCCGCGATCCGCGACGTGGGCCGGGTGCTGGACATGAGCTACACCTTTTGCGACGGTATCAGCAAGCTGATTCCCAATAAACCTGGCGTGGCGGTCACGCTGCAATTGCCGCCAGCCGACCGCAAGAAGGACGACAAACTGGTGTATGCCGTTGAGGCAGAGCCGATTTTGGCCGAACGCGAAGCCCGAGAGGAGGACGTGCGCACGCTGCTGGAACTTGCGCGCAAACTGGAGGGCATGACGCGCAACATTGGCATGCACGCCGGCGGTGTGTTGATTGCACCGGGCAAACTCACCGACTTTTGTCCGCTGTACCAGCAGCCCGGCAGTGACTCGGCGGTGAGCCAGTACGACAAGAATGATGTGGAATCGGTGGGTCTGGTCAAGTTTGACTTTTTGGGCCTGGCCACGCTCACCATTCTGGAGATCGCGCGCGAATTCATCATACAGCGCCATCCGGGTCAGGAAAACTTCGCCTTTGAGAACCTGCCGCTGGATGATAAGGCGGTTTACAAGCTGTTCCAGGACGGCAAGACCGAGGCTGTATTCCAGTTTGAAAGTCGCGGTATGCAGGGCATGTTGCGCGACGCCAAACCCACGCGCCTGGAAGACCTGATTGCGCTCAACGCCCTTTACCGGCCGGGTCCCATGGACCTGATCCCGAGTTTTGTGGCGCGCAAACACGGCCGCGAGGTGGTGGAGTACCCACACCCGCTGGTGGCCAATATGCTGTCCGAGACCTACGGCATCATGGTCTACCAGGAGCAGGTGATGCAGACTGCGCAGATCCTGGGCGGCTACTCGCTGGGCGGTGCCGACATGCTGCGCCGCGCCATGGGCAAGAAAGATGCTGACGAGATGGCACGGCATCGCCAGATTTTTCGCGATGGCGCGATAAAGAACGACATCGGGCAGGACAAGGCCGATGAGGTGTTTGACCTCATGGAAAAATTTGCCGGCTATGGTTTCAACAAGTCGCACGCGGCCGCTTACTCCCTGCTGGCCTACCACACGGCCTGGCTCAAGGTGCATTACACAGCCGAGTTTTTTTGCGCCAACATGACGGTGGAAATGGACGACACCGACAAGCTCAAGGTGTTGCTTGAAGATGCGCTCAAGATGGGATTGACGTTTGAGCCACCCGATGTCAACCGGGGCAAAAGCCGCTTTGAGCCGGTTTCAGACAAGGTGATCCGTTACGGTCTCAGCGCCGTCAAAGGCAGCGGCCAGCAGGCCATTGAGGCCATTGTGGCGGCGCGCGAGGGTCGGGGCGTTGGCCCGCATGGCGACACCGTGGGGCCTTTTGGCAGCCTGTTTGATTTTTGTGCCCGGGTTGACCGCAGTCGTATCAACAAACGCACGGTCGAAGCGCTGATCAAGGCCGGGGCTTTTGACGCCATTGAACTCAACCGCGCCAGCCTGCTGGCCAGTGTTGACCTGGCGTTTGAGTTTGGTGCCGCAGCGCTGGCCAATGCCAACCAGTGCAGCCTGTTTGACATGATGGATGGCGACGCGCACGGCTCCAGCACCCAGGAACCCGAGCTGGTGCAGGCCACGCCCTGGGGTGTGAAAGAGCGACTGGTGTATGAAAAAACGGCCCTTGGTTTTTATTTATCCGGTCATTTGTTTGACGAGGTGGTGGCCGAGGTGCGCCGGTTTGCCAAGCGCCCGATTGCCGACCTGATTGACACCCGCGAGCCGCAGTTGCTGGCTGGCATCATCACCGACTTTCGTGTCATCAACGGTCAACGCGGCAAGCTGGCGCTGTTCAAGCTTGACGACAAAAGCGGCATGATCGAAACCCGTGCCGACGAAGCGCTGATCAACGCGCACAAAGACCTGCTCAAGGACGATGAACTGGTGATTGTGATGGGTAAGCAGCAGCCCGACCGTTTTTCCGGCGGCATGCAGCTTACCGTGACGCAGATCTGGGACCTGGAGCAGGCGCGTTGCCGTTTTGGCAAGTACCTGCGGGTGCGCGCCAGCACCGGTCCGCAGGGCCTCAAGCTCGACATGGCGCGCTTGCTGAAAGACTTTCCGGTGCAAAAAGAGGTGACCGAGCAGGGCGACCTGTGGCGTGGTCTGGCGGTGCGGCTGGCACTGACCTGCCAGGGTCAAGAGGGCGCTGCACGGGCCGAGTTGCAGTTGGGTGAGCAGGCCAGGTTTTACCCGAGCAACGCCGCGCTGGCCAGTTGGTGGGCGCAAGCGGCGCCCGGCACTGCCGAGATTGTTTACGAGTGATCGCTAGTCTTTGGGCCGGAAACTGATCTCCAGCGGTGAGGGTACCCGGCCATCGGTGTCGCGCGGCAAGACAGCGGTTTTGTCAATGGCTCGCAGCACCGCCTCATCCCAGGCTGCAACACCGCTGGA
>MESQ01000037.1 GCA_001771065.1 Burkholderiales bacterium RIFOXYD12_FULL_59_19 | reverse complement strand
CGCTGCGCCAGAAATGCAGCCGTGGTCAAACGCCGCCCACGGATGAGCTGGACAATTTGAAACAGGCGGTCGGCGCGGCGCATGCTGAAGGTGTGGAAGTAGGGCAGTGTGCATGATAGAGCCAGCCGGTTGCGGCCAGAACAGGCGACCCGCTCCTTGGATCAGTTCAGGGCATGTAAACCCACGCGGTTGCCGTCCAGGTCCACAATGTGGGCATAGAACCCCATGCCCGGTGGCAAAGCATGGCGTGGCAGGGCCACTTGGCCGCCTGCGGGTGTGACCCGTGCCAGCACCGCGTCCAGCGAGGGGGATGCATCCAGATACACCAGCGTGCCACCGCTGCCCGGCTTGGGGGCGCTGGGGTCAGTCAGCAGCGCACCACCCACGCCACCTTCGGCCGGGTCATAGGGAAACACCGCCAAGCGCGATGGCCCCATGGCCTCGCGGCGCAAAGTGCGGCCCAGCACGGCCTCGTAAAAAGCCTGGGCCTTGTCCAGATCGGAGGTGCTGATTTCAAACCAGTTGATGGCGTTTTTCATGAGGAGTTATTCCTGTGAGTTAAAGAGGCCTTGATAATGCGGCGGGGCTGCTGACAGCGTGGTGTCAGCAGGGTGGCGGGCCGGGTAACCACAGCAGCTTGGTGATCGTTGTCCGGTGATAATCGTCTGGTGGGGTTCTACATTTAGCTGGAGAGACGCTTGTGAGTATCGAGACAATTTTGAGTTACACGGCGGTCGCTTGGCTGGCAATCGTCAGCCCTGGCCCGGCCATTCTTCTGGCCTTGCGCAATGGCGCGGCATTTGGTGTGCGTGCAACCCTCTGGTCCTCGCTGGGCAACATCACGGGGATTTTTGTGCTCTCTGCGACGGCCATGCTCGGGCTGGGTGTGCTGCTGATGTCTTCGGCGCTTTTGTTCGGGGTCGTCAAGACGCTGGGGGCGCTCTACCTGTTTTATGTGGGCCTTCGCCACTTGCTGGGCCGCAGCTCGGTGGTGAGCACGCCGTCCGCGCTTTCTGATGGCGGCGCAAGTTCAAGCCCACGCAGGCTGTACCGGGAAGGCTTTCTTCTGGCCGCAACCAATCCCAAACCGATTCTGTTCTTCACTGCCTTGTTTCCCCAATTTGTCAATGCCGCAGCCCCACTGTTGCCGCAATTTTTTGTGCTTACCGGCATCTTCATGGCCTTGTCGTTCATCACGCTATTGGGTTATGCGCTGGTGGCCGGGAGTGCCAAGTCGTTGTTGGTGAAACCGAACTTTGCCAAATGGGTTAACCGCGTTGTCGGCTCGGTTTTTATTTCCTTCGGTGCCGCCCTGCTGGCGCTGCGCCGCCCGACCGCGTAAGCACGCGGGCAAACCTGGCCCTTGGCCGCAGCACACGCTAACTTGCGCGCCGCGCCAGCCGGGCGTGCAAACGGGTGGCACTGCGTTCGGCTGTGGTCTGACCACGTTGCCAGATCGCATCGGCCCCGCGCCAGAATTCATCGACTGTCTCGTTCGCAAAATCGTGTATGGCTTGGCGGCGTAAGCGCTCAGCTTCTGCTTTGGCCAGGTCGTGCAGGCGGTGTTGGGTGGCGGTATTCAAGGCTGGGTTGTTCATGGGGTACTCCATGTGGGGTGTCGATGGTTTGAACTGTATTGACTTAGCCAATGCATGGAAATGGCAATAAAACCAAATTGGTTTTGCATTTATTGCAATACCAAGTCAAAATCCAGCCATGCAGCTCAACCTTGACGACATCGCCCTGTTCATCCGCATTGCCGAGCTGGGCAGCTTGTCGGCGGCTGCGCGGGAGCGCAATGTGCCCGTCAGTCAGGTCACCCGTTCACTGGCCCGGCTGGAGGCGGCGGCCAAAGTGCGCCTGTTACACCGCAGCACCCACGGCCTGAGCCTGACGGACGAGGGCGACACCTTTTTGAATTATGGCCACCAGTTGCTGGCTACAAAGGACGAGCTGGCGGGCGAACTCACCGGCAAGCTCAGCGGCCCCAGCGGCTGGGTGCGGGTGGCCGTGAGCCCCTTGCTGGCCCAGATGGTGTTGGCCCCCAGCTTGAACGGCTTGTACCAGTGCCACCCACAATTGCACATTGACATTGCCGCCGATGACCGCATGGTCGACATGGCCCGTGACGGCATTGACATTGCCATCCGCACCGGCACGCCCAACAGCGATACCCTGGTGGCGCGGCAGATCGGTGATTACAGCCGCTCGCTCTACGCCGCGCCAAGTTACCTGGCGCGCTGCGGCACGCCCCAACACCCGGACGCGTTGGCCCGGCACCACCTGATTGCCAGCAGCGTCAACGCCAATCACAACCGCTGGCCGCTCAAGCCCGAGCCGGGGCGCAAAAGCGCAGGTGTTTTTGAAGTGAGTGGACAGACGCGCACCGACAACTCGGCCGTGACGCTGAGCCTGGTGCAGCAGGGCGTGGGCATTGGACGACTGATGGACTTGTTGGCCCGCCCGCTGGTGGCCTGTGGTGCCCTGGTGCCGCTGCTGAGCGCATACTTTGACAGCCCGCGGGTGCCGATCTATGCCGTGATGCTGCAAGAGCGCCACCGCCTGCCAAAAATCCGTGCCTGCATTGACTATTGGGCGCAGTGGCTGGCCGAGTTTGAGCAACCCGCCATGTCCATCCCGTAAGCTGCCCGGCGTTGCGTTGGGATTTGAGGCCACTCGTTTTCATTAAGCAACAAATCATCCGATTCCTGGTGCAAACCAGCCTGTAGGCTATTCTCCAGGCAATTTAATGAAAGTAGTTTTGGGGTGCGTATGGATTGGTCCCAGGCAGAAGTCGAAACCGTTGTTGCTGACTACTGGTGCTGGCATTTCGCACCTTGTACGCAGTCGTTTGTCGCAAATTTTTTGCTGCGCGCACCCGGCACGGCACAATCAAGCGGCCATGAGATCCTTCCCCACATTCCAGCGCGGTCTGCAAGCTGCAGCCTTTAACACCGCCATTGCCCTGGGCATTACCGCCTTTGGTGAGCATGACTTTTTCAGCAACCTGGTGTATTCACAGTGCATTGGGTTGAGCATCTGGCTGCTGATCGATGTCGGCCAATACAAGCTGATTCCCGACTACACCACCCAGTGGCGACGCCTGTTCTGGCTGGTGCCGCTGTGTGTGGTGATGGGCTATCTGGCAGGCACCGGGCTGGCAGGCAAGCTGCTGGCCCATTCGGGTTACGACTACTGGGTCAAACAACCCCAGAAAGCACTTGGTTTTTTGCTGGTCAGCCTGGCAGCCGGTGGCGTGATCACCTATTTTTTCTTCAGCCGTCTGCAGCTTGCCAAAGCCCGTGAGGAAATGGCCCGCACCCAGACCCAAGCAGAAACCGCTCAGCGCCAGGCCGCCGAATTTCAGCTCAAACTGCTGCAAAGCCAGTTGGAGCCCCACATGCTGTTCAACACCCTGGCCAACCTGCGGGCCCTGATTGCCCACAACCCCGAGCAGGCGCAACACATGCTTGATCACATGGTGGCCTACCTTCGCGCCACACTGAGTTCATCACGCACCACCCTGCACCCGTTGCAAACCGAGTTTGACCGCCTGCGTGACTACTTTGAACTAATGGCTGTGCGCATGGGGTCACGCTTGCGTTACGTGTTGGAGATGCCACCTGAACTGGCCAATGCCCCCGTGCCGGCCCTGTTGCTGCAGCCGCTGGTGGAAAACGCCATCCAGCACGGACTGGAGTCAAAGATAGAGGGCGGCAGCGTCACCGTAAACGCCCGACTGGAAGGGTCCAATCTGGTATTGGAAGTGCACGACACCGGTGTGGGCCTGCCGGAAGCTGAGTGCCCGGCAGGCTTTGGCCTGGCCCAGGTGCGCGACCGACTGAGCACCCTGTACGGCCCATTGGGAACTCTTGAATTTATAGCTGCTTGCGCAGGAAATACAAGGGTTAGAGTGACATTTCCTTATAAAAAATCATGAACCTGCCCAATACCCCCACCGCAGTGATCGCTGAAGACGAGCCCTTGCTGGCGGCTGCCCTGCGCAGCGAGCTGGCGCAGGCCTGGCCCGAGCTGCGTATTCTGGCCAGCGTGGGCGACGGCCGGTCTGCCGTAGCGCAAGCCCTGGCGCTGCAACCCGACGTGCTGTTTCTGGACATCCGTATGCCTGGCTTGAGTGGTCTGGAGGCCGCCGCCGAGCTGATGGATGCCTGGCCTACCGCAGCCACAAACCCAGCCTTTCCAACCTTGGTATTTGTCACCGCCTACGACCAATACGCCGTGCAGGCCTTTGATGCCCAGGCGGTGGACTATCTGCTCAAGCCGGTGCAGCCCGAGCGTTTAAAAAAAACAGTGGCAAAAGTGCAATTAGCAATTGCCGCACAAGCGCAAAAAGCTATAAATACAATAGCAAATCAAACGCCCGACACCCAGCCACTGGAGACCACCCTGGCGCAACTTCGGCATCTGCTGGCCGCCACGGGCTCAGGCCGGGCAGCGCCAGCCCCGCTCCAGTACATTCAGGCCAGCTTGGGCAGCACCATCCACCTGCTGCCGGTGTCCGACGTGGTGTACTTTGAAGCGGCCGACAAATACGTGCGGGTGCTCACCGCAGAGCGCGAAGTGCTGATCCGCACCCCTCTAAAAGAGCTGCTGCCCCAGCTCGATGCCAACACCTTCTGGCAAATCCACCGCAGCACGGTGGTCAACACCCGTTGCATCAACCACGTGACCCGCGACGAGGTCGGCAAGCTCTGGCTGCAATTACACAGCCGACCCGAGCGGCTGGCGGTGAGCCGCTTGTATGCTTATTTGTTCAGGGCGATGTAGTCGCCACCAGTTGGTCAGGCTCAAAACGTCCAAGTCAGCGCCACATAAGCCAATTGTTTAGCAGGCAGTTGCGCCAGCACCGCCGCTGCCGGGCCGCCGACCACCCGCACACCACCCTGCACCTGCATTCGGTCACCCTGCCAAGTCAGTGCAGCCGTGACGACCCGGCCCTGATCGGCGGGGGTGTAGAGCAGATCCAGCGAGGGTTTCCAAGGATCTTTTTGCCAGCTCAGGCGCACAAACACATTGCTTCGGCGCAGGTTTTGTGACAACCCCAGGCTTTGCGCCTGCCAGGCCAGGTTGCCCGCCACGGCGGCTGCCGGTGCGCCCAAAGCTGCCAGGGCACTGAGCTGGTGATTGCGCTGCGACCAGTTGTTCCACTGTGCATCACTGGGGGCGCTGCCGTCCCACCAGACCTCAGTCAGCAGGCTGAGCTGGCTTGGGCTTGTCCAGGTGCCACCGATCAGCCATTGGGTCACGTTCTGCGCCGTGCTCGGTTGCCAGGGGTTTTGGGCCACCAGAGCGATGGTATTGGGGTCCATCGACTGGCTGTCGATGTGTTTTGAAAACCGCACTGAGCTGTGCAGCTCCAGCGCCTCAGTGGCCACCCAGGCCAGCGCCGCGCCCGCGCTGGCTCCGGTGCGTGCGCCCAGGCGGGCAAAGCCGTAGGCATCTGCCGCGCCAAAGCGCTGGTACAGCCGTGCGGCCAAGGCGGGCTCTTGTGCATCCCGCGCGTTCATGGATGCGCTGGGGTTGACCGCCACCAAAGACCAGGCGGTGTCGGCATCAAAGTGCTCGGCCAGCAGCATGGGGCGGCCCTCGGGCGTGCTGCTGACCAGCGTGCGGCGGGTTTCCTGCTGCACCATGTCGTTGGGGCGGTAGCCGTAGCCCACGTCCCAGCTCACAATCTTTTTGCCCGCGCTGAACTGCCAGGCCCCGGCATCGTGCGAGGCAAACAGCTCGTTGACCCAGGCGCGGCTGTTGATGGCGTTGTCGTCCAGACGCTGCTGCTGCAAGGTCAGCACACTGGTGATGCCTTTGCCACTGGCGCGTAATTCTGTCTCTAGCATGACGCCGTTCACGGGCAAAGTGGCCATGCCTGCTTGCAAGGTATGGGCTGCGGCCAACGGGCCAGCGGTGTTGGCGTGAACACCATCCCACTGCGCCCGTACTTGACCACTGAGCTGCGGCTCAGCGTCTTGCGCCTGGGCTGCGGCGCACGCAGCCAGCAGCAGCATGGTGAATCGCTGTGCGGCCATGGCTTACTCCAGCGGCGGGTTGCGCACCAGAAACATCGGGTTGAGCCACTCGGGTGGCACCTGACGCGCTTTGCGGTTGAGGTAGCGCACATGCGTCACCTTATGGTTACTGACTTGATCGGCCAGCACCATTTCAAGCACCATGGTGGGGGCGGTGGGCTTGTCCATCACAAACATGGCCTGTTTGGCCAGTTTGTCGGACAGCACGTACAAGTCAGCCCGCACCGGTTCAAAGCGGGTTTTACCGACCCACAACTCGATGCGCTGGTAGGTCACGCCCTTGCGGGTGGCGTTCAGGCTCAGGTGCAGGCAGGCCTGTTTGGCAGCCGCATCACAGGGTTCCTCGCCCACCAGTTTGCCCGCGTAGTCGTTGGCCCAGCTCATGGTGGCGACATCGCCGGTGGAGGCATCACCCAGCAGCTTTTGCATGGGGGTGATGCGTAGCGGGCGTTGGCTGCCGGGCATCAAGAGCCAGAAGTCGTCGCCCAGCATCAGCACCTTTTGGCCTTTTTCGGCCGGGCTTTGCATCACCACCAGAGACTGGCGGCCGGCTTGGGCGAACACGGTGTAACGACGCTCTTTGTCGGGTGTGCCATCGGCATTTGTCACGTTGATCAGGGTGTCGACCTGCAAGTTCTCGGCGGTCATGCGGAATTTGTCGGTGGCTTTGAGGACGCTGGTCACGTCCTGGGCAAATGCCTGGGCGGTGAGCAGGGTCAAGAGAAAGCAAGGTATCAGTTTCATATAGAGCCTTTTGAATATTTAGATGTTTTTGGCCTGTAGCCCTTGTATTACAAGCGAAAACAGCTATATAATTTATAGCAATCATTGACGCTCAGGTATGCGCCAGCGCATCCACCACCGCCATGTTCACGGTCTTGCGGGCGACCCAGGCCGAGGCGGCCATGGTCAACAGCACCATGGTGAGGATGGTGACCAGGAACATCATCGGGTCTACCGTCACATTCAGCGGGTAGCCCACCGAGCGGCCTGGCGGTGGCGGCATGTCGATGGGTACCACCAGCAAGAACGCTGACCCAGCCAGGGCGATCAATGCGCCCACCAATGCGCCCACACCACCCAGCACCATGCCTTCGAGCGACAAGGTGCGCAGCATCTGGCCGGGCAGCGTGCCCAGGGCGCGCAAGGTGCCAATTTCACGGGTGCGCTCAATGATGGCCATGGACATGGCGTTGGTGACCACAAACACCACAATCACTGCAATGATCATGCCCAGCGCCCCAAAAATGCGGTTGTACAGGTTGCGCACCGCCTTGTAGAACAGGGCCTGGTCTTCCCAGGTTTGCACCGTCAGACTGGGGTGAGCCTTGGCGAACTGGGCCTGCATCGGCTGGGTCTGGGCCATGCGGTTCAGGTACACGCCCAGGGTGCTGACTTTTTGCGTGTTCAAGAGGCGCTGGGTGGTGGCAATGTCGGCGTAGATCAGGCGTTTGTCGATCTCCGGGATGCCGATGGAGAAGATGCCTTTGACCCGCACGTCCATGGCGTTGAGTGCGCCATCGGTGGTGCTGGCCAGCAGGGTCAGGCTGCTGTCGGGTTGGGCTTTCAGGTTGCGGGCCAGCACGTCGCCCAGCATCACTTCGGGTTCGGTCGATCCGCTGGCCAGCACCTGACCGGCTTTGACGGTCATGAACGGGCCTTTGATGGCAAATTCACTGTCGGGCTCGACGCCCAGGCCGACCATGACGACGGATTTGTCGCCATTGCTGATCAGGCCGCTGAACTCGATCTTGGGCAACACGCTGCGCACATTCGGGTCGGCCAGCAACTGCTGGCGCAGTTCGGTGGCGTTGTCGATCCCGTGTTGCAGCGGGGTTTCTTCGTCTTGGGTGAACTGGGCAGGCTGGCCCAGCACCAGGTGGCCGGTGTCACGCGCAGCGGCTTCGGCCAGAGATTCGTAGGTGTACAGCGCAAAGCCCCCGCCCAGCAGAATGCCGGCCGTGCCCAGGGCGGCAATGGAGGCCGTTACCGCAGAGCGGCGGCGGTTGCGCAAAGTGTTTTGCACGGCAAATTTCAACCACATGAAGTTCATGACAATTTCCTCGTTTTGATATGTCTTTGGGCTCTAGCCCAATCAATACACGCGCAAACAGCTATGCAATTCATATCAAACTTCCATCCAGCAAGGCCAGCACGCGGTCGCAGCGGCGGGTTAAGCGGCTGTCGTGCGTGGCAATGACAAAGGCCGCGCCCTCGGCGTGGCAGCATTCACGCATCAGGTCCAGCACCTGATCGGCGGTGTGGGAGTCCAGGCTGGCGGTGGGCTCGTCGGCAATCACCAGCTTGGGCCGCTTGACCAGGGCGCGGGCAATGGCCACCCGCTGGCGCTGCCCGCCGGACAAGGCATCGGGCCGGTGCTGGGCGTGGTCTTGCAGGCCCACGGCTTTCAGTTGGGCGGCGACTCGCGCACGCCGCTCGGGCGCACTCACTCCGGCGATGAACAGTGGGTAGTCCACGTTCTCGGCCACGGTCATCACCGGTACCAGGTTGAAGTTCTGGAACACAAAGCCCAGCGCATCACGTCGCAAGAGTGTGCGTTGCACCTCGTTCAGGCCATTGACATGCTGGCCACCGAGCACGATGTCGCCCACATCGGGTGTGTCAATCAGTCCGCACAGGTTCAGGATGGTGCTTTTGCCGCTGCCCGAGGGGCCAGTGAGTGCCAGCAGCTCACCGTGCTGCACACGCAAGTCCACCCCTTGCAGGGCCGGGATCACGTGTTTTCCCAGGCGGTAGGTTTTGTGCACCCCGTGTAATTCAATGACAGAAGTAGAGTTGGCACTCATGAGGGAATAGCCTTGAGTTGAGCGCGGGCAGCCTCAGCCTGCGGGGCATTGGCCTTGATGACTTCACCCAGGTACTTGCGGGCATCTTGCAAGCGGTGTTCCTGGGTGGCCAGGTGGGCGGCCGTCAGCCACACCTCACCCCTGAATCCGAGTGGGGCGCTTGCCAGCAAGGGGCTGGCCAACATCTCGTCGAGCAGTTTGGCAGCCCGTGCGCCCCGGTTCATGAAACCGGGCACCGCCAAAAAGGTGTTGACGGCCACCAAACGCACCTCCAGCGTGGCGGGCAGGCCGCGCAGCAGGGGAGCGTTGTGCGCCGGGGTGAGGAGAGTCAGCGCCTTGTCCAGCAAGGCCAGGCCGTCTTCGGCATAAGCCATTTTGGACCAGGGCAGCCAGGTGGTAGTGGCTTGCATGGCGGTGCTGGCTCCGGCATACGCCATCAGCACCGGGTTGATAGGCTCGGCTTTGAGCAAGGCAGCAAACGCCTGGGCAGATGAGCCGATGGCCGCCGCGTCACCGGTTCGGGCTTGCTGAAACTGGGCCAATGCGCCGTCAAACTGCGCAGGCGTGGTGGCCATGGCATGGCTGGCCCAAGCCACGGTGGCGGCCAGCAGCAGGTGACGTAGGCGCCGGGTGAAAGACAAATGAACCATTCCACTACTCCTGTTGAATGGGGCCAACTTTAGGGCGCAAGCCGCCGTGGCGCAGTGGGTTTGCGACGAACTGCAGCCCGGCGGTGCAAAACAGCATCGGTGCGCCGCGAAACCATCGACAAAAAGCCTCACCCTCCAACCACTGGGCGCAGGCCGATGTGTCGAGCTGTAGCGTGATATGGCGGATTTCAAAGTGCGCGTGCAACTCATTTGAATTACAAGTTGACGTTATAGTGAGAACATGCCGCCCGGTTCCCATTGCAAAGGCCACAAAGGCCAGCCATCATGAAACAGTTGCCTCGCAAACTCTTGCTGCTATCCACGATCATCTTGCTTGGGCTGGCGGGAGTTTGGTATTGGATCGGCGACCACAATGACCTAGGCGAACAGCGGACGATCACGGTCGGCCTCTACGAGAATGCACCGAAGATATATTCCAATTCGAATGGCCGACCGGCCGGATTGTTCGTCGAACTGCTCGATGAAATGGCGCGTATCGAGCATTGGACGCTACGCTATATCCCGTGCGAGTGGTCGGACTGCCTCAACCGCACGGAGCGTGGCGAACTCGATCTAATGCCCGATGTCGCCTTCTCAACCGAACGCGCGCTACGTTTCGATTTTCACGGTGTATCGGTGGCCAGCAGTTGGTCGCAGATTTACAGCCACCCGCGATTCAAGGTCTATTCCCTCGACGATCTGACCGGCAAACGTGTCGCCATATTGCAGGGTGGCATTCAGCAAGCATTTTTTGCGCAACTGATGGCGAGCGGCAACTACCACTACGTGCCGGTATCGGTGAAGTCGCTGGACGAAGGATATGCCGCCGTGGAGGCGGGCGATGCGGATGCGGTGGTGACCAATAGTTTCTTTGCCGCGCACAATGGAGCCCGGTACAAGCTGCATGAATCCCCCATCGTATTCCTGCCGACCAACTTGTATTTCGCTACTGCCAAAGGCCGCAACGGCGAACTGTTGACGCGGATAGACCAACATCTGGGTGATTGGCGGCACGACTCTGACTCGGCCTATTTTGCCGCCCTGCACCGTGCCATGGCTACCTCGCAGGAAGTGCTGCTACCGCGCTGGGCAGTTTGGTCGCTGGCCGGCGGCGGCATCACGCTGCTGCTACTGCTGGGAGTCAACCTGCTGTTGCGCTGGCAGGTGGCGCAGCGCACCCGGGCACTGCTTGGAACGACTGAGGAATTGGAACGGGAACGCGCAAACCTGGAACATCTGGTCGCGGATCGCACCGCCGAGTTGCAGGCGATCTTCGATTCGGCACGAGTGGGAGTTGTGCTGATCAAGGATCGGATCATCCAGCGCTGCAACCAGCGCATGGACGAAATGTTCGGCTATGACCATGGTGCGCAGAACGGCCAGTCAACCCGGCTCTGGTACATCGACGACGAAGCCTATATCGCCGAAGGACATGAGTTGTACCCGCAAGTGGAACGCGGTGAAACCCACGAGCGCGAAATGGAAATGCTGAACAATAACGGCAAACGCTTCTGGGTACACATGACGGCATACGCCATCGACCTGGCCGATCCCGGAAAAGGCGTGGTTAGCGTGATGGAAGACGTCACCGAAACGCGCAGAATGCAGCGGGAGATCGAGCGTCAGATCACGCTGATGCAGGCGCTGATCGACACCATCCCCAACCCAATCTTTTACAAGGGGAGCGATAGCCGTTTCTTTGGCTGCAACGTGGCCTACGAGCAAGTGTTCGGCATCCGCCGCGAAGACTTCATTGGCAAGCGCGTGCTCGATCTTGAATTCCTGCCGGAGCAGGATCGGATTGCCTATCAGACAGAAGACGAGGCGGTGATCGCGAATGCCGAAAGCAGATCGCGCGAATTACCCATGATCTTCGCCGATGGCAAGACGCATGACACGCTGTATTCGGTGACAGGCTTTGTCAATTTCGACGGCACGCCGGGCGGGCTGGTCGGTCTGATCGTGGACATCACGCCGCTCAAGACTGCCGAACGAGAAGCGCAGCAGGCACGTGCGGTAGCAGAAGCGGCAACCGCAGCCAAAGCCGAATTCCTCGCCAACATGAGCCACGAAATCCGCACGCCGATGAACGCCATTCTCGGCATGTTGTATCTGGCGCTCAAGAACGAAATGCCGCCCAACCAGCACAACTACCTGAGCAAAGCGCAAGGCGCAGCCCTTTCGCTGCTGGGCATCATCAACGACATTTTGGATTTTTCCAAAGTCGAAGCGGGCAAGCTGGAAATCGAAAATGCCGAATTCGGACTGGACTCCGTGCTCGAACAACTCAAAGACACCATCGGCTTTCAGGCCGAACAAAAAGGCATTGAGTTTCTGATCCGCTACGACGTGGGCATCCCTTACGCGCTGATCGGCGATTCTTTGCGGCTGGGTCAGGTGCTGTTGAACCTGTGCAGCAACGCGATCAAATTCACCGACGAAGGCGAAGTGGTGCTGGCGTTCCAGAGTTTGGAGGCAAACGAAAGCGAACTGACATTACAAATTTCCGTGAGCGACACCGGCATCGGCATGTCGCCGGAAATTCAAAACAAATTGTTCCAAAAATTCACTCAGGCCGACCAAAGCACGACGCGCCGTTTCGGCGGCACCGGGCTGGGGTTGGCAATTTGCAAACACTTGGTCGAGCTGATGGGCGGACGTATCTGGATCGAAGATTCGCAACCAGGCAAAGGCACCACCGTTTGCTGCACGGTAAAACTCAAAATCGCGCAGCAAGCGCAAGCGCACCGGCGCGAACTGCTGCAACAGGCGGGGCCGCTGCTCGAAGGTATCCGCGTGCTGGTGGTGGACGACAACGAAGTTTCGCGCGAAATTTTGGGCGAGATGTTGCGTTTCTTCCACCTCGAAGTCAGCGTGGCCGCCGACGGCATGGCCGCCCTCAATCTGCTGGAAACCGCGACCGACAAACCGTTCGATCTGGTGCTATTGGATTGGCGCATGCCCGGCATGAACGGGATCGAAGTGATACGCCGCATCCACGCCGACATCGCCATCCCGCACCAGCCCAAGATCGTGATGGTTACCGCTTATGGGCGCGAGGAAGTCACCAAGCAGGCCGAGCAGTTGGGCGTGAACGGCATGCTGTTCAAACCGGTTTCGCCTTCCACTCTGCTCGACACCATTTTGTCCGTGCTGGGGCGCGGCAAGGTATTGGGCGGCAAACAGGATCACACAGAAAAAACAGCGAAGGATGCGGCTGATTTTTCCGGCTCGCATTTGTTACTGGTGGAAGATAACGAGATCAACCGCGAGTTCGCCACCGAGCTGCTGCACAGCATGAACGTTGGAGTGGACGAAGCGGTGAACGGCGAAGAAGCGGTGGCCATGGTGCAACGCCGTGTTTACGATGCCGTGCTGATGGATATTCAGATGCCGGTGATGGACGGGCTGGAAGCCGCCCGCCGCATCCGCGCGCTGGGCGGACGTTATGCCACGCTGCCTATCATCGCCATGACGGCGCTGGCCATGGCGCACGATGCCGAGCGCAGCCAGCAAGCCGGGATGAACGACCACATCACCAAACCGGTTGCGCCGGAACGGCTGGTGGCGACGCTGGCAAAATGGCTGAAGCCGGGCAACACGCAGCAGGCCAAAGCGGCGGCGGATACGCCACCATCGTCTGCCGCCATACCCGCCGACCTGCTGGCGATGCGCAGCTTCGATACGCAGCAAGGCATACGCCGCATCGGCGGCAAGCCCGAGGCTTACCGCAAACAACTGCACCGTTTTCGCGAACACTATCCGGCTGCCGTGGACGATTTGCAGCGTCTGCTGCGGGAAAAAAGCATTGCGGCAGCCGAGGACTATTGCCACGCGCTGAAAGGCGTGTGCGGCAATCTGGGCGCGAACGCCTTGTTTGAGCTGGTGACCGAAGCCGATAATTTGCTCAAGCAAAACCAGGTGCCGGAAGCGGCGCAATTCGAGTGCTTGCGCGGTTTGCTGCAACAGGCCATGTCGGAGATCGACGGCTTGACCGGTGCAGAAACACCCGTACCGAGAAAGACGGCAGCGCTGGGGCGAGACGAGTTGCAAGCCAAGCTGGCCGCCCTGTCCGCTCTGATCGAAAACGATCTGGGCGCGGCAGATTTGCTGCTGACCGAGTTGTGTTCCAGCTCGCTGGAAAAAGATACTGCGCAGGAAATAACCTCCATCGCGGCGACCATAGATAAATTCGAGATCGACGAAGCCCAGGAAAAAATCAGACAATTACGCGAGCGCCTGGGTAGGACTGTGTAACCGGGGAGGCCCAAAATGGAAGAAAACAGCAATAAACCCAAAATTCTCATCGTTGACGATGTCAACGAGAACCTGCACGTGATGATGAATATCCTGCGCGACAAATATGCTGTCATCGCGGCCACCAGCGGCGAAAAGGCGCTGGGGCTGGCCGCGCGCGCGCCGCATCCCGACCTGATTTTGCTCGACATCAAGATGCCGGGCATGGACGGTTACCAGGTGTTGCACCAACTCAAAGCCGAACCGGTCACGGCGGAGATTCCGGTCATTTTCGTCACCGCTTTGTCGGAACTGTCGGATGAAGCCAAGGGTTTGAAAATGGGCGCGGCCGATTACATCACCAAACCGGTCAACCCCGATTTGCTCAAATTGCGTGTGCTGACCCAGCTCGAACTACACCGTTACCGCAGAAAACCCAGCCTGCCCACGGCGCAGATTGGCGGCAAACAAAGCGCCGCGCCCTGCATTCTGGTGGTGGACGATGTGCCGGAAAACATCCACGAACTCATCAGTGTGCTGACCGACCAATACCGCATCATCGTCGCCAACAACGGGCAAAAAGCCATTGATCTGGTGCAGGGCACTTCCCCGCCGGATTTGATTTTGCTGGACATCATGATGCCGGAGATGGACGGTTACGAAGTGTGTCGCCGCATCAAGGCTTCCCCCGAAGGCAACCGCATCCCGATTATTTTTGTGAGCGTGGTGGATAACATCGTGGACAAGGTCAAAGCCTTTTCCATCGGCGCGGCGGATTACATCACCAAGCCGTTCGATATCGACGAAGTGCGCGCCCGTGTCCACACGCACCTCGAACTCAGCCTGCTGCACCGTTACTTCGAGCAACAGGTCGAACAGCGCACGGTCTCGTTGCGTGAAGCGAATCTGGAATTGCAGGAAAGCCGCGAAAAATACCGGGTGCTGACCGAAAGCATCAACGACGTGATCTGGGCAGTGGACGCGGATACCTTGCGTTTCCTGTACGTCAGCCCGTCCATCTTCAAGCTCAACGGGTTTACGCCGGAAGATGTCATGTCCCACCCCATCGACGCTTATATCCCCGCCGAAAAAGCCGCCGATCTAAAAGTCCTGTACTGTAAGAATCTGGAAAAATTCCGCACGGGTCAAAAATATATCGAGCAATTCCACATCGAAGAAGTCGAACTGACCTGCAAAGACAACAGCCGGGTGTGGACTGAAATTGTCAGCGATTTTCATTTGAACGAACGCTCGGGGCGCGTCGAAATTCTTGGCGTTGCACGCAACATCAACGAACGGAAGAAAGCCGAAGAACGCATTCGCTTCTTGTCCAATTTCGACCAGCTCACGGGCCTGCCCAATCGCGCCGAGTTGATGGAGCGGTTTCAGCATGCCGTCGGCCAGAGCCTGCGTGGTGGCAAACAACTGGCCTTGATGTATCTCGACCTGGACCATTTCAAGAATATCAACGACACCTTGGGCTACTCCTTCGGCGACCAGTTGTTGTTGGAAGTTTCCAAGTGCCTGCGCGCGGCCATCCACGAAGAAGACACCGTGTCGCGCCAGGGCGGCGACGAGTTCATCCTGATCGTGCCCGGCGTAAACGAAGAAGGTGCAGCCCGTTTGTGCAGCACTTTGATCGAGGTTGTATCCCAACCCTACCTGATCGAAGGACAGGAGTTGTCCATCACCCCGTCCATTGGCATCGCCATTTACCCCAACGACGGCGAAGACTTTGAAGTTCTGCTGAAAAACGCAGATACCGCCATGTACCGTGTCAAACAAGGCAGCCGCAACGATTTCCGTTTCTTCACCCCGCAGATGCAGAGCAACGCCCGGCGCACCCTCATCCTGAGCAACGCGCTGCGCCATGCGCTGGTGCGCGAGCAACTCCATTTGCATTACCAGCCACAAATTGATTTGCAGCAAAACTGCGTCCTCGGCTGTGAAGCACTGCTGCGCTGGCAACATCCCGAACTGGGCATGATCTCCCCCGCCGAATTTATCCCGCTGGCCGAAGAAAGCGGCCAGATCAACCAAATCGGCGAATGGGTGATGCGCACGGCGGTGAAACAACTCAAAATGTGGATCGACCAAGGTCTGCAGCCCATGATGATGGCCGTCAACCTCTCCGCCGCGCAATTCCGCCATCCCAACCTGCCCGAACTGGTCAGCAGCATCCTGGACGAAGTGAACCTGCCCCACCAGTATCTGGAACTGGAACTGACCGAAGCCGTCGCCATGTCCAGCCCGCAAGAAGCCATCGCCGTGATGGACCAACTGCACGCACGCGGCGTGCGTATTTCTATCGACGATTTCGGCACGGGTTATTCCTCGCTCAGCTATCTGAAGCGGTTCAAGGTTAACAAATTAAAAATAGACCAATCCTTTGTGCGTGACATCTCCGACGACCCCGACGACAAAGCCATCGTCATCGCCATCATCAACATGGCCGACGGCCTCGGCCTGAAAACCATCGCGGAAGGCGTGGAAACAGAAGGCCAACTCGACTTCCTGCGCACGCACGGCTGCCATGAAATCCAAGGCTATTTATTCAGCAAACCGCTACCCGCAGAACAGTTTGAGATTTACCTGAAAGAGTTCATTCAAAAAGCAGAGCATCACGGGAAGGCGCGCCAATAGGCGATCTAATTCGTACAGCCGCAGGAGAAGCGCGAATCTATTGGCTTGCGGGCAAGGTGCTATTTCAAAAAACGGGTTTTAGGCAGGAATGGAGGCGCGTTGTTGGGTGTAGCGCGCGAACAGGAAACCGGCGGCGATGACGGTGGACATGCTGATTCTGATGCTCGGGGCAACGACATGAAGAGGCGCCACCGCGACCAAACAGGGTCGACGGCCCGAGGATTGGCCAGGTTAGTTGATACCTTGCAGTCGATGGCGGATGACGGGGTGCACCTTGATGAAGCTGCCCACTCGACCCTGGCTGGCTGTCTGGCTGCCAGGATCCGGGAAATGGATCAACCCGTCAGGATCGAGGTTTGAAACGCTCTGCCACAGGGCTTGCCGATTGATGATATCTGGTGTTGGCGACCAGGACCATTGACCATGCCGAGCCGGTGTTCGATACACTCGAATCCTGAGCAACTTCAAGCAAGGGCCAGGTTCATGCCCAGCCCCTGTGTCACCCACCACAGGCCTGCCAGTAGCATCACAGCCGCAAACGTGCGCCTGCCCGGTAGCCATGCGTCCCAGCGTGAAAAATGGATGATGAGTGCGCTGGCCGCAGATGGCATGGCACCGGCCAGCAGCAACAAGGCGCTGTGTCCAATGCCATAGGCCAGCAGCAGCGTCGCACCCCACGCCATCGAAGCGCCCAATGCGGCACCCGAACTGGCAATGGCGAGCGCCGCACCCAGCGCCGGTGTGGCGCAGGGGCTCATCACCGTGCCAATCAAGGCGCCCAGCATCACTGCACCCCAGAGCCCCGAGCGCGCCAGGTACTTTTGCCAGGCACTGGGCAAGCCAATGCTGCAAGAACTACACGCGTGCCAGAGCCACGCCGCCAGGCCCATCACCACCCCACCCGCCACCACCAGCCATGGACCGGGCAGGGTGCCCATCATCAGACCCAGCCGAGCTGCCGCCAGACCCATCATCAGCAGGGCGATGTTCATGCCCGCTACAAAGGCCAGCGACAGTGTCCAGGCGCGGCGTGGGCTGTTGGCATGGCCACCGACAAAACCCACTGCCACCGGCACGGCCGCCAGCACACAGGGTGAGGCTGACGTCAGCACCCCGCCAGCAAATGCGGCAGCCAGGCCCTCCAACCCGGTCACAGCGCTGCCTTCGGTGTGACAGAGCTTGATACAGCGCCGGGTTGTGCCATGCCAAGCTGCGTCAGAATGTCTTCGGCGCTGATCTTGCCCATGTGGCGCCCGGTCTCAACACCCTGGGCGTTGTAGAACACCTGCGTGGGCATCAGGTGAATCTGGTACTTGCTGATGTAGGCGCGCTCCTTCAGGATGTCCACATCGGCCACGGCAATGCGCGGGTCTTGTGCGAGCGCGTACAAAATGGGCTTCATCTCGCGGCAGCTCACGCAGTTGTTGGCGCCAAATTCAACAATAGTCGGTTTGCCAGCTTGCAGCACCAATTGAACGGCATCAGGCCCAACTTCACCCGCTTGCCCATGCGCGTTGGATGGCGTCGGTGGGCTTTGCGCTTGATAAACCCAGCCGCCCAGCACGATGGCCGCCACAGCGGTCACCCAGAGCGATACGCTGGCTGGGTTACGCCACCAGGGCGTTGGTTTGCCGTTTGAAAAACGGACAGGTGGCAAAGATTCTTTTGGCATGGCGCGGCTTTCACCTCAGCAAAGGTGCAGGGTCAAAGGCCGTCAGAAAGTCAGCGCGGTTCACGCGGCCAGCCATTGTTCGATCTTGTCGCGGCTGGGCACCCCCCCGGCGTGCACCACCTTGCCATTAATGACCACGCCGGGTGTGCTTATCACGCCATAACCCATGATGTCGCGCAATTCTTCGACCTTGGTCAGGGTAACGGCAACCCCCTTGGCCCGGGCTATTTGGTCGATCAGCGCAATGGTGGTCTTGCAGTTGGCACAACCGGTGCCGAGTACTTTGATGTCCATGTGAGTTCCTTGAGGTTGATGTGAATAAATCGGGGGTGAGGCGGGATCGCCTTGTGTCATAACACGGCGTTAAAGACAAAGCCGACCAGCAGGATGCCGCTGGCGACGACTGCGACAAAAGTGGCGATCAACCGTACTTTCAGTACCTTGCGCAAAATGATCATCTCGGGCAAGGACAGGGCAATCACGCTCATCATGAAGGCCAGCACCGTGCCTAAAGCGGCGCCCTTGGCCAGCAGGGCCTGCACGATCGGGATCACGCCAGCGGCGTTGGTGTACATCGGCACACCCATCACCACCGCCAGTGGCACGCTCCACCAGGCTTCCTTGCCCATGAAGCTGGCCATGAAGTCCTCGGGCACATAGCCGTGGATCAGCCCACCCAGCGCAATGCCGACCAAAATGTAGGGCCAGACCTTGCCGACAATTTCCCGCACGGCCTGAAAACCGCCCTCGATACGCTCGCCCAGCATCATGCCCGTGGCTTCAAAATCGGCTGACATCTTTGGCATGTCGCGCACCCAGTCTTCCAGATGCGCTTCCATTTTGAGGCGGCCAATGACCCAGCCCGCGACGATGGCCACAGTCAAACCCAGGCCCAGGTAAAGCAGCGCCACTTTCCAGCCAAACATGCCAAACAGCAGCGTCAGCGCCACCTCGTTGACCATCGGCGCCGAGATCAGGAACGAAAACGTCACCCCCAGCGGCACACCCGCCTGTACAAAACCAATGAACAGCGGCACCGCCGAACAGGAGCAAAACGGGGTCACGATGCCCAGGCTCGCTGCCATCACGTTGGCCGCACCCTCGCTGCGCCCGGCCAGCAGGGCACGGGTGCGCTCCGGCGTGAAGTAGCTGTTGACCATGCCCATGACAAACACCACGGCCGTCAGCAGCAGCAATACCTTGGGTGTGTCATAAAAGAAAAACTGCAGCGCACCACCAAGGTGGCTGGCGCGGTCTACCGGCAGTGCTGCCACCAGTGCTTCAGAGGCCGGGATGAGTGTGTTGTAAAGCGCCAGCCAGGCCAAGGCAGCCAGTATCAGAAACAGGATAGGTTGGCGCGTGGGCCAGGATGTGCGGGAGGCGGTCAGGGTGTTCATGCCGTTGGAGACGGCAGAGCGGGCAAAAAGACGCAGGGAACTGGATAATTTTTGCGTTATTACACGTGGACAATGGCCATGCTGGCGCAGGTGCAGCGCCGTGACTTAGACCAATGCGTTTTTAGCCATCAATGGATGGCCGTCCCGTCAGCAAGCCGACAACCGAAATATTGTGACCAGTGAATGCCCTCGTCGTTGCCCAGCAATTCGTCATCCGAGCAAACAATAGTCATTGCTTTGGGTTTGGCTTTAAGCATGACTTTGGGCATAGTGGTACTGAATAGGGCTGAATCTATTGGTTTTGTAATCAATAAGAACTGATTCAGTGGTTTGTGAAACCGCTCGGTGGTGATGACGCTAATGGGTTGATCCCTTCGCCCGTCGCTGAGCTGTTGGGCAATCAAACCTATTCGACCAAAGCACGCGGCACAAAGTCGCTCACCCGTCCGCCCGCATCCATTTGCACCTGGCAAGCCTGGCTCATGTGTGCGCGCAGCCGGACCCGGGCGCGCTGCACGCGTGACTTGGCAGCGCTCAGGCTCAAACCCGTGGCGCGGGCAAAGTCGGCTTGTGCCATGCCTTGCAGGTCGCACAGGGTGATGGCTTCACGGTCTTCCGGGCTCAGCTCCGAGAGCACTCGCGGCAGGCAGGCGGTCAGGGTATCGACGGTGTCGGTATCGTCTGTTTGCGCCGTCAAGTCGTCGGGGAGTTCGACCATATGGTGCGACACGCGCAGGTGATCTGCCAGCAGGTTGCGTGCCACTTCAAACAGCCAGGCACGCGCGTTATGCAGGTCACAAAACCGCTCGCCCTGGCGCAAGGCCTTCAAGAAAAGGTCTTGCAGCAGGTCGTCGGCCAGCGCCGGGTTGCCCACGCGGTGGCGCAGCCAGCCGCGCAGTTCAGTGGCATGCAGGGTCCAGGCGGTGGTGAGGCAGTTCATGATTTCCTGTTTCAAAAATTGTTTCGAGTCATCGTTTGATGATGTAAAGAAACTTCCAAGGTCTGACATGTCAGAAGCGTTGCCGGAGTTCGAACAGGTCCGATTTATGCTGATCTGGATTTTTGGTTATTCTCATATGTCAAAAACTTCAAGTACACATCATCCCGGGTGAGGACCTTATTTCTTTCCATCGCTGCCACACAGCGATACAAGGCTTCGTGTGTAACACCCAATTCTCCAGCCAAAGATTTCAAGCCAGACCCCAAGGGATATTTGCCGTTTTGACCCTCGGTTTCAAGCAGGTGAAGCAGACGGTCCCGGACTTTATTCAAAGATAAGCGCTCGCACTGCAATCGCAAGCGTTTGACCTCCCGGCTCAACATGCCAACCCAGCGACTCGCAAACGCAGAATCGTGATCCATGGCAGCGCGAATCTGTCCAATGGGTACCTGGATGATTTCAGCGGTGGCGATGACCTTGCCATCACAGTGGTAGCGGTCCGACTGGAGGCTGGCCTCACCGATAAAACCCTGCCTGGTGCGCTGGAGAACAACCGAGCCACCTTGCGCGTCCACACGTTCCAGAACGACTTCACCACTCCGGATAAAGAACATGTATGCAGGCTTGTCGCCTGTTGTGAATAGTCGATCACCCTTCTCGTGTAAGTTGCTCACACAGACGGCATGCAAGCCGGTGGGTAGCAGCGCGGCCAATGTTGGATAAAGTTCTGTAAAGTTTCTGGTCATGTGATACCAATCATATGACTTCATGGGCTGTTTCAGAAATACTCCAGCCCAGATAAATACAGAGATGCACCATGACAAATTCCATTTTTCAATTTGGGCAGAAATTGCCTGAGTATGAAGTTCCGGTTCTCAACGAGCGTGCTGTGCGGGCCGGCGCCGGGATTTTGTTTTTCTTGGCCATCGTGTGTTTCATGAATGCTTGGCTCATGGGAAACTTTCAACCCACACGGGTGTTCGTGGTGGCTTTTCTGGTGGACTTTGCCATCCGCATTTTCATCAATCCACTTTATGCCCCCAGTTTGATTGTTGGGCAATGGTTTGTTCGCGCGCAATTGCCCGACTATGTGGGCGCGCCGCAAAAGCGGTTTGCCTGGGCCATCGGATTTGTCTTGGCGTTGGCTATGCTGTATCTGGTGGTACTCAACAACGTGGTTGGCCCCATCAACCTCATGGTTTGCGCGCTGTGCCTTATCTTGTTATTTTTCGAGTCGGCATTTGGCATTTGCCTTGGCTGCAAAATTTACAACCAGTTCAACAAGGAAAAGGCCAAACTCTGCCCGGGGGCTGTGTGCGAAATGCTTGCGGGTCAAAAATCGCGCACAAACTTGGCTCAGGTGCTCATCCTGGCCGGGTTCACCCTTGTGATCGGCGGCGTTGCGCAATGGATTTATAGCAAGGGAATTCAAAACCCGGTTCAAGTACCTCAAGTGAGCACGGCCCTCCCCCCTGCGCCGGTGGACCCGGCAGAAATTGAGCGCTGCCAAGTACCGGACTTCGCCAAAGCCATGGGTCACGAAGCACAGTGGAAGCTGCATAACAACTGCAAGTGACAGCTAAACACCGTTGGTTTAACGGGCATTGCCGATCCGTTGAATCCTGAAAACCATGTTTTTCAGAATGAAAAAATGGCATCGACATCGATTTGATCAATGCCATCGGTCAGTCAATGTTCAAAATTGTCAGGTAGTCGCGAAAAGAGAGTTCTGCATGGAATTCGCACTGAAATTGCTCAACGGCGGCGCCGGTAGCCTGGCGGCCTATCTGGCGGCGCATGTGCTGCTGTGCCTGCTGCCCGCTTTTTTCATTGCCGGCGCCATGGCCGCGCTGATTCCCAAGGCCAGCATCACGCGCTGGCTCGGGCGCAGCACACCCGCTTATGTTTCATACCCGGCCGCCGCAGCCGCAGGCTCCCTGATCGCCGTCTGCTCGTGCACCATCGTGCCGCTTTTTGTCGGCATTTACCGCAAGGGCGCGGGCATTGGCCCGGCCATCACCTTTTGTTTTTTGCTCCGGCGGGCAACACCATGGCGCTGGCTTACACCGGCAGCATCCTGGCGCCTGAATTTGCCATCGCACGACTGCTGCTGTGCCTGCTGTACGGTATCGGCATCGGCATGTTGATGGCGATGCTTTTCTGGCGCGACGATGCCAGCCATGACGCTGAAACCGACACCCTGTTTGCCGAAAAAGCCAATATCGCGCCAGCTGCGCTTGGTGTGCTCGTGTCCCTGGTGGGTCTCTTGATTGCCGGAACCCTGAAGCTGTGGCCGCTGACCGCCACGGTCTTTAGCCTGGAGCTGCCCTTGTCGTGGGCGCAAGCGTGGCAAGACAAGCTGTTTGCCTGGGTGCCGTTCGACGCTGCCAGGGGTGAGGAGGGCGTGAGCTTTCAGGGTTCGGTGTTGATTGCCCTGTTGCTGCTGATTGCCGCGATCGCCTGGAAGGGCCTGGAAAACATCGTCGAAGGTGCCAACCAATGGACCTGGCTGACGCTGGGGCTCTCCGCCATCACCCTGGCTGTGGCCGCCATGTGCCTGACACCGGGCCCGGGCACACTTGAGATCGCCTTCACGGGGCGTGTCGTCGGTGTCACCCTGGCGCTGGAGGCAGTATGGCATTTTGCACAGTAATTGGCCGGTGACGATTGGCGCGCCTGGCTCTGGGAAGCCTGGCGTTTTGTGAAGCAGATTTTTGTCCTGCTGGTGGTGGGCGTTTTTATTGTGGGTATGGTGCGCCAGGTCATTCGACCGGAATGGATCGAGAGCTTGGCGGGTAGCAACACGGTGCAGGCCAACGCCGTGGCCGTGGGTTTTGGTGTTTTCATGTACTTCCCCACCTTGGTCGAGGTGCCTGTGGCCCGTATGTTCCTCGACCTTGGCATGCACCCCGGCCCGCTGCTGGCCTACCTGATGGCCGACCCCGAGCTCAGTCTGCAAAGCATGTTGATGGTGGTCACCGTGATTGGCGGCGTCAAGACGGGCGTTTATGTGGCTTGGGTGGCGGTATTCAGTGTCTGTGCCGGCCTGCTCTACGGCGCCTGGGTGGATGGCTTTGGCTGGCCGTTGCTGGTCACGGTTTGAAGTGTGCAATATCAAGGAGAAATCACATGTCGATTGTCAAAATTTTGGGCCCTGGTTGTGCCAATTGCAAGAAGCTTGAGGCCGTTGCCAAGGAGGCAGCCAGCGCAGCCAAGGTGCAAGCGGACTTTGTCAAGGTCACAGACATGAAGCAGATCATGCACTATGACCTGCTGTCGACACCGGGACTGGTCGTTAATGACAAACTGGTTTGCAGCGGGCGCATTCCGACGGTGGCTGAGGTGCAACGGTGGCTGCAGGTTTGAGTCGGTTCAACGCGTCGGCTTACAGCATGGTTTCCAGTGTCTGCAGGGCTGCGCTTCTGGACAGCGCAATGCGGGCGCAGGCCTGCAGGATGGATCGCACCATGTCGCGGTCAAGTGTTTGCAAAAAGGCTTGAGGTGCCAAATGACCTTCAAACATGTGTTTGGCATTTCGAAAGGCCTGCTGTGTGCCCTGGTGTCCCATGTGCCGGTAAACAAATGCGGTTAAGGGGGATGAGGTGAGTTCGTTTTTTGACTCCGTGGCGCGACCCTTTTCAAGGACTCGGAGCAGCTCGTCATGGATCACCTTGGCGGCGGGTGCTTCGGGCAAAAAGTCTTCCACGCGATCGGGCTTGCCATAGCTACAGCGAATGTCACCCAGAAACATGGATATGGGGCAGTCGCCGCCGGTGCACAGGGCCAGCGCTTCGATGATGGCCACCGAGGTCACCTTGGCTTCCAGAAAGTCGCATGAAAACCTGAGGTTGGCATGGGCTGTGGCACCCAACTGCGCCACAGCCTCTGGACTGGGCTCAGCTTTGTAATGCAGAAAAATGGTGTTCGGGTCGAGGTTGGCCAAAAAAATGGTCATGCGCGTCAGTGCGCGTCGGTATTGCTGCAACGAGTACACCCCAGGGGTTGCCAATGGGGCATTGGACTCATCAATCAATAACCAGGTGCTCGACAAAAAGACGGCCGGGTCGGTTTTGGCAAAACCACTGACATCGCGATTGCCCAGCATGACGGCATCTGCCATCACCTGGTCCACATAGGCAGCGCTGGCGGTTGGGTGTGCGGCCAAGCCCATGGCTCTGGCTTGTGTTTCGACCCGCAGCGCCAAAGTTTCCATGGCGGTTTGACCATCGGCCGCAGGCGGCCTGAACGCGATGGTGGCCTCAATACAAGCCACCACGGCCAGCAAATCGGCAGCACTTAGGTAGGGTTCAAGCAAACGTGCAGCCATTACCGCACTCAAAAACTCGTTCATGCCGCCGTACAGTGGCAGCACCTGACCCGGCCTGAAATTGAAAATGGCCATGCATAAAGCCAGCGTCCGATCATCGGGTGGCAGGGGCTGCAGCACCAGCCGACCGTCGACCTTGTGCGCGACATCGTGCAGCAAGTGGGCGGTAGTCTCAGGAAAACCAGCGTCAAGCTGGTAATACACCACGTCATGGAACATGGCCGCCAGCAGTTGGCGCGGTGCCGGGGTCTCGCACATGTCAAAGACGTGGGCGGTGGTGTGATAGGCCCGCGTTTTGGCATTCATCGCGTGGTGAACTAGTACCGCCAGGCGTTCCGACTCAGCCATGCTGACCTGGGCCGACAGGCCCTGGAACGCCGTGTCAAACAGGGCAATTAAACGATTGACGGTTGAAATGGCCACGCTGTTTGGCTCCTGGGCGTCTTGGTTGGTTAAGTGTTGCAAAATGAAAACCCGAATATAGCTGCCTCTTTCAATTTGTGAGAACCCACGGTGATGAAATTATTGCGAAAGTGCATGCCCTGGTGGTACCGGGCCAGGCCGCAGGGCCCGATCGGGGCAGCCAGTGGCGTGCCTGGTTTCCCGTCGTGGGCCATGGTGGCCGACATGTTGAGTGCCCCTACCGCCCTGATGCAGCTCAAGCCAGAAGAGGCCAGAACGGTGGTGCACTACATGCGACCCATGCAGGTGGCGCGGGGCAGCGTCTTCATTCGTGAGGGCGACAGCCAAAATACCGGTTTCATGGTGTTGATTCTGGAAGGCGATGTGACCGTCGAGAGCATCATGGTGAGCCGTGTGGCGCCCACCACGGTCACGGTGTTGGGGCCGGGCAGCATGCACGGTGAATTGGGGCTGATGGATGGCTCACCCCGCTCGGCCTCGTGTACTGCCGGTACCGACCTGAAATGCGCCGTCTTGACGCGTGAGGGCCTGTCTAAAATGTTGCACGATGACCCCGAAGTGTGTGCCAAGCTGATGATGGCCATTGCCCTGCGTATTGGGGGCCGCTTGCGTGACAACACCGAAAAGCTCAAAAAATACGCCCTGCTGGCCAAGGCCATGCAGCAAGAGATTGACCACCTGTTAACCCACTGAGGTGGGCCCATTGCGGCCGCTCCCACTTGAATTGCTGATCATGCTCCGTTTTCGTAAATTACCCGGTGTTCTGGGGCACGCCTGGGCCTGGGTTTTGGTGCTGGCGCTGAGCGCGTTTGTTTTGGCTTTGTGGCTGCTTGACCCGATCCCGATGCGCGGCCTGCGTTTGGCGCAGTTTGACCAATTTCAGCGCTGGCAGCCACGCAGCTACACACCCGTGCCGGTGCGGGTGGTCGACATTGACGAAGCCAGTCTGAAAGCCCTGGGTCAATGGCCCTGGCCACGTACCCGCCTGGCCAGTCTGGTGGCGCAGTTACACGCCTCGGGTGCCGCCGTGATTGCACTTGACCTACTGTTGTCCGAACCAGATCGCACCTCGCCTGCTGCCATGGCGCAGCTGTGGACGATTCCGCCCGCCACCGACTGGTTGCAGCGTTTGCCTGACCACGACGCCGTGTTGGCGCGCACCATGGTGGGTCGGTCAGTTGTGCTGGGCAGCAGTTTGTCGTCCGGGATGGGTGCCGCCAGCTTGCCGCAATTACCCTTTCGTGTGGTCAGTGTCGGCGCCACCGCGCCACAGTCCTGGCTGCATGGCCATGACGCAGCGGTGTGGCCGCTGCCGGGTCTGATGGGCAGCGCCAGTGGTGTGGGCGCGCTCAACTTTACCGCTGACAGCGACGGCGTGGTGCGTCGTGTGCCCCTGATGCTGCAGCTGAATGGGCAGCCGGTACCGACCCTGAGCGCCGAGGTTTTGCGTGTGGCCCAAGGCACGCGCAATTACCTGCTGCGCAGCACGCAGGCGGGTGTGCAGGACGTGCGTATTGGCAATTTGACGGTGCCCACCACGGCGCAAGCCGAGCTCTGGCTGCATTACACGGCGGACCAGCCCGGCCGCTTTGTATCGGCAGCCCAGGTGCTACGTGGCACGGTGGCGCCCGAACTGCTGGCGGGGCATCTCGTGCTGGTGGGCAGTTCGGCCGCCGGTTTGATGGATATGCGGGCCAACCCGCTGGGGCAGCAGATGCCAGGGGTACTGGCCCATGCCCTGGCGCTGGAGCAAATGCTGTCGGGCCACTATTTGCAGCGCCCGACCTGGGCCAGTGGCCTGGAAGCTGTGGTACTGGCGCTGGGTGTGCTGCTGCTGGGACTGGTCGCGCTGGGAGCTTCGGTTCGGGCGGCTGGGGCGGTTCTGGTGGCGGTATTGATTGGGCTTTGGGGAGGTGCCTGGCTGGCGTTTGTGCAAGGGCATTGGTTGCTGGATGCCGCCAACCCCAGCCTGGCGCTGGTGCTGAGCTTTGGCATGGGTAGCGGGGTGCACCACTGGTCTTCGGAACGCCAGCAGCGTTGGCTGCGCACCGCGTTTTCGCGCTATGTGTCACCCAATCGGGTCGCTCATTTGCTGGCGCACCCGGAGCAATTGCATCTGGGCGGGCAGCGCCAGGTATGCAGTTTTGTGTTTACCGATCTGACCGGTTTTACGCCCCTGATGGAAATGATCGACCCGGTGCAGGTGGTGGCCCTGCTCAACGATTACCTGGAGGCCATGCTGGTCATCGTTTTCAAATTTGAGGGCACGCTGGACCGCTTTGTCGGTGACGCCATCGTGGTGCTTTTTTCTGCGCCGGTGGTGCAAAGAGACCATTGCCAGCGGGCGCTGGATTGTGCGTTGGAGATGGACGCATTCGCCACGGCCTACGCCAGACGCCTGCAAGCGCAAGGGATTGCCTGGGGCAATACCCGCATTGGCGTGCATTGTGGCGAGGTGATTGTGGGCAACTTTGGCGGCAAAGCCCTGTTTGACTACCGCGCACTGGGTGACCCCATCAACACCGCGGCGCGCCTGGAGAGTGTGAACAAGCAGTTGGGAACCCGGGTGTGTGTCTCGCAGGCGGTGCTTGATGGCTGCAGCGCCGTGCCCATGCGCTGTGTTGGGCGCCTGGTTCTGAAGGGGAAAAGCCTGGCGCTGCCGGTGTCTACACCGCTGGCCACCCTGGACGCTGCACTGTGTGCCCCGACCCCGGACTATGACGCTGCCATGCTGTTGCTTCAGCCGGGTCCTGAACACGATGCCCATGCTGCTCGCCAAGCCTTTGAGGCCCTGGCCCGGCACTACCCGCAGGACCCGCTACTGGCGTTACACCTGCAGCGTTTACTCTCCGGTGCCAGTGATGACGTGATTGTGCTAACCGAAAAATAAATCAACGCAGGGTAATTTCGACCCGGCGGTTGCGTGGCTCGGCGCTGTCGTCGGGTGTTGCCACCAGCAGGTTGCGCTCGCCATGTGACTCGATGCTGAGTATGGCATCCATTAGCCCGAGCTCGCGTAGTTGAGTCGCCATGGCGCTGGCGCGCTGCAAGGCCAGGGCTTCATTGGCTTGCGACTGGCCCTGGGTGTCGGTGTGCCCGATGACCGACATGTCCAGCGACGTGCGGGCTTTGGCGCGCTCGATGATGCGCGGCAACAGCGCCTCGGACTCAGTTGTCAACTTGGTACCACCGGTCTCAAAATAAAGCAAAAATTGCTCGGGCAGTGGCGGCCTGGCGGCCATGGCAGCGCCAAAATCACGTTGCAGGTCTTCGGGTTTGACCTCAAAAGGCGGTGTTTTGCCATCGAGCGCAACGCCTTGCTGCGCCTTGGTCAGTACCTGCTGGCCACTCTGGCCTTGCACCACCACCTGACCAACGCTGCCGTCAGGACTGGGCAGCAGCACCACATAAGAAGAACGCGCAGGCGGCGAGGGTGGGGCGGCGCAGCCTGCCAGCAGCAGGCTCAAGACCACGGCGGTCGCCGCCAAGGGGGAACTGAATGCTTGTTTCATGGCTTGTCCTCCACCTGGACCACAAATTGGGTTCCGCGCACACCAATGATGCCTGTGGGTGTGGCGACACGCACCGCGTCGGGTTTGAGCCGTGCAATCACCCCGGAGATGTAGTTCAGACTGCCTTTGCTCAAACGGACTCCCAGCTTGAGCTGGTCTTGCGCCGGGGCGTACAGGTAGTCATCCACGGTCAGTTCGGTGTCGGGACCAAAGGACATGAGCGTGTTGTCCTTGAAGGTGACCCCCAGCGACGACTTTGCAAGCGTTTTGAGCTGGCTGCCCAGCAGCACCGGCGTGCCCGGTACCGCGCGCATGTTTTGTCCGGCGCTGGTCACCCAAGCCTCTCCCGTGACTGTTTTGACGTAGCCGACGGGTGGCGCCGCGGTCTGTGCCGATGCCGGCAGGGTCAGCAGCACACAAGTCAACATGGCCGGGAGGAGAGGTTTGAATTTCATGGCGTTTCTCTTTGCTTTAACGAGAAATATCAGCCATTGGCACGCAGCTGCAGAATAAATTGCGGTCGCCATACACGTTGTCAATGCGCCCGACCGGCACCCAGTACTTGGACTGTTTCAGCGTGGGCACCGGAAACGCAGCCAGTTCTCGCGAATAGGGACGGTCCCAGGTTTCACCCAGGAGCGTCGCCGCTGTGTGGGGTGCATGGCTCAGCGGGTTGTTGCCCTGTGGCCAGACACCTTGCTCGACCTTGGCAATCTCTTCTCGGATGGCGATCATGGCGTTGATAAAACGGTCGAGTTCGTCGAGCGTTTCGCTCTCGGTGGGCTCCACCATGAGTGTGCCAGGCACAGGAAAGCTCAGCGTGGGGGCATGGAAACCGTAGTCCATCAGGCGCTTGGTCACGTCTTCAGCGGTTACACCGTGGGCGCCGCCACTGCTTTCCTTCAAGGGGCGCAGGTCCAGAATACATTCGTGGGCCACGCGGCCGGGCTTGCCATCGCTGGATGCGCTGGTGTACAGCGTGGGGTAGTGGTCTTTCAGGCGCACGCTGATGTAGTTGGCGCTCAGAATGGCGAACTCGGTGGCGGCCTTCAGGCCTTCAGAACCCATCATGCGGCAATACATCCAGCTGATTGGCAGCACGGCAGCATTACCGAGCGGCGCAGCCGATACGGCGCCGACGCCATTGCCTGGCAAATACGGCACCAGGTCAGCTACCACACAGACCGGTCCGACACCGGGACCGCCGCCGCCGTGCGGAATGCAGAAGGTCTTGTGCAGGTTCAGGTGGCTCACGTCGCCGCCGAATTCGCCGGGTGCGGCCAGGCCGACCAGCGCGTTCATGTTGGCTCCGTCCACATAGACACGAGCGCCGTGGCTGTGCACCAGGGCGCACAGTTCCTTGACGCTGGTCTCGAACACGCCGTGGGTGCTGGGGTAGGTGATCATGATCGCCGCCAGATTGGCGCTGTGCTGCGCGCACTTGGCCTTGAGGTCGGCCATGTCAACATTGCCATTGGCATCACAAGCGGTGACCACCACTTTCATGCCCACCATGGTGGCGCTGGCGGGGTTGGTGCCGTGTGCGCTGGAGGGGATCAGGCAGATGTTGCGGTGGCTCTCGCCGCGTGCCGCGTGGTAGCCACGGATGGCCATCATGCCGGCGTATTCGCCCTGGCTGCCGGCGTTGGGTTGCAGGCTGATGCCAGCGTAACCGGTGGCCTCGCAGAGCCAGGCGCGCAACTGTTCGTCGAGCACGGCGTAGCCCGCGCGCTGGTCTTCGGGGCAGAAGGGGTGGATGTTGGCAAACTCGGGCCAGGTGATAGGGATCATCTCGCTGGTGGCGTTGAGCTTCATGGTGCAACTGCCCAGCGGGATCATGGTGCGGTCCAGCGCCAAGTCGAAATCGGACAGACGGCGGATGTAGCGCAGCATGCCGGTCTCAGAGTGGTGGGTGTTGAATACCGGGTGTGTCAGGTAGCTGCTGCTGCGCAACAGGGCGGCGGGCAGCAGACTTGCCGTAGCTTGTTCGTAGTCAGCGACCTGGGGCAGGGTTTGACCGGGCTTGGCAAAGAAGCCCCAAAGCTGTTCCACATCGGCACGTGTGGTGGTCTCGTCCAACGACAGACCGAGGGAACTGCTTGATGCCAGCCGCAGGTTGGCACCGACTGCGAGCGCTTTGAATGCAATCGACGCCGTGGCGTCAGCGGTGGTCACGGTGAGTGTGTCAAACGCAGCATCGTTGGCCAGCGGGTAGCCGAGGGTTTTCAGGCCAGCGGCCAGCACGGCAGTCAGCGTGGCCACGCGTTGCGCGATGCGCTTGAGACCAGCCGGGCCGTGGTAGACGGCGTACATGCTGGCAATGACGGCCGGCAGCACCTGCGCGGTGCAGATGTTGGAGGTAGCTTTTTCGCGGCGAATGTGCTGTTCACGCGTTTGCAGCGCCAGCCGGTAGGCCGGGTTGCCGTGGGTGTCCACACTCACACCCACCAGACGGCCGGGCATGGTGCGTTTATGTTCGTCGCGGCACGCCATGTAGGCAGCGTGCGGGCCGCCGTTGCCCATCGGCATGCCGAAGCGCTGGGTGGTGCCCACGGCAATGTCGGCGCCGAGTTCGCCCGGCGCGGTGAGCAGTGTGAGCGCCAGCAGGTCGGCGGCCATGATGACGATGCCACCTTTGGCCTTGATGGCGGCAATCAAGGCGCGGTC
This sequence comes from Burkholderiales bacterium RIFOXYD12_FULL_59_19, assembly GCA_001771065.1. Lineage (GTDB taxonomy): Bacteria > Pseudomonadota > Gammaproteobacteria > Burkholderiales > Burkholderiaceae_C > Rhodoferax. The sequence continues at coordinate 7,233 of MESQ01000037.1, read as the reverse complement.
ATCACGCACCACGCCGCTGGTGCCGGGGTATTGCAGCAGCACGGCAAAGCTGTCTTGTGCCAACTCCTCGCTGTTTTGGCACACCTTGACGCTGATGCCCAGCGGCTCGGCGCGGGTCTGGATCACGGCCAGGGTTTGTGGCAGCACCTCAGTGTCGACCAGGAAGGTGGTCGATTTGGACTTGCTGACGCGCATCGCCATGGTCATGGCTTCGGCGGCGGCGGTGGCTTCGTCAAGCATCGAGGCATTGGCCATGGGCATACCGGTCAGGTCCATCACCATGGTCTGGAAGTTGACCAGCGCCTCCATGCGGCCCTGGCTGATTTCGGCCTGGTAGGGCGTGTAGGCGGTGTACCAGGCGGGGTTTTCCAGAATGTTGCGCAGGATCACGCCGGGTGTGTGGGTGCCGTAGTAGCCCTGGCCGATGTAGCTTTTGAGCACCTTGTTCTTGCCCGCCATGGCCTTGAGCTCAGCCAGCGCGGCGGCCTCAGAAATGGGCGCGGGGATCGCCATGGGCTGGCTGCGGGCGATGCTAGCCGGGACGATGTCATCGATGAGGGCAGCGCGCGACGCCGCCGCCACGGTTTTCAGCATCACCGCTTCGTCAGCCGCATCAATACCGATGTGGCGCGCAATAAATTCAGACGCGTTTTCAAGTTCGCCCAAAGGCGAAAGAGCAATGGGGGTCATGATGGGCGGCCTGATCAGTGGGCGTCAGCGGCAAAAGCGGTGTAACTGGTCTCGTCCATGAAGGCATCCAGGTCGGCCGGGTTGGCTAGCTTGAATTTGTAGAACCAGCCTGCGCCCAGCGGGTCGGAATTGGCCAGCGAGGGGTCGTCGCGCAGCGCTTCGTTCACCTCAGTGACCTCGCCGTTGGCTGGCATGTAGACGTCGGCAGCGGCCTTGACCGACTCAACGACGGCAGCAGGGTCTTTTTGGGCATAGGTTTTGCCTACTTCGGGCAGGTCGACAAACACCACATCACCCAGGGCGTCTTGCGCGTGGTGGGTGATGCCAACGGTGCCGATGTCGCCGTCAATCTTGATCCATTCGTGGTCGGGGGTGTATTTGATCGTCATGGTGATTCTTTAAAAATGAAATAAAAAAGTGAAAAAGTGAGTGATTGGACTAGAAAAGACGTTAACCGCGGAAATAGTTGGTGGGTACAAAAGGCATGGTCACCACTTCCATTTTGACTGGCTTGCCGCGCACGATGGCATTGACCAGGCTGCCCAGCGTGGCCAATGCCGGCGGCACATAACCCATGGCGATGGGCTGGTCAATGGTGGGGCCGAGCAGGCCGCTGGTGACTTCGCCGATGTGCTCACCGGCCTGGTTTTGCAACTCAACATGCTCACGTACCGGAATACGCGCCAGCGCCTTCAGTCCAACACGCTTGCGGGTGACCGAACCTGCCTCATCGCCCAGTTGCGCCAAAATTTTGTCGGCACCCGGGAATCCGCCCATGCGTGCACCACCGGCGCGGCGCACCTTTTGGATGGCCCATTGCAGGCCGGCTTCGACTGGCGTGGTGGTCGTGTTTATGTCGTTGCCATAAAGCGGTAGGCCCGCTTCCAGCCGCAAGGAGTTGCGCGCGCCCAGGCCAATCGGTTTGACTTCGGGTTGCGCCAGCAGCGCCTTGGCCAGCACCATGGCATCAGATGCGTCGACCGAGATTTCAAAACCGTCTTCGCCGGTGTAGCCGCTGCGGGTCAAGAACACCTCGATTTTTTGCGCTCCGGTGTCTACCGTGAAGCTGCCACTGGTCATGAACACCAGTTTCTCAACGCCAGGGGCCAGACGCGACAGGGCGGTCACGGCTTGCGGGCCTTGCAGCGCCAGCAGCGCGCGTTCGGGCATGGGGATGACCTGACAACGGTTGCCGATTTTGGCCTGAATGTGTGCGATGTCGCCCACCTTGCAGGCGCCGTTGACAATGACAAAGATGTCGCCACCGTGGGCATAGTCGCGGTTGACAAACATCAGGTCGTCGATGATGCCGCCGGTCTCATTGAGCAGCAGACCGTAGCGCTGTTTGCCTAGCCCCAAGTCGATCACGTCAACCGGAATCAGGCTCTCAAATGCGGCTGCGGCATCAGGTCCGACCAGGCGCAACTGGCCCATGTGAGACACATCGAACAAGCCAGCCGCCGTGCGCGTGTGTTTGTGCTCGGCCATCAGGCCCTCGGGGTATTGCACCGGCATAGAGTAGCCTGCAAAAGGCACCATGCGGGCCCCCAGGGCAAGGTGCAGGTCGTTCAGGGGAACTTGCAGAAGATTGTCAGGCGTGGCGGACATTAATACTCCAATAGAGCAGAGGGCAATCAAATTCCATGGCCTGACCGTGTGTCAATGCCATGGGCTGCCCCCGCTGTCCGCTTTACCTGAGAGATTCGCCGTGCCTTGTCGCCATCGGTGGGCTTGGGCTGCGGGTTGCTCCTTCGGTGGGGCCGCATGGGCGCAAGCGCCAATTCGGACCTCTCTCCAGTGGGGAGTCGTCACAAAGTCTGGCGACGCCGTGACGTTTGTCAGTCCTTTTTGCCTGAGCGTTCAAACGGCTGTGATCAGCCACTCTGCGCCTTCGGCGGCCTGCCTCGCGGGGCTGGCTCTCTCCTGACGGGGCAAATTCTACATGGTGTGGCGTGCAGGGCGCTTACCAGCAGAATCGACGCACGGCACGGCGATTGGGTCATGGGCCAGATCGCTGGCGTTGGTTTTGCAGCGGCTTGACTCAGCGCGGTAATTGGTATTTGGGTATGGGGTACTTCAGGTAGGGGTAGGGCTCCCAAGTGGCGTTGTCAATCCGATATGCTACCCGGCCATGCTCGGTGGAGCTCGATTTAACCAGCAGCTTGCCCGTGACCCAAATTGGAAACTGGTACATGGTGGTGGGAATTTTTTGTTTGAGTTTGACCAGCACCATCTGGTTAGATGGCGGTGGTGGCGTGTGGATGCAGGCACCGTAATAAGGCACCAGAATCACCGTGTCGCTGGCATCGGCCGCGGCTTTGGGCATCACCGCAAACCCGGTGAGCCGAACGGCGCCGTCAATCGGCTTTGACATCACCGGGGCAGCCTGCCAGGCTCGGCTGATTTTGGCCATGATGCTTGGGGCTTGGGGGTCATCATCTTGCAGCTTGCCAACACCCAGTTGATCCAGAATTTTCCCTGGTTTCCAGTTGGCCGGGTAGAGTTGCTGCCATTGCATGTCTTGCACGCCAGCCGGTGGCGCTGGTACCGAACCCTGTCGCACCAGTTCGGCATGGGCTAACAAGCTTGTCACCACATTTTGCGGGACGGCTGTGGCCGAGACCGGCGCCAGCCAGGCACTGCAGACCAATGCAGTCAGCAAACGCGTGGCATAAAAGTCAATCATGAGGTTTGAAGTAAAAACGACGAAATGCCTGGTGGTAGGTCGGCTCAATTCGTGGCTTGGCGTTGAGTGGCGAACCGCTATTTCACTGCCACGCCGTCGGACATGCGGTAATACAAACCAAAGGGGTCGTCTGACAGCACCTGCAGCTTGCCTTCTACGACCACGGCTTCCATGGTGTATTTGATGGCGCTTTTGGTGTACACCTCGACCATGCTCTCTGGTCCGCCGGGGGTACAGAATGAACAGGTGAGTGGCACTGAGGTCAACAAAAAATGCGTGTGTTTTTCGCCTGGCTCAAGCGGCATCATGAACCCCTGAATACGCTTGGTCTTGTCGTTCAGGGCTTGTACAGCCGCGGGGAAAACGGGCAACAAACGCTTGTTCACCAGGTGGGGCTTGACGTCAGTCAGCAGTGACCATGGCAGCACATCAGTCCGTTGCGACAAGGGCGCAAACGGGCTATTGGGACTGTGAATGCCGGGACCAGAACCCGGAGGTAAATCGGCGGCATTCACCGGAACCGGCTGCGCTTTGCCGCCCAGCGGCAGCAGGCAAGCCGCCAATACCAGCATCAGCGCGACAGATTTTGCCGACATAACAGCTGCTGATCCAAAAAATTTCAGTGGACTCATGGTGCAAGTTTCTCAGGTAGCCGGGGATATTAATGCGTGTGCTTCAGGCCGCAAAACTTGCCAATACCCAAGCCCTTGCATTCGACCTGCAATTGCTTTTCGCACACTGCATCAGGCTTGCCTGACTCCAGGCACCTGGCGGCGTTTTCATGGGCTGTGGCCATGGCCCGGTGGCGGGCAATGTCTTCCTGGGTCGCCTTGTCCAGTTCGGCCGCAGTGGCTACTGAAAAAATAGCTGCTGCCGCCATACCCATTAAATTAATAGTCCAACTTTTCATCATTTACTTGCCTTGTAAAAGTTCCAACACGCTGACACGATACGCTCCCAGCGCCGGCAAAATGGCAGCCACCAGCGACACCCCCAATGCCACCGCGGGCACCACCCAGAGCTCTGGTGGCCAGATCAGGCCGCCAATCAGCAAAGAGTTGTCCAATTGCAGCAGCCACCCCAGTCCGAGCGCCATACCTTGCCCGGCCAGCACACCCAATACCGCTGCCAACAGCCCGAGCCACAGGGCTTCCAGCAACAACAAGCTTGCCACTTTATGCGGTGCTGCGCCCAGCATGCGCAACAGCGCCAAATCACCCCGGCGTTCACGCACCGCGCCCCACAGCGCGATGAACACACTCAAACCGGCGGTGAGCAGCAACACCCCGGCAAAGGTGCGCAGCACGTCGGTGCCCAGGCCGAGCATACGCAACAGCCGGGTGATTTCCAACGCCGGGGCGGCCGCCTGCATGTCGGTGCTGGTGTTGATATAACGCGGAAAGCTCACTGCCGCCAAGGGCGACTTGTAGCGCACCAGGGCCAGCGTGACTTCACGCTCTTCCATCAGGATGGCCCGGTCTTCCTCGTCCAGCGCAGTGTCATCTTCGTGCACTTTCCAAACCGAGGCGGTGTCGGTCAGGATCAGACGGTCGAGCACACTGCCGCTGGGGGCCAGGATGCCAACCACGGTGTAGTGACTGTCGCCGTGGGCATGGCCACCCTCGGCCAGACCATGGCTGCCGACAAAGCTATTGCCCATCAGCAAGCCCAGCTTGCGCGCTGCGGTGGTTCCCAGCACCACCTGCATCGGCTGGGTCCAGAGCTGGCCTTGCGCCAGTTGGGCCTGGTAATGGGTGATGTAGTCGTGCGACGTGCCGACAATGCGAAAGCCGTGCAAGTTATCGCCCAGGCTGATCGGAATCACCTGCGCCACCATCGGGTGCTGTTGCAGCGCCTGCACGGCTTGCAGCGGCACGTTTCCGGGCGGCACGTCGATGTGGAACACGCCCGACAAAATCAGCTGCATCGGGCTACCCTTGGCCCCCACCACCACGTCAATGCCATGTAAGTCGCGTTCAAAGGCTTTGTTGAGTTGGTTTGAGACCAACAGCAAAAAGGTGATGGAAGCCAGGCCCAGGCTGAGCAGCAGCAGGTTCAGCGTGGCGCTTAAAGGGCGCGACCAAAGGTAAGACCAGGCCAGGGAGAGTGTTTTCATCAAGCACTCGAATCGCTGTCTGTCCGGCGCGGCAATGTCAGCATTTGCAGGCGGTTTTGCGGTGCCAACACCGGCTCAAGCGCGGCCGCCACGCGCGCATCATGGGTGGCAATCACCAGTGTGGCGCCCTGTGCCTGGGCGGTGGTCAGCAACAGCGTAACCGCATTGGCCGCAGCGTCGTCATCCAGGCTGGCAGTGGGTTCGTCGGCCAGAATCACTTTCGGGTTCAGCAGTACGGCACGCGCCAGCGCGGCACGCTGGGCCTGGCCACCGGAGAGTTGCGAGGGCAAGCGTTGTGCCAGATCGGCGACCCCCAAGGCTGCCAGCGCCTGGGTGATGGCGGCCTGATCCTCGCGTGTGCCGCTGGCCCACTGCGCCAATGCGAGGTTTTGCGCCACGGTGAGCGCCGCACTCAAATGCAATTTTTGCGGTAAAAAGCCGATGGCCTTTGCCCGCCAGGCGTCAGCCGCTATTTTTTTAAGTGTCGTCAGGTGCTGCCCGGCAACCGTCACCTCACCGGAGGTGGGCAACATCAAGGCAGCCACCAGCGCCAACCAGGTCGATTTGCCACAGCCCGAGGGTCCACTCAGCAGCAGCACGGCGCCTTGCGGCAGCAAGCTCACGTCGGGAAACGTGAGCTTGCTGCCGTTCGGGTACTGGAAGGTCAGGGCATGGGTGTGAATCATGAGGCACCTTGGGTTGCCAACCGGGCACCCATCGCAGGCGCATACAAAAGGGGTGGGGCACGATAGGCTGAAATATGCCTGATGCCTTGTGTCATCAGGTTTTTCATTGATTCAGCGTCTTGATGCCAAGGGCGATGGCCGCGGCATTGAGTTGTTTGTCAAAGCAGGCAAAAGCCAGGGTGTTACCGGCTTGACTGTGCGCGCGTTGGGCGCTGGCGAGTTGCAGGCTGTCATAAGCGCGCAGACCGAAGCTCAGGGCGAGTTCACCGGCGGTGATGATCAGCAAGTTGTCGAGCGCAAGCCGCACATACCCGGGCCATTCGAGCTTCAGCCTTTCCAGAGCTGAAGTGATTTGTGGTTGTGTGAGTTGGTTTGTGCGGCCCTTGAGTGACAGCGCTGAGCACATCTCAACCCAGGTGACTTGACTGACGATGCACGTTTGCGCACTTTCAACTTGCATGCGCGTCCAGTCACTGCTCTGCTCCTGGGCATAGAGTTTCATCAGTGCCGATGTGTCGCAAAACAGAATCACCGTGGCCCTCTCAATTCAATGACCAGGTCGCTCATGGTTTGTCCGTCGGGTCCGGGCGGGAAAACAACGGCTTTGCCGAGTTTGAAAGGCCTTGTCGCCGGCTCGGCAACAAAGCCTGAGGCCATCAGTCGCGCAATGGCCTCTTCGTCGGTCAGCTCGTGTTGGGGCGGGGTTACCGGCGCGGGTGCCACCAGTTCGGCCACCACTTTGCGGTGCGAGGTGATTTGCACACGCTGCCCGGAGCGCGTCAGGGCAATGGCGCGGGCCGGGTTGGCTTTGAGTTCGCGGATCGAAATTTCCATGAATTTGCCTTTGAGATGAGCCCACATCCTAGCATTAATTGATAAATTGTGGTCACAAAAAAGCCCGTCAGGTGACGGGCTCGGCGCGGGGCGTTTACATGCCCGCGTAATTCGGTCCACCGCCGCCCTCGGGTGTGACCCACACAATATTTTGTGTTGGGTCCTTGATGTCGCAGGTCTTGCAATGCACGCAGTTGGCGGCGTTGATCTGCAGGCGGTCG
>MESQ01000036.1 GCA_001771065.1 Burkholderiales bacterium RIFOXYD12_FULL_59_19 | reverse complement strand
GATGCGTTTGCCCTTGAGATCAGCCAGGGTGGTGATGCCGGAGTCGGCATTGGCCACAATCTGGATGTAGTTGTTGTAGGTGGCAGACAGGCCACGCAGCTTGTCGAGCTTGGTCTTGAAACCCGCCTCGGCGTCGCCTTTCCAGGCATCCGACACCGAATCGGCCAAGGCCAGCGCCAGCTCACCGCGACCGGCTTGCAGCAGGTTGAGGTTTTCTGCGGAAGCCTTCGTGACCTGAGCAGTGGAACGCGTGTTGGGGATGGCTTTTGCATATATTTGCGACAGCGCCACGCCCAACGGGTAATACACACCACTTTGGCCGCCAGTGAGCACATTGACAAACTGCTGTTGTTGGGCCAGCGCAACGCTGCTGATGAGGGCCGCACCCAAAGTCAGGGCGAGGCCGATTTTTTTGAGAAGGCGCATGGGGATCGATCTCCGGAAATAAGGTTTAACAACAACAATGGGTGAACCTTCATTATTGTTCAACTCGCCAGACTTGCGTGCTGGTGTTTTCCCCAAAAGGCAGACTTATTCTATTAAGTTGGCGTCCAGCAGGCCCACCGAAGCAAATCAAGTACGATTCCGGATTCTGAGCAACAACAAAGTTGCCGCTTCACCCACCTCACGCCAACCCTCCCGAGGAGACCCGCCATGCACGCCACTGCCCTGTCCACCTTCCGCTTCTCCGCAAACACCTGCATTCCGCAAGCGCAGCCCAAAGCGCAAGGCGCGGTGACGGAACAGTCACCCGGCACCGAGGTCATGACCGACCTGGCCAGCGTCAAGGCGGCCACGATTGATCCGCACATCTCCCTGGACCAGGCCGAGCAGGCCATGATCCACCAGGGCGTGCGTTCGCTGTTCGTGGTGAGCGGTTTCCCGTGCGTGGATGGCCTGATCACACTGGCCGACCTGGTCGGCGAAAAGCCGATGCGCCTGGTCAACGAGCGCCACATCCGGCGCCAGGACCTGTCGGTGGCCGATGTCATGACGCCGCTGTCAAAACTGGACGCGCTCGACTACGAAGAACTCAAGTCGAGCACCGTGGCCCAGGTGATCGCCACTTTCAAAAAACTCAAGCACAGCCACCTGCTGGTGGTGCAAGCTGCCACACCGCAAGGCCCGGCGCGCATCCGCGGCGTGATCTCGCTGACCCAACTGGAACGCCAACTGGGCCGGGCCTTGCCGGAGGCCATGCCACACCACTGAAGCACCATGAACACTCCCGCCAGCACCACCGATACCCAGACCCTGGGATTGCAGGCCAAGCAGGCCTCTGCCCTGATGGCAAAAGCACCCGCGTCGACCAAAAACGCCGCACTGCGCAAGCTTGCTCAACTGTTGCGCGCCAATGTCGATGCGCTGCAGATCGACAACGCCAAAGACCTGGAACGTGCGCGCGCAGCGGGCCTGGCCGCCCCCATGGTGGACCGGCTCAAACTCAGCCCCCAAGTGATCGAAACCTGTGCCCAGGGCTGTGAGCAGCTGGCTGCCATGGCCGACATCATTGGTGAGATCACCGCCCTGCGCCAGCAACCCAGCGGCATCCGCGTGGGCCAGATGCGCGTGCCCATCGGCGTTTTTGGCATGATCTTCGAGAGCCGACCCAACGTCACCATCGAAGCTGCCAGCTTGAGTATCAAGAGCGGCAACGCCTGCATCTTGCGCGGCGGCTCGGAGGCCATCGACTCCAACAAGGCGCTGGCCCGGTTGGTGCAACAGGCCCTGATCGACGCTGGCCTGCCGGCGCATGCCGTGCAACTGGTGCAAACCACTGACCGCGCCGTGGTGGGTGAACTCATCACCATGCCGCAGTACGTGGACGTGATCATTCCGCGCGGCGGCAAGGGGCTTATTGAGCGCATCAGCCGGGATGCCAAGGTGCCGGTCATCAAACATCTGGACGGCAATTGCCACACCTACGTCGACGATCCCTGCGACTTAGGGCTGGCCGTCACCGTGGCCGACAACGCCAAAACCAACAAATACAGCCCATGTAATGCCACCGAGAGCCTGCTGGTGGCGCGGGGTGTGGCGGCCCAATTTTTGCCGTTGATTGGTGCCATTTATGCAGCCAAGGGGGTCGAGATGCGCTGCGACCCTGAAGCCATGGCCTTGCTGCAGGCCTGCCCGCAAGCCATGGTGCTGCAGCCAGCTTCGGAGGCCGACTGGTTCGAAGAATACCTGGCCCCCATCATCAGCATCAAGGTGGTGGCCGGTGTGGACGAGGCCATTTCCCACATCAATCGCTACGGCAGCCACCACACCGATGCCATCCTGACACGTGACCACATGCACGCGCAACAGTTTCTGCGCGAAGTCGATTCGGCCAGTGTCATGGTCAATACCAGCACCCGCTTTGCCGACGGCTTCGAATACGGCCTGGGGGCCGAGATTGGCATCAGTACCGACAAGTTTCACGCCCGCGGACCGGTCGGTATCGAGGGTCTGACCTCGCTCAAGTACGTGGTGCTGGGTGAAGGAGAAGTGCGTCGTTGAGCAGGGTGACAGCGCTTAAAATCAACGCCCATACTTTGCAAGGTCTCCTATGGTCCCGCACCTGATCACCGCCCTGACGGGCCCCATCAATGAGTTGGAGCAGCGCGTGCTGGACTCCATGCCCGCCATTGAGCGCTGGTTCCGGCTGGAATGGATGGAACACACCCCCCCGTTTTACAGCTCGGTGGACGTGCGCAACGCCGGTTTCAAGTTGGCCCCGGTGGACACCAACCTGTATCCCGGTGGCTGGAACAACCTCACGCACGAGATGCTGCCACTGGCAGTGCAGGCCGCCATGGCGGCAATCGAAAAAATTTGCCCCGAAGCGCGCAACCTGCTGGTGATCCCGGAAAACGGCCAGCCCAGCAGCTTTTATCTCGCCAATCTGGCCCAGTTGCAGCGCATTTTCAACATGGCGGGTCTCAACGTGCGGCTCGGCTCGATTGACCCGGCCGTCAAGAAAAACACCACCTTCGAGCTGCAAAACGGTGACAAGGTCACGCTGGAGCCGGTCATTCGCAGCAAGCGCCGCCTCGGACTCAAAGACTTTGACCCCTGCACTATTTTGCTCAACAACGACCTGAGCGCCGGTGTACCCGGCATTCTGGAAGAAACCTACGAGCAATACCTGTTGCCGCCGTTACATGCGGGTTGGCCCACCCGGCGCAAAAGCACGCATTTCAAATGCTACGAAGAGGTGTCCAAGCGTCTGGGCAAACTGCTGGGGGTGGACCCCTGGTTGATTCACCCGCTGTTTGACCGCTGCGAAGACGTTAACCTGGACCAGAGCAGCGGCTTTGACTGCCTGCAAACCCAGGTCGACAGCGTGCTGACGCGTGTCAAGCGCAAATACAAAGAGTACGGCATCAAGGAAAAACCCTTTGTGGTGGTCAAAGCCGACCACGGCACCCACGAGCTGGGCATTGTCACCGTGCGTGATGCCAAAGACATGCAGGCACTGCAGGAACGCATCCAGACCCTGAACAAAGGCCGAAAATCACCGTTTCTGCCGCACGATTTCATCGTGCAGGAGGGTGTGCTGACACAAGAACGTGTCAACGATGCCGTGGCCGAACCTGTGGTCTACATGATGGACCGCTACGTGGTGGGCGGGTTCTACCGGGTGCATGCCAATCGCGGCATCGACGAAAACCTCAATGCGCCCGGCGCCGGTTACGTGCCGCTGGCTTTTGAGCACAGCACCCAGTTGCCCCAACCGGGGGTGAAACCAGGTGCCAGTGTGCCCAATCGCTTTTATATGTACGGCGTGGTGGGGCGCCTGGCCATGCTGGCCGCCAGTTACGAGCTGGAAGCCACCGACCCTGACGCACAAGATTTCGAATAAGCGACGTTTCTGACGCAAAATAGCGGTCCATCATGACACGGAGCCCAACGGCCTGACGCCCACGGGTGACTATTTGGCAACATCTCAATCGTCGCTTCGCGCCCTCACCCTGGGTGCCATCGGTGTGGTCTACGGCGACATTGGCACCAGCGTACTGTACGCCGTCAAGGAAGTCTTTGGTTCGGGCCATGTGCTGTTTACGCCAGACAACGTGCTGGGCATCCTGTCGATATTTTTCTGGACGCTCACCGTCATCATCTCGCTCAAGTATGTGACCTTGGTGCTGCGCGCCGACAACAATGGCGAGGGTGGCCTGGTGGCCATGCTGGCACTGGCCTCGCAGTCAGTTAAGGACAGGCCCCAATTGCGGCGCGTGCTACTCTATGTGGGTATCTTCGGGACCTGCCTGTTTTATGGCGATGGCGTCATTACCCCCGCGATTTCGGTGTTGTCGGCGGTTGAAGGTCTGGAAGTGGTATCGCCCACCTTCAAAAAGGCGGTGATCCCGCTCACCCTGGTGATCTTGTTTGGCCTGTTTGCCGTGCAAAAACGCGGCACGGCCGACATTGGCAAGTTTTTTGGCCCAATCACCCTGGTCTGGTTTTCCGTGCTGGCGCTGCTGGGCATGTGGCACATTGCCCAGACCCCCGAGGTGCTGTGGGCGCTCAGCCCGCACCATGCGCTGCGCTTCATGTGGACCAATCCAGGCACCACTTTTATCATTCTTGGTGCGGTGGTACTGTGTGTCACCGGTGGCGAGGCACTTTACGCCGACATGGGACACTTTGGCAAAAAACCCATCCGCCTGGCTTGGTTTGTCGTGGTCATGCCCGCACTCACGCTCAATTATTTCGGCCAGGGTGCACTGCTGCTGCGCGACCAGACCGCCGTTAAAAACCCGTTTTACATGATGGCCCCCGAATGGGCGCTGTTACCGCTGGTAGGCCTGGCCACGCTGGCCACGGTGATCGCCTCGCAAGCGCTGATCACCGGTGCTTTTTCTGTGACCAAACAGGTGATTCAGTTGGGCTATTTGCCGCGCTTTCAGGTGTGGCACACCAATGTCAGGGAAACCGGTCAAATCTACATGCCCTTTGTCAATTGGGGGCTGTTTGTGCTGATTGTGCTGGCAGTGTTGTTGTTCAAATCATCCAGCAACCTGGCCGCCGCTTATGGCATTGCGGTGACGCTGGACATGCTGATCACCACGGTGCTGACTTTTTTTGTGATCCGTTACGCCTGGCATTACCCGCTGGCGCTGTGCCTGGCTGCCACCAGCGTTTTCTTTGTGGTGGACCTGGCATTTTTCAGCTCCAACCTGCTCAAACTGGTTGATGGCGGCTGGTTTCCCTTGCTGATTGCGGCAGGCGTGTTCACGGTCATGCTCACCTGGAAAGATGGTCGGCGCCTGCTGAACAAAAAACTGGCCGCCGATGCGATTGACCTGACCAGCTTTCTGGAAGCGGTTTTTGTCAGCCCGCCCACCCGCGTTGCAGGCACCGCCGTGTTTTTGACTGCTGCGCCCGGCACCGTGCCCAACGCCATGCTGCACAACCTCAAGCACAACAAGGTGCTGCATGAAGTCAACCTGTTTATCACGGTGGTAAACCATGAGGTACCCTGGATCGGCATGGACAAGCGTCTGGAGCTTGAAACGCTGGGACACGATTGCTGGCAGGTGGTGGTGAACTATGGCTTCAAGAACGACCCCGATTTGCCGCGCGCGCTGCAACTCATGAAAGGCCGTGGGTTCGAGCTGGAACCCATGAGCACCAGCTATTTCCT
>MESQ01000035.1 GCA_001771065.1 Burkholderiales bacterium RIFOXYD12_FULL_59_19 | reverse complement strand
CTAGTAATCGTGGATCAGAATGTCACGGTGAATACGTTCCCGGGTCTTGTACACACCGCCCGTCACACCATGGGAGCGGGTTCTGCCAGAAGTAGTTAGCTTAACCGCAAGGAGGGCGATTACCACGGCAGGGTTCGTGACTGGGGTGAAGTCGTAACAAGGTAGCCGTATCGGAAGGTGCGGCTGGATCACCTCCTTTCTGGAAACACTAGTAATTTAATTTGAACGCTCACACTTATCGGTTGTTGGAAGGTTGTCGCTGACGACTATGGTGAAAGCCTGGTTGAAGGTGACCGACTTGGGTCTGTAGCTCAGTTGGTTAGAGCACTGTGTTGATAACGCAGGGGTCGTTGGTTCGAGACCAACCAGACCCACCAATGTCGGCAAAGTCATCCAATAGCGTTTCCGGTTTTGGGGGTGTAGCTCAGCTGGGAGAGCGGCTGCTTTGCAAGCAGTAGGTAGCGGGTTCGAGTCCTGTCACCTCCACCAATCTTTATTTCTTATCGTATCAGTAGTATTCAACACCAAAGTTGCTTCGAGTTCTTCGGAGCATAGAGGCAACTTTGTTGTTGATCGGGATAACCTGATCAATTGGCTGTTCTTTAACAATTTATAGAGTTTAATCAGCGTTGCTAGCGGAAAGTGCACATTCGTAAAGGTTTAGTGCACACCGTGCCGCTAGCGACAAATTTTTGATTGCGTCAAAATGAATATCAGACTTCACGTTTGAAATTCGAGTTATTCAAGTTAAATTGAATACGGCATAACGCGATTGGTGAAAGACCAATCAAACATTCCTTGAAGATGCTTTGATTCTCGCAAGAGATGTCAAAGTTATAGGGTCAAGTGAATAAGAGCATGTGGTGGATGCCTTGGCAATGATAGGCGACGAAGGACGTGATAGCCTGCGATAAGCTTCGGGGAGCTGGCAAATTAGCTTTGATCCGGAGATTTCCGAATGGGGAAACCCACCTGCAAAGGTATCGCATACTGAATACATAGGTATGCGAGGCGAACCGGGTGAACTGAAACATCTCAGTAGCTCGAGGAAAAGACATCAACCGAGATTCCGAAAGTAGTGGCGAGCGAAATCGGAGAAGCCTGCAAGTGATAGCACAACTCTTAGCAAAACAGACTGGAAAGTCTGGCCATAGCAGGTGATAGCCCTGTATGCGAAAAGAGATGTGTGGTACTGAGCTTGCGACAAGTAGGGCGGGACACGTGTAATCCTGTCTGAATATGGGGGGACCATCCTCCAAGGCTAAATACTCATCATTGACCGATAGTGAACTAGTACCGTGAGGGAAAGGCGAAAAGAACCCCGGGAGGGGAGTGAAATAGATCCTGAAACCGCATGCTTACAAAAAGTAGGAGCCCGCAAGGGTGACTGCGTACCTTTTGTATAATGGGTCAGCGACTTACATTCAGTGGCAAGGTTAACCGAATAGGGAAGCCGTAGAGAAATCGAGTCCGAATAGGGCGAATTAGTCGCTGGGTGTAGACCCGAAACCAAGTGATCTATCCATGGCCAGGATGAAGGTGCCGTAACAGGTACTGGAGGTCCGAACCGACTAGTGTTGCAAAACTAGCGGATGAGCTGTGGATAGGGGTGAAAGGCTAAACAAACTTGGAAATAGCTGGTTCTCTCCGAAAACTATTTAGGTAGTGCCTCAAGTATTACCGTTGGGGGTAGAGCACTGTTTTGGCTAGGGGGTCATGGCGACTTACCAAACCAATGCAAACTCCGAATACCGACGAGTACAGCTTGGGAGACAGAGCACCGGGTGCTAACGTCCGGACTCAAGAGGGAAACAACCCAGACCGCCAGCTAAGGTCCCTAAAATTGGCTAAGTGGGAAACGAAGTGGGAAGGCTAAAACAGTCAGGATGTTGGCTTAGAAGCAGCCATCATTTAAAGAAAGCGTAATAGCTCACTGATCGAGTCGTCCTGCGCGGAAGATGTAACGGGGCTAAGCCAGTTACCGAAGCTGCGGATTTGCAATTTATTGCAAGTGGTAGGAGAGCGTTCTGTAAGCCTGTGAAGGTGCGTTGTAAAGCGTGCTGGAGGTATCAGAAGTGCGAATGCTGACATGAGTAGCGTTAAAGGGGGTGAAAAGCCCCCTCGCCGTAAGCGCAAGGTTTTCTACGCAACGTTCATCGGCGTAGAGTGAGTCGGCCCCTAAGGCGAGGCAGAGATGCGTAGTTGATGGGAAACAGGTCAATATTCCTGTACCGATGTGTAGTGCGATGTGGGGACGGAGAAGGTTAGCTCAGCCAACTGTTGGATATGTTGGTTCAAGCCTGTAGTCGTGCCTGGTAGGTAAATCCGCCGGGCTTAGATGAGGGGTGATAACGAGTCTGCTTGCAGACGAAGTGAGTGATACCCTGCTTCCAGGAAAAGCCACTAAGCTTCAGCTACACACGACCGTACCGCAAACCGACACTGGTGCGCGAGATGAGTATTCTAAGGCGCTTGAGAGAACTCTGGAGAAGGAACTCGGCAAATTGACACCGTAACTTCGGAAGAAGGTGTGCCTTTAGTAGGTGAAGTCCCTCGCGGATAGAGCCCAATGAGGTTGCAAAAAATCGGTGGCTGCGACTGTTTATTAAAAACACAGCACTCTGCAAACACGAAAGTGGACGTATAGGGTGTGACGCCTGCCCGGTGCTGGAAGATTAAATGATGGGGTGCAAGCTCTTGATTGAAGTCCCAGTAAACGGCGGCCGTAACTATAACGGTCCTAAGGTAGCGAAATTCCTTGTCGGGTAAGTTCCGACCTGCACGAATGGCGTAACGATGGCCACACTGTCTCCTCCAGAGACTCAGCGAAGTTGAAATGTTTGTGATGATGCAATCTCCCCGCGGAAAGACGGAAAGACCCCATGAACCTTTACTGTAGCTTTGTATTGGACTTTGAACAGATCTGTGTAGGATAGGTGGGAGGCTTTGAAGTAGGGTCGCTAGATTCTATGGAGCCAACGTTGAAATACCACCCTGGTGTGTTTGAGGTTCTAACCTAGGTCCATTATCTGGATCGGGGACAGTGCATGGTAGGCAGTTTGACTGGGGCGGTCTCCTCCCAAAGCGTAACGGAGGAGTTCGAAGGTACGCTAGTTACGGTCGGACATCGTGACGATAGTGCAATGGCATAAGCGTGCTTAACTGCGAGACTGACAAGTCGAGCAGATGCGAAAGCAGGACATAGTGATCCGGTGGTTCTGTATGGAAGGGCCATCGCTCAACGGATAAAAGGTACTCTGGGGATAACAGGCTGATACCGCCCAAGAGTTCATATCGACGGCGGTGTTTGGCACCTCGATGTCGGCTCATCTCATCCTGGGGCTGTAGCCGGTCCCAAGGGTATGGCTGTTCGCCATTTAAAGAGGTACGTGAGCTGGGTTTAAAACGTCGTGAGACAGTTTGGTCCCTATCTTCCGTGGGCGCTGCAGATTTGAGGAAGCCTGCTCCTAGTACGAGAGGACCGGAGTGGACACACCTCTGGTGTATCGGTTGTCACGCCAGTGGCATTGCCGAGTAGCTATGTGTGGAAGAGATAACCGCTGAAAGCATCTAAGCGGGAAACTCGTTTCAAGATGAGATCTGCCGGGGCCTTGAGCCCCCTAAAGAGTCGTTCAAGACCAGGACGTTGATAGGTCGGGTGTGTACGCGTAGTAATGCGCTTAGCTAACCGATACTAATTGCTCGTGCGGCTTGACCCTATAACTTTGATTCACGTAAGTGTCTCAAGGATGTTATGCCAAGTTGACGCATTCAAAAATCCTAAAATCAAGCAATTGAAATTAGGTTCGTTAATTCGATAAAGCTGATTAGCTCTATAAATTGGTTGCCTTGACAATAGTCAAGGTGACAAAAAGTTTTGCCTGACGACCATAGCAAGTTGGTCCCACTCCTTCCCATCCCGAACAGGACAGTGAAACGACTTTGCGCCAATGATAGTGCGGATTCCCGTGTGAAAGTAGGTCATCGTCAGGCTCCTATGCCTAAACGCCCAATCTGATGATTGGGCGTTTTTATTGTGTGCCCAATGGTTGCGGTGGGGATGGAGGTTACTCGTAAGCGGGTGGCGAAGTCATCTTGCCTGCGGTCAAGATTTTCAAGACCATCGTGTCCACTTCAACAAAGGTGGACACATACACACTCCGAACTCGGAAACTTCTGAAATTCACTTGCCAGTGTCTGCTCGGCGACACGCTCGTTATAGCGATGATTTCAAGGTCCAAGTCGTAGCCCTGATCTTTAGCCGCCCAAAGCCAAAACGGCACCCGTAGCGATACTGGTGCCGTTTTGCTGTGCAACCTGAAAATCTTGGCCGCTCCGACCATCACCGTTCGTGAATATCAGTCCATCAAATTGGGTGATCACACTCATCATGGTCCAAGTCCGGACGTTTGAATGGGTCGACGTGAATCATCATGTTGATCACTTTGTGTCGCTGCATTACGCGGCTGCGGGCGGCCACAGCGATGTCATGGCCTTGCTCCACGTTCAGTAAGGCATCTACCTCCAGGTGGGCATCCACCACCACCATGTCTCCCATCTTGCGGGTACGTACATCATGGACATTGCTGACGCCAGGGGTGTCCATCAGGGTTTCGCGGATGGCCTGCACCTCTGCCACGTCCACAGCGCGGTCCATTAGGTCATGCAGTGCATCCCAGCTAAAACTCCAACCCATTCTGGTCACCATAAATCCCACAATGGCTGCGGCAATTGGGTCCAGAATGGCGTAACCCATCAAGTTGCCGATAATGCCTACGCCCACCACCAGCGACGACGCTGCATCTGAACGGGCATGCCAGGCATTGGCCACGAGCATGCTGCTTTTGACTTTTTTTGCAACGGTGAGCATGTAGCGAAACAGCAGCTCTTTAGCCACAAGTGCGCCAGCAGCAACCCATAGGGCGGTAATGTGCACCGTGGCAATAGATTCAGGACTCTGCAATTTGATGGCGGCTGACCACAGCATGCCCAAGCCCACTGCCAGCAGCAGTGCTCCCAGCACGAGCGATGCCGCCGTCTCAAAGCGTTGGTGTCCGTAGGGGTGGTCTTCATCGGCGTCTTTCTGACTGTGGTGGTTGGCAAACAGCACCACAAAATCTGCCACCAGGTCAGACAGAGTGTGAATACCGTCGGCAATCAGGCCTTGCGACTTGGACAGCACCCCGGCCACAATCTGGGCAATTGTCAGCACCAGATTCACTGCCACACTGACCCAGGTGGAGCGTGCTGCAGCGGCAGAGCGTTCGGCTGGGGTAAATTGGCTGTCTTCGTCGTTGTCCGGAAATTCGTCAGAGCGCATGGGGCCGTTTTATAGCTGATAAGCTTGAAGTTTAGGCTACAGTCCGACTGGTCAAACTTGCGATGCCGCCACCGTGACGACCGTGGGGGCTTGTGCAATGAGGTGTTCACCCGGGTGGCCAGCCAGACTGTAGGGGATGGCTACAAAGGCGAAAAAGCTGACTGACATCAGGGTGCCAAAAACGATGGAAAGGTATTGGGTAACAAAGTTGCGCAGATCTGAATTCATGGGAAACCTCTGGTGTGTTGCTTGGTGATGTCCTGAATCATCGCGGCGCAGCCTTAAGGCCAGCTTAGCCAAAGATTAAGGGAGGCTTAGGCTTCATACAATTGGCCCATGAACTTTTTAGACATGTTGCGCAATGCCGAGCGCCAAAACGGTTCCATGCTGTGCGTTGGGTTGGATCCCGAGCCAGCCAGGTTTCCTTCAACCCTGAAGGGTGATGCCAGCAGGATATACGATTTTTGCGCCGCGATCGTTGATGCCACGACTGATCTGGTGAGCGCATTCAAGCCGCAAATCGCCTATTTTGCGGCGCACCGGGCCGAAGACCAACTTGAGCGTCTGATGGCGCATATGCGCCGCGCCGCGCCGGGCGTTCCCATCATTCTGGACGCCAAGCGCGGTGACATTGGCAGTACCGCTGAGCAATATGCCAAGGAGGCATTTGAGCGTTATGGTGCTGACGCCGTCACGCTGTCACCGTTCATGGGCTTTGACTCGATTCAGCCTTACCTCAAATACCATGGCAAAGGGGTTTTTTTGTTGTGTCGCACCTCCAACCCGGGGGGGGATGATTTTCAGAATCAGCGTCTGAGCGATGTTGCCGGTGAGCCTTTGCTCTATGAGCACATTGCGAAATTGGCGCAGGGGCCATGGAACCTTAATGGCCAGTTGGGGCTGGTGGTGGGCGCCACTTACCCGGCCGAGATCGAGCGCGTGCGCACCTGCGCACCTACTGTGCCTCTGTTGATTCCGGGCGTGGGGGCCCAGGGCGGCGATGCCCTGGCCACGGTCAAGGCAGGTTGGCGTGATGACGGGCCGATCATTGTGAATTCATCTCGGGCCATTTTGTACGCTTCAAGCGGTGCCGATTTTGCCCAGGCCGCACGCCAGGAAGCCATGAAAACCCGCGCCACGCTGCAAGCCGCGCGAGCGTAGTTTCGAGGTCAAGGGTTCGGGCTGGGGCCACGCGCTTCCAGCCGGGCTTTCAGAAAGCCGCCGGTGCCGTAACGCGTCACGCGGCTGTAAAAGCGGCGTTTGAGCTGTTGCACCATGAGCGAATAGGGGTCGATCAGTGCCGGTGCAATGGTGAAGCTGTCGTAGTTCACCACCACCACCACACGCTCTTTCAGGGGGGTTAGCAGCGCTGTCACGTGGGATTCGATGGCGTTCACATCGTCCATGTTGTCCACCGCCAGCCCCTCGAAGTTGATGAACAGCAGCCGGTGGGCGGCATCAAGCGCCAGCCGCTCGGTCAGCGGTGTAGCCAACAGGCGCTGGCGCAAGCCCATGGGCTGGTCTGCGAACAGCGCGGCGTCCATCACCTTGAGCTGCGGGTTGATCAGTGGGCAGAAGTCCATGTGTGCCAGCACATCGCGTTGCAAATCCACGCCAGGCGCCAATTCAATGAGTTCCAGTACGGGCACCTCCGGGGTGCCTGCGAGCTGGAGCACACAGCGCTCGGTCACATACAACACGCGCTGGCCGCGTCTGCGCGACTCGCGCGCGCTGAAGGTGCGATGCGCCAACTGCTGGACAAATTTGCGTTGGGTGCCTTCGCTGTGGATATGCAGCCGTCCTTCCTCAATGCCGAGCTGCAGGTCGCCGACCGTAAAGGTGCCGACAAAGACCACGGTTTTTGCGTTCTGGCTGATGTTAATAAAGCCGCCGGCGCCTGCCAGCTTGGGTCCAAATTTGCTCACGTTGAGGTTGCCCTCTGCATCGGCTTGGGCCAGCCCGAGCACCGCCACGTCAAGACCACCACCGTCGTAAAAGTCGAATTGACTGGGCTGGTCAATCACGGCTTGGGCGTTGATTGCCGCGCCAAAGCTCAGGCCTCCCGCCGGTATCCCGCCAATCACACCGGGCTCGGCGGTGAGGGTCAACAGGTCAAATACGCTTTCTTCAGCGGCCACGGTGGCCACGCCCTCGGGCATGCCAATGCCTAAGTTCACCACACTGTTCGGTTTGAGCTCCAGCGCAGCGCGCCGAGCGATCACCTTGCGCTCAGTCAGCGCCATGGGTGCGATCAGGTCCATGGGCACGCGTATCTCGCCGGAGTAGGCCGGGTTGTATGCCTCCGAAAAGGTTTGCATGTGGTGGGAAGGATCCGTCGCAATCACCACCGCGTCCACCAGCACGCCAGGCACTTTGACGCTACGCGGGTGCAAGGTGTTGCGTTCGGCCAGCCGCTCTACCTGCGCAATCACAATACCGCCGCTGTTGCGCGCCGCCATGGCAATGGCCAGCGCTTCGAGCGTGAGGGCTTCTCGTTCCATGCTAAGGTTGCCGTCCGGGTCGGCGGTGGTGGCGCGGATGATACCCACCTGGATCGGGAAAGCCTTGTAAAACAGGTAATCCTTACCATCGATTACCATGCGCTGCACGATGTCTGTGGTGGTCACGGCGTTGAGCTTGCCGCCACCGTGGATCGGGTCGACAAAAGTGTCCAATCCGACATGGGTGAGTGTGCCCGGCTTGCCGGCGGCAATGTCACGAAACAGGTGCGTGATGACGCCCTGGGGAAGGTTGTAGGCTTCAATCTTGTTGTCAATGGCCAACTGCTGTAGTGTGGGAACCAGTCCCCAATGGCCGCCAATGACGCGGCGCACCAGACCGTCATGGCCAAAGTGGTTTAGCCCTCGGCCTTGGCCGTCACCCTGGCCTGCAGCATAGACCAGGGTCAGATTGCGCGGTGCACCCTGGCCGGTTTCCTCTTGCGTCTGGATAAACCTGGCCTCCAGCGCAACCGCAATTTCTTCGGCAAAACCAATGCCGACAAACCCCCCGGTAGCGACCGTGTCGCCGTCATGGATTAGGCGCACAGCCTCGGCCGCGCTGACCACCTTGTTGCGGTGCGCGCCGGTGGTCTGCTGGTTATTGAACTGGGTGTGCATGGGTTGTCTCCTCAAGTCACATTATTTTTCAAAGGCACACTGAACCTGTCGGGCGGAATTCATTCCGCCAGGCCGACTGAAGTCGGACTTACAGAACTCCGGTTCAGCAGCTCCATACCATTGTTTCGCGTTAAAGCGCTTGTCTCATGCTATATCATTTTCTGTCAAAGCAGTCTGGCCAGGTAACGCCCGGTGTGGCTGGCCGGGTTGTCGGCCAGGGTCTCAGGCGTTCCGACACCCACCACGGTACCGCCGCCGCTGCCGCCCTCGGGGCCCATGTCGATCAGCCAGTCAGCAGTTTTGATCACGTCCAGGTTGTGCTCGATCACCACAATGGTATTGCCCGCATCGCGCAACTGGTGCAACACCTTGAGCAGCAGGTCAATGTCGGCAAAGTGCAAGCCGGTGGTGGGCTCGTCCAAAATGTAGAGCGTGCGCCCGGTGTCGCGCTTGCTAAGTTCCAGCGCCAGCTTGACACGTTGAGCTTCACCGCCCGACAAGGTGGTGGCGGCCTGGCCGAGGCGGATGTAACTCAGGCCAACGTCCAGCAGGGTGTGCAACTTGCGCTCAATGGTGGGCACCGCCTTGAAGAACGCATGCGCAACCTCCACCGTGAGGTCGAGGATCTGCGCAATGTTCTTGCCCTTGTAAAGCACCTCCAGCGTTTCGCGGTTGTAGCGCTTGCCGGCGCAGACATCGCAAGGCACATAGACATCGGGCAAAAAGTGCATCTCGACCTTGACCATACCGTCGCCTTCACAGGCTTCGCAGCGCCCACCGGCCACGTTGAAGCTAAAGCGCCCTGGGCCGTAGCCGCGTTCGCGGGCCGTGGGAACCTCGGCCATGAGCTCGCGAATCGGGGTGAACAGGCCGGTGTAGGTTGCTGGGTTGGAGCGCGGCGTGCGGCCAATTGGTGACTGGTCGACATTGATGACTTTGTCGAAGTACTCGATGCCCTCGATGGCAGTGTGTTCAGCCGCTTCGTCGTGGGCGCGGTAAATGGTGCGCGCCACCGCTTTGTAAAGTGTGTCATTTACCAGGGTCGATTTGCCCGAGCCTGACACACCGGTAACGCAGGTCAGCAGGCCCACCGGGAAGGCCACATCGACATGCTTGAGGTTGTGGCCGCTTGCGCCGATGACCTTGAGCGCCTGTAAATCGCCCAGCGTGGCGTTGTGTTGTGCTTCGCGTTCGGCACGTTTGATCGCCGCCGGGCTGGGTGCAAAGCGGCTGGTTTTGCCTTTATTGAACGGTATGGGAATTTGTGTGGGCAGCCAGGCGGTACGCTGCCTGGGCACAGCAATGCAACGCGCGCCGCTGAGATATTGGCCGGTGAGCGAGTCGGGCGTGGCCTTGACTTGATTAAAGTTGCCCTGTGCCATCACGCGTCCACCGTGTAGGCCGGCACCGGGGCCCATGTCGATGATGTGATCGGCGGCGCGCATCATGTCTTCATCGTGCTCGACCACCAGCACGCTGTTACCAATGTCACGCAGGTGTTTCAGGGTCTCAATCAGGCGGTCGTTGTCGCGCTGGTGCAGGCCGATGCTGGGCTCGTCCAGCACATACATGACGCCGGTCAAGCCCGAGCCAATCTGGCTGGCCAGGCGAATGCGCTGCGACTCGCCACCACTCAGGGTTTCGGCGCTGCGGTCCAGGCTCAGGTAGGTCAGGCCGACATCGTTGAGAAATTTCAGGCGCAGGCTGATCTCACGCACTACCTTGGCGGCAATGTCTCCCTTGGCGCCGTGCATGGTGAGTGCCTGGAAGTAGGCAAAACATTCGGCCAGCGTGTAGTGGTTGAGCTCAAATATTGCACGGGATTGCGCGCCTTCGCCAATCCGGACGTGGCGCGCCTCGCGCTTGAGGCGGCTGCCCGCGCAGTCCGGGCAGGGCTGGATGCTGCGCAGGCGCGCCAGGTCTTCGCGCACGACTGCGGAATCAGTCTCGCGGTAACGCCGCTGCATGTTGGGGATGATGCCTTCGAACGGGTGTTTTTTGCTCAACTTTTTGACGCTGGATGTACCCGAGTCCATGACGTAGCTGAACTTGATTTCTTCCAGCCCCGAGCCTTGCAGCACCGCTTGTTGCACAGTTGTGGGCAGGGATTCAAACGGCTGCTCAATGTCAAACTTGTAGTGCTCGGCCAGACTCTCCAGCATGGCAAAGTAGTAGGCATTGCGACGGTCCCAGCCCTTGATGGCGCCGCTGGCCAGGCTTAAAGATGGAAAGGCGACCACACGCGCCTGGTCAAAAAACTCCTGCAGGCCCAGCCCGTCACAACTTGGGCAGGCACCCACAGGGGAATTGAACGAAAACAGGCGTGGCTCCAGTTCGGCAATCGAATAGCTGCAGACCGGGCAGGCAAATTTGGCATTGAACAGGTGTTCTGTCGTACTGACTATTTCCAGGGCGATGGCACGCCCGTTGGCTACACGCAATGCCGCCTCGAAACTCTCTGCCAGGCGCTGTTTCAGGTTGTCATGGTCGGTGCGGTCGGCGCTAAGGTCAGCTTCCGGGTGGCGCACCTTGACGCGGTCAATGACGACGTCAATGTCGTGCTTCTCGGTTTTCTTGAGGGCCGGCAATTGGTCAAATTCATAGGTTTTCCCGTTAACCCGAAAGCGCACATAGCCTTGCGCCTGCATGTCGGCAAAGACGTCCAGGAACTCGCCTTTTTTTTCGCGTGCGATGGGCGCCAGAATCATCAGTCGGGTATCCACGGGCAAGGCCAACGCCGCATCTACCATTTGGCTTACCGTTTGCGACTGCAACGGCAAGTTGTGCTCCGGGCAGTAGGGCGTGCCCGCGCGGGCAAACAGCAGGCGCAGATAATCATGTATTTCTGTGACCGTCCCCACGGTAGAGCGCGGGTTGTGACTGGTGGCTTTCTGTTCGATCGAGATGGCTGGCGACAGGCCTTCGATCACATCGACATCGGGCTTGTCCATGAGTTGCAAAAACTGCCGCGCATACGTGGACAGGCTCTCCACATAACGACGCTGGCCCTCAGCATACAGCGTGTCAAACGCCAGACTGGACTTGCCCGAACCCGACAGCCCAGTGATCACCACGAGCTGGTTGCGTGGAATGTCGAGGTCGATGTTTTTCAGGTTGTGGGTGCGGGCGCCTCGGATGCTGATGTTCTGCGCCTGCAGGGCTGCGCCCAGGTATTTGCCCTCAGTCGCATGGGGCAGGGCGCCGACGTCGGAAGTGTTCAAGGTGGAGAGGCTCTCAAAATACGGTAAAAATGCACAGGACAACCCATGATGATAGCCAATGGCCATGCATTGCCGCCATTGACGGGTCATGTGCTGGCGCAGAATCAGGGACAATCCAGCGCTTGCAACCCGTCTGGGTTGAGCCTGTGATTTCGGAGAAGCCCGTGTCTGATGTGAATGTTTCGCAGGCGAATGCCAGCGCCAGGACCGCGACCGCCATGACTGTCATGGAACGGCGCGCCAGTTTTTCATTAGCTTCCATTTTTGCTCTGCGTATGTTGGGGCTATTTTTGATTTTGCCGGTGTTTGCCATCGAGGCGGCCCGCTACCCCGGTGGCGACGATGCCGCCATGGTTGGGCTGACCATGGGTATTTACGGACTGACACAGGCCATGTTGCAGTTTTTATACGGATTGGCCTCAGATCGGGTTGGCCGAAAACCCGTGATTGTGTTTGGTCTGCTGGTGTTTGCGGTTGGTAGTTTGGTGGCAGCGTGGGCCCCCACTTTGACCTGGTTGGCCATTGGTCGGGCCGTGCAAGGGGCGGGAGCTGTGTCGGCGGCCGTGACCGCGCTGCTGGCGGACCAGACGCGCGATGTTGTGCGCACCAAGTCAATGGCGATGGTGGGGGCCAGCATCGGCTTGATGTTTGCCTTGTCGCTGGTGGCTGCGCCGTTGCTGGCGGACTGGATCGGGCTGGTGGGTATTTTTGTCCTGACTGGGGTGCTGGCACTGTTGGGTGTTGCTGCGGTGATTTGGTGGGTGCCCGCCGAACCTTTGCAGCACAAGAACCAGCCGCGCGGTCGATTGGCCGATGTGATTCATTCGGCGGCGCTGTTGCGGCTTAATTTTGGCGTTTTTGTGCTGCACGCGGTGCAACTGGCCATGTGGCTGGCCCTGCCGACCATGCTGGTCGGGGCCGGTTTGGCGCGCGAGGACCATTGGCAGGTGTACTTGCCTGCGGTCTTGGGCTCGTTTGTGGTGATGGGCGGCAGCCTGTTTCAGCTGGAGAAGCACGGCTATCTGCGCGCCGTATTTTTGACATCGATTGTCTTGACGGCAATGGTGCAGCTGGGGCTCTTGTGGCAGGTGGATGCTATGCCGGACATTGTGTTGCTGGGTGGCTTGCTATTTGTTTTCTTTTACGGATTCAATGTGCTCGAAGCCAGCCAGCCCAGCATCGTGTCTCGACTGGCCCCTCCTGCCAGTCGCGGCGCGGCCATTGGGGTTTACAACACGCTTCAGTCGCTGGGTTTCTTTGCTGGGGGCATGGGCGGTGGTTGGCTCATGAAACATGGTGGCGCCAGCAGTCTGTTTGCGGTCTGCGCGGGACTGATGTTTTTGTGGTTGGTGATCGCCTGGCCGATGCAAGCGCCAGAGGCTCGCGGCCATTGAAATCTGTCAAAAGACGGCTAAACTGATCTACTGCGCTGTAAAACCAAATGAGTGATTGACCTGCGCTGATCAAATTGATGTGAAGGAACCAATATGGCCTCTGTAAATAAAGTAATTTTGATGGGTAATTTGGGGCGCGACCCCGAAGTGCGTTATCTGCCCAGTGGTGACCCGGTGGCCAGCATTACCATTGCCACCAGCCGACGTTACAAAAACAAGGCAGGGGAAATGACGGAAGAAACCGAATGGCATCGGGTTGCTTTTTTTGGCCGTTTGGCCGAGATTGCCAGTCAATACCTTAAAAAAGGTCGTCCCGTTTACATCGAAGGTCGAATCAAAACCAACAAGTACACCGACAAGGATGGCGTGGAACGCTATGCCACTGAAATCGTCGCCAATGAAATGCAATTGCTGGGCGGTCGTGAAGGTATGGGCGAACCCAGCCATGGTGAAGATGATGGGGGATACAGCCGTCCTGCAGCTGCTGCGCGCCCTGCTGCTGCGGCTCGACCTGCCCCCTCGGCAACTCCTTCTGCAGCTCGCCCGCCCAGCGGCTTTGATGACATGGATGACGATATTCCGTTCTAAGCTGGAATTTGATGCTGTAAACAAACCCCGGTAATTCATTTGATTTGCCGGGTTTTTTTGGGCCCAGCTTTTCTCGGCGTGTTTGACCATTGAAGAGAGTAGCCTTTTGCTTGATGTGATCTGCATGCTTGCAGCAGTTGATTTCGGATTGATAAAAAAATGGGAAGATGCTGCGACGGCTGAAATAAGTGGTCTAATTTCCTGTCGGTGTTGAGATTTTTCATCACAACCCGGATTGATCCGTGATCTTTTCAATGATCAAAAATAATCTCAAGTTCAAAGTCAGTGTTTATTTGTTCGTCGCCCTTTCAGTGGCGACTGCGGTTACCACGTTGCTTTTCATCAAGCACCGGGAAGCGGACATGCAGGCCATGGTCGCCGGGCATGTTATGCAAATTGCAGATGTGGTGGTTGCCAGTACCCGCTACACCATGCTTTTGAACAAACGTGATATCGCCGAAAAGATCATTGAGGACGTTGGCAAGCAAAAGGGCATCGAGCGGCTCAGGGTGATCAGCAAGGACGGTACGATCATCCATTCCAATCGGAAATCGGAAATCGGTTATTCGGTTGAACAACAGGATGAGCCCTGTATTCGCTGCCATCAAACCAGCGAGCCCTTGGACAGGGTCGACGATGACAAGCGGTGGCAGGTGTTTACTAATCCGGATGGAACACACCGTGTGCTGACCAGCATGCACGCCATACGTAATGAGCCCACCTGTGCGTCGGCGTCGTGCCATGAGCATCCGGCCAGCCAGTCAGTGCTTGGTATTGTGGATATTGCCTACTCGCTGGAAGAGATTGACCAGTCCATGCAGGAACATGCCATACACATTGCTGGGGTCTCGTTCGCGTTTATCCTGATGCTGTCGTTCAGTCTTGGGTATCTGTTGCAACGCATGATTTACCTGCCGCTGAAAGACCTGGAGGGTGGAGCCAAAAAAATCAGCTCAGGAGATCTCGATCAGCCGATCCCGGTGCGTAGTGCCGATGAGTTTGGCCGTGTCGCAGGATCCTTCAACGACATGACAGCGGCCTTGAGTCATGCACGGGCTGATTTGAATGAGCTGATTCAGGAGCTTGAATCCAAGGTTGAAGAGCGCTCAAGAGAACTGTTGGCGGCCCGCGCCGAAGTAGCTCAGGGCGAGAAACTGGCTTCCATCGGCGTCTTGGCGGCAGGTATTGCACATGAGCTGAATAATCCGCTGACTGGCGTCCTGACCTTCACCTCTCTGATGCGTAAAAAAGCGCTGGATGGCAGTGAAGATGCCGAAGATCTGGATCTGATTATTCGTGAGACCAAGCGCTGTGCCAGCATTATCAGGCGCTTGCTTGATTTCGCTAGGGAAAAGGTGCCCGTCAAGTGTTTCTTCAGCCTGAACCAGGTGCTTGAAGACACGGTTCGGTTGGTTGAGCGACCGGCATCTTTGCAAAAAATTGTGATCACGATGAACCTTGACCCGGATTTGCCGCAAATCTGGGGTGATGCTGACTTGATCAAGCAAGTGATCATGAATATTCTGGTCAACGCTCAGCAGGCCATTGACAGGGCGGGCTCGATTACTGTCGTGACCCGCACCTACATTGCGAAAACAAGCCAGCAAACCGAGGAAAAACGTATGCCCATGGTCGAACTGGCCATCAAGGACACTGGCTGTGGCATTCCCGAGGCCAATATGCAGCGCATTTTTGATCCTTTCTTTACATCCAAGGAAGTAGGCAAGGGTACCGGACTGGGCTTGTCTGTCAGTTATGGGATCATCAAAGCGCATGGTGGTGAGATCAAGGTGGCAAGTGTTGTTGGGCAGGGAACGACGTTTCACATCCTGCTTCCGATCACGTCCCCCTTCAGTGAAAGCGAACTTAGTCCAGGTGAGAAAGCACAATGAGCGCCAAAATCTTGATTGTTGATGACGAGGAAATCGTCATACGGAGTTGCCGACGCATCCTTGGCGACAGTATGTATGCTGTCGATTCCACGCAGGATGGTCGGGACGCCTTGCGTAAGGTCGATGAGACGGAATACGACCTCATGATTCTGGACATCATGATGCCTGGCATCGACGGTCTGGAGGTGTTGCAGCACGTCAAGGAACGCCATCCCGGCGTTGATGTCATCATGATGACCGGTTTGTCCGAGATTCAGACCGCTGTCAAGGCCATGAAACTGGGCGCCTTTGACTACCTGTCCAAACCCTTTGATCCGGATGAGCTTAAGCATGTAGTGGATCGGGCCCTGGAGCGGCGCCAGTTGCAGCAGGAAAATCGCTCGCTTAAAACAGAAGTCAGTTCCAAATACCGGTTTGAGAACATCATAGGCTCGAGCCCGCCGATGCAGGCGGTTTTTGGCCTGATTGCCAAATGTGCGCCGACCAACAGTACGGTGTTGATCACCGGGGAGAGTGGCACCGGCAAGGAGATGATCGCCCGTGCCATCCACTACAACAGTCTGCGCAAGGATCAGCCGTTTGTCACGGTCGATTGCAATACGCTCACTGAAAGTCTGCTGGAAAGTGAGCTCTTTGGGCATACCAAGGGTTCTTTTACCGGCGCCGTGGCCAACAAGCGGGGCATGTTCGAGATGGCCAACAACGGCAGCCTTTTCCTGGATGAATTTGGCAATATTCCGCTGTCCACCCAGGCCAAACTGCTGCGTGTCATTCAGGAGCGGGAGTTCAGACCGGTGGGCAGCACCATGACCCAGAAAACGAATGTCAGACTGATTACGGCCACCAACAAAGACCTTAAGGCGATGGTGCTGGATGGCACTTTTCGTGAAGACCTCTATTACCGTGTCAATGTTTTCCCGATTCACTCCCCGTCCCTCAGGGACCGTCGTGAAGACATCCCGGCACTGGCGTTTCACTTTCTTAAGCTTTTCTGCAACGAGTTGGACAAGCCGGTATCTGATATCTCCGATGGCGCGATGAGTCTGTTGATCAACCATACCTGGCCTGGCAATGTGCGTGAACTTGAAAACAGCATGCAAAGGGCAGTCATCCTGGCCACTGACCACATCATCCGCCAGGCTCATTTGGCCAATTTCATTGAGGCGACGTCGCACCCTGATTTCGAGGTGCCGCGTACCAGCGATGACCTCAAGCGGGTCAAAAAAATTGCTCGTGAAAAATCAGTGGAAGAGATTGAGAAAACGTTCATTCAGGAAACGCTCAAGCGAAATTCCTCCAACGTGACCCGCAGTGCGGAAGAGACTGGCATGCAGCGGGCCAATTTTCAGGCACTGATGAAAAAGTACAACATCCGGGTGCGCGACACCGAGTACGGCTCCGGCGAGACTGATCCGGTGTGAGCCAGGATTTGAATGTGAGGCAGGGGTGCCTCATATCCGGGTGTCAGGGCTTCGATTCGGACAGGTGCTCGTCATCCACTTCCTCGTAGCCGGAGATCATGGCCTTGAAATGGGCGGAGGGCGTGTGACCCAGACTGGCCAGGTAGACGTGGACGATGATGAACCCGCAGAACAGGATGAACAGCAGCACATGAACCGTGTCGACCACACGCACGCCGCCAAACATGTCGACCATGGACGAAAAGCGGGTCACATCCCATAACAGCAGGCCGGTAAAAAATTGCAGTGGCACCAGCAGCATCATGATGATCTGGTACAGCATGCTTTGCAGGGCGTTGAACTTGACGTAGGCGCTGGGATGGTGCGGATTGGGGTCGCCCTTGAAAATGCCGTAGCCATAAAACTTCATTTGCCGAAAACTGGCTTTGAAATACTTGGTCGGACTGAGTTCCGGGTGATAGACCTTGATCTTGTCCGTGAACAGATAAAAGCCCAGCCAGATGAAGAAGTTGGCAATCAGGACAAAACCGATCCAGTTGTGAAGGACCACCGAGGTTTTGAAGGACATGAGTTGAAACAAATCCAGATACCTGATCTGCAGTCCTGTGGCGATCAGCAAGACAAAGCCGAGTGCATTGGTCCAGTGCCAGATCCTGACGGGCAAGGGGTGAATGTAGAGCTTGTTCATGGTTGACTCCTGTGACTGGGGTGGCTTTCAGGCGCATTGTTTTCATCGGCCGCGGCTTGTGTGGTCGCCCGCTCTGCCTCAAGTTTCTCACGCATGTTTTTGAAAAGACGCTTGACTGACATGTGGGCAATCGGCACAGTCAAGGCACCCAGTACGACCAGCACCAGCAAGACGTCGAGCAGTTTGATGCGTGTGCTGCCGATCACGTAGAAACCGCGCACAGAGTCGATCGACATGAGGGAATTCAGGACATCGTTCTGAACACCATGGCGTAAGGGGCGACCATCGGGGCCTGCGATCGTCAGGGTGACGCTCTGGAAGGGCTCGGCGCCCTTTTTGTGACAGGTGTCGCAGTCCTTGATGGCCTTGGACTTGTCGCTCAACTGGTGTGCCTCGACGCCCGAACTCACCTCCAGCCGACCCTGCAAGACGGTTTTGCTGTCGTCGCCGGATTGGCTGAATTCCTTGAGCAGACTCCAGAGGGCACGCTCGTTCAGTCCCTGATTGTTGGCATCGGCGGCATTGGTGCGTTTGTCAAACTGTGGCACACCGGATTTCTCGGAGACCTGGAGTTTGGTGGCGCTGTCATACAGCCTGAGGTTCACTCGGCGCTGGGCGTTCGGTGCATGGCAGGCCGGGCAGGAAATGGCCGAAAAATGCCGCTCGGTGTTGGGCAGCCAGTCCTGGTGCTGCTTGACACTGTCTTTGTGGCATGAAATACAGCTGTCCTTGACCCCGGTTCCCATCGAAGCCGCCTTGACGTTGTGGGTCTGGTGGCAATCTGCACAGATCGGCGCGCTGCTGCCCTTGGCGACACGTGCGATGCCATGTACGTCCTGGGCGTAGGCCTTGAAGATGTCTTCATGGCACCTGGCGCAGGGTGTCGCCGCAATGGGCTCGACGATTTTGCTGGAAAGGACGGTGTGTGGCTGATGGCAGTCCGAGCACAGGGGGGCTTTCTGGTTGCCTTCCTTGATCATGGCGGCGTGCACACTGTCACCGTATTCCGTGACTTTTTTCTTGTGGCAGGTCAGGCAAGAGTCCTGCATGCCCAGTGCGTAATCACGCCTGCTTGTGATGTCAATGGCGACTTTGCCATGTGTTTTTTCGTCAATGTCAGAGTGGCAATCCTCGCAATCCGTCTCTTTGTGCATGGATGCGGTAAACGCTTTGGCCGAGACATGCAGGGACAGCTGTTCGCCATTGTCAAGCTTCTTTTGCTTGCTCTCCTTGTCGTGGCAGTCGAGGCAAGCCTGGGTCTCTTCGGACAACTCAATGGTTTCACTGAGAACGTTGGTGCTTGCCAGGGTGAGTCCAAGTGCCAATATGACCACCCGCAAACAGCGCTTGCCAGAATCCATCAAAGTCATGTTTCCTGTTGCCAAGACGCTTTTCATCAGAATATCCCCACGTTGATTCCATTTAAACGCAATGTTCACCAGGGAAGACATGTCTTCCCTGGTGAACATTTATGTCAAGTGGTGTTTGGTCTCACGGTGTTAAAAAATGTCTTCAAGTTCTGTCTTCATGCCTTGGCAGGCCGGGACATCCATGCCTTGACACCCAAGGACACCAGCATTGTGATGCCAACCAAGGGCAGCATCACGGCATAAATCAAGCCAATGAAAGGTGCGGCCACAAAGAGTGCAATATCTTTGACGCGCATCAATATTTTTCTGGCGGCAGGGATCGCCATCAAGGCCTGAGCTGCGGTCCAGGTCAGCATGGCGATACCTAACAGTGGCAACAACACGGCATAGGCCAGACCAATAAAAGGTGCTGCCAGGAGCTTTGCCAAATTTTTGTAGGGATGCTTTGTGTCGATCAATTCGACTGGCTTGGCTTCAATTTCTGTTGCGGGGACAGGTATGACGCTGGCCGGTGCCGGTGGAAGCAAGGCATTCGTCGCGCTTTCTTCGATCATCTCGGGCGACAGCGGTTTGCGCATGAAGTCCGACACGCCGACGGCCTTGGCTCTTTGTTCATTGGCTGTTGTGCCATAGCCGGTAATGATGACCACTGGGGTCCAGGGCCGACTGGCCTTGACGCGTTCTGTCAGCTCGACACCGTCCATGCCCGGCATCTTGATGTCAGTGAAGACGACGTCATATTCCTGTTCACGCAGCCGTTCCAGTGCTTCGGCGGCGTTTTGGGCTGTGATGACCACATAACCCTTGTCTTGTGAAAGAACACGGTTGAAGCTCTTGCCAACCACCGGGTCGTCATCGACAACCAGTACTTTACGTAGTGCACCCATGATATTTCTCCTTGAAAACAATGGCCTGTTCTGCAAAATTGCCACCAGTACCGCACTCGAATCCTTGCGCAATTTGCTTAGCTTGGATTTGATCTGATTAAGCAAGCAGCGTGCCATGGAAATGTTTTCAAAAAATTATCTTTTATATCAATAGCTTATGTGCTTTTTTGCTAGTTTTTGCAGGTTGTGTCCGAGTCAGGATGTAGCTGAAGTACATAATTTTCAAGCGGTGTTTTGACCCTGCTGCGTCAGTCTCATAGGGACGACGGGCATTGAGGGGAGAATATTATTTTTATACAGTTAAGTTGATCGGGGGGCTTGTGCCGTGAAGAAAGTCGGTTCTAGAATTTTTACAGCGCAATTTTCACAATGCGCAAAGGGCTGCAACGTCCCGTAGGTTGGGATCATTGTTGCGGCCGCTTTTCCAGTGATAACAACTGCTAAGGTAAGCTCGCAATGAAACTTTCTATCTCTCAAAAACTGATCAAGCTGTCGTCCCTGGGTCTGCTGATGGCCGCATTCACCAGCGTCTCTTATGGCGCCGTTGATGCTGATGCGGCTGTGTCTTTGGCTAAAAAAAGTGATTGCCTGAAATGCCACGCGGTCGACAAGAACAAAAAAGCGGCGTCATTCAAGAGCATTGCCGAAAAATGGAAAGGCAAGGCCGATGCACAGGCCAAGCTGACAGAGTCGATCACCAAAGGGCCCAAGGTCAAGCTCAAAGACGGCACCGAAGAGGCGCACAAGCTCATTGCATCCCAGGATGCCAATGAAATCCAGAATGTTGTGGACTGGATTCTGTCTCGATAAGACCAAGTCCTGGCGGCTTGGTCGCCCGGACTAATGCATGGCTGCGCACGACGACGCCGGGTCGCTGCGCAAGGTCCATCGCTTGTGATTCATGGCGCCATGGGCCGCGTTGATGACGTCGTCAGGCCCCGCAGGTTTCGCCAGGTAATCGTAGGCGCCCAGGGAAACGGCTTCCTTGGCTGTTTCAAGGGCCGGATAGCCGGTAATGATGATGACTTCACTTTCTGGCCATCGCCGCTTGATGGTGCTGAGCACTGTCATGCCGTTCATGCCTGGCATCAGCAAGTCAAGCAACACCACATCAAAGGGGCGTTGCCCCATCACCTGCAAGGCATCCTGCCCGTTGCTCACCATTTCGACCTTGCAATGCTCGCTCGCCAGTGATCTGGCATAACTGAGTCGGACAACTTCTTCATCGTCGACAACCAGAATATTGGCATTTTTGATCATTTTGAGTACCTCGCAATCACAGTTCAAAAAGACAAAAGCAAGAGTCATGCCGAAACTAGATATTTTTTAATTTACCTTTTTAAATCAACGTTTTGTTTGAAATTATTTGGACATTCTGTAGACCAAGCCTGCCGTTTTTGTTTTCAGAGTACAAAATTTATAGGCATTGAATTTCTTCATTGTGCTGATGCCTGCAGGAATGTGGGTTTCGTGAGGTTTTTTTACCTTCGTTGTGTACTGCCGGGGGTATTCAAATATACTAGGCGCAGTATTCTTGGAGGAAGCTCTATGCAACAGTCGTTTTTATTGCGCGCCCTGGTTCAGCCTGGGCAGGTCGGGCGTTTATTGCTTGTACTCATGTCTTTGGCTGTGCTCCCGGTTTCCGCTCAGACCCGGCCGCAAGTGAATGTCGCGGCGGTACAGCTCAAAGCCGTGGGCAGCGGCTTTGAAATGGATGGTGTGGTGCAGCCGGTCAAACAAAGCACGGTGTCGGCGCAGGCCTCGGGGCGGCTGGTCACGTTGGCCGTCAAGGCGGGCGACCCGGTGCGTGCCGGGCAGTTGCTGGCCACCATCGATGACCGCGAAACCCAGACCGGCGTGCAGCGCAGCCGGGCGCAGGCGGCGCAGGCGCAGGCCGAGCTGCGCAACGCACAAGCCAACTTTGACCGCACCCGGGAGTTGCTGGCCCAGGGTTTTGTCAGTAAGGCTGCCATGGACACGGCCGATGCCCAGCTCAAATCAGCGCAAGCGGGCCGTGACCAGGCCAGTGCAGGCGAAAAGCAGTCTGGCTTGTCGCAGGGTTTTACCCGTGTGACTGCACCGTTCGATGCTTTTGTCTTGCAAACCCTGGCGGAAGCGGGTGACCTGGCTTTTCCTGGCAAGCCGCTATTAACACTCTATGCCCCCTTGCCCCTGCGGGCCGTGGTGCAGGTGCCGGTGTCGCGCTCGAGCCAGGTACAGGGCAGCACCGCGGTCGAAGTGCAGGTGCGTGCTGCAGACGGATCGCCACAATGGGTTCGTCCTAGCCAGACCAGCCATTTACCCACGGCCGATGCGGTGTCGCAAACCATTGAGTGGCGGCTGGAATTGTCGGCCAGCGCGAGCAAGGCCTTGCTGCCGGGTCAGCAGGTTCGGGTGCGTTTTGCCGCTGGGCAGTCCCAGCGTCTGGTGATTCCTGCTGCAGCCGTGTTACGCCGGGGTGAGTTGACCGCGGTCTATGTGGTATCAAACCAGGGCTTTGCGCTCAAGGCCATTCGATTGGGATACGCGCATGGTGCACAAGATGTTGAAGTTCTGGCGGGCCTGAGCGACACGGACCGTGTCGCGCTGGACCCGGTCCGTGCCGGTTTGGCCGGGGCCCAGGCGGTTGGCAGTGCGGCCAAGTGAGATGAGCATGTCGAACGAAAACCAATTGGGTATTTCCGGGCGGATGGCGAAAGCGTTCAAGCTCAACGCCATCACGCCCCTGCTGGCTTTGGTGGCGCTGCTGCTGGGCCTGTTTGCTGTGTTGGTGACGCCGCGTGAAGAAGAGCCGCAAATCAATGTCACCATGGCCAATGTGCTGATCCCCTTCCCCGGCGCCAGCAGTGTGGATGTGCACAACATGGTGGCGCGTCCTGCCGAGCAGGTGCTTAGCCAGATTGCGGGCATTGAACACACCTACTCCGTGGCCCGGCCTGGCATGGCCGTGATGACGGTGCAGTTCAAGGTGGGGGTGCCACGCACCGAGGCGCTGGTGCGACTGTATGACGTGCTAAACGCCAACCAGGACTGGTTGCCGCGCGATCTGGGTACCCTCACGCCCATTGTCAAACCCAAGGGCATTGACGATGTGCCGGTGCTAGCGGTCACTTTGTGGAGCAAGGATGCCTTGCCGGCGGTGGAGCTGGAGCGTGTGGCGAATACGGTCGAGGCGGAATTGAAGCGCGTACCGGGGACCCGCGAGGTGCAGACCATCGGTGGTCCGGAACGTGCGGTACATGTGTGGCTGGATCCGGTGCGCTTGCGCGAGCGCGGGGTCGATGTGTTGTCGCTCAAGGCCACGCTGGCAGCCGCGAACGCCAGCATGCCCTCTGGTGCTGTGCTCGACCCGCAAGTGCCTGGCGGCCAGATGCTGAGTGTGGAAACGGGTGAATTTTTGCGCTCGGCGCAAGATGTCGGCGATCTGGTGGTAGGCGTCAACAAGGGGCTGCCGGTGTACCTGCGTGAGGTGGCGCGCATTGAGACCGGCGCGCAATTGCCGCAACGCTATGTATGGTACACGCCAGGGGCGGCTGCCGCGGGCGCCGCTGACCAGGGTATGGCTGCTGGCGGTGTCTATCCGGCACTGACACTGACAGTGACTAAAAAACCGGGTACCAATGCGGTGGACGTGGCCAGTGCGGTGCGTCAGCGGGTCCAGGAACTCGGCAATACCGTGATTCCCAGCAACATGCAAACCACCATCACCCGGGACTATGGTGAAACAGCGGCGGAAAAGGCCAACAAGCTGATCCAGAAACTGGCATTTGCCACTGGCTCGGTGATTTTGCTGGTGGGCTTTGCGCTGGGCCGGCGTGAGGCCGTCATCGTGGGCACCGCCGTGATTCTGACGCTGATGGCAACCTTGTTTGCCTCCTGGGCCTGGGGCTTCACCTTGAACCGGGTGTCCTTGTTTGCGCTGATTTTTTCCATTGGTATTCTGGTCGATGATGCGATCGTGGTGGTGGAAAACATCCATCGCCATCAAAACCTGTACCCTGAGCGCAGCCTGCGCGAGATCATTCCGACCGCTGTCGATGAAGTCGGTGGTCCCACCATCCTGGCCACGCTGACGGTGATCGCCGCCTTGTTGCCGATGGCGTTCGTGAGCGGTTTGATGGGACCATACATGAGCCCGATCCCGATCAACGCCAGCCTGGGCATGGCCATCTCCCTGGTCATTGCCTTCACGGTGACGCCCTGGTTGGCGCTTAAGGTTATGCGCCAACACCCGCACGGTGATGCCGCGACTGCACCGCCCGCTGGCCTCGGACCCAAATTGCAGCGTCTGTTTACCTGGGTGCTGACACCGTTTTTGAACAGCGCCAAAAAGCGCTGGCTGCTGCTGGTGGGCATTTTGGTGGCCTTGCTGCTCTCGGTGGGGTTGACCCTGGTGCAGTGGGTGGTGCTCAAGATGCTGCCTTTTGACAACAAGAGCGAGTTCCAGGTGGTCGTCGAAATGCCGGCGGGTACGCCACTGGAAAACACGGCTGCCGCGCTGCATGAACTGGGGGCCTATTTGGCGCAGCAACCTGAAGTCTTGAACCTGCAAGCCTATGCCGGAACCGCATCGCCTATCACCTTCAATGGTCTGGTTCGCCAGTATTACCTGCGCGCCGATGCCGAGCAGGGCGACTTGCAGATCAACCTGGTGGACAAACAGCACCGCAGCGACAAGAGCCACGTGATTGCGCAGCGGTTGCGTCCCGCACTGGAAAAAATTGGCGCACGTCACCACGCCCTCGTCAAGGTGGTGGAAGTGCCGCCGGGGCCACCGGTGATGTCGCCGCTGGTGGCTGAGGTCTATGGCCCGGATGAGGCTGGGCGTCAAGCGCTGGCGCGCCGCGTGGCGCAGGCCTTTATTGCCACACCCGACATTGTGGGTGTCGACACGTCGTTGAAAGACGATGCGCCGCGCGCTTATCTGCGGGTACGCCGCCAGCGCGCCGAGTCCCTGGGTATTCCGGTGGCGATGGTGGCGCAGACGGCGGCCATGGCGCTCAGCGGGGTAGATGCGGCCTACCTGCATGATGGCCATACCAAATACCCGGTGCCGGTGCGCCTGCAGTTGCCGCTGGTTGACCAGGTGGGGCTGGATGCGATTTTGGCCATGCCTTTGCGCGCAGCCAATGGCCAGATGGTGCCGCTGTCAGAGTTGGTACAAGTGGAGCAGGGTGTGATCGACAAGCCGTTCTTCACCAAAGACCTGCAGGGTGTCAGCTACGTTTTTGGCGACATGGCGGGCAAACTCGACTCCCCCCTGTATGGCCTGTTTGCCATTCGTGGCAAGCTGTCGGCCGCAGGCTTGCCGGACACGGGTGAATTGGGCGAATACTGGATCAATCAACCCAGTGACCCCTACCGGCAGTATGCGGTCAAGTGGGACGGCGAGTGGCAGATCACCTATGACACCTTCCGTGACATGGGGGCCGCTTATGGTGTGGGCCTGATCCTGATTTACCTGCTGGTGGTGGCGCAGTTCAAAAGCTATTTGACCCCGTTGGTGATCATGGCCCCGATTCCGCTGACCATTATTGGTGTCATGCCGGGGCATGCCTTGCTGGGTGCGCAGTTCACCGCTACATCTATGATTGGCATGATTGCGCTGGCGGGCATCATTGTGCGCAACTCCATCTTGCTGGTTGACTTTATTGAGTTGCAGGTGGCACAAGGCGTGGCCTTCAAGGAGGCCGTGGTGCAGTCAGCCGCAGTGCGCGCCCAACCCATTGCCTTGACCGGC
This sequence comes from Burkholderiales bacterium RIFOXYD12_FULL_59_19, assembly GCA_001771065.1. GTDB lineage: Bacteria > Pseudomonadota > Gammaproteobacteria > Burkholderiales > Burkholderiaceae_C > Rhodoferax. The sequence goes on along the minus strand of MESQ01000035.1, from coordinate 19,840 downwards.
CTGGCAGCCATGATTGGTGCCTTTTTTATTCTGGACGACCCCATTTTTAACGGACTCGCCATTTCCCTGATTTTCGGAATTCTGGTGTCCACCTTGCTCACGCTGGTGGTGATTCCGGTGTTGTATTACGCGCTGTACTGGCGCCGTAACAAGGCGCACGCAGATGCGTCAATTTCCCTCGGCAAGACTCACTAACTTTTATACTTTTGGAGACAAGACATGGCTCACATCGTCATCATGGGTGCAGGTATTGGCGGCATGCCCGCCGCTTACGAATTGCGGGAAATGCTGCTACCGGAGCATCGCATCACGGTGGTTAACAGCACCGACTACTTTCAATTTGTGCCCAGCAATCCGTGGGTCGCGGTGGGCTGGCGCGAGCGTGAGGCCGTCACCTTGCCGATTGCGCCGTATCTCGCGCGTAAAAAGATCGGCTTTATCGGCAAAGCGGTGACCCACATTGATGCCGATGCCAGCAAGCTGACGCTGCTGGACGGTCAGACGCTGGATTACGACTACCTGCTGATTGCCACTGGCCCGAAGCTGGCCTTTGACGAGGTGGCTGGCGCCGGACCGGTGAAAGCTGGTGGCGGTGGCTTTACCCATTCCATTTGCCATGTGGATCACGCGCAGGCATTCTTTGCCGACTACGAAGAGTTTTTAAAGAACCCAGGTCCTATCGTGGTCGGTGCCATGCCAGGCGCCAGTTGCTTTGGACCGGCCTACGAATTCGCCATGATCCTGGACACCGACCTGCGCCGGCGCAAATTGCGCAACAAGGTGCCCATGACCTTTGTCACCAGTGAGCCCTATATTGGTCACCTCGGCCTCGGTGGTGTCGGTGACAGCAAATCGATGCTGGAATCAGAATTGCGCGGCCGCGACATGAAATGGATCACCAACGCCAAGACCACCAAGGTCGAACAGGGCAAGATGTTCGTGACCCAGCTGGATGACCATGGCAACCCGGTCAAGGACCATGAGGTGCCGTTTAAGCTGTCCATGATGCTGCCAGCCTTCAAGGGGGTCGATGCCGTGGCTGCTGTGCCCAAGTTGTGCAACCCGCGCGGCATGGTCATGATTGATGAGTTCCAGCGCAGCAAGGCGTATCGTAATATTTATTCGGCCGGCGTTTGTGTCGCCATTCCACCGGTCGAAGTCACGCCGGTGCCTACCGGAACGCCGAAGACCGGTTACATGATCGAGAGCATGATGACGGCCATTTGCCACAACATTGCCGACGACTTGGCGGGCAAGCCTGCCACCGCCAAGGGCACCTGGAATGCCGTGTGTCTGGCCGACATGGGTGACACCGGGGCTGCCTTTGTGGCCCTGCCACAAATCCCGCCACGCAACGTGAACTGGTTCAAGAAAGGCAAGTGGGTGCACCTGGCCAAAGTTGCCTACGAAAAATACTTCATGCGCAAGCTTAAAAAAGGTACATCTGAGCCTATCTATGAAAAATACATCATGGGTTTGCTCGGCATCAATCGTCTCAACAAGTAAATAAAGGAATTTTTACCATGACCATACAACGTTATATTTTGGTCTTTGCCGGGCTGTTCATCATGATTTCCCTGGCTTTGGGCGTTGAGGGCAGCCCCTTGTTTGTCAGCAAGTGGGCGCTAGCCTTCACGGCATTTGTAGGGGCCAATTTGTTTCAATCCGGTTTCACCAATTTTTGTCCGCTGGGCATCATCCTGAAAAAGCTGGGTGTGCCTGAGTCAAAAATTGGCTGCGTCAACTGATTGAGAGCCGTTTTTTATTGGAGCGCCGCATGACCGTTTTGACCAATGAAGCTGCCCGCACCGAGGTGCTCAACCGCCTGCGGCGCGCAGAAGGCCAGATTCGTGGTGTCCAGCGCATGATCGAAGAGGGCGAAAACTGCCTGAAAATTGGTCAGCAGTTTTCAGCGGTGCGCAAGGCCCTTGACAGCACCTATTTGCGCATGACCATGTGCTTCATGGCGCAAGAGCTGGCCACTTGTATCGAGCCCGACGCAACACAACAGGAAAATGTGGACACCATGCTCAAAGACATGGAAACGCTGCTGGCGCGTATGGGCTAACGTGTGATGATGCCGCCGCCCAGGCAGACCTCGCCGTCGTAAAGAACGGCAGACTGCCCGGGCGTGATGGCCCATTGCGGCTCTGAAAATGCCAGGCTGAAAGTGTCCGCCGCATGCGCGGTCAAGTGGCAGGGCGCGTCAAGCTGACGGTAACGGGTTTTGGCCGCCAGCGCCTGGGTGGTGGGTGCCTTGCCCGCGACCCAACTGGCGTCCTGCGCCGTGAGTTCGTTTGATAGTAGCCATGGGTGCCCGTGGCCTTGCACCACCCATAGCGTGTTGCTGCTCATATCCTTGCGTGCCACAAACCAGGGTGCGTGGTCACCGCTGCCCCGTGGTGCACCTTTGGCCTTGAGGCCGCCAATGCCGATTCCCTGGCGCTGGCCCAGGGTGTAAAAGCTCAAGCCCACGTGCTGACCGATGGTCTGGCCCCTGTCGTTCTTGATCGGGCCGGGCTCTTTGGCAATGAAGCGGTTCAAAAACTCACGGAATGGCCGCTCACCAATGAAGCAGATGCCGGTTGAATCCTTTTTTTTGGCGTTGGGCAGGCCGATGTCCAGCGCGATGCGACGCACTTCGGTTTTTAGCAACTCGCCCACCGGAAACAGGGTGTTGGCCAGTTGTTTCTGGTTGAGTCGGTGCAGGAAATAGCTTTGGTCTTTGGTCGGGTCCAGGCCTTTGAGTAATTCATGGCAGCCGGTGTCGGCATTCAAACGCACGCGGGCGTAATGCCCGGTGGCAATCTTCTCGGCCCCCAGCCGCATGGCGTGGTCGAGAAAGGCCTTGAACTTGATCTCGGCGTTGCACAAAATGTCAGGGTTGGGCGTGCGCCCGGCGCTGTACTCGTGCAGGAAGTCGGCAAACACCCGGTTCTTGTACTCGGCGGCAAAATTGACGTGCTCGATCTCGATGCCAATCACGTCGGCGACCGCAGCGGCGTCGACAAAATCAATATTGGAAGAGCAGTAGCGACTGTCCTCGTCCGAGGCTCGGTCGTCCTCTTCCCAGTTTTTCATGAAGATGCCAATCACCTCATGGCCTTGCTGCTTGAGCAGCCAGGCGGTCACCGCAGAGTCCACGCCACCGCTCAATCCCACCACCACACGCTGCGGCTTGTTCGTCGCGCTCATGGTGTCCCACCTGGGGCGACGGGCTGCAGGTTCATCACATTGGCGTCGGTATGAATCAGGGACATCGGATAACGCTGGCCCCGCAAATAGTCTTCCATGCACTGGAGGACGAGTGGGCTGCGGTGGCGCGCAGCGCTGGCGCGAACCTCGTCCGGGCTGAGCCACAGGGTGCGCACAATACCCGTGTCCAGGCTGCGCCCGGTCTGCAAGGCGCCCAAGCTGCCGCAAAAAGCAAAACGCAGGTAGGTGATGTCTTCAGCGGCTTGCTCGGTACTGGCCTGGCGTTGAAAGCGCGACATGTAGACCCCGAGCAAATGCGTCGGGGTAAACAAATGCATGGTTTCTTCGAGCGCCTCGCGGGCACAGCCGTCGACCAGGCTCTCGCCTTCGTCGAGGTGGCCTGCCGGGTTATTCAGGCGCAGGCCCTCGGGCGTGTGCTCTTCCACCAGCAAAAATTTGCCCTGGTGCTCAATGATCGCGGCCACGGTGGCGCTTGGTTTCCATCGGTTTTTCATGGCTGGATTATCGGTAAATTGCTGCTTTGCATCGTGGGATGCGCTTGACTCAATAGTTTGAGATGGATCAAGGTGTGGCTTTTCAGTCCTTCAAAAATGCCCGCAAACTGATGTAAGCTCACGCGGTTCATTGATCCTGCCAATACTCATACGAGGAGATGCTTCATGCAAGCTGGTGCTACCACTCAAGACTCATCGGACAAATCTGTCGTTTTATCCCCCCCGTCAGCAGCTCAAACCGCGCAGCGTATTGGCGTGCCGCGTGAGGTCTTCCCGGGTGAAAAGCGCGTGGCCACGGTGCCTGAGGCGGTGGAAAAGCTGATCAAGCTGGGCTTTTCGGTTGCCGTTGAATCGGGTGCGGGTGATGCCGCGAATTGTTCCGACGACACCTATCGCGCTGCGGGCGCCACGGTGGTCGACTCGGCTGCTGCCTTGTGGGATGGGTCCGACCTGGTGTTCAAGGTGCGTCCTCCCTCTGTCGATGAAGTCGCGCTGATGCGCGAAGGGCAAATCCTGATCGGTTTTATCTGGCCCGCGCAAAACCCCGATTTGATGCAGCAACTTAGCGCCAAAAAGGTCACCGTACTGGCCATCGACTCGCTGCCACGCATGCTCAGCCGGGCCCAGAAAATGGATGCCTTGACCTCCCAGGCGGGCGTTGCCGGCTACCGTGCCGTCATCGAGGCAGCCAATGCCTTTGGCCGCTTCTTCAACGGCCAGATCACGGCCGCGGGCAAGGTTCCGCCGGCCAAGGTCTTCATCGCCGGTGCTGGCGTGGCTGGCCTGGCTGCCATCGGCACAGCCGCTGGACTGGGTGCCATCGTACGCGCCAACGACACCCGTGCCGAAGTGGCCGACCAGGTGGTGTCCCTGGGCGGCGAATTCGTCAAGGTCGATTACGAGGAAGAAGGTTCTGGCGGCGGCGGCTATGCCAAGGTCATGAGCGAGGGCTTCCAGCAAGCCCAGCGCGCCATGTACGCCAAACAGGCCCGGGAAGTGGACATCATCATCACCACCGCGCTGATCCCCGGCAAGCCAGCGCCCAAGCTGATCACCGCCGAGATGGTGAAGAGCATGAAGCCGGGCAGCGTCATCGTCGACATGGCGGCCGAGCAGGGCGGCAACTGCGAGCTGACCGAGCCTGGCCAGGTCGTGGTGAAACACGGTGTCACCATCGTTGGTTATACCGACCTGGTCAGCCGCTTGGCCAAGCAGTCGTCGACGCTGTATGCGACCAACCTGTTCCGCCTTACCGAGGAACTGTGCAAGACCAAGAACGGTATCGTCGACGTCAATATGCAGGACGACGCCATCCGCGGCCTGACCGTCATCAAGAACGGCGAGGTCACCTGGCCGCCGCCGGCACCCAAGTTGGCGGCGGCTCCCGCCCCGGCCGCAGCGGCCAAAACGGTGGCCGCACCCGCTGCTAAAAAAGGGCACGGCCATGGCGGGGGCGACAGCGAGCCGATGGCTGGCAACAAGCTGGCCATCATGTTCGGTGTGGCGGCTGCGCTGTTCTGGCTGATTGGCTCAAGCGCTCCCAAGGAATTTCTGTCGCACTTCACGGTGTTCGTGCTGGCGTGTTTTGTCGGCTACATGGTGGTCTGGAACGTCAAACCGGCCTTACACACACCGCTCATGAGCGTGACCAACGCCATCAGCAGCATCATTGCCATCGGCGCCCTGGTACAGGTATCTCCGTGGGCCGGCGCGGTTGATCGACCCAACGACTTGATCAGTTGGGTGGCTGCTGCGGCGATCGTCCTCACTGCCATCAATATGTTCGGCGGCTTTGCCGTCACCCAGCGTATGCTGGCCATGTTCCGTAAATAAAGGAGACGACTCATGTCTGCAAGTTTGGCAACGGTCTCCTATATTGGAGCCACAATTCTTTTCATCTTGAGCCTGGGTGGCTTGTCCAACCAGCAAACCGCGTTGCGAGGCAACCTCTACGGCATGATCGGCATGACGCTGGCGGTGCTGGCGACGGTATTCGGCCCCCAGGTGACATGGGCCGGTATCCCCTGGATCATTGGTGCCATGCTGGTGGGCGGCGCCATCGGGCTGTACGCGGCGCGCACGGTGCAGATGACGCAGATGCCGGAGTTGGTGGCTTTGATGCACAGCATGGTGGGTCTGGCGGCGATGCTGGTCGGGATTGCCACTTTCATCGATCCGACGGCATCCTTTCATTTGGTTGACGGCAAAAGCATCCCCTTGTCGTCTGCCGAAGAATCCATCCACAAGATCGAAATCTATATTGGCATCCTGATTGGTGCGGTCACTTTTTCAGGCTCCATCGTGGCGTTTGGCAAACTTTCGGGCCGTATTGGCGGCAACCCGCTGCTGTTGCCGGGGCGCCATTGGCTGAATCTGGTCGGCCTGCTGGTGGTGATTTATTTTGGTCGCGCCTTCATCAACGCCCACACGATCGCCGACGGCATGTTGCCCTTGATCGTGATGACCGTGATTGCCTTGCTGTTCGGCATCCATATGGTGATGGCCATCGGGGGTGCCGACATGCCGGTGGTGGTGTCCATGCTCAACAGCTATTCGGGGTGGGCCGCTGCTGCCACGGGCTTCATGCTGTCGAACGACCTGCTGATCGTGACCGGTGCCCTGGTCGGTTCCAGTGGCGCGATTCTGTCTTACATCATGTGCAAGGCGATGGCGCGCAGTTTCATCAGCGTGATTGCGGGCGGTTTTGGTACCGCCAGCGCAGCGCCGAAACCGGCGGGTGATGCTGCCCAACCGGCTGGCGAAGTGACGCCGGTCACAGCCACCGAGACTGCCGAATTACTGCGCGAAGCCAAAAGTGTGGTCATTGTTCCGGGTTACGGCATGGCGGTGGCTCAGGCTCAGCACACGGTGTTCGAGATCACCAAACACCTGCGGGAAAAAGGCGTCAATGTGCGCTTTGGTATTCACCCGGTGGCCGGACGCATGCCGGGCCACATGAACGTGTTGCTGGCCGAAGCCAAGGTGCCCTATGACATCGTGTTCGAGATGGACGAGCTCAATGATGATTTTCCCAAGACCGACGTGGTGATGGTGATTGGTGCCAATGACATCGTCAACCCGGGTGCGCAGGACGACCCAAGCAGCCCGATTGCCGGTATGCCGGTGCTCGAGGTCTGGAAAGCCAAGACCTCGATCGTCATGAAGCGCAGCATGGCCTCCGGTTATGCCGGCGTGGATAACCCCTTGTTTTATAAAGAAAACAACCGCATGCTGTTTGGTGACGCCAAGAAGATGCTCGATGAAGTATTGACTGCCTTGAAGGCGTGAGTTAGTCGCCAACTCTTTTTGAAGAGGCCCCTCGGGCCTCTTTTTTTCAGGTTTTTTTAAAAGGTCGAACCCGGCCTGGAGTTTTCTGCCTAATTAGGGAAAACACAGCTTACAGAAACTGACAAACGGGTGAAAATTCACCCCTATATTCAAAACCTGGAGTGTTAACCATGACCGATCGCATCTGGCTCAGAAGCTATCCACCGGGCGTGCCGTCCGATATTGATGTGACCCGATATGCGTCCATGGTGGACATGATGGAGGAGAGTTTCAAGAAGTTTGCCGATCGTCCTGCCTACAGTTTTATGGGCAAGACGCAAAGTTACAAGCAGGTGGATGAACTGAGCCAGACCTTTGGTGTCTATTTGCAAACTCTGGGGCTGGCCAAGGGCGACCGCGTGGCCGTCATGATGCCTAATGTGTTGCAGTACCCCATTGCCGTGGCGGGCATCTTGCGGGCCGGATACACGCTGGTCAACGTCAACCCGCTGTACACCGCACGCGAGCTGGAGCACCAACTGAAAGACTCGGGCGCCAAGGCCATTGTGATTCTGGAGAACTTTGCCGCCACACTCGAGAAGTGTCTGGCTGCCACGCCAGTCAAACACATTGTGTTGTGTGCCATGGGCGACCAACTGGGCCTGCTCAAAGGCACCTTGGTGAACTATGTGGTGCGCAATGTCAAGAAGATGGTGCCCGTGTTCAATTTGCCCAGTGCGGTGCGCTTCAACGCCGCGATTGCCAAGGCCAGCGGTGGCAGCTTGAAAAAGCCAGTCATCAAGCCTGACGACGTGGCGGTGTTGCAGTACACCGGTGGCACCACCGGTGTCTCTAAAGGGGCGGTGCTGTTGCAGCGCAACCTGGTGGCCAATCTGCTGCAAACCGATGACTGGTTTGACCCGGCCTTGAAAAAAATACCGGCGGGTGAGCAGATGAACGTGGTCTGTGCCTTGCCGCTGTACCATATCTTTGCCTTTACCGTGGGCATGATGCTGTCGCTGCGCACCGGCGGCAAGCTGATTTTGATTCCCAACCCGCGTGACTTCCCGGCTGTGCTGGCCGAGCTGGCCAAGCACAAGGTCCATTTTTTTCCGGCGGTCAATACCCTGTTCAACGGGTTGGCCAACCACCCTGATTTCAACAAAGTGAACTGGAGCAACCTGCTGGTGTCTGCGGGGGGCGGCACTGCGGTGCAAAGTGCCGTGGCCAAACTTTGGCTGGAAAAAACGGGTTGCACCATTGTTGAGGGTTATGGCTTGAGCGAGACCTCGCCGATTGCCACGGCCAACCCAGTGATCGGCACCGAATTTTCGGGCACGATCGGCCTCCCGGTGCCCAGCACCTGGCTCAAGTTGCTCGATGACGACGGTCACGAAGTGCCCGTGGGACAGTCGGGCGAGATCGCCATCAAGGGACCGCAAGTGATGGCTGGTTATTGGCAGCGCCCCGATGAGACTGCCAAGGTCATGACCGCAGATGGGTATTTCAAGTCGGGTGACATCGGTGTGATGGATGAGCGTGGTTATTTCAGAATTGTCGATCGCAAGAAAGACATGATTCTGGTGAGCGGCTTCAACGTCTTTCCCACCGAGCTCGAAGACGTGGTCTCCCAAATGGAGGGCATCATGGAGTGTGCCTGCGTCGGCATGCCCGACGAGAAGACCGGTGAAGCGGTCAAACTGGTGATCGTCAAAAAAGATCCAGGCGTGACCGAGGCGCAGGTGCGAGCCTATTGCAAGGAAAACCTCACAGGCTACAAGCAGCCCAAAGTGGTCGAGTTCCGCACCGAGTTGCCCAAGACCCCCGTGGGCAAAATTTTGCGACGTGAGTTGCGTGGCAAATAGAAGCCTCGCAGGAGGGCGTCCTTGACGCTCGCCATCATGAGTGCCCTGCTCGATGAGCAGCGGGGCCTGCTGGAGCAATTGGTGAGTCCGCAGCGTGTCAAACGTGCCGGGCGCACCTTTTGGTGCGGCCAGTGGGCTGGGCAAGACGTGGTGCTGGTGTTGTCCAAGGTCGGCAAGGTGGCCGCTGCCACCACCACCACCGTGTTGATTGAGGCTTTTGATGTCAAAAGCGTGCTTTTCACCGGGGTGGCGGGGGGCGTTGGCGCCGGGGTCAAGGTCGGTGACGTGGTGGTGGCTGAGGCCTTCATTCAGCACGACCTGAACTCCGCCCCGCTTTTTCCACGTTATGAAATACCGCTCTATGGGCGTGCAACGCTCGACTGTGACCCGCTGCTTTCGGCACTTTTGCTCGAAGCAGCGCAGCTTGGCCTGGTTGGCGTGGGTGACCATTTTCATCGCAGCTTGTTGCTGGAGGCGCCCAAAGTGCACAGCGGCTTGATTGCCAGCGGTGACCAGTTTGTTTGCGACCCGTCTGCTGCCGCGCTTCTGCGCACTGATTTGCAGGCTGTCGGCCACGAGCCCCTGGCCGTCGAGATGGAAGGCGCTGCGGTGGCCCAAGTGTGCCATGATTATGGCGTGCCATTCGCCGCCATGCGAACCATTTCAGACCGTGCCGATGCCCAGGCGCACCTGGATTTTTCTGCTTTTGTGAACCAGGTGGCCAGTCCTTATGCCTTGGCCGTGGTCAGCCAGTTCATCACATTGCGCCTGGGGAAATAACTATTTGAGCCAGCCGCGTTTTCTGAAGTACCACATGGGCACCAGGGCGCTGGCCAGCATCAGACCCAAGGCGTAGGGGTAACCCATGGCCCAGTCGAGCTCGGGCATGAACTTGAAGTTCATGCCGTACAGACTGGCAATGAGGGTCGGGGGTAGTAAAGCCACGCTGGCCACCGAGAAAATCTTGATGATCTTGTTCTGGTTGATGTTGATAAAGCCGACTGTGGCATCCATCAAAAAGTTGATCTTGTCAAACAAAAAGGCGGTATGTGAGTCGAGAGAATCAATGTCTCGCAATATTTGCCGGGCATCTTCAAACTGTTCGCTGTTGAGCATTTTGCTGCGCATCATGAAGCTCACCGCACGCCGGGTGTCCATGGCGTTGCGCCGAATACGACCGTTCATGTCCTCGTGGCGCGCAATAGCGCCCAGCACTTCGCCGGCCAGGGCGTCGGTCACATCACCCGACAACACCTTGGCGCTGGCTTTTTCCAGCTCGTCATAAATTTCTTCGAGCGTGTCTGCCGAGTACTCGGCATCGGCGTCAAACAGCTTGAGTAGCACCTCTTTGGCATCTTCAATCAGGCCGGGTGCGCGCCGGGCACGCATCCGCAACAACCGAAAGACCGGTACGTCTTCGTCGTGAATCGAAAACAGGACACCTTTGCTTTTGAGCTCTTCATTGACCAGGTTCAGAATAAACGCCACCCGTACCGTGTGCGGCTCATCGTCATCGGCTACCAAAAAGTCGCTGCGGATGTGTAATTCTCCGTTGTCTTCCTTGTAGAAACGGGCGGACTCTTCAATGTCCTCGTCCATCGCGTCTTCAGGGATCGATAAACCAAAATACTGCTTGATCCACCGCTTTTCATCGAGTGTGGGCGACTCCAGGTCAACCCAGATCGGCTGAAAGCGTGACAGCTCTTCAAGCGACTCAATCTCTTCCTGAAACAGGCGGCCGTTGGCGAGGGTGAAGATATTGAGCATGCGCTCACTCCCAAAAGAGGTAGGTTATCAGGTGTTATGTCGGGTGGGTGGCGCGCAAGCCCAAAGGCGCTGTGGCGTATTGAAAACCGGCAAATGGGGACGTTTAAGGGCAGCGCGACCAGTCAAGAATGCATTCATTCGATCTTTGAGATTATCGCATTGCAGCACGCACTGCACCAATAGACGTGCCCCCAAGACCAGAGTATGTTGCATTGCATCATGAAAAATGAATTGCAAATTGCGTCAACCGGGGGCATAGTCAGTATCATGATTTGACGACGCATTTTTCCGGTTGCCAGCGTGGTTGGCAACTTTTACACCCAAGAGCTTTAGGAGGCTTTTATGAACTTGACGATCAGCGGTCACCATTTGGAAGTAACCCCTGCCTTACGCAGTTACGTGACCAGCAAGCTGGATCGGATTAAGCGGCATTTTGACCAAGTGGTGGACGTCAAAGTGTTGCTGACTCTGGAAAACATCAAAGAAAAGGAACGTCGGCAAAAAGCGGAATGTAATATTTACATCAAGGGCATCGAGTTGTTTGCCGAAAGCGCCCATGCTGACCTCTATGCTGCAGTGGATGAACTGGTTGACAAGCTTGACCGCCAGGTGGTGCGCCACAAGGACCGTTTGCAATCCCACCATCATGACGCGCCCAAGCGCTTGATGTAATTTAAAATCTGACAAGCCGCCCGCAAGTGCGTGCGGCTTTTTTTGTGCCAAATTTTTATCGCGCACCTTCAAAGACCATCATGAATCGACTCGCCTCCATCCTTTCGGCTGAACAAGTACTGGTCCAAGTGGACGTTTCAAGTAAAAAAAGAGCCTTTGAAGAGGTCGGCTTGTTGTTTGAAAATTTGCACGGTCTGAGTCGCGCGTTGGTCACTGACAGCCTTTTTTCAAGAGAACGCCTGGGTTCGACTGGTCTGGGGCATGGTGTGGCCATTCCACATGGTCGCATCAAGGGTCTCAAGGCGCCCATGGCGGCAGTCATCCAGTTGGCGCAGCCCATTGGCTTTGATTCTCCCGATGAACAGGCGGTTGGCCTGATGATTTTTTTGTTGGTGCCAGAGGCTGCAACCCAAAAACATCTGGAAATTTTGTCGGAAATTGCGGAAATGCTCAGTGATGCCGCCTTGCGCGAGCAGCTCCTGACAGTTCAAGATGCCGCTGCACTTTATCAGCGTATTGCCAACTGGCAGCCGGCCTGAGCCTTTACTGTGCTCTTCCTGGACAATTTTGAGCCGGAGCGTCTGTCATGAAACCCAATGTCATCAGTGCCGACGTTCTGTTTGAGGCATTTCGTGCCAGCTTGCGCTGGGAGTGGGTGGCCGGCCTCGGCGCGTCCGAGCGGCGCTTTGACGAAGTGGCGGTACGCGCCGCCCGTTCTGGCGCCGATCTGGTGGGTTACCTGAATTACATTCATCCTTACCGCGTGCAGATCCTGGGCGAGCGTGAGGTGGCTTACCTGGTCAACGCAACGCCTGACGATTGCGCGCGCCGTATCGCCCGCATCGTGACACTGGAGCCCCCGGTGCTGGTGCTGGCCGATGGTCAAAATGCCCCGGCCGGGCTGACCTCCATGTGTGAGCGGGCCCAGATTCCGATGTTCGCGACGGATGGCTCGTCAGCCTTTGTCATTGACGTGCTGCGTGCTTATTTGTCCAAGCATTTTGCCGACCGCTGCACCATGCATGGCGTGTTCATGGACATCCTGGGCCTGGGTGTACTCATCACCGGCGAGTCGGGCCTGGGGAAAAGTGAATTGGGGCTGGAGCTGATCTCGCGCGGCAACGGCCTGGTCGCTGATGATGCCGTTGACCTGTACCGCATCAACCAGGACACGATTGAGGGGCGTTGTCCCGAGCTGCTGCTTAATTTGCTCGAAGTGCGTGGTATCGGCCTGCTCGATATCCGCGGCATCTTTGGTGAAACCGCGGTGCGTCGCAAGAAACGCCTGCAACTCATTGTTCATCTGGTACGCCGCGAGACCATGGAACGCGATTACGAGCGTATTCCTTACGAGCCCCTGATGCAGGACGTGCTTGATGTACCGGTGCGTAAAGTGGTGATCCAGGTGGTGGCAGGGCGCAATATTGCCGTGCTGGTCGAGGCAGCCGTGCGTAACACGATTTTGCAGATGCGCGGCGTCGACACCTACAAGGACTTTGTCGAGCGTCATCGGCTGGCGATGAATGAGAGCAGCTGACAGCAGGGGCATGGGCTCGGCTGCCGCCGATGACCCCACGGGGTACCCGGTACAATCATCCGATTCTTTGCTACCCAATGAGCCCATGTCCAAGTCTCTGCATCGTTCTTTTCGCTTGAGTTTGTTCGGCTTTCTGCTGCTCAGTCTCGCCGCCTGTGGCAGCCTGGACCAGGCCAGTAGTCGCATGGTCAGTGTGGTCACCCCCTACAAGATGGACATTGTGCAAGGCAATTTTGTCTCGCGTGAGCAAGCCGCCGCCATCAAGGAAGGCATGAGCCGTGTGCAGGTGCGTGACATACTGGGTACGCCGCTGCTGGTCAGTGTTTTTCATGCCGACCGCTGGGACTATGTGTTTACCTTCAAGCGCCAGGGCGTAGCGCCGCAGGCGCGCCGGGTGACCGTGTTTTTCCAGGGTGATCGTCTGACCCGGATTGAAGCGGATGCCTTGCCCAGTGAGGCTGAGTTTGTTGCCTCACTCGACTCAGGTCGCAAAAGCGGTGCCGTTCCTGTGCTGGAAATGACGCCGGAGAGCCTCCAGGCTTCCGCCGTTGCGCCGCAGGCCGCTGCGTCCAGCGTCTTGCCGCCCTTGCCGGCAAGTTACCCGCCGCTGGAAAAGAGCGCCAACTGACGCGGCTATTGACCATGACTGATTCTTCACTTCACCGCATTTGTGTGGCAGGTGCCAGCGGCCGCATGGGCCGCATGCTGATTGAGGCCATTTGCCGCGCTGACGATTGCCAGCTCAGCGGCGCCCTGGATGTAGCCACCAGCCCGGCTGTTGGCATGGACCCGGCAGCAAGCTTCGGCCTGAGCAGCGGCATTGCCATCAGCGCTGACCTGCACACCGGTCTGAACCACGCCCAGGCCCTGATCGACTTCACCCGCCCCGAGGGCACGCTGGCGCATTTGCAGGTCTGTCGCGAACTGGGGGTGAACGCCGTCATTGGCACCACCGGGTTGAGCGAAGATCAAAAGCTGCAAATTGCCGAGGCGGCCAAAGACATTGCCATCGTCATGGCACCCAACATGAGTGTGGGTGTCAACGTCACCCTCAAATTGCTGGAAATGGCGGCCAAGGCGCTCAACACCGGGTATGACATTGAGATCATCGAAGCCCATCATCGCCACAAGGTCGATGCTCCCTCGGGCACCGCCTTGAAGATGGGCGAAGTCATCGCCTCGGCGCTTGATCGCGACCTGAACGACTGCGCCGTCTACGCCCGGCATGGTGTCACCGGTGAACGTGATCCGTCCAGCATTGGTTTTGCCACCATTCGCGGCGGCGACATTGTGGGTGACCACACCGTGCTGTTTGCGGGTATCGGCGAGCGTATCGAGATCAGCCACAAGTCTTCCAGCCGTGTCTCTTATACCCAGGGCAGCTTGCGCGCCGTGCGGTTTTTGAGCGGCCGCACAAGTGGCCTGTATGACATGGCCGACGTCCTCAAGCTCAAATGAATCTGGCGCAGTTGTTTCTGCAGGGTGATGTGCTGGCACGCCTGGTGGCACTGCTGCTGCTGGCCATGTCGGTGGCCAGTTGGGTCGTCATCGTGTGGAAAGCTTGGCTGCTGCGCCGTGCCAATGTGGATGTGGCGCGTTGTATTGCGGCTTTTTGGCAATCGGGCACAGTGGCTGATGCGATGCAAAAAATCAAGGCATTTGACCGCGAGTCGCTGGTGCTGCCGATGGTGCAGGCAACCCGGCTCGAAGCCAGTCAAACCCTGGCCAGTGCTGGCGACCGCGCCCAACAGCTGACCCGCGTGCTGCGTAACGCCTTGCACGCCGCGCTCGCCAAACTCCAGCATGGTCAGGTCTTGCTGGCCACGGTCGGTGCCACAGCGCCTTTTGTCGGACTGCTGGGCACCGTGTGGGGCATCTACCATGCACTGATCGGTATTGCCAGTGCGGGTCAGGTCACCATTGACAAAATTTCCGGCCCGGTGGGTGAGTCGCTGATCATGACGGCGGCGGGTTTGGTCGTGGCCATTCCTGCCGTGCTGGCCTACAACGTGTTGGGTCGCGCGGTGGCGCGCCTGGAGGCAGAACTCGAAGGTTTTGCCCGCGACCTGCGCGAACTCGGCAGCACCGGGGCGCCTGCGCTCTAAGCCCTGCCATGTCGTTTGGCCGTTTGGACCGTTCCTTGGGCGCATCGCCCATGAGCGACATCAACATGACGCCGTTGATTGACGTGATGCTGGTGCTGGTGGTGATCTTCATCATCACCGCACCGCTGCTGGCGAGCTCCATCAAGCTGGATTTGCCCACCACCGAGGCAGCCAAGGCAGGTGATGCACCCCAGTCGGTGACCGTGGTGGTGGACGCTGTCGGCCAGACCTACCTGCAAGACCGGGTTGTGGCCCTGGACGAACTGGTGCGCCAGCTTCAGTTGTTGGCCCAGGCCAATCCGCAGACCGAAGTTTTGCTACGTGCCGACAAAACTGTGCCCTACGGCCGCATCGTTGAAGTCATGGGCGCAGCCCAAACTGCGGGATTGAGTCGCATTGGTTTTGTGGCCGATGCGCCGGCACCTGCTGCCAAACCCTAAAATCCACCCCTACTTAGGCCATTGCGGCGCACGTGCCGCATTTTCAGATTGTTATGCAAGACAAATACCAACACCTTGAGGTTGAACCCGCCGCCCAGGCCCATTGGAGCGCCATAGACGCTTACCGCGTGTCTGACAACGCGCTAGATGTCAACGGCAAGCCCAAAAAGAAGTTTTACGCCTGCTCCATGCTGCCTTACCCCAGCGGCAAGTTACACATGGGCCACGTGCGCAACTACACCATCAACGACATGCTGGCGCGCCAGTTGCGCATGCAGGGCAACAACGTGCTGATGCCGATGGGCTGGGATGCGTTTGGTCTGCCGGCAGAAAACGCGGCGCTCAAAAACGGTGTGCCGCCGGCGCAGTGGACGTTTGAGAACATCGCCTACATGAAGCAGCAAATGCAGGCCATGGGCCTGGCTATCGACTGGAGCCGTGAGGTGGCCACCTGCACGCCCGAGTATTACAAGTGGAACCAGTGGCTGTTTTTGAAGATGCTCGAAAAAGGCATTGCCTACCGCAAGACCCAGATCGTCAACTGGGACCCGGTTGACATGACCGTGCTGGCCAACGAGCAGGTCATTGACGGCAAGGGCTGGCGCACCGGCGCCGTGGTGGAAAAGCGCGAGATTCCGGGCTACTACCTCAAGATTACCGATTACGCCAAGGAACTGCTGGCCAACGTGACCGGCGACAAGATGCCGGGCTGGCCCGAACGCGTCAAGCTGATGCAGGAGAACTGGATCGGCAAGAGTGAGGGCGTGCGTTTTGCCTTCACCCATGAGGTGAAAGACGCGTCGGGTGCGTTGATTGGTAATGGCCGCATGGATGTGTTTACCACCCGCGTCGACACCATCATGGGCGTGACTTTCTGTGCCGTGGCGGCCGAGCACCCGCTGGCCACGCACGCGGCAGCCAGCAACCCGGCGCTGGCCGCATTCATTCAAAACTGCGCGCATGGCGGCACCACCGAAGCCGAACTCGCCACACAAGAGAAAAAAGGCATGGCCACGGGCCTGTTTGTCACCCACCCGCTGACGGGTGATCAAGTGGCGGTTTGGGTTGGCAATTACGTGCTGATGAGTTATGGCGACGGGGCCGTGATGGGTGTGCCGGCGCATGACGAGCGCGACTTTGCCTTTGCCCTGAAATATGCCTTGCCGATCAAGCCGGTGGTGGCGGTGAATTCGGAGGTCTTTGACACGGCCGTCTGGTACGACTGGTATGCAGAAAAAGGCAAGGGCATCGCCATCCATTCCGGCAAGTATGACGGCCTGAAATTCAGGGATTGCGTCGATGCGGTCGCCTCTGACCTGGCGGCGCTGGGCCTGGGCGAGAAGAAAGTGACCTGGCGCCTGCGTGACTGGGGTGTGAGCCGCCAGCGATATTGGGGCACGCCGATCCCGATCATCCATTGCGCCGAGCACGGTGCCGTGCCGGTGCCTGAAAAAGACCTGCCCGTGGTGCTGCCGCAGGACTGTATTCCGGACGGTTCCGGCAACCCGCTGCACAAGCACGAAGGCTTCCACGCCGGTGTCACCTGCCCGATCTGCGGCAAGGCTGCGCGACGCGAAACCGACACCATGGACACCTTTGTCGACAGTTCCTGGTACTTCATGCGCTACTGCGACCCGAACAACAGCGACGCCATGGTGGCCGGGGGCGCTGACTACTGGATGCCGATGGACCAGTACATAGGCGGTATCGAGCACGCCATCCTGCACCTCTTGTATGCACGTTTCTGGACCAAGGTGATGCGTGACCTGGGGCTGGTCAAGATCGACGAGCCCTTCACCAAGCTGCTGACCCAGGGCATGGTGCTCAACCACATTTACTCGCGCCGCACCGACAAGGGTGGCAAGGACTACTTCTGGCCGCATGATGTCGAGCATGTCTTTGACGAGGTCGGCAAGGTAACGGGTGCCAAACTTAAAAACGCCGTGGGAGACCTGCCGGTGGGCACCGCCATCGACTATGAGGGCATTGGTACCATGTCCAAGTCGAAGAACAACGGCGTTGACCCGCAGGACCTGATCGAAAAATACGGTGCCGACACGGCGCGCCTGTACACCATGTTCACGGCGCCGCCCGAGGCCACGCTAGAGTGGAACGACGCTGCGGTCGAAGGCAGTTACCGCTTTTTGCGCCGGGTCTGGAACTTTGGTGTCAAGCTGTCTGCCAGTTCTGCTGACACCATCAGCGCAAGTCTGGTGTCTGCAGACCGCCTGAAATCGGTGGCGTTTGGCAAAGAGGCCAAGGCCCTGCGCCTGGAGATCCACACCGTGCTCAAGCAGGTCGATTACGACTACCAGCGCATGCAGTACAACACCGTGGTCAGCGGTGCCATGAAAATGATCAACGCATTGGAGGACTTCAAGGCGGTCGATACTGCGGGGGCGCAAGTTGCGCAGATTGAGGGTTTTGGCATCTTGCTGCGCTGCCTGTACCCGGCCACACCGCATATTGCCCATACCCTGTGGTCCGAGCTGGGTTATGCCGCAGCCATGGGTGATTTGCTCGACGCACCCTGGCCCCAGGTCGATTCTGAGGCGCTGGTGCAAGACGAGATCGAACTCATGCTGCAGGTGAACGGCAAACTACGTGGGTCGATTCTGGTTTCTACCCGTGCTGACCGGGCCGTTATCGAGCAGGCCGCCCTGGCCCATGAGATGTTCCAGAAAATAGCCAACGGCGCGGCACCCAAGAAAGTGATTGTGGTGCCCGGTCGTCTGGTCAATCTGGTGCTGTAAGCCATGGTAGCGCGCAAACCCTTGGCTGCCCCGACTTTCACGACACGCCGAGCCGTGCTGCAGCTCACGGGCATGGCAGTTGCCAGCATCGGCCTGGCCGGCTGTGGTTTTCGGCTGCGCGGCAGTCAGACTTTTGTCTTTCAGCGTATCGCCATCCTGCCCCATCCGGGTGGCGCTGTGGCCCAGGAACTGCGCCGAAGCTTTGGCTCTGCGGTGCAAGTGATGGCAGCAGATGCCGCCATCACGCAAGCGCAACTGGTGCTGACCGTGGCCAACGAAGAGCGCGAAAAAATTGTGGTCGGCGTGAACTCCTCGGGTCAGGTGCGCGAGTTGCAACTGCGCATTCGGGTGCGGCTGCAATTACGCACCGCCATGGGCAAGGAAATCATCGCGGGTGATGACATTGTGCAGCAGCGCGACATCAGCTACAGCGAGACTGCAGCGCTGGCCAAGGAAGCCGAAGAAGCGCTGCTTTACCGCGACATGCAGTCCGACATCGTGCAGCAAATCCTGCGCCGGTTGGCCGCCATTCAACCGGGCCAACTGGACTGACGCTGGCCAATGCAAATCCAGACAGCCGCGCTTGCCGCGCACCTGCAAAAAGGCCTGAAAAGCCTCTACACCTTGTATGGTGATGAGCCGCTGTTGATTCAGGAGGCGCTGGACACCATTCGTGTGGCAGCCCGGGCGCAGGGTTTTTCCGAGCGCAGTTCCCATACCGTGTCGGGCGCCCACTTTGACTGGAGTGAGGTGCTCGCAGCCGGGGGCTCCCTGAGCCTGTTTTCAGACAAACAAATTCTTGAGCTGCGCATTCCGTCCGGCAAACCCGGCAAAGACGGCAGTGTCGCCTTGCAACAGCTGGCGCAGGCGGCGCATGGCAACGACAGCGTGCTGACACTGGTGATCCTGCCCCGGCTCGACCGCACGACCAAGGCCAGCGCCTGGTTTGTCGCGCTCGAAGCGGGTGTCACGCTCGAAGTGAGCCCGGTGGAGCGGGCTGCGCTGCCGCAGTGGATTGCCCAGCGCCTGGCGGCCCAGGGCCAGCGCGTGGTGGCGGGCGTGGAAGGCCAGCGCACGCTGCAGTTTTTTGCCGACCGGGTGGAGGGCAACCTGCTGGCTGCGCACCAGGAAATCCAGAAGCTGGCACTGTTGCATCCGGCCGGTGAATTGCGTTTTGAGCAGATCGAGGCTGCGGTGCTGAACGTGGCGCGTTTTGATGTGTTCAAGCTGAGCTTGGCCGTGCTTGCGGGGCAGACGGCGCGGGTGCAGCGCATGCTCGATGGCCTGCAAGCCGAAGGTGAGGCCGAAGTGCTGGTGCATTACACGCTGGCAGAAGATATTCGCGCCCTCAAACGCGTCAAGGACGCTATTGGGCGGGGCAGCCCCCTGCCCATGGCCTTGCGCGAACAGCGGGTGTGGGGCGACAAAGAGCGCCTGTTCGAGCGCGTGTTGCCGCGCCTGAGCGCTGCGACCCTGACCAGTTTTTTGCAAGATGCCCATCAGGTCGATGGTGTGGTCAAAGGGCTCAAGCGGCCGGACTGGCCCGCAGCGCCCTGGTCGGCCTTGCAGCTGTTGGCGCTGCGCCTGTGTCGGGCCTGTGCAGTGTAAAAACCGGTTTGATCTGCACCAGACATCGGCTTGTCAGCACCGTGTCAACCAACAGATGTCATGATGTATGGGTGAACTGGCGCCCCGTCGGGGCCGTCTTGTTCACGTACCAAAGG
>MESQ01000034.1 GCA_001771065.1 Burkholderiales bacterium RIFOXYD12_FULL_59_19 | reverse complement strand
CCTGATTTTCATATGTGATCAATCGTTGACGCGGATGCCGGGTAACCCATCACCATAAGCAAAAAACGTGCGAGGGGAAATGGGGTGTTGACCGCCGGAAGTGGCCCCATAACGCATGGCCTGTCACAGGACGATGCGTGAGGTTGTACCAAATAGCAACAGCATGGACAGTGCAATGCGCCAGCTTTGGGGTTTGCCGGGCTGTTTTGGAGGAAGTTTGGGCAACATTCAGAGTGATTCGGCTGCGCCTGCGCAGGTCATGAACTGGTATGGATATTGCGCTATAGCAGTGCAAACAAAAGCAAGGCGGCATTTGTGAAAAATGCCATGAGAGAAGACAAGTCCAGAGAACCCCCATGAATTCACCCAAATTTAAAAAAGCCAAATTGAACCTGTTGCTTCAGTCCGCACTTACCGTGGTTGTGGTCCATGCCTACCAGGCCGGGGTAGCCGCCCAAACGCTCAGCGAGGTGGTTGTGTCGGCCTCGCGTGCCGCGCAGCGCAGTTTTGATGCACCTGCCGCTGTGCAGTCCATTGACCGGGAAACTATTGAGGCGGCCGGGCCGCAGGTCAATTTATCGGAGTCATTGAACCGTGTGCCGGGTCTGACCATTTTGAGCCGACAAAATTATGCGCAGGATTTGCAGGTATCGATTCGTGGTTTCGGCGCGCGTTCTGCCTTTGGTATTCGGGGCGTGCGCCTGCTGGTGGACGGCATTCCTGCCACCACGCCGGACGGACAGGGGCAGGGCTCTTCCATCAGCCTGACATCGACCGACCGCATTGAAGTGCTGCGAGGTCCGCTGGCGCAGTTATATGGCAACGCGGCGGGCGGTGTGATTCAGGCGGTCACCCGTGAAGCACCTGACAACCCCGAATTTGGCGCCGCCGCCTACGTCGGGTCATTTGGCATGCGTCGTACCGACTGGCAGTACGCCGGGCGCGTGGGCCAATACGGTTTGGTGGCAGACTTCAGCACCTTTGACATTGACGGGTTCCGTGCTAACAGCAAGACTGAGCGCAAGCAGTTCAACGGCAAACTCAGTTTTGACCCTTTCGAGAAAACCCACGTCAATGTGGTGTTCAACCGCTTTGACATGCCGCTGGCACAAGACCCGTTGGGGCTGACAGCAGCCCAGTTGGCAGCCGATCCGACCCAGGCAGGTTCCAATGCCGTGGCAAGAAGTGTGCGCAAGATTGTGTTGCAAAACCAGTTGGGGGCATCGATGCTGACCCAACTTGGCAATGACCGTTCCATCACCGCACGTGTCTACACCGGCACGCGTGAAAACCTGCAATACCAGGCTGGCATTTTTATTCCCACGCTGCCGCCCCCAACCGGTGCCTGGGTCGGGCTGGATCGCACCTATTACGGCGTGGGTCTGCAGTACAACGCGCAAAGCCGGTTGGGCAACACCCCCGTCAAATGGGTGCTGGGTTATGACTATGACGAATCCAGCGAGATACGTCAGGCCGGGGTTGCGGCATTGGGCGAAAAGACCTCCACCAACCGCGACGAGGACAACACCGCCAGCAACAGCGATGTGTTCATGCAGGGCACGGCGCTGGTGTCTGACAGGCTGTCCGTGGTGGCGGGTTTGCGCCACAGCGCGGTCAAGTTCAGCAGTGAAGACCACTATTTGAGCAATGGCGACGGCTCTGGCAGCACTACTTTCCAGAACACTAGCCCGGTGCTGGGCGTGACCTACCACGCCACCGACGCGTTGAATCTGTTTGCCACCTACGGCAAAGGTTTTGAGACGCCGACCCTCAACGAGGTCGCTTACAACGGTGCCGGTGTGCCGGCGTTCAACACCAGCATCAATGCATCCAACAGTCAGCATTACGAATTGGGGGCCAAGTGGGCACCCAGCCCGCAGGCACGTGTGGATTTCACCGTATTCAAGATCAACACAATCGACGAAATTGTGGTGGCCAGCAGCAGCGGTGGTAGCTCCACCTTTCGAAATGCGCCAGGGACCACCCGCACCGGTTGGGAGTTGTCGGGCAGTTCGCAGTTCAGCCCGCACCTGCGCGCCACCTTGGCGGCCTCACAAATTAATGCCGAGTATTCACAGGCCTTCCGGAGCGGCACCACAGCGGTGGCGGAAGGCAACAAGCTGCCTGGCATCCCGCAGAGTTTCCTGTTCTCGGAATTGTTATGGACGCAACAACCCGCAGGTTCCGGCCGCCAAGGCACGGCGACCGGCAGCCAGGCTGGCGTCGAGCTGACGCAGGCCGGGCGTCTGTATGCCAATGACACCAATACGGCTTCTGCCGATGGTTACACCACGTTGAATCTGAAAGCCAGCCACGTCTGGGCACTGGGTGTCGGCCGCCTGACCACTTACGCCCGCATCGACAACCTGACCGATGAACGTTACGTGGGCTCGGTCATCGTCAATCAGGGAGGTTCCCAGTTTTATGAACCGGCCCCTGGAAGAAACTGGACGCTGGGAGTGCGTTTTGTGATGCCCATGTAAGCCCTTCAGCGATGGGGGCCGCGTCGCCATGATGAGCATTTGCCGAAAATATCACACATGGATTCAACAGTCTGTGTGTGTGCTTGCGAGGCTTTTTGCGCTTGTTCTGGCGATGGCCACAAGCCTGTCGGCACAGGCAGGCGTCATGACCAAAGAGTCCATGCTGCAGGCCTTTCCCTCACCCATCATCGTGGGCGACAAAGACACCGAGTTGCCGATTTGGCCATTGTTCAAGCAGGATGCCACGGCTACCCCACTGATCGGTTATGTGTTCGAGTCGATTGACCTGGCGCCGATAGCCGGGTTTTCCGGCACACCTTTCAACTTGCTGATTGCACTCGATGCCAATGGTGAGTTCATGGAGGTCCGGGTGCTGTCGCAGCACGAACCGGTGTTTCTTGATGGCTTGGGTGTGGAGCCGTTGTTTCGTTTTGTGGCGCAGTACAAAGGGCTTTCCCTGAAACAAAACATCAAGATTGGCGCTGGCAAAAATAACGGTGGCAATGCCAATGTGTACATTCATGGTGTGGCTAAAGCGACCGCGTCGGTGCGCATTTTGAACCAGAGCCTGTTGTCTGCGTCGCTCAAGGTGGCACGTGCCAGGATGGGTTACGCCCAGGGCCGCGACCCCGATCTGATCGCCCGCATCAAGCCCCAGATGTTTGAAGTGATGAGCTGGGACAACTTGCTGGAAGAAGATTTGTTGATACACAAAGTCTTCAGTAACCAGGATGTGGAGGCCGTCTTTGCTGGCACCACTGTGGCTGACACCGATGCTGAGGGTGCTGCGGCGCCCGGCGCTGAATTTGAAACCCTGGTGGTGGCCCAGTTGAATGTGCCAACTGTCGGGCGCAACCTGCTGTCACCCAAGGACTGGGCCTATTTGCAGGGCCGCCTTGAACCGGGTGACAGTGCTTTGCTGGTGATGGCCAAGGGGCGCTACTCGATGTTGGGCGACGATTTTGTACGCGGCGCGGTGCCGAACCGGCTCACGCTGCACCAGGGCAGTTTGCCTCTGGAACTGCGGGACCTAGACATTGACCTGGATACCCCGCTGAAGGTGCCCGAGCTCTTCAAAGGCGCTGAATGGAAGATTCTCAGGGTCATCGGGCCGGCGGGCCTGGACCCCTCGCAACCGCTGATGTTCAACTTGCGCGTGATTCGCAGCAAAGGTGAGATGTACGGGGAACGCGTTGGCAAGGATTTGCTGGTGGTGTCGACACTGCCAGAAAAGTATTACGTGGCGGCGCAATCGGACAACAAGACCTGGCACTCCATCTGGTTTGATCGATCCGCCGAGTTGGGCCTGTTGCTGGCAGGGCTTGTGGTATTGTCCTGGGCCTTGATGAAGCAATTCTGGTTAACCAGAACGGCTCAAAGGCTGACGCTGTTCAGAACGAGCTATTTGCTTTTTACCCTGTTGTTCATTGGCTGGTATGCGCAGGGCCAGCTTTCCATTGTGAATATCACAGGCTTTGTCCGTGCACTGGTTGAAAAACAGAGTCTGGGTTTTTTCATGTATGACCCCATGACGGTGATTCTGTGGGCCTATGTTCTGGTGACCTTCTTTGTCTGGGGACGTGGCGTATTTTGTGGCTGGTTGTGTCCTTTCGGGGCCTTGCAGGAGTTTTTGGCCAATGCGGCGAGATTCCTGAAAATGCCGCAACTGACGGTCTCAATGCGCGCTGACCGCAAGCTCAAGTCTGTGAAATACATGGTGTTGGCGGTGATATGTGTCAGTGCACTGGTCTCCGTGCCATGGTCTGATCGCCTGGTGGAAGTCGAGCCCTTCAAGACCAGCATCACCCTGGTGTTTGACAGGTCGTGGCCATTTGTCACCTGGGCGGCTGCGCTGCTTTTGCTCAATATGGTGGTGTACAAGAGTTTTTGCCGTTATCTGTGCCCATTGGGCGCAGGCGTGGCCTTGCTCGGGCGTTTGCGATTGCACAAATGGCTACCAAGGCGTGTGGAGTGTGGCTCCCCCTGCCAGCGCTGCGCCAGTGATTGCCGCTATCAGGCGATTGAAAAATCGGGGGCAATTGATTATGTGGAGTGTTTTCAATGCCTCGATTGCGTGGCCATTGAACAGAGCGACACCTTGTGTGTGCCCAGGATTCTGGAAAACAAGCATCAACACGGCGTGATTCCAATCCAATCGATGAAAGCCGGTTGAACCCATGGCTGCCAAGGTGATTGACATGAAAAGACGCACGTTTTTGCAAGTATCTTTGGGCCTGGGGGCTGCTGTGACTGCCCAAGGCGTGTCGGCCGTGGTGCAGGCCTACCCGCTCGCGTCAGATACCGCAGGCGCTCTGGTCTGGCAGCAGCGTCCCTTGTTGGGCTTTGGCTGCAACCTGTCCTTGCAGGTTGCCCACCAAGACAAGGTCCTGGGTCAGTTGGCGCTAGACACGGCGGTGGCAGACATTCGCCACGTTGAAGCGCAAATGAGTTTATTCAATCCGAACAGCGCCTTGAGTCAACTCAATCGGCAAGGTTTTCTGGCGCAGCCGCACCCGGACTTGCTCAGAATCCTGACGCTTTCGAAAACCATCTCCGAGAAAAGCCAGGGTGCTTTTGATGTGACGGTGCAGCCCCTTTGGACGGTATTCTCCAAGGCTCACAGGGCGGGCCTGTTGCCAACACCTGCAGCGGTGGCGGCCGCCAGGCGACACACTGGCTGGCAGTTTGTTGAACTCAGACCACAGTACATTCGTTTTGCGCGGCCCCACATGGCCATCACGCTGAATGGCATTGCGCAGGGTTTTGCGGCGGACCTTGTCAAAGCGCACTGGCGTGCCATGGGCATTGAGCATGCCTTGATCAACACCGGTGAATGGGCCTCCTTGGGTCGGCCGCAGACGCCCGGCGACTGGCATTTGGGCATTGCAGACCCGCGCGATGTGCAAAAAATGATCAGGAACATCGCATTGCGCGGCAGATGTGTGGCCAGCTCGGCTGACAGCCAGACCTATTTCAGCCCCGATTTGGCAAACCATCACATTTTTGATCCGTGCACCGGGTATTCGCCCACCGAGATCGCCAGTGTCACCGTGGCTGCCGACAACTGCACGCTGGCCGATGCGCTGACCAAGGTGATGTTTGTGGCAGGCATGGCGTCCGCCATGGCGTTGGCTAAAGCATGGTCGGTCGATGTGTTGGTGGTGGATA
The DNA here is from genome assembly GCA_001771065.1 of Burkholderiales bacterium RIFOXYD12_FULL_59_19. Taxonomy (GTDB): domain Bacteria; phylum Pseudomonadota; class Gammaproteobacteria; order Burkholderiales; family Burkholderiaceae_C; genus Rhodoferax. The sequence continues at coordinate 67,999 of MESQ01000034.1, read as the reverse complement.
AGGTCGGGCAGTGGCGCGCCACGCCCGGCTTTGACGCGTGAGGCAAGGTCATCAGGCTGCTTGCACCCTTAGTCCAGATGCAGGCCCGCGAGCAGGTTGGGGTAGGTCTCAAGAATTTTTTTGTGCTCTGCTGCGACGTCGTCGCTCTCAATGTCCAACGGTGCTAGCCTTGTCAATGGGTATTCCAGGATCACCTTTGAAGGCCGGGACGATAAAAACAGGATTCTGCTGGCCACAGAAATGGCTTCACGCAGGTTGTGTGTGACAAACAGCACGGTTGGCGCGCTGTTTTGCCAAAGCTCATGCAGCAGTCGCCGGAGTTGCGCGGCCGTGGGTGCGTCCAGGGACTGAAAAGGCTCGTCCATCAATAACACGTCGGGGTTCACAATGAAGGCACGCAGCAAGGCCACGCGCCGCTGCATGCCACCAGACAGTTGGGCAGGAAACAGCTCGCCGCAGCCTTGCAGGCCGACACACTGTAACCACTCGTCAATGGTTTTTGTGTGCGGTGTCGGGCGCGTGTGTTTGACCACCAACTGCAAATTTTGTCGTACGCTCAACCAGGGCATCAGACGGCATTCCTGGAATAAAAACCCGAGCTTGGCCCCTGACTGAGCCAGCTCACTGCTGCCAAACCTGATAGTCCCGGCAAATTGGGGGTCAAGCCCTGCAATCACATTCAACAAGGTCGATTTGCCGGCCCCAGATGGGCCCACAATGGCGATGAACTCTCCTTTGGGGGCCGAGAATTTAAGCTGCTGAATGGCGACACATTCGTTTGGATAAGTCTTGTCTTGAATATCAACGCTCAAGAAACTCATGATCGCCACCTGAGCAAATATTTCTCAATCGGCCTCAAGGCCAACACTTCAATGGCGAACACAACCAGCATGAAGGCAAAGGTATAAGCCAGCACGCCGGAAATATCAAAGAAGTGAAAGTACCCGCCAATTTGAAACCCGACGCCATTGCTGCAACCGAGCAATTCAACCACCAGCACAATTTTCCAGATAATGGCCAGGCCATTTCTGACGGCACCAAAAATATAGGGCAATAGCTGTGGCAGGACAATTTTTGTCATGATGTCAAACTTGGACAAGTGATAGACCTGAGCCACCTGAAACAGCTTGTTGTCCAGGGCTCGCGCACCTTCTCTCAAGCTGATCGCCACCATGGGCACTTTGTTGATGGTGACGGCAATGATGGCCGCATATTCTGTCAGCCCAAACCAGATATAACAAATGATGATGATCACCAGGGCCGGAATGTTCAGACCAATCACCAGAAAGGTGTCAAGCGCCTTGTCAACGGCATCGTAAATGCCCATCGCAAGGCCGATGAGTATGCCAAGAATCATGGCCGCCAAAAAGCTGATGGCCACACGCCGCAAGGTCATGCCCAGGTGAAACATCAGGTCGCCTTCAAAGGTTTCCTTTTGCAATAGATTGAGGATGGCACTTGGCTGCGGCAGGATTTTATTGTCTGAGTAATAGCCTGAAATCTGCCACAAAAGGACAACAATAATCAAAGGCAACAGTCTGATGCAGTCGCCGTCAAGAGGTGCACATAGCCTCTTTATGGTTTGCCACATGTTGATTTGTAGTTGATCCAAAAGGTGCCTTTTGACAATTGGCTTGTTTTGCCCACCAGCTTTTCACCACCAATTTCTGCCAACACTTTGTAGGTGCTTGCAATGTCAGCCAAGGGGCTTTCACCGCCGCATTTGGGGATGCCAGCCCGAAACTTGTCACGCAAGCTGGTGAAGATGGCGTCATCTTCTGCTTTCATTTTTGGCTTCAGCGTGAGCCATTCGTCATCAGAGGTCTGCATCAAAGCTTTGGCCTCGGTGGAGGCGCTCAAAAAGGCATTCAGCGCGTCCGCGTTCAGATTGGCCCATTCTTCCCTGAACACCCAGCCGATCAGTGGAATCGGTTGCTTTACACCCAGTCCGGCAAGAATCTCGGGCAGTTCAATTAGACGCTGCATGCCTTTGGCTTCCAGGCGCGCGGTGTAGGGCCAGGTATTGAGCACTGCGTCAAGCTGCTGGCGCTGCATCAGTTCGTTGAGTAAGGGCGGGGCGCCAAACGTCGGAAGAGCGGCTGTTGCCAAGTCAACGCCAGCATTGCGCATGGCGTGGGCCCTGAGCAAAAGCCAGATCTTGTCAAATTGACCCCCCGAAATGCCGATTTTTTTACCTTTCAAATCCGCCAGCGTTTTGACAGGGCTGTCTTTTTCAACCACCACGGAGCCGACGGCGTTGGAGTAGGTCACAAAACTGAACAGGTTGGCGTCCGCCCGCTGTCTGGACACCCATAACCAGTCAGAAACAATCACGTCCACCGAGCCGCCCTGCAAGGCAATGGTGGACGCATCACCGGATGCCAGCGGGATAATGACCAGATCGACACCCCTCTTTTTCGCCAGTTCATGGCTGCGCATGACTTCCAGTTCCCAGGCGACTGTTCCAAAACTCAACACTCCGACTCGAATGGTGGTCAGTGGCGCAGAAAACGCTATGCCAGACAGGCTCAGCACGAGCCAGATCGCAATTTTCAGTAGGTGTTTCATGATGGGTTCAATAGGATTATTTGGTGGAGAAAGTGCGGCTGTTCACTTGACAAGTTCTTGCTCGGCATTTGATTCAGCGGGTGTTGCGTGGCTTTTGAACTGCGTGAAGTAGTCCGCAGGCGAGCCGTCAAAACGTATCAAGCCCTGTTCCAGGCACAAGACCCTGTCTGTGACCTTGATTTCTTCGATCATGTGGGTCGCCCATAAAACACCGACCTGATTTTGTGTGGCCAATTGACGCACCCTGGCCAACATGTTGGCGCGGGATTCCGGGTCCAGCCCAACCGTGGCCTCGTCCATCAGCAACACCCGTGGCTGGTGCAACAGCGCTCGCACCAGTTCAACTTTTCTCCTGGTACCGCCGGAGAGGCGGCGAACCACCTCATGGGTTTTGTCCTGTAGGCCCATGGCGGTCAGGCCATCGGCAATGCGTTGCTGCGCCACCCGGCGCGCCAAGCCGTGGAGGTCGGTGTGAAACAGCAAATTGGCGTTGACAGTCAGGTCAAGGTCGAGTGCGCTCTGCTGGAACACCACCCCCATGCCGGCCAGCGCCTGGCTGGGATTTGCGCGCAAATCCTGACCAAACACCTCGATCGTTCCGTGGTCAGCGCTGAACAAGCCGGTGAGCAATTGCATCAGCGTGGATTTGCCAGCGCCGTTGGGCCCGAGCAAGGCCACCATTTCGCCTGGCATGATGCAAAAACTCACGCCCTTCAGCGCAGGCTTGCTGCCATAGGACTTGCACAGACATTGGACTTTCAACACGGACGGCAACATGGGTGGTTAACCTGGCATAAGGTGGTCGTCACGGTGAGGGTGATTTTGATGAGAGATGCAGGCATCATGTGCGTTGATGAGACTTTAAAAAACCAAGTGGACATGTCTTTGTGTAGCAAATAGCGTGCCTACTGGTCTTGGCCCGATTTTTGCTGTCATTCCCAGGCATTCCATCGCCTTCTGTCAAAACCAATTATTGTTTCGGAGACACACCATGTTCAAGGTATTCACAAGTTCACAGCTGTCGCTAACATCCAGCCCGAGGTCTTTTCTTGGCGTTGTTGTTGGTCGTCACCTGGCTATTGCGGCATTGGCATTCATGGCGGGCTCAGCCATGGCGCAGGTGATCCCTGGCAACCGGGTGTATGTGTCAAGTGAAAAAGACAACAAGATTTATGTGTTCGACACCCAGGGGCAACGCGTGTCGGCCATTGACGTGTGTCAGCGGCCACGGCACATGATGTTCAACGCCGACCACAGCCAGATTTATGTGTGTTGCGGTGATGACAATGCGCTGGGTTTGGTGGACACGGTCAGTGGAAAAATGACAGGCTCCTTGCCGCTGGATGACAGCCCGGAGATTTTCGACTTGAGTCCGGATGGCAAAATTGTGTATGCCACGATTGAAGACGATAGCACCATGGGCGCTTACGACCTTCAGTCAAAAAAGAAACTGTTTGAAATCAAGGTGGGTGGCGAACCCGAAGGTATTCTGGTCACGCCTGATGGCAAACACGCCTATGTCACTTCGGAAGAGGCCAATGTGGTCCATTACATTGATCTGACGACCCGAAAAATCGTCAAGAACATTCGCGTGGGCACCCGGCCGCGCCGCTTTGTGCTGACTCCGGACGGCAAGCAATTGTGGGTGAGCAACGAACTCAGCGCCGATGTCAGCGTCGTCAGTACTGAAGATCAGAAGGTGAAGCACACCATCAAGTTTAAGATCAAGGGTATCCGGGCCAACGACATTACACCTGTTGGCATGGCCTTGAGTACGGATGGCAAGTCAATCTGGGTCGGGCTGGGCAAGGCTAACCATGTGGCTGAGCTTGATGTGGCAACCCGTCAGGTGCGCAACACTGTACTCGTTGGCAAGCGCGCCTGGGGCATGGTGCCGCATCCCGATGGCAAAATTCTGTTTGTGACCAATGGTATGTCTGACGACATGACCCTGGTGGATGTCGTCAGTGGCAAGGCCATTCGCACCGTGCCAGTGGGTCGCGTGCCTCACAGTGTATTGGTGCAGCCTTGATGTTGAGCGCTGCACATCGCGTGATTTTTTGCTGCGGGCGCGCTCAGCTTATAGGGGCCGTTTGCGCCAGCTTGTTCGGTGGGTTTGCCGTGACGGCGGGAGTGGCATGTGCGGCCACCTTGCAACCCGTCACCGTGGCGGTGGTGTCATTGGCAGGTGACCCTCGGTATGCGCCCAAACAACTTGAGCGCGCTTACCCGGAACATCCAGCAGGGCGCGTTCTTGACGCAGCACGCATGGCCGTTGACGATACCGCGCTGGCGTTGCAAGAGGTTGGCGTGGCATTGGTCTTGCGCGATGTGCAACTGGCGGATGCGCAGGCTTTACCCAAGGCATTGGCTGAGCTGAAGTCAGCCCGCGTGCAGCACATCATTGCAGATTTGCCGCCCGAGTTGCTGAGAGCATTGGTGCAACAAGCACCCACTGTCTTGAATGGCGCCATGGTTTTGAATGTGAGTTCCGACAGTGACGCGCTGCGTAATGAAGCGTGTTCGGGGTCCATGCTGCACATTTACCCGAGCCGACAGATGTTGACCGATTCGCTGGCTCAGTACCTGGCGGCACGCAACTGGCGCAAGGTGTTGCTGTTGCAAGGTCCTTTGCCAGGTGATCAATTGCAGGCGGCTGCGATGAATGTGTCAGCCAGGCGCTACGGACTCAAAATTCTTCAGACCAAGCCCTTCAAACTCTCCGGTGATCCCCGTGACCGTGACCTGTTCAACACCCGGTTGCTGACCAATGAGCGTGACCATGATGTGGTTGCGGTGATGGACAGCCATGGCGAATTTGCCCGCATCTTGCCCTATGCCACCCAATGGCCTCGGCCAGTGATGGGAAGCAATGGGCTGATGGCGATGGCCTGGCACCCACAATGGGAGCGCCATGGCGGCCCGCAAATCTCACGCCGTTTTCAGAAGCAGGTAAAGCGGCCCATGCAAAGCCAGGACTGGGCTTCCTGGGTCGCTGTGAAAGCGGTGGCTGCGGCGATGGGCGAGAACCCTAAAGCGGCGATCTCCCAGCAACTTAAACAACTGCGCGCGGGCGAGCTTTTTGTAGATGGCAACAAAGGTCCACGCCTGTCATTCCGTTCCTGGGATGGGCAGTTGCGCCAGCCCATTTTGATCGGCCATGGCGACGGTATCGTGGGTTTGGCTCCGCTTGAGGGGGTATTGCATCCGACTGAAGTGATGGACACATTGGGCACGGATGAAAAGGAATCAAAGTGTCAAATGCGCCCGTGACGCCGGTGTTTTTCGTGCACCTGCTGCGCGCCATGCGAGCGGTGGTGGGGCGGGAGATCAACAGGTTTTTGCGCCAACCTTCCCGCCTGGCCTCAGCCTTGGTGCGTCCGCTGTTGTGGTTTGTGGTGTTCTCGGCAGGTTTTCACAACGTTTTTGGCGTGTCGATTGTTCCCCCTTATGAAACCTATGTGGAATACCAGGTTTACATGGTGCCAGGTCTACTTGGCATGGTGGCCTTGTTCAATGGCATGCAAAGTTCCTTGTCGATGGTCTATGACCGTGAAATGGGCGTGATGCGGCTGCTGCTTACCGCGCCATTGCCGCGTGGCTGGCTGCTGGCTTTCAAGCTGATGGGAGGCACCAGCCTGTCCTTGTTGCAAATGGTCGTATTCATGCTGATTTCGCTGGCATTTGGTGTTGAATTCAGTTGGCAACATCTGCCTTTGATGTTGCTGACCATGGTGACTGGCGCGACGCTTCTGGCCGCTATGGGCTTGATGCTGTCGGTGTACATCAAGCAGCTGGAAAATTTTGCCGGCACCATGAATTTTGTGATTTTCCCGATGTTTTTTATCAGCCCGGCGCTGTACCCGCTGTGGAAACTTGACGAATCAGGCGCCTGGTGGCTGTTGACGTTGGCGCAATGGAATCCCTTCACCCATGTGGTGGAAGCCATCCGGTTTGCCATGTATGGCCAGGTGAATGCGCTGTCCTGGACGGTGGTTGTGGTCGGTGCCACGGTCTTTTTCTGCTTGGCTTGGTGGGGTTATGACCCACAGCGGGGTTGGATAAAACAACGCGGCGCTGCATAAGGTTGCCGGGTTGACTGCCTGCGCGGACAGTGAAATGTTGTGACAACCTCGGCACACAGTGATTCAATTCTGAACACTGTCACATCATGGGTCGTTGGTGTATGAACACATGGGACAAGATTCTTCCCATCGTCCGGCGAAAGCACCCCGGAGCAAGCGTTTCTCTATTGGCATAGAAGTTGCGGAGTTCATCAAGTGGGCATTGTTGGAGAGATTTTCAACCAGCTCACGATTGCCTGGGCATGCTGCGCCAGACCAGTAACCATCTTTACCAATAAGCAGGAGACGATCAATTGAACCGCAAACTTTTAAGTATTTTGATCATGGCAGCAACCGCCCATGTTGGCGCGCAAGTCACAGACGCCATGATCGCGAACGATGCCAGTTCACCCGAAGATGTGCTGAGTTGGGGTATGGGTTCACAAGGCCAACGCCATTCAACTTTGACCGACGTCAATGCCAATACCATCAGCCGCCTGGTGCCCGCGTGGTCCATGTCGTTTGGTGGTGAAAAGCAACGGGGACAGGAGGCCCAGCCTTTGGTACACAACGGGAAGATGTTTGTGACCGCGTCGTATTCACGAATTTTTGCGCTGGACGCGAAGACTGGTCAGAAGCTCTGGAAATATGAACACCGCTTGCCTGAGGGCATCATGCCTTGCTGCGACGTGATCAATCGTGGTGCCGCTTTGTATGACAACCTGGTGATTTTTGGTACGCTTGATGCCCAATTGGTCGCCCTCGATCAAACCACCGGCAAGGTCGTTTGGCGGCAGAAGATTGATGATTACAGCGCGGGTTACAGCTACTCTGCGGCGCCTTTGGTTGCCGAAGGCATGCTAATCACCGGGCTTTCAGGTGGTGAATTCGGTGTGGTCGGGCGTGTCGAGGCGCGCGACCCCAAAACAGGAAAATTAATTTGGAGCCGTCCGACTGTTGAAGGTCATATGGGCACGTTGAATGGCCAGAACAACGGTACTTCCGGTACCGTAAACGCGTCATGGCCTGGCGAGACCTGGAAAACCGGTGGCGCAGCCCCTTGGCTGGGTGGTACTTATGATGCCAAGACTGGCTTGGCTTATTTTGGTACGGGCAACCCTGGTCCATGGAACAGCCACGTTCGCAAGGGAGACAACCTGTACTCTGCATCGACCATTGCGATTGATGTCAAGACCGGAAAAATTGTCTGGCACTATCAAAATACCCCCAACGACGGCTGGGACTACGATGGTGTCAATGAATTCATCACCTTTGACATGGACGGCAAGCGCATGGGTGCCAAAGCCGATCGCAATGGTTTCTTTTATGTCAATGACGCGACCACCGGTAAATTGGTCAATGCCTTTCCCTTCGTCAAAAAGACCACTTGGGCCAGCAGCATCGATCTGAAAACCGGGCGTCCGAATTACATTGAAGAAAACCGCCCTGGCGACCCGACGGCACCCGGCATGGATGGCAAAAAAGGTAAAACTGCCTTTGCCGCGCCTGGATTCCTGGGTGGCAAGAACCAGATGCCAATGGCCTACAGTCCCAAGACCGGTCTGTTCTATGTGCCCACAAACGAATGGGGAATGGACATCTGGAATGAGCCCATTGCTTACAAGAAAGGTGCTGCCTACCTGGGCGCCGGCTTCACCATCAAGCCGCTCTTTGACGATCACATTGGTTCCTTGCGCGCCATTGATCCAAAAACAGGCAAAGTGGCATGGGAAGTCAAAAACACCGCGCCTTTGTGGGGTGGCGTCATGACAACCGGTGACTTGGTTTTTTGGGGTACACCAGAAGGCTACCTGAAGGCAGCTGATGCCAAAACCGGTAAAGTGGTTTGGCAGTTCCAGACGGGTTCTGGCATTGTGGCACCTCCCATCACATGGAAAGAAGGTGGCGAGCAATATGTCAGCGTGGTCTCCGGTTGGGGCGGAGCGGTGCCGCTGTGGGGTGGTGAGGTCGCCAAAAAGGTGAACTTGCTCGAACAGGGCGGTTCAGTCTGGACCTTCAAGCTTATCAAGTAGCAAGCAACACAAGGCTCGCTCGTCAGCGTCGAGCCTTGTGGCTTTGTGGATTAAATTTCAACCATGAAACCCAGATTTTTCCTGACCTCCCTGATGCTCTTGAGCGGGTTCGGCCATGCCTTTGGGCAAGACAGCGCAGAAATCGTTGAGCTGGTTCAAGCCAGTGGCTGTTTGTCCTGCCATTCAGTGAAAGAGAAGATTGTTGGCCCTGCTTTACAGGATGTGGCCACCAAATATGCCGGCAATGTCGATGCAGTAGGTTCACTGACACAAAGCATCAAATATGGTTCGCGGGGCAAGTGGGGCCGTATGGCCATGCCCCCGCATTCCAGCATCAGTGCTGAAGATTTGACGACGTTGGCCACTTGGGTGATGTCACACAAACCATAGACTGACCAGAGTTTTTGATTCATTTATAGATACTTCTTATGAACCGCCAAAACAAAATTTGCCTCCTGTTCAGTGTATGGGCGCTGGCTACCACGACGGCGTTTGCTCAGCAGTCAGCTGACGATGCGGCCAAAAAAGTCGCTGTCAATGCGGGTTGCCTTACCTGCCACAGCATCAAACATGTTGAGTCAAAAGACGGCGTTCTGCCGGTGGGTCCGGCCTGGCAAGACGTGGCTAACCAGTACCGTGGCAAGCCCGGTGCGGCAGATTTCTTGACGCGGATCGTGCTGGAGGGATCCAACCCATACGCCAGTCACTGGAAAAACAAGGCAGCCGGTATTGCCATGCCGCCCAACGTTGTGGCCATCAGTGAGTCAGAAACGCGCCAGGTGGTGTACTGGATTTTGTCGCTCAAGTGAGGCGGCGATCAACCCCAGACATCGGGGGGAAGAAGGCTTTTTTTGCGGTAGATCGTATTGCGTGACACCCCGAGTGCCTTGGCTGTGGTCGAAACGTTTCCCTTATGCAGCCGCAGCGTTTGTGCCATGGCTGCCAGGGTGACATCATGCAAGTTGCCAGCGTCGTCGTCTGGTATCGGCGCAACACTTGGGGGCAGATCTGTTTTTCCGGCAATTCTCTGAGCAGACCGTGCTACATCATCCAGGAAGTCATCGGGCAAATGTTGTTTGCCGATTAGTCCATCCTGTGATGTCATGACCACGGCTGTCCGTAGCAAATTGTGCAACTGTCTGAAATTGCCTGGCCAACTGTAATTTTTGAACAACGCGGCGACTTCATCAGAAAGGCTGACGGGCCTGAGTGTGTCGCACAGGCTGACCAGGATTCTTTTGGTCATCAATTCAAAGTCTGCGCGTTCCCGCAGGGCTGGCAAATGCACCACCAGTCCGTTCAGACGGTAGTACAAATCCTCTCGGAAGGCGCCTTCGGCGATCATCACTTTGAGGTTTTTATTGGTGGCGCAAATGACCGCCACATCCACTTCAACTTCTTTTCCCGCACCAAGGGGGCTGACTTTGCGGTCTTGTAAAACCCGCAGCAGTCGCGCCTGTAAATGTTTGGGCATGTCGCCAATTTCGTCGAGGAACAGTGTGCCGCCATTTGCCTGCTGAATTTTTCCGATGGATCCCTTTTTGCGCGCGCCCGTAAATGCACCGTCTTCGTAGCCGAACAACTCGGATTCAATCAATGTTTCTGGAATCGACGCACAGTTGACCGACACGAAGGGGTGGCTGGATCGCTCAGAGTCTGAGTGAATGGCCTTGGCCATCAAATCTTTGCCGGTGCCGGTCTCACCCAAAATCATGATGGGAATGTCGTGATTTCTCACCATGCACAATTTTCGGATCACTGCAGATATTTGCGGGTCACCGGTATCGAGATAACGCAGGCTCGACATTTCCAATTTGTGACTGGTCGAGGTTACTTGCCGCGACACAACAGTCGGCGCCATGGTGGATCGCGCGTCCTGTCCATGGACCCATTGCCTCAGTGGCTTTATTTTGACTTGGCACCAGACCGACAGGCCGCTGAACAAATTGAGTTGCTGTGGTTTGGTGATGACACCGCCAAAAATTTCATGAAGGCGAGAGACTGCGATACCAAACAGTGACGAAAACGTGTGCGCTCGCATCCCTTCAAGGGTCAACCCGATCTGAAACTGTGCACTTCGGTTGGCCGACAAAAATCTGCCGTCTGAAGAAAACACTGCAATGCCTTCTACCAGGGTGCCCAGAAATTCAGGTCGTGCATGAAAGCGTACGCAAACCTCTTCACTGAAGGTTTCTTCAAACATATGGTTTTCAATCATCTGTCCTGACATGCGTACCAAAGCCAGTGTGTGAAGATGTGAATGTCGATGGTCGCCTGTCACGTCCAGCGCCCCAATCACTTGCCCAAACGGATCAACAATGGGCGCACACGAGCAGGTAAGTGACTGGTTGACGTTCATGAAGTGTTGACTGCCGTCAATCATCAGGGGCCGCTTTTCATGCAGGGCCGTACCGATGGCGTTGGTGCCTTTGCATTGTTCGGACCAATTGATGCCGGGTGTGAGTGCGACTCTGGAGGCTTTCTCCAAAAAATCAGGGTCACCCAGGGTATGCAGCACCAGGCCATTCGCCGCAGTCAACAAAACGACGCTGTGTGTGTTCACGATTTGGGCGTACAGCGCTTCCATCACCGGGGCCGCATGCTGGAACAGGAATCTGTTTTCATCCAGCGACCTGATCAGCGACGAATGGCCCTGGGTTGAGAAATCTGCCTCGTCATGGCACGAAATGCCATAGTCGGATGATCTGGCATGAGACTGCGCGATCAGTTCCCACAGATTTTCATCTTCAGCGCTACCGATCACCGCTTGTGGGCGGCGGTCAAAGATGGGTGTGGTGATATTGACTTGCATGATGGGTACCAAAGACGCAGTGAGTGTCGGCGCAATGGAAGCCCTTTGCCATTGGCAAAAACCCTTGGCACAAAGTGTCACGTCCGCCTGGTTGCCTTACGTGAGAGGCATTTGTGTCATTGGCAACGGAACAGTTGACCCAAATTGACACACTTTGACAGTGGCAAAGCTGATAAAGAGCACGAAGAAGGCATTACTCGAGGTGTCTTGAGGTCAGGGAAAGTTTGGCGCGGTTATTGCTACTTTTCATTGAAGTGATTTTTTTCTTGTGCTTAATAGGAAGTATTTTTATGCTGGTTAACCTCTCTCTGGCTGTCAAACGCCTTGGTCTTGTTTCAGTGGCTGTGTTGAGCCTGATGTCGGGTTTGGCTCAGGCACATGGTGACGTTGTGCCGCAATCGGTTGACACCAGCACGCTGCCTCAGCTTGGAGAAAAGTGGCGTGACTCAAATCCGTTCAGTACTGGCGATGCCCATGCAGAAGCATTGCGGATTGGCACCTCCGCGTACAACCAGAATTGCGCGCGTTGTCATGGGCTTGAAGCCATCTCCGGCGGCATGTCGCCAGACTTGCGAAAAGTCGACAGCGATTGCATGGGAATGGCCGATGAAGCTGCTAAGAATTCCTGCTTCAAAGAGATCGACGAGTATTTTCTAGCCACCGTCCGGCGTGGTCGGGTGCGCGATGGCCGTGTTTACATGCCGCACTTTGAGGGTATCCTGAGCCAAGAAGCGATTTGGTCGATCCGGACTTACATTGAAACCCGGCGCGAAGAGTGAACTCGTCGGCACGCAAGGCCCGTTTATTTGCAACGACGGATGGCAGCGCCATCCGCAGTTTTTGAACCACTCTCAAGGAGAACGCTTTACATGTTGGCATCCACTACCCCCTCAATGGCGCAGACCGCATCGGCGCGCGTGATCAGTCGGCGTCGAAGCATCGGTTTGTTGTTGGCACTAGGTGCCTCGCCCGTCTTTGCAGAAGATGAACTTGATGATCTGGCGAAAATTCGCGCCAAGGGAACGCTGAAAGTTGCTGTTTACAAAGACAATGCTCCGTTTTCCAGCGGTGCCTCAAGCGACATGCTGGGATTGGATGTGGCTTTGGCAGAGGCACTGGCAAAGCAACTCCATCTCAAGTTGGCATTGTTGCCGTTTGACGCCGGCGAAAACATGAACGATGACTTGCGAAACATGGTCTGGAAGGGCCATTACCTGGGTTATGGTCCTGCAGACCTCATGTTGAATGTACCTGTCGACAAGTACCTGATGCAGCAGAACCGCCAGGTGACTATTTTTTCACCTTACATGCGACAAGTGCCAGTGCTGTTCCATGACCCGCGAAAGCTTGGCCGGGTCAATGACCCTGACGAACTGAAGGGTCATACACTGGCGGCTGAGCGTGGGACCGGGGCCGCCAGTGCGTTGATGGGGCATCACAGCGGTATGCTGCGGTCACAGGTCAGCTTGTTCAATTCGGGAATTGACGCGGCAGCCGCAGTGCTTCGCGGTCAGGCGGATGCGGCTTATGTCTTGCGCTCCCAGGCAGAAGCCGCCGCGGCACAAGCCAAGGCAAAACCTGAGGAGTTTTTGATTTCCCCAATGTCTTTAACGGGCTTACCAGAAAACGGCTGGCCTTTGGGCATGGCCATCAAGTCAAGTTACAAAGACCTCGGACAAGCGCTGGACGTCGCGATGAAGGCGTTGCGCGACAGCGGTGAACTCTTGGCCATGTTCAAAACGCGTGGCATGACGCTCACGGCGCCGTAACATGGTTGACTACTGAGAGATAGCCTAGATTCCTCACACTGTTTCATTCATGCAGTCTTTTTATGCTGAGCGCTTTGAACGCGAGATGGGGTGTACTGAGGCCGAATGGTTGATGTGGCTGCCCAGGGCAATTGGTGACAACCACTGGAAGCAGCAGGCAGGCGCCGCGGGGGTTCGACTGGGCGACGGTGCGCTGGGCCTGAAATGGCAGGTGGGAGCGCCCCGGGTGATCGGGCCTATCAGCATCCCGGTGTTCAAGGTCAGTTTTCGCTTTGCCGGCCTGGATGCGCAGGAACGTCATGCCTTCATGACGCGCTTCGATTTGTACATGCAGCGCGGCGGGGGCTAGTCGCTCAGGCGGATGCTCTGATGAAAAACTCGGCTGTCCTGATGCCCGCCAGCGTCAGCAACAGCGAGCCGAACAGGTGCATCGCGGCCGTGCCAAAACCCAGCAGGTAGCGTTGTTGCCCAAGCATGCCGACCACCTCGGCCGAAAAACTGGAAAAGGTTGTGAGCGCCCCCAGAAAACCCGTGATGATTGCCAGCCGCCAGGCTGGGTCAAGCTGTGGCATGGCCTGAAACATGGCGACGGCCACACCAACCAGGTAACCCCCCACCAGATTGGCGGCCAGTGTGCCCAAGGGCATGAGCGCCCCGGGGTTGAGCCAGACACCCAGTCCCCAGCGGGCCAGGGCGCCCAGACAGGCACCGATGCAGATGGCAATAACAGACAGCATGGGCGCCGCGCGGGGGGCAGTTTATTTTTTGACTGGTGCCACGGTTTTGAAGGCCTGACCGTTGACAGTCACACCTTCACCGGAGAAGTTGGCGGCCTTGATTTCTGCGATGCCCTGCACCCGGGCGATGAAGTCGTTCCAGTCCTTGAATGCTGCCTTTTTGCGCTCGGTGAGGATTTTGCTGGAGGTGCCTGGCCCAATGCCCTTGATGCTGTCAAGTTCGGCTTCAGTGGCCTGGTTGATGTCCAGCGCGGCATAACACGACAGGGCGGACATCAGCACAAAGAGGACGAGGGATTTTTTGAACATGGCAATCTCCTTGAATGTTGTTTGGGTTTGGGTTTAGCTTTGCTGTGCCAGCCACTGCACATACTTGGCTACCCCCGTTTGTACATCCGCAAAGTCATGGTCGCAACCGGTGGCGCGCAGCGCGCCCAGGTCGGCCTGGGTGTAACACTGGTATTTGCCACGCAGTGCATCGGGGAAGGCAATGTATTCAAGCAAGCCTTCACTGATCAAGCCTTCGAGCGTCAGGGGTGCCTGGCCTCGTGCCTGGCGCAGCGCATTGACCACTGAACTGGCCACGTCGTTGAAAGGCTGGGCACGTCCGCTGCCAAGGTTGAAAATACCCGAGATTTTGGGGTGATCAAAGAACCACAAGTTGACCGCGACCACGTCGTCAATAAAAACGAAGTCCCGCATCTGCGCCCCTGCGGCATAGCCGCCGTAGTTGCCAAACAACTTGACCTTGCCCTCGGCTTTGAACTGGTTGAACTGGTGAAAAGCGACGCTGGCCATGCGCCCCTTGTGCTGCTCGCGCGGCCCGTAGACATTGAAGTAACGAAAGCCGACCACCTGCCGGCTGCGTCCGGTCCTGGCGTGCTCAAATGCTGAACCACATTCGCGCCGCATACGTTGGTCAAACAGCAATTTGGAGTAGCCATAGACATTGAGCGGCTGCTCGAAAGCGGGTTCTTCCCGGAAGGTGTCCGAGCCGCCGTAGGTGGCGGCGCTGGAGGCGTACAGCAGGCGGGCGCCACGTTTGTGACAGGTCTGGTACAACTGCACCGAGGTGGCGTAGTTGTTTTGCATCATGTACTTGCCGTTGCTTTCCATGGTGTCGCTGCAGGCGCCCTCGTGAAAAACAGCTTCTACCTCGCCGTAAGCATCGGCGGCAAACGCGTTGTAAAAATCTCCGGCGTCCACATAGTCGGCAATCTGCAAATTGGCCAGGTTGCGAAACTTGTCGCCCTGGGTCAGGTCATCCACGGCAATGATGTTGGTCATGCCTCTGGCGTTGAGGCCCAAGATGAGGTTGGAACCAATAAAACCGGCAGCGCCGGTGACAACAATACGGGTCATGTGAACAACTCCTCAAAAGAAACGGTAGCGGTACCAAACTTGCCAACGACCAAACCACCGGCCCGGTTGGCCCATGGCAAGGCCTCACGCAGGCTCATGCCCGCCGCTACCAGCGTGGTCAGGGTGGCAATGACGGTGTCACCAGCGCCAGTGACATCGAACACTTCGCGCGCTTGCGCCTTGACATCGGCGCGCCCCTGCGCATCAAACAGCGTCATACCTTCTTCGCTGCGTGTCAGCAAAATTGCCTGGAGTCCAAGCTGCTGGCGCAGATTTTGCACCTTGGTCTGCAGGTCGGACTCGTCGTGCCAGGCGCCAATGACTTGCTGCAACTCGACCCGGTTGGGTGTGATCACGGTGGCGTGTTGGTAGCGCGAATAGTCTGAGCCTTTGGGGTCAATCAGGATCGGTTTTCCGGCTTCGACGGCGCGCGCAATCATGTCGCTCACATGCGCCAGGCCACCCTTGCCGTAGTCTGAAAACAGCACGGCCTGATGGCTCGGCAGGTGCTCCATGAAGGTGGCGGTTTGTGTAGCCAGCACCTCGTTTTTAGGGGTGTTTTCGAAGTCCAGTCGCAATAACTGCTGCTGGCGCCCGATGACCCGCAGTTTGACCGTGGTCTTGAGTTGCACATCGCGGCCAAAATAGGTCTGAATGCCGGTGTCGGCCACCAGCGCCTCCAGTTTGTGACTGGCTTCGTCCTCACCTACCACAGTGAGCAGTGAGGCCTGAGCGCCGAGAGTCACCACATTGAAGGCCACATTGGCAGCGCCGCCGGCGCGTTCTTCTTCGCGCGTCACGCGCACCACGGGCACCGGGGCTTCGGGGCTGATGCGGTCCACGGCGCCGTACCAGTAGCGGTCCAGCATCACATCGCCCACTACCAGCACGCGGGCCTGACTCAAGTGTTTTTTTGAAATTGTCATAGTTCTTCCACTCGGCGAGCGGGGTAACTGTCCCAAGTCTGGCAGCCAGGGCATTGCCAAAAATGTTGCGTGGCTTCAAAGCCGCAAGCCGCACAGCGGTACCGCAGCAGCGGTTTGATGGCATGGTCCAGGGCGCGCTGCACTTGGGGGTGAAATTGTTCATGTTCGAGCTTTTCACCTGCTATCCAGCGGGTGGCGGCCACCAGCGAAGGCTCTTTTTCCAGATGATGCGCGTACCAGTCGCGGGCGCTTGTTTGTGCGGCAGGGTCTGCATCGGAGAGGGTGACGATGGCCTCCAGCACGTCCAGTGATGCCTGCTCGGCGTAGAGCTGTTGCAGTCGTGCCAGGCTGACGGCGGTATGGCCACTGCGCAGTGCCAGATCGGCCAGTGGGCGGGCAATCAGGGGAACGGCGGCCGGGGCGCTGTCGAGCGCCTGCATCAGGGTGTCCCACGCCGGGGTCTCCTGGCCCAGTTGCACTTGTAATTGGGCCAGGTCAAGGCGCGCTCGCGCTGCATCTGGCGCTTTGGTGATGGCGCGCTGCAGCAGTTCACGTCCGGCTTCAAACTGGCCTTGAGCCACCTGACCAACTGCCTGCTCGCACAGGTAATGCGCCAGCCGTGGTGTCAAACTGCCTTGCCCGGCGTGCTCCAGTTTTTCAGCCATCAACGCCGCCTGCGGCCAGTCCCGGCTGCGTTCGTAATTGGCCAGCAGGGCGAGGCGGGCCTGGGCTTCAAAAGTGGTGCCTTCGAGCTTGAGCAAGGCGGCTTCGGCGTGGTCCAGCAAGCCAGCCTTGAGAAAATCCAATGCCAACGCATGTTGGGCCCGGTGCCGGTCGGCCTGGCTGATGTCGGCGCGTGACAGCAGGTGCTGATGCACGCGCACGGCACGTTCGTACTCGCCGCGGCGGCGAAACAGGTTGCCCAGGGCAAAATGCAACTCAGAGGTGTCGGGGTCGCTTTGCACCGCCTCGATGAAGGCGTCGATGGCCTGGTCTTGTTGCTCATTGAGTAAAAAGTTGAGGCCCTTGAAGTAGGCTTTGGGTGCCTGGCGGTTTTCCAGCCTGATCTGACGCAGGTCCAGGCGCGACGCCAGCCAGCCCAGCACAAAGGCCAGGGGCAGGCCTAACAAGACCCAACTCAAGTCAAATTCCATCGGCGTAAAGCGGCGGCGTGGCTGGTCCGTTGGGTTCAGCTTGGGATGAAGTGGCTTCATGCTTGGCTTGGTGATGTCGCCACCACCAGGGGGCCATGCCCAAAACACCGACGACCACGCCGATGGCAAAAGTGCCAAGTACCACCAGCACCATGGGTGCGAGCCAGTAGTTGCCAAAAAAGAAATGCACCGTCGCGACTTGCTGATTGTTTAGCGCAAAGGCAAACAGAGTAAAAAAAATGGCGATCTTGAGGATCCACCTAAGCAACCACAGGATGTGTTTCATCGACGATTCCCAGAGAGAGAGCGATGATTCTACCGTTTGAGACGGTTGGTGGTGGGGTGTCGCAGCGTCAAACCGATGGCTGCAGTTCGTGGGTGCGTTGGTCAACCGCCAGGCGCAGCGCTTTGCCAGGCTTGAAGTGAGGCACCTTTTTTTCGGGGATCGCCACACTCTCACCGGTGCGTGGGTTGCGTCCCATGCGCGGCGGACGATAGTTCACCGAAAAACTTCCAAAACCCCGGATTTCAATGCGATGCCCCTTTGCCAGAGCCTCGTTCATGGCCTCCAGAATTGCCTTGACAGCAAATTCGGCATCCCGCTGGGTAATCTGGCCAAATTTGGCCGCAAGTTCTTCAACGAGGTCGGAGCGGGTCATAAAACTAATACCTTTGCGGGTCAGACCTTTAGCTCTGTCCCCAACTGATCAGGAAGAAAAAAACGACCGGTGCACAAGGGCAACCGGTCGTCAGTTCAAGTTGGCAATAACGGCTTAGTTATTGCTGTCGAGCTTGGCGCGCAGCAGTGCACCCAAACTGGTAGTACCGGCGTTTTCACGGGCAGATTGCTGGCTCAGCGTTGCCATGGCTTCGTTTTGATCGGCAGCATCTTTGGCCTTGATCGACAACTGGATGTTGCGGGTCTTGCGATCCACGTTCACCACCACAGCGTTGACTTCATCACCTTCCTTGAGCACATTGCGGGCGTCTTCCACGCGGTCGCGGGAAATTTCAGAAGCGCGCAGGTAGCCGATGATGTCGTCGCCCAGATCGATTTCAGCACCCTTGGCATCCACCGTTTTGACCTTGCCGGTCACCACGGAGCCCTTGTCGTTGATCGACGAGAAGGTGGTGAAGGGGTCGGAATCGAGCTGTTTGATGCCCAGCGAGATGCGTTCACGGTCGACGTCCACAGCCAACACCAGAGCTTCAACTTCCTGGCCCTTTTTGTACTCGCGCACGGCAGCTTCGCCGGGCTCGTTCCAGGACAGGTCAGACAAGTGCACCAAACCGTCGATACCGGCAGCCAGACCCACAAACACGCCGAAGTCGGTGATGGATTTGATCGGGCCCTTGACGCGGTCACCGCGCTTGGTGTTTTGTGCAAACTCTTGCCATGGGTTGGCCTTGCACTGCTTCATGCCCAGGCTGATACGGCGCTTGTCTTCGTCGATTTCCAGAACCATGACTTCGACTTCGTCGCCCAGGGCAACAATCTTGCTCGGTGCCACGTTCTTGTTGGTCCAATCCATCTCGGACACGTGCACCAGGCCTTCGATGCCGGGTTCCAGTTCCACAAATGCGCCGTAGTCGGCGATGTTGGTGATCTTGCCGAACATGCGGGTGCCTTGGGGGTAACGACGGTTTACGCCCATCCATGGGTCATCACCCATTTGCTTCAGACCCAGCGAGACACGGTTTTTCTCGGTGTCGAACTTCAAAATCTTGGCGGTGATTTCCTGGCCAGCGGTCACCACTTCAGACGGGTGACGGACACGGCGCCAGGCCATGTCGGTGATGTGCAACAGGCCGTCGATACCGCCCAGATCCACAAATGCGCCGTATTCGGTGATGTTTTTCACCACGCCCTGAACAATCGCGCCTTCTTTCAGCGTGTTCATCAGCTTGGAGCGCTCTTCGCCCATGGAGGCTTCCACCACGGCGCGGCGACTCAGCACCACGTTGTTGCGCTTGCGATCGAGCTTGATGACCTTGAATTCAAGGGTCTTGTTCTCGTACGGAGACAGGTCTTTGGTCGGACGGGTGTCGACCAGCGAACCAGGGAGGAAGGCGCGGATACCGTTGACCAACACGGTCAGGCCACCCTTGACCTTGCCACTGGTTTGACCTGTGACAAATTCGCCGGTTTCCAGGGCCTTTTCAAGGCTCATCCAGGAAGCCAGGCGCTTGGCGGTGTCGCGGCTCAAAATGGTGTCGCCGTAGCCGTTTTCGATGGAACCGATGGCCACCGACACAAAGTCGCCGACCTGGACTTCAGTTTCGCCCTGGTCATTTTTGAATTCTTCGAGCGGTACGTAGGCTTCAGACTTGAGACCAGCGTTCACGACCACAAAGCTGTGCTCGATACGAACCACTTCGGCAGTGATCACTTCGCCCGGGCGCATTTCTGTGCGTTGCAGGGACTCTTCAAACAGGGCGGCAAAAGATTCAGACATTTTTATTGTGGCTCAAGCGCCACGGGGTTAAGTTTTTTTGAACCTCATTCGCAGTGCGCCAGTGCAGCGCGAGGGGGCGAATGAGGGCCGGTGCATTGGTTTGAGTTTTTAAGCCCAGGCCTTTGCGGTTTGTGCCCTTGAGACAGGATCAGAAGGGCTGCTTGCCTTGCCACCAATCCAACACCAACTTCACCGATTCTTCAACCGATACATGGGAATTGTCCAGCAACTTGGCATCTGCGGCCGGTTTGAGAGGTGCAACGCTGCGGGATGAATCCCTGGCGTCACGTGCTTCCAAGTCGGCGCGAAGAACGTGGAGTGTAATTGATTTGTCTTTTGAAATCAACTGGTTAAACCGTCTTTGGGCGCGCTGTTCGGCGCTGGCCGTTAAAAATACCTTGAGCGGGGCCGTGGGAAAGATCACGGTACCCATGTCGCGGCCATCGGCCACCAGCCCTGGCAGGCGGCGAAAACCGTGCTGCAAGTCCACCAGCGCAGCGCGCACCCTGGGCAAGATCGACACTTTGGAGGCATTCATGCCGGCTTCTTCGGTACGAATGGCGTCTGTAACGTCCTCGCCCGCTAGCAGCACCTTGTCAGCCAAAAACTCAATATGCAGACCTTGTGCCAGTTTGGCAATGGCGTCTTCGCCAGTGGCATCCAGCGGCAAATGCACCCGCCCCGCCGCCAGCGCAGTGATGCGATAGAGCGCGCCCGAGTCCAGCAGGTGGTAGCCCAACTGGCTGGCCAATTGCGCCGCCAGCGTGCCTTTGCCCGAGGCGGTGGGGCCATCGACGCAAATCACGGGAATCTGGGCTGGGTCAGCTTGCACCAGCGAGAACAGCGCTTCAAAAAAGTCAGGAAAAGTCTTGGCGACACACTTGGGATCTTCAATCCGGACTGGCAGACCCGCGGGGTTGAAGGCGGCCAGCGCAAAACACATGGCCACGCGGTGGTCGTCATATGTGTGGATGCTGGCGGCTTTCCATTGCGCGGGGCCGGCCGGCGGGGTCACCTGTATGAAGTTGGCCCCTTCGATCACGGTGGCGCCAAGCTTGCGCAACTCACGCGCCATGGCGGCAATGCGGTCGGTTTCCTTGACGCGCCAACTGGCAATATTGCGCAGTGTGGTGGTGCCTTGGGCATACAAGGCCATCACGGCCAGGGTCATGGCCGCATCGGGGATGTGGTTGCAGTCGAGGTCAATGGCGGTGAGTGGCCAGGCGCCGCGCGACACCTCCAGCCAGTTGGGGCCGCTGACCACTCGGGCGCCCATCATGTGGGCGGCTTCGATGAAGCGGATGTCGCCCTGAATTGAATCGGCGCCGAGCCCCTCGATACGGATGCCGCTGTGACCCTCAGATGCGGGCGCGATGGCCCCCAGGGCTAGAAAATAGCTGGCAGAAGACGCATCGGCCTCGACAAACAGGGTGCCCGGTGACTGGTATTTACTGCCCGCCGGAATGGTAAAACGCTGCCAGCCGTCGCGTTGGACTGCAATGCCAAAACGCGCCAGCAGGTTCAGCGTGATTTCGATGTAAGGCCTGGAGATCAGCTCTCCCACGACGTCAATCACGATGTCCTGCCGGGCCACCAGCGGCAGCGCCATCAGCAGGGCGGTCAGGAACTGGCTCGACACGTCGCCGCGCACCTGGATGGGTGCGTCGAGCTTGAGATCGGGCTGGCCAATGTGCAGCGGCGGGTAGCCGTCCTGGCCGGTGTAATCAATCTGGCAGCCCAGTTGGCGCAGCGCGTTCACCAAATCGCCAATCGGGCGCTCGTGCATGCGTGGCACACCGCTCAGCCCAAAGTCGCCACCCATCAGCGCCAGCGCGGCGGTGAGCGGCCGAATGGCGGTACCGGCATTGCCCATGAACAATTTGGCCTGCCTGTGTTTGGGTTGCCCCCCCAGGCCGTCAATGACCACGGACTTGCCGGTTTGCGCAATATCGCAGCCCAGGGCGCGCAAGGCTGCCAGCATGACACGGGTGTCATCGGAGTCCAGCACATCGTGCAAAGTGGTCCGGCCCTGGGTCAGGGCGGCCAGCAGCAGCACCCGGTTCGAAATACTTTTGGAGCCCGGCAAGGTAATCGTGCCGCCAGCGGACAGCAAGGGTGGCAGGTCGACGAATAAGGTGTTCAGCATGCAGGTTTGGGGTGGTGATGTTGTTTGAGATGCCATTGGCTGCGCACTGAGCTGGCCTGCGCAATCAGCGCTTCGAGCGCTGCACCATCGCCCTGCAGCATCAGGGACTCGAACGCCTGCAATTGGCTTTGAAGGCGTTGACTTTGCAGTAGCAACTCCTGACGGTTGGATAAGAGAATGTCACGCCACACCTTGGGGTCGCTGGCGGCAATGCGGGTGAAGTCGCGAAAGCCGGGGCCTGCCAGCGACAAAAATTCCTGCCCTTGGGGCTGGCTCGTCACGGCGTTCATCATGGCAAACGCCAGCAGATGAGGGAGGTGGCTGACGGCCGCAAAGGCCGCGTCATGGGCTTCGGGCGACATCTGTACCACGTTGCAGCCCAGCGCCTGCCAGACGTCCAGTGCTTGCTGACGCTGTTTGTCGAGGGTGTCTGTTGTGGGTGTCAGAATCACCTGGCAGCCCTGGTACAGCTTGGCATCGGCGTGTTCTACGCCGGCCTTTTCCTTGCCGGCAATGGGGTGGGCTGGCACAAATGAGCCGACTTGCTCGCCCAGCACACGCTGCGCGGCCGCCAGCACGTCAGCCTTGGTCGAACCCACGTCCATGATCAGCATCTGCGGCGTGACTGCGGGTTGAATCAACTGCAGGGTGGCTTCAGTCGCGGACACCGGTACCGCCACCAGCACGATGTCGGCCCCGCTTGCAGCCTGCTCAGCCGAGGCTGCCGCCGCGTCGATGACGCCGAGTCGCAGGGCTTTCTGGACAGTGTTGGTCGACGGGCTGTAACCCACCACGTGTTTCACCAGCCCGGCATGTTTTAGCGCCAGCGCAAATGAGCCGCCCATCAGGCCGCAGCCGATCAACCCGAGTTGCTCAAACATGCTTACTCGCTAACGGGGTAGGTGCCCAGCACTTTGTAAAACGCGCACAGGCCGTGTAATTCCTCCAACGCGGCGGCTACATGGGGCTGGCTGGGGTGGCCTTGCAGGTCGATGTAAAAGTAGTATTCCCACTGGCCCGAGCGCGCTGGCCGTGACTCGAAACGGGTCATCGATACACCGTGTTTTTTCAGTGGCACCAACAGGTCATGTACTGCCCCCGGCCGGTTCGTCACGGAGACAATCAGGCTGACGCAGTCATTGCCCGTGGCTTGCGGCGCTGCCAGCGTTTGCGGCAGGCAAATGATGGCAAAGCGGGTGCGGTTGAAGGCGTCGTCCTGGATCGCGTAGGAGGCGATATGCAGACCAAATTCACTGCCGGCGCGCTCGCTGGCGATGGCGGCCCAGGCCGGGTTGGTGGCGGCCAGGCGGGCGCCCTCGGCGTTGCTGGCAGCAGCGCGTCGCTCGGCATGGGGCAGGTGAGTGGTGAGCCAGTCCTGGCACTGCGCCAGCGCCTGCGGGTGGGCGTAAACGGCCTCAATGTCGTGCAGCGAGGGCGCCAGGCGCAGCAAGTTGTGCCGCACCAGAAAGCTGGTTTCGCCAATGATGTGCAGCGGCGAGTTGAGCAGCAGGTCGAGTGATCGCGAGATCACGCCTTCAGACGAGTTCTCGATGGGCACCACACCAAATTCGGCGCTGCCAGCTGCCGTGGCGCGAAACACCTCGTCAATGCTGACGCACAGCACGCGTGACATGCTGCCGCCAAAAAACTGAATGGCGGCCTGCTCGCTGAAGGTACCAGCCGGCCCCAGGTAAGCCACCCGTTGCGGTGCTTCGAGCACACGGCAGGCCGACATGATTTCACGCCAGATCAGACTCAGGCTGTGGTCCTTGAGCGGACCGCTATTGTGTGCTTGCAAATTGGCAATGACCTGCGCTTCACGGTCGGGGCGGAACACGGCCGAGCCGTCCAGGCGCTTGATTTCGCCCACCTCATGGGCCAGGCTAGCACGCTGGTTCAGCAGGGTGAGCAGCTCCAGATCAAGGGCATCAATTTGGGTGCGCAATTCGGGAAGAGTTTGTGCCATAAGCCGGTTCAAGTGAAAGAGTGGTCGTCATGACGAACGTAAGCGTGGCAAGCCATGGTTTCAGCCGGGTTGGGCCTCGAAGTCACGCAGGTAATTCACCAGGGCCTGCACGCCCTCCAAAGGCATGGCGTTGTAAATGCTGGCACGCATGCCGCCCACTGATTTATGGCCCTTGAGTTGCAGCAGGCCACGCTCGCGGGCACCACTGAGAAATGCGTCGTTGAGGCTTTCATCACGCAGGTAAAACGGCACGTTCATGCGCGAGCGGCAATCTTTGGCTACCCGGTTGAGGTACAGGCAGGAGTTGTCGATGGCTTCGTACAGCAGTTCGGCCTTGGCCATGTTGCGGGCTTCAACTGCGGCAATACCTCCCTGGCTTTTAAGCCACTTGAACACCAGACCGGCAATGTAGATCGAATAGGTGGGCGGGGTGTTGAACATCGAGTCGTTGTCCGCCACGGTGCTGTAGTTGAAAGCGCTAGGGCAAATCGGCAGGGCGCGGTCGAGCAGGTCTTCGCGCACCACCACCAGCGTCAAACCCGCCGGCCCCAGGTTTTTCTGGGCGCCGCCAAACGCCAGCCCGACGCGCGACCAATCCACCGGGCGCGAGGCCACATGCGAGGAAAAGTCCACCACCAGCGGGGCATCACAACCCAGGGCCTTGAGGTCGGGCAGGGTGTGGTACTCAACGCCGTTGATGGTTTCGTTGCTGCAGATATGCACATAGGCCGACTTGTCACTGAGCTGCCATTGGCCAGGATCCACCAGCGTGGTGTGGCCATTGGCCTGGGTGTTGGCTGCCTCATGGGCCGTGCAGTATCTGCGTGCTTCCCCCAGGGACTTTTGGCTCCAACTGCCGGTCACCACAAAGTCAGCCGTTTGCCCCTTTGACAGGTTCAGCGGCACGATGGCGTTTTCGGCCAGTCCACCGCCTTGCATGAAGAGCAGCTTGAAGTGCGCGGGCACCGCCAGTAACTCACGCAGATCAGCCTGGGCTTGTTCGTGAATGAAGCCGAATTCCTTGCCCCGGTGGCTCATTTCCATCACACCCATGCCGCTGCCATGCCAATCGAGCATCTCGGCAGCGGCCTCAGCCAGCACCGCGTCGGGCATGACGGCGGGGCCGGCGGAAAAGTTATACGGTCGCATCGCTGTCATCGTCTGTGGTGTCTTCGGTTGGTGGAATGGCATCGTTTTCCACAATGCGCTGCAGGCCGCTTAACTGCGAGCCGTCATCCAGGCCAATCAGCGTCACGCCCTGGGTGGCGCGACCCAACTCGCGGATTTCAGAGACCCGGGTGCGCACCAGCACACCCTTGTCGGTGATCAGCATGATTTCATCGTCCGCATGTACCAGCGTGGCAGCCACCACCTTGCCGTTGCGCTCACTCTGCTGAATGGCGATCATGCCCTTGGTGCCGCGGCCGTGGCGGGTGTACTCTGCAATGCTGGTGCGCTTGCCGAAACCATGTTGGGTGGCCGTGAGTACACTCTGAGTTTCGTCTTCTGCGACCAGCATGGCGATTACGCTTTGGCCATCTTCGAGCATCATGCCACGCACACCGCGTGCCTGGCGGCCCATCGGGCGCACATCGTTTTCATCAAAGCGCACTGCCTTGCCGCCGTCAGAGAACAGCATCACGTCATGCTGGCCATCGGTCAGGGCTGCGCCAATCAAAAAGTCGTCTTCGTCCAGATCAACGGCAATGATGCCGGCCTTGCGCGGATTGGAAAATTCAACCAGTGCTGTTTTCTTGACCGTCCCCATGCTGGTGCCCATGAAAACGTACTGGTCAGCCGGAAAGCTGCGTTTTTCGCCGGTGAGTGGTAGCACCACGGTGACCTTTTCGCCTTCTTGCAGCGGGAACATGTTGACGATGGGGCGACCCCGTGAGCCACGCGAGCCTTGTGGTACTTCCCATACCTTGAGCCAGTACATGCGGCCACGGTTGCTGAAGCACAGGATGTAGTCGTGTGTGTTGGCAATGAACAGCTGATCGACCCAGTCATCTTCCTTGGTGGCGGTGGCCTGTTTGCCGCGACCGCCCCGCTTTTGCGCCCGGTATTCGCTCAAAGGCTGGCTCTTGATGTAGCCGCTGTGGCTCAGCGTGACCACCATGTCGGTCGGGGTGATCAGGTCTTCGGTGGACAAGTCGAATGAGCTGTGCTCGACCAGAGAGCGGCGAGCGCCCAGCTTGGTCATGCCAAACTCGGTTTTGATGACGGTGAGCTCTTCGCCGATGATGATGGAGACGCGCTCAGGCCGCGCC
Organism: Burkholderiales bacterium RIFOXYD12_FULL_59_19; assembly: GCA_001771065.1. Lineage (GTDB taxonomy): Bacteria > Pseudomonadota > Gammaproteobacteria > Burkholderiales > Burkholderiaceae_C > Rhodoferax. The sequence continues at coordinate 41,736 of MESQ01000034.1, read as the reverse complement.
AGGATGTCCAGCAGGTCATCGATCTCGGCCATGACCTCTTTGTATTCGGCCACGATCTTGTCTTGTTCCAGGCCGGTCAGGCGCTGCAGACGCATTTGCAGAATTTCTTGCGTCTGGGTTTCAGACAGCCGGTACAGGCCGTCCTTGCCCATGCCGTATTGCATTTCAAGGCCGTTGGGGCGGTAGTCGTCGGCGTTGACCACGCCGCCGTCGGCACGTGTGCGGGTGAGCATTTCGCGCACCAGGGTGCTGTCCCAAAGGCGCGTCATCAGTTCAGCCTTGGCCACCGGAGGCGTGGGCGATTCGCGGATGATGCGGATGAATTCGTCAATGTTGGCCAGTGCCACGGCCAGGCCTTCGAGCACGTGGCCGCGCTCGCGTGCCTTGCGCAGGTTGAACACGGTACGCCGCGTCACCACCTCCCGACGGTGCTGTAAAAAGACCTCGATCAGGTCTTTCAGGTTGCACAATTTGGGCTGGCCGTTGATCAGGGCCACCATGTTCATGCCGAAGGTGTCCTGCAGTTGCGTTTGCTTGTACAGGTTATTCAGCACCACCTCGGGCACCTCGCCGCGCTTGAGTTCGATGACCAAACGCATGCCGGATTTGTCAGACTCGTCCTGGATATGGCTGATGCCTTCGATTTTCTTTTCGTGCACCAGTTCGGCCATACGTTCTTGCAGCGTCTTTTTGTTGACCTGGTAGGGCAACTCGTCGACGATGATCGACTGACGCTGGCCCTTGTCGATGTCTTCAAAGTGGCACTTGGCCCGCATGACCACACGACCGCGGCCGGTGCGGTAGCCATCCTTGACGCCGTTGATGCCGTAAATGATGCCGGCGGTGGGAAAATCCGGCGCCGGAATGATTTCCATCAGCTCGTCGATGGAAGCTTCCGGGTTGCGCAGCAGATGCAGACAGGCATCGACCACTTCATTGAGGTTGTGCGGCGGAATGTTGGTGGCCATGCCCACGGCAATGCCTCCCGAGCCGTTGACCAGTAAATTCGGCAGGCGTGACGGCATCACCAGCGGCTCTTTTTCAGAGCCATCGTAGTTGGGGCCGAAGTCCACCGTTTCCTTGTCCAGGTCGGCCAGCATTTCATGTGCGATTTTGGCCAGGCGGATTTCGGTATAACGCATGGCTGCAGCGCTGTCACCGTCTACCGAGCCGAAATTGCCCTGGCCGTCGACCAGCATGTGGCGCATGGAAAAATCTTGTGCCATGCGCACGATGGTGTCGTAGACCGACTGGTCACCATGTGGGTGGTACTTACCAATGACGTCACCGACGATACGGGCCGATTTCTTGTAGGCCTTGTTCCAGTCGTTGTTAAGTTCGTGCATCGCAAACAGCACACGCCGGTGCACCGGTTTCAAGCCATCGCGCGCATCAGGCAGAGCCCGTCCCACGATCACGCTCATGGCGTAATCTAGGTAGCTGCGGCGCATTTCGTCAGCAAGGCTGGTGGGCAAGGTTTCTTTGGCGAACTGGGTCATGAGGTGGACTTGAGGCTAGGCAAGATCTAAGTTAGCGGCTGATTTTAAGCTGTGCGTCTGTGGCTAGCCTGCAACGCCTACCCGAAATTGTCTTTGAACGCACTGTTAAAGTCAGAATGCGTTGATTTTGCGCATGGTGTGGAAATCATGCTGTGGCACAATGACCTCAACGCCCAACTTGATAGGCATCTTGGGTGTCCGTATACCGACGCAGCTTTGCTGCGGATTTTTCCCTTAAGGAGAACCCTGATGAAATTGAACAAAGTGGCTTTGCTGATCGCTACCGTGGCACTTGCAACCGCAGCCAGTGCCCAGTCCGTTGATAACTGGCGCAGTACCGATGGCACTGTCTGGAAAAACGGCACCAATGAACTCTGCTGGCGTGATGGTTCCTGGACCCCAGCCACTGCTGCTGTGGGTTGTGATGGCGCCATCGTGGCACCTAAAGCGGTGGCACCAGCTCCCGCACCAGCTCCTGCACCTGCACCGGTTGCCAAACCTGCACCAGCTCCTGCACCTGTGCCCGTGCCAGTCCCTGTGGCTGCTGCCAAAGTCACTTACGCAGCTGATGCGTTCTTTGACTTCGACAAATCTGTACTTAAGCCTGAAGGCAAAGCCAAACTTGACGATCTGGTCGCCAAGGTCAAGGGCATCAACCTCGAAGTGGTGATTGCAGTCGGTCACACCGATGCCACCGGCCCAGATGGTTACAACCAGAAACTGTCGGTTCGTCGTTCTGAAGCCGTCAAGGCTTACTTGGTGTCCAAGGGCATTGAAAAGAACCGTATTTACACCGAAGGTAAAGGCGAAGCGCAACCCGTGGCTGACAACAAGACCAAAGAAGGCCGTTCCAAGAACCGCCGTGTGGAAGTCGAAGTGGTGGGTACACGCGCCAAGTAATTGGTTCATGTCCTAGCGCTTTAAGCACAACAAAAAGACCCGCTTCGGCGGGTTTTTTGTTGTCTGTGCGCAGCCAAGTCACTTGTTTTGATTTTTCGGGATCAAGAGGGAAAAAGCGGTTCAGTTTGATTATTTAAAATACTAGGGTTTACCCTAAAATGGTATGAGCGATTTCTATGGTGACTATCTCCAATGCTGGCAAGACGAGGATGAGCGATGCAAAACAATAACGAGTTGATCCAACGCGTGAGTGCCTCTCTCGAGATACTTAATGTTCGCATTGCCCGACTGGCCTCGGCGCTGCATGTTCCCTTGAACGACCGTTTTGCGCTGAGTGCTCTGATGTCGAAGCACCCGGTGTCGCCTGTTGTGAATGAACGTCGCACCACCATGATCGACCTGGCTCAGGTCAGCACTGGCTTTGATCGCCGCCAGGGTCATCTGCGTGAAGAATTGCGTGGTTTGTTGATATTGCGCTATCACATGGAGACGACCAGCCTGAATGACAACGGCTTGACTGTGACACATCAGGCACTGGTTCAAGCGGAAGAGCATTTGCTGCGCCGGGGATTCAAGCCAGGTGCTGATGGTTTGAGTCTGGATGATTTTTTTAATGGGAACTAAGTTGTGCGCTGTGTTCTTAATATTTTGGAACTGATATGAACTTGCCTTCGGATACCGAACTCGTCGAAAACTATACTTTTTCCGAGATCAAACTCGGCCAAAGCGCCCGCTTGTTGCGTACCTTGACACTTGACGACATTCAGGCTTTTGCTGCCGTATCGGGCGATACCAATCCGGCGCACCTCGACTCTGTCTATGCCAGTGACAGCCTGTTCCACGGTGTGATTGCCCACGGCATGTGGAGCGGCGCGCTGATTTCTGCTTTGTTGGGTACCCAGTTTCCTGGTCCGGGAACCATTTACCGGGACCAGGCGCTGCATTTTGTCAAACCTGTTCGTGTTGGCGATACGCTGACCGTGACCGTGACCGTGACGGTGCTTAATCCGGAAAACAAGAGTGTGGAGCTTGACTGTCGGGTTTTTAACCAGCGCGGTGAGCTGGTCTTGAGCGGGGTCGCCAAGGTGCTGGCACCCACCAACAAGGTGCGTTTGCCGCGTGTTGCGGCGCCACGTATCCAGTTGTTTGACCCCCTGGCACGTTTTAATGACTTGCTGGCATTGGGGCACACCCTAGAAGCGGTGCGCTGTGCCGTGGTGCACCCTTGTGACGAGAGCTCGCTCAGCGGCGCCATGGACGCAGCCCGCTATGGACTGATTGTGCCGGTACTGATTGGTCCCGAGATGCGTATCCGCCATGTGGCCACTGAAGCTGGTATTGATCTGACCGGGGTTGAGATTTTGTCGGTGCCGCACAGCCATGCGGCGGCTGAAAAAGCCTCTGAAATGGCGGCCGCCTGGGAGGTCGAGATGCTCATGAAAGGCAGTTTGCATACCGACGAACTGATTCACGCGGTGCTGGCCAAGCCGGCCTTGCGAACGGGTCGGCGTATGTCGCATGTGTTTCGTTTTGATGTGCCGCTGTACCACAAGCCGTTGCTGATCACTGATGCAGCGCTCAACATCCATCCCACCCTGAAGGAGAAAGTGGACATTATTCAGAACGCCATTGACTTTGCGCGCGTGCTGGGCGTGGCACAGCCCAAAGTTGCCATTTTGTCGGCAGTGGAAATGGTGAACTCCAACATTCCATCCACTCTGGATGCCGCTGCCCTGTGCAAAATGGCCGAGCGCGGCCAGATCACCGGTGGCGTGCTTGACGGGCCGCTGGCTTTTGACAATGCCATCTCGCTGCACGCGGCGCAAATCAAGAAGATTGAATCGGCGGTAGCTGGCCAGGCCGATATTCTGGCGGTGCCAGACCTGGAGAGTGGCAACATGCTGGCCAAGCAGCTGGAATACCTGGCCGGTGCCAGCGGCTCCGGCATCGTGCTCGGCGCCCGCGTGCCGATTGCGCTGACGAGCCGGGCGGACGGGCCGTCGAATCGGGTAGCTTCTGCGCTGCTTGCCTTGCTGATGGCGCACAACGCGCGTCGCGACCATCCACGCCCCGTTTGGTAAGGGCGCAACCATGTCTATTTTGTCGGTCAATGCGGGCTCATCGAGCCTGAAGTTTTCGCTTTATCCGCTGGCACAGTATCAGGTGACGCCTCAGATACTCTCGGGCAACATTGAAGGTCTTGAGCCGGGTGGCACACCTGAAATGCGCTGGAATTTTCAAGGGCAGAGCCACCGTCGTGCGCTGGATTTGGGCACCGACCAGGTCTTTGCCCAAGCCCTTCTGAGTTTGCGCGACCTGCTTGCGGGTTTGCCGGACACACCGGCCTTGCAAGCGGTGGTGCACCGGGTGGTGCATGGTGGCGCGCAATACCGTGCCAGTGTATTGGTCACTGATGCGGTGCTGGCCGACCTGACCCGGCTCAACGCCCTGGCGCCGCTGCACCAACCGCATAACCTGGCTGGCATCAGGGCCTTTGCCAAGGCGTTTCCTGACGTACCGCAAGTGGCGTGTTTTGACACAGCGTTTCATGCCAGCCTGTCCGAACTGGACTACCGCTTTGCCTTGCCTGAGGCGCTGTACCAAGAGGGGCTGCGCCGTTACGGCTTTCATGGTCTGTCGTACCAGTATGTGATGGGCGTGTTGCTGGCGCAAAGCAGCCGAGCCAACGGCCGCGTGTTAATGGCCCACCTGGGTAACGGCGCCAGCCTGTGTGCTGCGCGCGAGGGCAAGAGTTGCGCTACCACCATGGGTTTTTCCGCCCTTGACGGCTTGATGATGGGCACCCGCTCCGGCGCGCTCGATCCCGGTGTCCTGCTTTATTTACTGGCCCAAGGCTGGGACCATGACCGATTGCAAGCCTTGCTTTACAAGCAAAGCGGCCTGTTGGGGGTGTCGGGCATCTCGGCCGACATGCGTCGCCTGCGCGCTGACAGCTCAGCCAGCGCCAAATTGGCGGTGGACATGTTTACCCACCGGGTGCTGCGCGAAAGTGGAGCCCTTGTCGCCTGCATGCAGGGGCTGGATGTGCTGGCCTTCAGTGGTGGTATCGGTGAACATGACGTGGCGCTGCGCCTTGAGCTCGGCCAGCGGCTGGCTTGGTTGGGGGTGGTGATCGATCCGGTTCTTAACCTGCAAGCCACCGGTGACCAGATCATGGCCATCCATGCGCTAGGCAGCGCCGTCGAAGTGTGGGTCGTACCCACCGACGAAGGCGTGGTGGCAGCGCGCGAAGCGGCGCAACTGATCGCAGCTTGAACAGACTTGGCTTGATGCCATGTGGTTGTAGCGCAGCGTGCATGACACACATGTATCGCGCTTTGCGATACTCGGTGTATGCAACTTCAAGACATTCTTTATTCCCAGGGTTTTGGTACCCGGCGTGTTTGTGCCGGTTTGATTCAGCAGGGTTTGGTTCAGGTCTATGAATCAAGTCAGTCAGTGATCCCTGTCAGGTGCCTTCAGGCAGGGGCTGAATTTGCTGCCGAAGGCCTGCGCTTTCAGGTGCAGGGCGTGGACTGGTCGTATGCCGAAAAGGCCTACATCATGCTCAATAAGCCGACGGCCACCGAGTGTTCGCAAAAGCCGTCCACCTACCCCAGTATCTACACCTTGCTGCCGTCGGCGCTGCGCCTGCGGCCGCAAAAAGGCGCGGTGCAGGGGGTACAGGCCGTCGGTAGGCTGGACCAGGACACCACCGGCCTGTTGTTGCTCACCGACGACGGCAAGTTCATCCATCGCATGAGTTCACCACGTCACCATGTACCCAAGGTCTATGAGGTCATGGTCAAGCATCCGCTCGAGACGCGCCAGGTAAGTCAGTTGCTGGCCGGCGTGGTGCTTGACGATGACCCCAAGACGGTGCGTGCCGCCGCCTGCGAAGCGGTGTCTGAATTCCACTTGCGGCTGACGCTGACCGAGGGCAAATACCACCAGGTCAAACGCATGGTGGCTGCCGTGAGCAATCGGGTCGAGGCGCTGCACCGCTCGCAAATCGGCGGGCTGTGTTTGCCCGATGATCTGGCGCCGGGTCAATGGCGTTGGCTGAGCCCGGCCGATCTGGCCCGCATGGCGGGTGAGTCAGCTGCAGTATGCTCCAACACATGAGCTTGTTGTTTGATTCCTTCTGGCGTGCGGTGGCCTATGGCTTGAAACCGAGGGTCATGGCGCTGTCGTTTTTGCCACTGGTGCTGATGACTGGCTTTGGCTTGGGTCTGGGCTATATCTACTGGGATGGTGTGCTGGTCGCCGTGCGCCTGTGGTTGGAATCTTCATCTCTCCTGGCCAGTGTTGCCGCCTGGTTGCAGGGTTTTGGTATGGGCAACCTGAAGGTCGTATTGGCGCCCCTGATCGTGATTTTTGTGGTGACACCGGTCATTGTGGTGGCTTCGCTGCTGGTGGTGGCACTCCTGATGACGCCAGCGCTGACCTCGCTGGTGGCTCGAAATCGTTTTCCTTCGCTGGAGCGAAAACGCGGGGGCTCGTTGCTTGCCAGTCTGTGGTGGTCGCTGGTGTCCACCCTGTTGGCGCTGGTGGCGCTGATCGTGTCGGTGCCGCTGTGGCTTATTCCGCCCCTGATTTTTATTTTGCCACCGCTGATCTGGGGCTGGCTCACCTACCGGGTGATGGCGTTTGATGCTCTGGCTGAGCACGCCAGCAGCGAGGAGCGACGTGAAATTTTTCGCCGCCACCGACTCAGCTTGCTTGGCATTGGTCTGTTTTGCGGCTACCTGGGTGCTGCCCCCAGCCTGATTTGGGCCTCGGGGGTGTTTTTGGTGGCGGCCTTTGTGGTGCTGGTGCCCCTCGCGATCTGGCTCTATACCATGGTCTTTGCTCTGGCATCGCTCTGGTTTGCACACTTTTGCCTGGCCGCCCTGCAAGCCTTGCGTGACGAGCGGGCCAAATCCGCAGCCGCACCGACCCCGCCCGACGCCGTACTTTCTGATTCCTTGACCCTGCCACTGAACCATGCAACTCACCCAACCGAACCATCAGCTCCCGGTCAATCCTGACAATGCCCGCCACTTTGGCATGATCATCATTGGCGACGAGATTTTGTCGGGCAAACGCAGCGACAAGCATTTGCCCAAGGTGATCGAGTTGCTCAAGGCGCGCGGCCTGACCTTGGCCTATGTGGAGTATGTGGGTGATGAACCCGAACGCATCACCGCCGCCTTGCGGCGGGCTTTTGCCTCAGGGGATGTCGTGTTTTCCACCGGGGGTATTGGGGCCACGCCCGACGACCATACACGCCAGTGCGCAGCGCGCGCATTGGGCTTGGATTTGGCGTTGCACCCACAGGCCAAGGCCTTGATCGAACAACGCATGCAGGACGTGGCGCTGGAGCAGGGCAAGACCTACGACTCCGGCCAAGCTGACAATCTGCACCGACTCAATATGGGTGTATTCCCGCAGGGTGCTGAAATCATTCCCAATCCGTACAACAAGATCCCGGGTTTCAGTTGCGGCTCGGTTCACTTTGTGCCGGGGTTTCCGGTCATGGCCTGGCCGATGATCGAGTGGGTGCTTGATACCCATTACCCGGCGTTTTTTGCCAAAGATCGCTGGCTGGAGCACTCTGTGATTGTTTTTGGTGCAATGGAGGCCACCCTGACGCCGCTGATGGAAGCCATTGAACGTGATTTTGTGGGTGTCAAGGTGTTCAGCCTGCCCAGTGTGGACCACCCGGAATATGGGCGCCACATTGAATTGGGCGTCAAGGGGGCACCTGACGCCGTGACCGCTGCGTTTGCCGCACTGTGTGATGGATTGACACCATTTCAGGTCAAATTGGGCCCTGAAATGGTGCGTTCATGAGGATTCAATCGACTTTTTCCTCCTTTATGCGCATTTTTGGTGCTCTTGATGTGGATATGCCTCGCCCTGAATCGTCTTAATTCACATGCTCTGCCAGCAAGCGTGCTTGAAAGAGTTGAAACACAAGGCAAAATACGTCCCATGACGGATCCATTCAAAACTTGCTGGGTCTGGCACAAAACCTGCATTCCCAATCCCAAATCCTTTTTACAACTGTTCCTTTGGAGTAACTCATGGCCAAGACCGTCGCAGACGTGATGAATATGGTGAAAGACAACGAAGTCAAATTTGTTGACTTCCGTTTCACCGATACCCGTGGCAAAGAGCAGCACGTCACCGTGCCTGTGTCCCACTTTGATGAAGACAAGTTCAGTTCTGGTCATGCGTTTGATGGTTCTTCCGTGGCGGGCTGGAAAGGAATTGAGGCCTCGGACATGCAGCTCATGCCCGACCCCAACACCGCCAACATCGACCCTTTCTTTGAAGAAACCACGCTCTTTATGAGCTGCGATGTGATTGAACCCACTGATGGCAAAGGTTATGAGCGCGATCCACGTTCCGTGGCTCACCGTGCCGAAGCCTACCTCAAGGCCTCCGGCATGGGCGATACCGCGTACTTTGGTCCTGAGCCAGAGTTCTTCCTGTTTGACGACGTGCGCTGGAATACCGACATGTCGGGTTGTTTCTTCAAGGTTGACGACTACGAAGCTCCCTGGAACTCGGGCAAGAAAATGGAAGGCGGCAACCGTGGTCACCGTCCCACCACCAAAGGCGGCTACTTCCCCGTGCCTCCGGTTGACAGCACGCAAGACATGCGCGCCGAAATGTCGCTGATTCTGGAGTCCCTGGGTGTCCCGGTCGAGGTGTTCCACCATGAGGTGGCGTCTCCGGGTCAATGCGAGTTGGGCACCAAGTTCAGCACCTTGGTCCAGCGCGCCGACTGGACCCAGATGTTGAAGTATGTGGTTCAAAACGTCGCCAATGCCTATGGCAAAACTGCTACTTTTATGCCCAAGCCCGTCGTTGGCGACAATGGCAGCGGCTGTCACGTGCACCAGTCGATCTGGAAAGACGGCAAAAACCTGTTTGCCGGTGACGGCTATGCGGGTCTGTCAGATTTTGCCCTGTACTACATTGGCGGCATCATCAAGCACGCCCGTGCCCTGAACGCCATCACCAACCCTGGCACCAACAGCTACAAGCGCCTGGTGCCCGGTTTTGAGGCGCCGGTCAAGCTGGCTTACTCGGCCAAGAACCGCTCGGCTTCGATCCGTATTCCTTATGTGGCCAACCCCAAAGGTCGCCGTATCGAGGCACGTTTTCCTGATCCGCTGATGAACCCGTACCTGGGTTTCTCGGCACTGATGATGGCCGGTTTGGACGGCGTGGAAAACAAGATCCATCCGGGCGAAGCCGCCACCAAGGACCTGTACCATCTGCCACCCGAAGAAAACGCATTGATTCCTACCGTCTGCCACAGCCTGGACCAGGCGCTGGAATGCCTGGACGCAGACCGTGCCTTCCTGACCAAGGGCGGGGTCTTCACCGACGGCTTGCTGGACGCCTACATTGAACTCAAGATGGGCGAGGTCACGCGTTTGCGCATGGCGACTCACCCGATTGAATTTGACATGTACTACTCGCTGTAATTTCAGCGAACGGGTTGCACTTCACAACCCTGGGGATAAAAAACGGGACGGCTCTGGCCGTCCTTTTTTATTATGGGAAACTCAGTACCACCTACTGTGGGTAGGGATGTCTTGGCCATGCTGTGCCGTTGCTGTTAAAAGAGGGCTATTACTTTGATGACTCACATCACCTGGACCGGGTTGTTGCTGGTGCTCTGCACCAGCGTACAGGCGCAGGATCGCATTTACCGTTGCGGAAATGCCTATACCAACACGGTGACACAAGCACAGGCTAAAAATTGCACTTTGGTGGAAGGCGGTAACGTCACTGTGGTGCAGGGCACCCGTGCGGCCCAAGTGCCCGCTAAAACCAATGTTGCCAGCGTCGCCAGTTCGGGTCCGCGTGTTGATGCCGCCGAGCAAAAATCGCGTGACTCCGATGCGCGTTTGATTTTGCAGTCAGAGCTGAAAAAAGCCGAAGTGCGTCAAACAGAATTGTTGAAAGAGTACAACAACGGAACGCCAGAAAAGCGTGGCGACGAGGTGCGCAACCACCAGCGTTACCTGGACCGTGTGGCCGAACTCAAGGCCAGCCTGGCGCGCAACGACAGTGACATGGCAGGTATTCGCCGCGAGCTTGAGCGATTGCCGGCCAATACGGCAAGTCGTTAGACCATCTGCGGTAATGAACTTGAAGCTGCCTTTCTCCAAATTCCGGCCGGCAGTGGCCAGCCCAACGAATCAGCGTTTTCTGGCCTTTGATTTATTGGCTACCCTGGTGGCCGTGGTGCAAAGTGACGGCACGGTCACGTTTGCCAATGCTGCCCTGGAAGATGCGTTGGGCATTTCACGGCGCACCATTGTGGGCTCCCATCTGCCTGATTCCTTTACCGAGCCCGCCCATTTGCAAACCGCGCTGCAAGGTGCTGGCAGCAACGAGTTTGCCGCGCTGCGCTACGATGCCAAGCTGCTGCGTCTGGGGCGAGAACTGTTGCCGGTGCATGTGATCGTGACCCAAACCGAAAGCGCAGACATCATCGTTGAGCTGCTGCCGCTTGAGCAGCAAGCGCGCCAGGACCGTGAAGAGCGCCTGGCCGAGCAGGCACAGGCCAATAAGGAACTGATTCGCAACCTGGCCCACGAAATCAAGAACCCGTTGGGCGGTATTCGAGGCGCAGCGCAGCTGTTGGAGCTGGAAATGCCCCAGCCCGAACTCTCTGAATACACCCAGGTCATCATCCACGAAGCAGACCGCCTGCAGTCGCTGGTGGACCGTTTGCTGGCGCCCCACCGTCGGCCCCATGTGGTGGGGGATGTCAACATTCACGAAGTCTGCGAGCGGGTGCGCTCGCTGATTCTGGCGGAGTTTCCCAAGGGGCTCAAGGTGGTGCAGGACTACGACACCTCGATCCCAGAGTTCCGTGGTGACCGCGAGCAACTCATTCAGGCCCTCATCAACGTCGCCCACAACGCGGCGCAAGCGCTGGTTGATCGCATCAGCCAGGGTGATGCGCAAATCATTTTTCGCACCCGGGTGGCGCGACAAAGCACTTTCGGCAAACAACGCTATCGGTTGGCATTGGAATTGCATGTGATTGACAACGGGCCTGGCGTGCCAGACTCGATCAAAGGCCGAATTTTTTACCCGCTGGTGTCGGGTCGGGAGGGCGGCTCCGGGCTGGGCCTGACATTGGCGCAAACCTTTGTCCAGCAGCACCACGGTCTGATCGAGTGTGACAGTGTGCCGGGCGCTACGGATTTCAAAATTCTGATTCCTCTGCCCTGATCGTAAGGAGGGCTGCAGCGCATCGCAAGGTGACTGCAAGCGATCGTGGCGAGGGTCCAACCTATAAGGCAAGACAAGCATATGAAGCCAATTTGGATCGTAGATGATGACCAGTCCATTCGCTTCGTACTGGAGAAAGCGCTGTTGCGCGAACAATTGCCCAGCCGCAGTTTTACCAATGCGCGCGATGTGATTGCTGCACTCGACGAAGACAAGGCACCGCAGGTGCTGGTTAGCGACATCCGTATGCCGGGTGGCTCGGGCCTGGATTTGCTGGACAAGGTCAAGGCCAGATACCCGGGCTTGCCGGTCATCATCATGACGGCCTACTCTGACCTCGATAGCGCCGTGTCCGCCTTTCAGGGAGGCGCCTTTGAGTACCTGCCCAAACCCTTTGACCTGTCCAAAGCGGTCGAGCTGATTCGCCGCGCCGTGGAAGAAAGCCAGCGCGAAGAAGTCGGGGATGAAACCATGGCCGAGGCGCCCGAAATGTTGGGCCAGGCCCCTGCCATGCAAGACGTTTTTCGTGCCATTGGCCGCCTGAGCCAAAGCAACGTCACCGTCATGATCACTGGCGAGTCGGGCTCGGGCAAAGAACTGGTGGCGCGCGCGCTGCACAAACATTCCCCACGCGCCAATGGCCCGTTTGTCGCCATCAACACCGCGGCCATTCCCAAAGACCTGCTCGAGTCCGAGCTCTTTGGCCATGAACGTGGTGCTTTTACCGGTGCCCAGACCATGCGCCGTGGTCGTTTCGAGCAGGCCGATGGTGGCACACTGTTTCTGGACGAAATCGGTGACATGCCGTTTGATCTGCAAACCCGTTTATTGCGGGTGCTGTCAGACGGCCATTTTTACCGCGTGGGTGGCCACAGCGCGGTCAAAACCAATGTCCGCGTGATTGCGGCGACGCACCAAAATCTGGAGCAACGGGTCAAAGAGGGGGTGTTTCGCGAAGACCTGTTTCACCGCCTGAATGTGATCCGCCTGCGCCTGCCGGCCCTGCGCGAGCGACGTGAAGACATCCCCATGCTGACGCGCCATTTCTTGCAGCAAAGCGCGCGCCAGTTGGGGGTTGAGCCCAAACGTATTTCTGATGCCGCGCTGGGCTGGATCGGGCAGTTTGCGTTTCCGGGCAATGTACGTCAGCTTGAAAACATGTGCCACTGGCTCACCGTCATGGCACCGGCACAAGTGATTGAACCCAAGGACTTGCCGCCTGAAGTGGCCGTGTTAGAGGCACCGTCTGCACCACCGGTTTTGGCCACATCCGTTGCAGAGCCACCGGTTTGGGTGCAGGGGCAAGCCGATGTGGCAGCGCCGCAAAAAGTGCCTGATACGCCTGCACTGCCCGCTGTGCTTGAGGGGAGCTGGGAGCAAGGTCTGGAGGCCGATGCCACAGCGCTGCTTGCCACCGATCGCACCGACGTCTGGGACACCTTGACGGCTCGCTTTGAGTCGCGCCTGATCCAGGCGGCGTTGGCCGCCACCCGCGGTCGGCGCATCGATGCGGCCCAAAAGCTGGGCATTGGCCGCAACACCATCACCCGAAAAATTCAGGAACTTGGCCTGGAGTAGGGTCTTGTCTCAGTTATTGCTTTACGAGCCCTTAAGTTCGACCACCACCGGGGCGTGGTCACTGGGGCGTTCGTTTTTTCGAGGGGTCTTGTCGATCCAGCAGGCCGACACCTGGGGCTTGAGCGCACCACTCACCAGAATATGGTCAATACGCATGCCGTGGTTGCGCCTGAAACCAAAATCCCGGTAATCCCACCAGGAATAGCTCTTGGCTGGCTGGGGAAACAGCCGGTGCGCATCAATCAGGTCGAGTGCGATCAAGGCATTGAGTTCATAACGTTCTTCGTCGGTGCAATGGATCTGGTCGCGCATACCCTCTGGGTCCCAGACATCGGCATCGTCAAAGGTGATGTTGAAGTCGCCCATCAGCACCAGCTTCGGGCGAACAGTCAGCTCGGCGCGCAACCAGTTGCGCAGGCCCTTGAGCCAGGCCAGCTTGTACTCGAACTTGTCGCTGCCGGGTTCCTGGCCATTGGGAAAATAGCCGCCCACCACGCGGATGCCAGTTCCCGGTGTGCCGTCTGGTGCTGCAGAGGTGTCAGCGCCAGAAGCGAAAGAGGCACTGATCACACGCGCCATATCGTCAGAAAAACCCGGAATGTTGCGCACCACGTCGGTGGCCGGTGCCCGGCTGATCAGTGCCACACCGTTGTAGGTCTTCTGGCCAAAACAGCTTGAGTGGTAACCCGCCGCCGCAAAGGCGGCATGGGGGAATTTGTCATCGCTCATTTTGAGCTCTTGCAGCGCCAGCACGTCGACCGGGTTGGCGCCAAGCCAGTCCAGCACCTGCGGCAGCCGCACAGTGAGCGAATTGATGTTCCAGGTGGCAAGTTTCATGGCGTCAAAGCTCCTTTTGGTAGGTCACAAAACTGTAGCCCAGTCCCGTGTAGCTGACGTGGGACTCGCGGGCCACTTCCCGCCACTCGGGCCCAAAGCGCGGGGCAAAGGCATCGCCTTCATAGTCGGCGTCAATCTCGGTCACCACGGCGGTGTCGGCCAGCGCCAGCGCCTGGGCGTAGAGCTCGGCGCCACCGATGACCCAGGCGGTGCTCTCAGCAGGGCAGGCGGCACAGGCGGCTTCGAGTGAATTGGCCACCACGGCACCCTCCGCCTGCCAATTGTCTTGGCGCGTGACCACCACATTGAGGCGACCGGGCAGAGGGCGAAATTTGGTTGGCAAAGAGTCCCAGGTCTTTCGGCCCATGATCACCGGGCAGCCCAGCGTGCTGCGTTTAAAGTGCGCCATGTCTTCGGGCAGGTGCCAGGGCAGGGTGTTGTTGCTGCCAATGACACCATTGCGGGCACGGGCGAAAATCAGATTGAGTTTCATAGGGATTTTGCAGGTTTGCGGGGTGGCAGTAGCACGGCGGCAATGGCGACCATGACACACAGCACCGCCACCAGGTCTTGCCAGCCCGGCATTTCGTTGACGATCAGGGTGGCGCTCAGGGTGCCTACCATCGGCACCGCCATCACGCTCATGGCACTGGTGGACGGTGGCAAATGGCGTGCCATGCCAAACCAGATGACCTGGGCAAAACCATAATTGATGAGCGCGCCATAAACCAGGCTACCCCACATCGGGCCAGAGAACTGCCAACTGGGCCAGGGTTCAAGCACCGCCGCAAAAAACCACAGGCAGATGCTGGCCAGAATCAGCATCCAGACCGTCAGCGTCTCCACCGGAATCGTCAGGTGTGCCCGGCGCATCATCAAGGTGCCCGCAGCCCAGCACAGGGCGGCCAGTTCCATCCAGACAATGCCCAGTGGTTTGCCGCTCAAGGCGGTGAGTTCGTTGAAGGTGAGCAGGCCTAGGGTCAGCGCCACCCCCACCATCGCAAAAACAAGGCGCCGTGTGAGCTTTTCCTTGAACAACAACACGCCCAGCAGCACGGTCCAGATCGGCATGGTAAAGCCCAAAATAGCAGCGCGTCCGCTGGCAAGCTCCTTGACACCCAGGATCGACAGCGTGTGCCAGCCCAGCATATTGGGCAGCCCCAGGGCCATCACACTGCGCCACTCGGCAGCTTGCGGCCACATGCGCACGCCTTTCCAGCGGTAGTAACCAAACAGCCACAGCGCACCACAGCTCATGGTGAGGGCGCGAAAGTACAGCGGCGAAAGCTCGCGCAAGCTGTATTTCATCATCGGCCAGTTGATGCCCCACATCAGCGTGAGCGCGACCAGTCCCCAAATCTGGCGGCGGCTGATCACACGGCCACCGGCGCCTTGATGGCGGGGTGACACTGGTAGCCGTTGACAGCGAAATCTTCAAAGACATAGTCAAAGATCGAGTCGGGTCGGCGCTTGATTTCCAGCGTGGGGTAGGCAAATGGCGTGCGGCTCAGCTGTAGTGCCACCTGCTCGGCGTGGTTGCTGTAGATGTGGCAGTCACCGCCAGTCCAGATGAAGTCGCCCACCTCAAGGTCACATTGCTGCGCCACCATGTGGGTCAGCAGCGCATAACTGGCAATGTTGAAGGGCACGCCCAGAAAGATGTCGGCACTGCGCTGGTACAACTGGCAGCTCAGTTTGCCCTTGCCGCCCGGCACCGTTGCCGGGGCCACGTAAAACTGGAAAAACGCATGGCAGGGCATGAGCGCCATTTGGTCGAGCTCGGCCACGTTCCAGGCGCTCACCAGCATGCGGCGCGAGTCCGGGTTGTTTTTGAGGGTCTGAATGACCTGGCTGATCTGATCGATGTGGCCGCCGCCCGGTGTCGGCCAACTGCGCCATTGCACGCCATAGACCGGCCCCAGGTCACCGGTGGCGGGGTTGGCCCACTCGTCCCAAATCGTGCAACCGTTGTCCTGCAGCCATTTGACGTTGGCGTCGCCGCGCAGAAACCAGAGCAGTTCGACGATGATTGCCTTCAGGAACACCTTCTTGGTGGTGACCAGCGGAAAGCCCTGGGTCAGGTCAAAGCGCATCTGGTGACCGAACACACTCTTGGTGCCGGTGCCGGTGCGGTCGGCCTTGAAGACACCATGGGTGTCCACATGGCGCAACAAATTTTCGTATTGGGAGCTGGGTGATTGGGGCATGACAAAAATGAAAGACACTCTTTAAAGTTAGTGCGTCATGTTAACGGAGATGCCCAGCTGCATTGCGGCTGAAAGCAGACGCTTGTCACGGGTCCAAAGCCGTGATCCAGGCACCAGAAGTACCGATGCCAGTAGATGTGCATCGATGTAGCCGATGCCCAGACCAAACAGGTTTTGCACTTCGATCAATCCGAGCACTTCAGCCACGGTGGCCACAGTAGCTTGTGGCAAATCCTGCATCATCATGAGCACTTCGTCGCGATTTTTCAGATTACCCAAGGCCAATTCTCCCGTGACAAACGGATGAACGAGCACTTGGCCATCCATGAGCAATTGAGACAAGCGCTCGTCATTTGCACGCAGGTGATCAATCCATACCGATGTGTCCACCAGAATCATGCCGGCTCCGGTTGCCGTCTTGGAATGTCTTTAAGCTGCGGCTCAGAGCCGCCCAGAAGTGCGAGCCTTTTTGCACTCTCTCGCTGAATCAGCGCTCGCAGGGCCTCGCGGATCAACGTCGTTTTTTCAGATAAACCTGTCAATGACTCTGCTTTTGCAAGTAAATCGTCGTCAAGAGCAATGGTGGTGCGCATGGCAATTCCTGAAGTTAGGCATCAATTGTGGCATTATTTGATGGCAATTGTTGTGCCAATCATGCACTTAACGTTGCTGCGGTACCCAGTACCCGGGCCGCGGGCCGGGCAGACGCCGGGGCCTCATACGCTTCGCTTTTTAAAATCGGCCCCGACATCCGCCCGACCCACAGCCCTTGCAAAGTATTAAAAATCGCAATTTTGGTCCCAGACCACTGGAGCCAAACGGCGTGCGGCGATGGCTCCAGAAGACCCGTTGGAGTCAGTCAAATTCTGGCTGCCACGGGCAAGTTATGACCCTAAGCTGACGTAGCGACAACCGGTTTTAGCGCCTGAAAGTCGACATTGAAATGCTCTTGAAAGCATATTGCCGATGCACCGGTTGACAAATGACCGTTTGCAATGGTGAACATCGAATGATGACTGACATAGGCGGATGAATAGTAGTTCGCCCTCGTTTCAACACGCCCAGTCGCACACCTTATCCATCCTCTTCGTCGGTGAAGTGCATATTGTCGGGGTCCTTGCCCTCAGTCATTGCTTTAAGCCCCTGATCGAAGCGCTTGATCGTCGCCTGTTGGCGCCGCGACAAATCAGGCCAGGCTATTGCCGCGTTTCTTCTGACGAGCGGCTGGAGCAGGAATTCAACTCCATTGATGCGCAGAAAGAGGCAGGGCAATCCTACGTTGCCAGCCAACGCTCCGAGGGCTGGATTCCGGTGGTGGACGACTATGACGACCCAGGGTTTTCTGGCGGCAACACTGAGCGGCCCGGACTCAAGCGCCTCATGGCTGACATTGAGCGCGGTTTGGTCGACATTGTGGTGGTCTACAAAATTGACCGCCTCACCCGCAGCTTGGCCGACTTCTCAAAAATGGTCGAAGTGTTCGAGCGCCAGGGCGTGTCATTCGTGTCTGTCACCCAGCCCGTTGATCCGCGCATTGGGTCTGGCGCACTACTGGCAGCATCTGCTGGACGAGGGTAAATATCGGTCGCTGACAGAGATTTCCACAGCGGAAGGCATCGACCTCGGCCAGGCAAGCAGGACAGCACGATTGATTCGGCTAGCACCGGAAATCGCCCAAGCCTGTCTGACTGATGGATGCGGGAATCTAAAGTTAGAAAAATTGACTCGGGTTTGCCTCGTCAGTATGTGGGTAGATCAATCATCACTATTCCACTTGGTCTGCTAATGCGACAATGGAAGCCTTGATGCTTGGTGCCCGATGGTAGCTTGATCACGGTCGGCCACTGACCCTTAGCGGCTGTACCGACCTCAATGGCCTACCCCAACCCTACGTTGGTATTCGCCCGAGTGTTGCTACCTCTGGGTGAAAGTTAGAAAACTTCAGCTATCCGATTGAGTCGCGTTCTCTGCAATCAGATAATGTGGTCAAAGGGGGATGTATGGAAAAACTTGTCCGCGACCGGATTCCGACCATCATGCGAGAAAGCGGCGTAGTCGCAGACGTGCGACATGTTCACAATGCGGAGCTACTCCCATGGTTATTGCGAAAATTGCACGAAGAAACGGATGAGCTTAACGAATCACCGTCGTTAGATGAGTGTGCGGATGTCTTTGAGGTCCTTTGCGCTATTGGCAGGCAGTTAGGATATTCGGTGGAGGATATCGCTTGCGCCGCAGATTCAAAACGAAAGGCGCGAGGGGCGTTTGATGATGGTTGCATTCTTAACAAATAAAACAAGCATGGAACATCTCAGCTCTTTTGCGACGTATGAACTTGAACGCACCGATTGTTTTCTTTGCAGACCAGCAGTCAGATTGCTTGTCGATGTAGCACCAAAGTTCTTTACGATTGCAGGTATAGGTCCACTGTCCCCAGGTTATGCCATCGTAGCTACGATTGAACATCTCGATAAAATTCGGGACGCAACAACAATCCAGCAGTTTTCGGACTACACGGGAAAAATCCGTCAGATTCTTACAAACCAGTTCGGAAGCTGTCTATTGACCGAGCATGGGCATTCACCACTTTGCACACTCGCCGACACAAAGAATGTTCACTGCTTTCACCCGCATGTCTTGCTGTTCCCGGGTGCGCCGAGCATTTTAGATAGCGCGGATGAATGTTTTTCAGACGGAGGTACAACGTTTAGTACGCTCGCTGCAGCACTCAAATTTGGTGTTGCTCTTCCCCAGTATTTACTGATTTCAGAGAGTACATCATCGTTTAAGGTCTATCCAGTTGCCGAAGGCCTTCCAAGACAATTTGCACGTGTGTTGGTCGCTGAACAACAGGGAAACGAAGAACTTGCCAGTTGGCGCACACATCCTGGCTTCGATATGGCAGAAAAAAATGCCCACCAAATAAAAGTTTTACTCCGTGGAGAAGAATAAGTGGCTGAACTCTTTCAGAACAAGACTGTTAGCGCGTTCTTGACGGGCATTAGAAAGCAATTTACTGACCATCATGCAGACAAGACCGGGCACCCCTTGCATTGGGGGCAGTTCCTGGATGGTTTAGCACAAAAACAAGCACAAGTTGGTTTGTACGGCGGCGTCGCCGCTTGCATAGCATATAGCGCAGATTTTCGATCACAAGATCAAGCTGCCATAGATGCCCGCACGGAGTTAGCTCAATATTGGCAGGAGCGCACAAGCACCACGTTTGACGATTGTGAAGACAATTTGCGCCAAAACGTGCGACTAACTTTCCTTCTGGCGGGTCTTGCTTTCCGCCATGACTTTACCGACATAGTGGTTCAAGAAGTTTGGGAGCTTTTAAAAAACCGTCGACTCGGCGTGGATGGGTTGTGGACCGATGCTGATTTCCCTGAAAATCCAAAACATCCATCGGAGTTCTCAACTGCAATTATTCTGATATTGCTCGCGATCATAAGGCGGACGAGTACTGGAAACTCTGCAGAATTCGCAGTTTTCGACAATGTGCGTGTGGATGCTGGCTTGAAGCTACAAAAATCATATCTTGATGAGAGAAAGAAGAGCAGACCTTACAAGTTGATCGTATTGATTGCCATCATGTTGAGTCTGGAAGGTAAGGCGAATAAAAAGGTGAAGTCAGACCTCATTGAGGTATCGCTAGACAATGTGAATGTCAAGTCTCGGTACACGCACTTTTTTGATTACAAGAAAAAAAATGGCAATCACGCACGAGACTATTTTATTCTACCGATCGGCATACTAGGGGCATACCTGCTATTTGGAAAGGGCCTTCCGAGCCGACAGTATCTATACGCCACGAGGGTAATGGAAACAATCGAATCGTCACTTACGAAATCCACTAATCACCTTTTCATGGAGGGCGAACGGCCAAGCACTTTGGAACAAGGGCTTGTTGTATTCGCGCTCGAGTCCTGGACCATGCCAAAGGACTGGAAGGAATATACGTTGTGGCCTGCGAGGCTGTGGTGGTGGTCCAATAAGGAAATCGATTACACCCGAATGACCGCGTTGGTATTCGCCCTTCCGTTATACGGCCCCATTGTGATCGCTACGTCAGCAGAATACTTGATGAAATTTCTGACGGAGCAAAACTTTCTTGTCTTTCTAGTTCCCATAATTCTGTTCTGTTCGCTTATCCCAAAGTGGCTCTTAGCTGCTATCGGAGTGGTAGCAGGCGTAATAATTAAGCCTCAAGATCTCTTGAAGATATTGGTCGGAAAAAGGAAATGAATATCTTTGACCCGTTATACGGCGAATTTCAACTCTCGCCACTGTCTTCAGTTTTGGCGACAGCACCCGAAGTTCGGCGTCTGTCGCAAATTCGACTTCTTAACTCGATGACTCCAACGCTCTCCACCCTTGGGGAACTACGTCGATATGCACACACACTTGGTGTGCTTCATCTGTTTTCTCAGTGGCGAAAAACTGCCGGGTCATCACACACAAATAAAGAACTGGATGCGCTAGAAGTTGCGATCATTCTTCATGACGTCGCCACGCCGCCTTTCGGTCATCTGTTCGAGTATCTTCTTAAAGAAGAACTTGGATGGGACCACGAAACTGCGGCGGTGGATACCCTTCTACAACAACACGTACAAGAGGATGCTGGTCATCAAATCTTTGCGGGAAAAACTCCACGCGTCATGAAGATGGCTTCTCGTTTAGACATCGATATTGATCTTGTATTGGAAATTTTACGCAAACGGCATTCCCTACATCACTTGATATTTGGAAGTATTGATTTCGATAACATAGACAATGTGTGGCGGATGGCGTGGTCCTTGGGTTTCCCTATGCAGCGTGCAGAAGCAAGCGAATTGGCAAAAGCGCTTGCTGTTAATAAGGATGGCAATTTGACAGTTGCTCAGCAAAGCATGCCGCTATTGGAGACGTGGGCCACCTTGAGGGAAAAAGTATATGAGGTACTAATTTTTGATCATGCCACAGTTGCTAGCCAAGCGATATTGACAGAAGCCCTGCGTGCAGCCATGAGGACTGGGCTGGTCACAACCGAAGATTGGACACTCACTGATGAGCTATTGCTTGAGCGACTAATGAAGAGTAAAGAGACGCGAAAGATGATCAGTGATGACTACCTTGGCGTGCTTCCGAAGCCACTGTTGACACTGAAGTTTGATTGGCAAGACACCCCCCTGTTCTCGCTCCCACGATTGGCCATTCAGGACGCGGTGGAGGAACTCCTAAAAGTGCTTGCGGTGGCTAAGTGGCATGTATATGTGTTCAAGGAACGAGGAAGCTTTAGTAAGAAGCTAAACCTTCTCTACGACTCTGGTGAGAATTTCGAATTTGGACGTCTATCAAAAAGCTTGATCGTCTACATTTTCTATTCTGGTTCACAACCGAAGGGAATCTCGAAAGAATTGCCTGGCCTAATTGAATCCATCGCAAAATTGTTCTCGACCAACGTTGAGAGTTTGTCGAGAGTCTACATTAATGGAAAAAATGCTTCAGCCAAATCATTATTCTGATCCCCTGGAACGATTGCGGGATATGGACTGGGACTATGAGGGAGACCAGTCCGCGTCACAGTTTTCTGCACTCCACTTTTATCCTGGGCGTCTCATTTCCCAAATTCCCGCAGCCTTGATCGGCACTCTATCAAGTCCTGGCGACTCTGTGCTCGACCCATACTGCGGTTCAGGGACAACAATATTGGAAGCTCAACGCCTTGGTCGGCTCGCTTTAGGGATTGATATCAATCCAATTTCAACGCTCATTGGTAGAGCAAAGACATTTGCAGTAAAAGCCTCCCGTATTCAAGTGATCATGACTGAACACCTGCGACGCATACTAGACGAGCGGCTCGCCACTAGTTTGAATAACGAATCCCTTAAACTTGTGGTCCCTCCCACAGTTCAGGGGTCGAAGTGGTACCACCCGGCAACGTTATTCGAGCTATCAGTGCTTTGGACATATATCCAAAGTTGTTCTGGAGTAAGCCGAATCATGATGGAGTTCTGCTTCAGTTCAATCTTGATGTCAGCTTGTAGTGAAACCCGTCATTGGGGATATATTTGCGACAATACGCGTCCTCTCGACAAGTCATATGCCAATGCATTTTCTCTTTTCGAAGAAGCAGTTCGTGCGTTATGTGTGGCCTATGTAGAGCGTGATAGGCGGTTGAACAAAGGTCCGCAATCACTTCCTAGTATTAAGTTCGAATGTAATGACTCAGCTGTCGCATTAAGTCAACATCAAAATAACGAATTTGCTTTGGTCGTTTGTTCACCTCCGTATTTTGGTGTCGTTGACTACGTAAAAGCGCAGCGCCTAACGATGGAATGGTTCGGTTTAGACATTCAAATCTACCGAACGATGGAGACAGGCGCAAGAAGTAAGCGCACGCGTTTGAAAGCGTTTGAAGAATACATCTCAGACATCAAAGCTGTCTTTGTTCAAGTGG
Organism: Burkholderiales bacterium RIFOXYD12_FULL_59_19; assembly: GCA_001771065.1. Lineage (GTDB taxonomy): Bacteria > Pseudomonadota > Gammaproteobacteria > Burkholderiales > Burkholderiaceae_C > Rhodoferax. The sequence goes on along the minus strand of MESQ01000034.1, from coordinate 19,024 downwards.
AACGAGTTCTTCAACCTGGCGGCTACTGCTGCATGATTCTTGGGCAATCCAGCAAGCGGCGTGAAACTATCCCGCAACTTATCGAAGCACTAAATGATATTGGGTTGCCTCTATCAATGCAGATAGTTCGAGACGTAGCGATTCGCCGTAGCCAGCGCCCTCATATTAATGATGAGTCTTTACTGATTTTCAGGAAACAACCGCTAAGTGCCAACTAAGAGTAGGCATTCACTGCTCATAGTTTCGCTAATTGAATTGCGAGATGGGGTGCGCTTGGAAGGAATCTTCCGACGTACAGTATCCACATGCCTTGCACCGCAAACATGATGTAACTCTCGACAAATATCTGTGAGTGGAACGACAAGTCCACCAACGGTTCGGTTGCCGAGGGTCCACGCGGCATAGCCTCCTGTGTCCATTGCATTAACTATGACTTTTATTGATTGAAAAAAATCATTCGAAAACGAAATGACTTTGCTCTCAAGATCCTTACGACCTTGGAGTCGTAACTCAGTAATGAACGTCTTGAAAGATGGCGACGAATCTTCCAATTCAAGGCACGCGTCGCGTGAATAAACTGCGCTGCCGCCCAAACTTCCTGTATCGACACTTCGCGTATTCAACTTCTTTGTTTCGATACCAGGTAGATCACCGGCATCAATCCAACTCAAGGCTAAGTACGAGAATTGCCCATATGGCACAGTCGAATGATTATCACCATAAGGTGGAGAAGTAACGACAAGGGCAAATTTTGATCGGCCATAGGAAGCAAGATTCATGATCGAATCGCAATGCAAAGCCGGTTTAACTCTCAAATTGCTCGGATTCCTAGATAAACTACTTCCGTGATATTCAAATTGCTCGTATACCGCAGCCAACCTGGTCAAGAATACGTCCACGGGGTCTGGAAGCTGCTCAATCTCGTGTGCAGGGCGCAAATGCAGCTTATATGTTGATGTTCGAGAATTGCTAGTTTGCCGTACTGTTTCAGCCAATGTTGTCCAGAAAATTTCTCTGGCCCATTGGTCCGGTTCCTTTTGAATAGACTGGCGGATTCGAGAAAGTGAAATCAAGGCCTGACGCGTAAACCATTTGTCTCGACCAAAGAACTCTATTTCTATGTTCTGATGTTCGTCGAAAAGGATTAAAGCGGTCAGAGTGGCAACCTTCTTCTTGAGTAACCTATAGCGACGAATATGCGACTTCGCTCGGCAAGTAAGGATCGCAAGTGGGTTAATGTCTACCCCCGTAAATGGTTGCCCTGCCACCATACTTTCGGTCATGACTGTTCCTGAACCAACGAATGGATCTAGTATTCGAGAGGTTTCTGGCCGCGCTTCAAGAAGGAGTCGAAGCACGTCCCGCTGCATCTGAGGGACCATCATCGCCGGGTACTGCAGCATTCCATGGACGCCGTTGCGTGCGGCCTGACGACGGAATTCCCAATAGTTTGAGTCTTTGCTTGAAAGATTTTTCAGTCTCAACCTAAGGAATTTGTCGTCGGCTTTCATGGTGCATGGTGTATCTGCAATGTCTAAGAAGAGGCCATCTTACCTCGCGGGAGCGAGCGTTGGTTTTGTCGTCAGCGTCCCATTTGGACATCCCCCGCATTATTAGATACATATCGAGGTCGAGAGGAACAGGTCAACGTATTGCCGGACAAATTCGACATCAAGTTCAATTTGCCAGCCGTCCTGAAGCTGATTCAGTGATCGCTTGGGTGGTTTTGATACCGCTTGCGGACGCGATTTCATATTTCAAATCGCGATTCTCTGTTCTCTGTCGCGACCGCCCACCAATTTTCACTTGCAAACCACCCCCGCGTAAGTCGTTGATTTCATTGAAAGTGACCTCTTGAACAGTCAAGAGGCAAACTGAGAACAGAGAGAGAAAACGGGGGAAATTAGGCCAAAAACGGGTAAAAATACCCAACTTTGATAGCGAAATAGTCAAGAGGCAAATCGCGTAAGTGCGCGTCACCATTGAGTTTTTAGACGAAAAAAAGCCCAACTGAAAACAGTTGGGCTTTTTGTGTATGGTGGTTGAGTGCGGATTGAAACTCATGTCCGCAAGTCCAATAAAAATCAGTCATCAAAAAAAACAGGCTCTCACCCACTGCACCACACCCATTTGGGTGCAGTGCAGTGGCATCAAGCAGCTTGGCGCAGTTTCATTCGATTCAACCGTTCATCAACACAGTCTGAAATCCGCTTGAGGACAATGCCCACCAGCTCGAAGGTCTCGGGTTCATTGACACCGTGATAAACCATGGCCCGTTTGATACCCAGCGCATCCACAGCCTTGGTCAGCTCGTTGTGCACGTTCGTTTCGCGCTCGTAATTGCCAAACGGATAGGCCTTGCCTTTGGCAAACATCCGCTTCAAGACCTTGATGCGCTGAACGCTCTCAAGCAAAGTCATTGAACCCGCATCATGCAGCCGCAAGTCAATGCTGACCGTCCCGTCCACGGTGACATACACGTACAGGCCAATGTCGCCCACAGCACGGCAATCGTCATTCAGATAGAGGTGGCGTTCACCCGGCTGTGCTCCTCGAAAAGACACCCAGAATGCTGATGACTGGTTGTCATAGCCTGAATACTCCCGGTCACCCCAGTAGGCTGGCCCGGTACGGCCTGCCCAGGCAGCAATCACAATTTCCGTTTTGGCTGATTTTTTCATGGTCAGTTCCTTTTGAAGTTCATGTTGGTCAATGGCTGCAAGATGATGACCAATCCACCTGGCTACCGTCAAATCGACGTAATAGATCGGTGCCCGGTGTGACTGGGTGGTGGACTTTCCCCGTAGGCGCAGCTCCAGCGGCAAGGTGGAAAGATGCCCCCCTGACACCGCAGACAAGTAGCTCAGTCTGACAGCGAGCGTTCGGATGCTGTTGAACCCGGTTGTCCGGAACACGAAGGAACCGAGTTCATCATCCTGGCCAATCCGCACATTCAGACGCCCATAGGGCTTGCAGAATCCCCCCTTGGCAAGCTCGCAGGCTTCGGGTGAAGGGTAGGGTAGGGTTTGCACTCCGGCAGCCAGAGAGCGTCGGCAGGTGTCGCCATTACCAACACACATCGGCCGGCCGGTTTGGCGATCGAACAGACTGTAATTGGCTCTCAAATTCAAATCGGGGTCATCAAACAGAAGCCTGACCGCAATGGCACGTAATTTTGCATTCGGATCTTTGCGCAGGGTCTCATTTATTGGGTGATTGACCCATCCGTCCTTGTTTTGAACCTGTGATGTGATCGTGAACGAGTCGTCTTTTTCAGGCAAGCGTTTGCCATTTTTTTCGACCACTTTACCGATGGCAATTCGGCCAATGGCCGGGGGCGTTAAAGCCAGTCCTTTGAGCATGATGTTTCCTTTGAATTTTGAACAGGCCTGGCCGACATAGGCCATGGTTTGAACGGCGTGTGCCATGGTGATTTCACTTTCTCAAAGGTTTGGGTTGCAAATGGGCGTGACAAGGCCGCTGATGGAATTCAGCAAGCCGTTGCCAGTACCGGGGGGGGTGAAGGGATAACGAAGAGCGCTGCCACCGGGGGTGACATGGTGATCCTGATCAGCTGGTGATCAGGTCACCCCGTTGATGGCGTTTCAACGGGACTTTTTTCAATACTGACCGAAGCCGTCGTTTGAGCTGCTGGCAGTTTGAGTGAAAGCTGCCGTTTGCTCAGACGCTGGAGCATGGCTGCAAAAGGCAAAGCCGCATTCAAGGCACTTGTGGTTATTCAAGATGTTTTGATCGACGACTTCGCCCAGCTTGGCTCCGAGTGCACCGCCAGTGGCACCACCGAGCAGGCAGCCAATGACGCCGCCAGTGATGGTACCGACCACAGTGCCCACCGGGCCAGTGACGGCACCAACCATGGCACCGAGTTCAGCGCCTCTGAAGACGCTTGCAGCCACGCCTACGGCCCCTGCAACGGCGCCAATGGTGCTGCCGGTACGTCGCCCATAGTGGCGGGTGTCAATGCGTCTGCTGTCGCATTTGGGACAAATCATGACCATGATGAAATCTCCTTGTCCGTCAATGTCGGGGCAATCACCGGTCAGACCCGGTTACAGCTGCGCAGCACGATGGTGTCATATCTGACTTTGTCGATGTACTTGATCACGCTGGTCGCAGTCAATGCGCCCGCGACAAAGGCCATTGCAAAAGCTGCCAGAGCTTCGAGGTGTGAGGTGTTTGGAAACATAGGGCTCCTTGGGTGAGTGGATAGGTAAAAGATCAGCCAGTCTTGCGTCTGGGTGATGCGTGCCTGGACAGCATAAAAAAACCAGCGCGAAGGCTGGTTTGAGTGGCTGTGTCAGGCAGATCACATGGGGGTGATATGTGACTGAAAATTTTTGGAATCGTGCTTGGGGAGGGTTTGCCGATGGACGTCGCTGGGCTTAGGACGGCATAGGACGGGTTCGGCAGGATTGTTAAGCCAAAATTTAACCGCATCCATTATTGGTAGAAAGGATGGTAGAAGAAATAAAAAAGCGCCTTGAAAGGCGCATTTTTATTAGGTACTTGGCGGAGAGAGTGGGATTCGAACCCACGGTACCTTGCGGTACGCCTGATTTCGAGTCAGGTACATTCGGCCACTCTGCCATCTCTCCGCGAAGCCGCGAATTGTACAGTGCGGCTAGACTGGTTTTGCCTCTTTTGAAGTTTTCAAGGCCTGCAAGGCAGCCGCAATGTCAGTTTCCGTGACGTCCGGGCCGCTCTGCAGCGGCACCGGGCTGCTGTGCAAGGCGGTCATGCCATCCGCCTGCAGCGCGGCAATGGTTTGCCCCGCCACTTTGGGCGACGCAAAAGCAGCGCTTTGCAGCAGCAGGCGGCCATCGCCGCTTAGCAGCTTGAAATAAAACTGGCCGTCAGGCTCACGGTATTGTTTGAATACCGGTAGCGCCACTTTGGCCACTTTGATGGTGGTGTCGGATTGGCTTTGCAGGCTGCGCAAACCCACGGCGTGGCGCAGTTGGCCCATGAACGGCGTGGCCATGGCGCGGGCTTTGGCCGCCCCGGTTTGCAAGATGGCTTCAATCTTGGCCGGGTTATCGATCAGGGCCTGGTAGGCCGCACGCATGGGCGCAATTTCCTGGTCAATGCGCTCAAAAACAAGGTGCTTGGCATCGGCCCAGGAAATGCCGTTGGCATAGGCCTGGCGCAGGGCTTCGGTCTCTGCGGAGCTGGCAAAGGCCTGGTAAATCTGGAACAAGGTCGAGCCTTCCACTGCCTTGGGTTCGCCGGGCGCACTGGAGTCGGTCACGATGCTGCCGATGAGTTTTTTGAGCTGCTCACGCGGCGCAAACAGCGGGATGGTGTTGTCGTAGCTCTTGCTCATCTTGCGGCCGTCAAGGCCGGGCAGGGTGGCGACATGGTCTTCAATGGCGGCCTCGGGTGCCACAAAATGGTCGCCATAGCGGTGGTTGAAGCTGTGCGCCATGTCGCGCGCCATTTCGATGTGCTGCACCTGGTCGCGCCCCACCGGCACCTGGTGCGCGTTGAACATCAAAATGTCGGCACCCATCAGCACCGGGTACATGAACAGGCCCACATTGACATCGGCGTCGGGGTCATTGCCTGCTGCCGCGTTTTTATCAACCGCAGCTTTGTAGGCATGGGCGCGGTTGAGCACGCCCTTGCCCAGAACGCAGCTCAGGAACCAGGTGAGTTCAGGGATTTCAGGGACGTCTGACTGGCGGTAAAACACCACACGGTCTGGATTCAGGCCGCAGGCCAGCCAACTGGCGGCAATTTCCAGGGTGGAGCGCTGGATGCGCGCCGGCTCGTCCACCTTGATCAGGGCGTGGTAGTCGGCCAGAAAGTAAAAACTGTCGACGCCAGGGCGCATGCTATGGCCCACGGACGGGCGGATCGAGCCCACGTAGTTGCCCAGATGGGGCGTGCCCGAGGTGGTGATGCCGGTGAGAAAACGCGCAATACTCATAAAAAATCGTCAGGGAATGCAGGCAAAAAAAAGTGGCTCAGCCTACCAGCCAGGCCAGCGGGGTCAACAGCAGGTTGATGAGCTGGAAGGTCAGGCCCATTAGCGGGCGCAACCAGAGGTTGCTGACCACTCCGGCCAGCACCAGCGCCATCACGATAAAAAAGCCCCAGGGCTCCACGCGTGACACCAGCATGGCCTGGCGGTACGGCAGCAGCCCCACCAAAATGCGGCCACCATCGAGCGGAGGCAGTGGAAACAGGTTGAACACGGCCATCACCACATTCACCAGCACACCGCCTTGCGCCATTTCAACCAGAAATGGCTCGTTGATGTCGGCACCGCGCAACAGGTAGAGTAGCGCGCCCCAGACCAGCGCCTGAAAAAAGTTGGCTCCCGGTCCGGCCAGCGCCACCCAAATCATGTCGCGCTTGGGGTTGCGCAAGTTGCCAAAGCGCACCGGCACCGGTTTGGCGTAACCAAACAGAAAAGCCCCCGAGGTGGCAAAGTACAGCATCAGCGGCATCAGGATGGTACCCACCGGGTCGATGTGCGGCAGCGGGTTGAGCGTGACGCGCCCCATGGCATAGGCGGTGTTGTCGCCAAAGTGTTTGGCGGCGAAGCCGTGTGCGGCTTCGTGCAGGGTGATGGCCAGCAACACCGGAATGGCGTAGAGGGCGACGGTTTGAATCAGGTTGGCAAAGTCCATGGCGTGATGTTCTCGGGGCAAGTCGGCTCAAAGGCCCAGGGCCGCCAGCGAGCCGCGGCCTTCACGGATAACCACTGGCTCGCCACCGGTTAAGTCGACCACGGTGGTGGGTTCGCGTGGACAGGCGCCCGAGTCGATGATGGCTGCTATGCGGCCCTTGTAGTGGGCGCGAATCTCGTCGGCATCGTTCATCGGTTCGGTTTCTCCCGGTGCAATCAGGGTGGTGGCCAGCAATGGTGTGCTGTAGAGCGCCAGCAACTCCTGCAGCACCTTGTGGTCAGGCACACGCAGACCAATGGTTTTGCGCGACGGGTGACTCAGGCGGCGCGGCACTTCTTTGGTGGCTTCCAGGATGAAGGTGTAGGCGCCCGGGGTGGCCGCCTTGATCAGCCGGTATTGCTGGTTGTCTACTTTGGCGTAGGCGGACAACTCAGACAGGTCGCGGCACAACAGCGTCAGGTGGTGCTTGTCGTCGACACCGCGAATGCGGCGTAGCTTGTCGGCGGCCGCCTTGTCGTCGAGGTGGCACACCAGCGCATAGCTGGAGTCGGTGGGAACGGCCAGCACCTCGCCCTTGTCAAGCAGGGCGGTGGCCTGTTTCAGCAGGCGCGGTTGCGGGTTGTCGGGATGAATTTCGAAAATTTGCGGCATGGCGCTATTGTCGCAGCCCCGCAGACTCGCGGACGGTCAGTAGGGCGTTGCCCACGCCGCTGGCAGCAATTACGGCAATGCCGGCCCAGGCCAGACCATCAGGTACATGGCGAAACACCAGCCAGCCCAGCACCGTGGCAAAGGCGATTTGGGTGTAGAGATAGGGCGTCAGCACCACGGCGTTGGCGCGGTTGTAGGCTCGGATCAGCATCAAGTGGCCAAAGGTGCCCAAGAAACCGACCAGCACAAACCAGTACCAATAGCGCAGTAACGCCGCCGAATCCCAACTGAACAGCATGGTGGGGGTCATGACCACGGCACCCACCAGACCGGTGTAAAAGTGCGTGGTGTAAGGATTTTCGTCGCCACTGAGTCGGCTGGTGAGCACCTGAAACCAGGCGTACGAGGTCACCAGTACCACCGGGAATAACACCGCCCAGCCAAATACCTGGCCCCCCGGGCTCACCACCAGCAAGACACCCAGCAGCCCCAGGCCCATCAGCGCCCAGCGCCTTGGCGAGACATGGGTTTTGAGCGTCCAGGCGGCCATGGCGCTGGCGGCCATGGGAGAGAGCATGGCCATGGCCGTGAATTCACCGACTGGCAGGTACTGCAATCCAAAAAATGCGCAGGCGCTGGTAGTGAGCAGTAGCACGCCACGCAGCGTCTGAAAGCGTGGATTCGGTGTGGCAAAGAGGCGGGTTTTCTGCACTGGAAAGCGCAGCGCAAAGGTCACCAGGGTCTGGAACGCATAACGGAACCACAGCAGCATCAGCAAGGGCACCAGTTGAGTGGCGTGCTTGGTCACCGTGTCGAGCGTGGCAAAGGAGAGCGTTGCCAGAATGATCAGCAAAATACCGCCGGCCTGCCGGCTTTTCCAGAAAGACATGGGGTTCAGACCTGCGCCGGGGTAGCGGCGCGTTGAATGTGCTCCGCCAGCAACTGCCATACCGGTGTCAGCTGGGTCGGCAGGTCGGGCAGGGCTCCGAGCTCGGTTCGGCTCTCGAAGGGACTGTGAAAGTCACTGCCGCGGGAGGCCGCCAGGCCAAATTCAAGTGCGGTCGCAGCGTAGCTGGTACTCTCAGCGCTTGAGTGGCTGCCGGTGACCACTTCCACACCCAAGCCGCCGTGGCCCTTGAATTCGGTGAACAGCGCCAGTTCTTCATTGGCGCTGAATTTGTAGCGCGCGGGGTGAGCAATCACGGCCATGCCGCCCGCCTGGGTGATCCAGCGTACCGCATCTTTCAGGTTGGCCCAGCGGTGCTCGACAAAACCGGGTTTGCCTTCGGTGAGGTATTTGCGAAACACCTCGTAGGTATCTTTGCACACCCCGGTTTCCACCAAAAAGCGGGCGAAATGGGTGCGCGAGATCAGGTTGGGGTTGCCCGCGTACTTCAGCGCGCCCTCAAAGGCACCACGAATGCCAATCCGTGCCAGGTCTGCGGCCATTTCCTGGGCCCGTTGCGAGCGACCGTCGCGGGTTTGCTGCAGTCCCACAGTCAGCGCGGCGTTATGGACATCAAAACCCAAGCCGATGATGTGCACCGTCTGGTGTAAAAAAGTGACCGAGATTTCAACGCCGGTGAGGTAATCCAGTCCACAGGCCGCTGCTGCTGCTGCTGCCCGTGCCTGGCCGCCAATTTCGTCGTGATCTGTAAGGGCCCACAGGGTCACGCCATGGGCTTTGGCGCGCTGGGCAAGTTCTTCAGGGGTGAGGGTGCCGTCGGAGATAACGGAATGGCAATGCAGGTCAGCGTTCAGGGTGTTCATACCTGTTTGATTTTAGGGCTGGGCGGGCAATTCTGCTGCTTCCACCAGAAATCGCACCCGGCGTTCACCGCGCCAGCTGTCCACATCCAGCCTGAACGCCAGTTTGACGCGGTTGGGTAGCGGCTCGGTGTGGCCAAACCAGATGCCATCGACCGGTTCACCGCGGTGTTTGAGTTTCAGCGACAGGTGTTTTTCAACTACCAGGCGCTGCGACACCACTTCCAGCTCTTCGCTGAACGTGGGGGCGGCAAAGCCCTGGCCCCAGACTTCATGGTGCAGCGTGTCCACCAGGTCGGGGCGGCGGTATTCGGGCTTGAGTGCCCCATCGGTGTCGAGGCGGCGCGTCAGCGTGGCGGCATCGAGCCACTCCTGGGCAACCTGGTTCAAGCCCCGCTCGAAAGTGTCCAACTGGTGTTCGTTGAGGGTGCAGCCGGCTGCCATGGCGTGGCCGCCAAAGCGCAGCAGTACGCCCGGGTGGCGCTTGGCCACCAGGTCGAGCGCGTCGCGCAGGTGAAAGCCGGGGATCGAACGGCCCGAACCCTTGAGCTCGTGGGTATGGCCGGAGGCGCCGCTGCTGGCAAAAACGAAGGTGGGACGGTGAAACTTGTCCTTGATACGCGCCGCCACAATACCGACCACGCCCTCGTGAAAGTCGGCATCAAAAACACAAATGGCGGGTGGGGTTTCTGCAGTGTCTTCAAACAGCGATTCGGCCACGGCCAGCGCCTGTTCACGCATGCTGCCCTCAATATCGCGGCGCTCGCGGTTGATGGCATCGAGTGCCTTGGCCAGTTCCTGGGCACGACTCGCGTCGTCAGTGAGCAGGCATTCAATGCCCAGCGTCATGTCAGACAAACGCCCGGCGGCATTGATGCGCGGCCCCAGCGCAAAACCAAAGTCAAAGGTGGTGGCTGTTCTGGCCTCACGCGAGGCGGCCACAAACAAGGCCACCAACCCGGCAGGCATGGCCTGGGCGCGCACCCGTTTGAGTCCTTGCGCCACCAGACGGCGGTTGTTGGTGTCGAGCTTGACCACGTCGGCCACGGTACCAAGCGCCACCAGCGGCAGCAGGGCGTCGAGTTTGGGCTGGTTTTGCGCGGTGAATATGCCGCGCTGGCGCAGCTCGGCGCGCAGCGCAAGCAGTACATAGAACATCACACCGACGCCGGCGATCGACTTGCTTGCAAAGGCGCAGCCGGGCTGGTTCGGGTTGACGATCACGTTGGCATTGGGCAGTTCAATCTGGCCTGCGCGCAGCGCCGGCAAATGGTGGTCGGTGACCAGCACCTGCAGGCCCAGCGCGCGAGCCCGTGCCACGCCGTCAAAGCTGGCAATGCCGTTGTCGACCGTGATCAGCACATCGGCGCCACTGGCCTTGACGCGCTCGGAAATGGGTGGTGTCAGGCCATAACCGTCTTGCACCCGGTCGGGCACGATGTAGTCCACGTTCAGGGCGCCGAGCTGGCGCAGGCCGCGCATGCCGACGGCGCAGGCGGTGGCGCCGTCGCAGTCGTAATCGGCCACGATGCAAAGCTTCTGGTGGTCGCGAATGGCGTCGGCCAGCAGTTGGGCGGCCTCAGCCGTGCCCTGCATGCTGGCAGGTGGCAGCAATCGGGCCAGTGCGTCATCCAGTTCCAGCGGGTTTTGCACACCACGCGCTGCGTAAAGTTGCGCCAGCAGTGGGTGAATGCCGGCTTGTTCCAGCGCCCAGACGCTGCGGGGCGGGGCCTCTCTGACCACGATTTTCATAATTGTTCGAGTGTGCCCTGGATGGGGGGGGCGCCAAAAATATTCCTGATTTTTTGCTTCAGGGTTGGCGTTTGGCTGACCCAGCTTTGGGCGTGGCGTTCGCCGCACAGGGTGAGCTGGACCGATTCGCCACGGGTCTGGGCGTCCAGCATTTGCCTGACCTGGGTTGCGTCGATTTGGTGCCAGGCGCTGGCCCAGCTGGCCCAGTCGTCTTGCAGGGCGGCCTCGCGCAAAGTCGGGGTCATGACAGGGTGTGCAGGCGCTGGGTTCGGACGGCTGTCAGGCAAAGCGCCCGTGCCGCTGAACCAGATGGCGTTGACTGTCAGGGCACCGCGTGCCTCACGGGCATCGTTGATCGGGTGGGTGTAGAGCAGCATCTGCATTTCGCTCACCAGTCGGATCAGGGTGCTGGCCTGTGTCGCAGTGGGCATCCAGGGCGACAAATTTCTTCCCAGCACGCGGTCGGGCGAGGCACTGGGTAGGCCGTCAAAGACCCTGCCGTGCGCCAGCCAGCGTCCGGCCTCGGAGGGGTAGAGCGTGATGCTGTCCTGCGTAAAAAATGGTTGCATGGCTGCCAGCAGTGTGTCGGATTCGGCGGCGCTGAGGTCGCGCATGGGGATTTGACGCATCGTGACCTCGTGTGTCGTGGCCCGCCAGTGGCACAGCGTCACAAAAGCCCAGGCTCCTTGCAGGTGCGCCAGTTCGGGGCGTTTGCTGGCCTCAAGCGCCGCCCAGGGCAGTTGACCGTCGGTCACCGGTAGCCCCATGGCCCCAGCCAGTGCGCGTTCATGCGGCGGTGACCAGCTCATTTCGTTACCGAAATCACGAGCTTGTGCTGCCAAGCACGTCGATAATTTTTGCAGATAGGGCAGTTTCAAGCCGGGAAGTAAGGCAACGCAAGCCTTGGCGTGACTGGCTGCGTAGGGAATCAAAAGATGCATGGGGTCAGGGCTTTGCCTTGGCGTCGCGAATGAATTTGCCCAGGTGACGGTCGGTCTTGGTGGTGTGGTTGGCAAACCAGTCGAACAGGAAGAGTTGAATCTGGAAGCCGAGGTAGAGCTTGTCGTGCGAGCCACTGGTAATTTCAGCCTTCAGGCGCAAGAATTGTTCGACCAATTTTCTGTGTTCACGCAAGTGGTCATTCATCAGGGGGTAATTTACCTCGCGCATGATTTTTTCTTCGGAATCAAAATGAAAGTGAACGTAGTCGCCCAGGAATTGCATGGTCTCCTCAATGCCGGAACTGTCCTCGCGGGAGATCATGAGTGCAACCTGGTTGATGTGCGCCAGCAGCTCATGATGCTGGTTGTCGATTTCATCAAATCCCACCAAAAATTCGTCGCGCCATTCAAGTGTGCCACCCACCTCGCCCGTGCCCTCGTGGTGACCGGTTTGCTGAAAATTCAGGCAGCGTTGCAGATAAACCTGTGCTGGTTGGTCCTCTGGCGCTTGTATGAGGCAGGCCTGAAACAGAGAAATAGCCCGGTCAATGAGCTTGAGATGGTAATAGGTCACGCCTTCCTCGAACTGAGGGCGGCTTGCCAACTTGCCGACTCTGGTGGCTTCCAAATCATTGTCGAAAACTTCATAAACTGACTGCGGCTGGGTTTTTCCTTTGACCCGAATCCGGTCCAGAAACCGGATGCAGTAGCTGTCGACGTTGTTTAAGGCATTCAGGGTGTGCTCGCTGATGAGCAGCGGTGTTTTGTAGGTTTTGGTGGTTTCTTCCAGTCTTGAGGCCAGGTTGACGGCGTCGCTGAGGACCGTCCCCTCCATGCGTTGTGTTCCGCCAATGGTGCCGAGCATGACAATACCGGTGTTGAGGCCAATGCCAATCTTCACGGGTGGGTAACTCGCACGTTCCCTGCCTTCGTTGTAGGTCTTCAGTTGGGCCAGCATGGCGATGGCGCTCTGCAGACCCTGGTCTGCGCTTGAGGGAAACAAGGCCATGATGGCATCGCCGATGTATTTGTCAACGATCCCACCATGCGCGCTGATGACGGGCTCCATCTCGCCCAGATAGGAGTTGATGAACGAAAACGTTTGCTGTGGCGACATGAATTCGGACAAGCGGGTGAAGTCCCGGATGTCCGAAAACAGAATGGTCATGGACTTCTCAGTCTGCTCGCCTAGCTTGAGGTCAAGAATGCTTTGTGCATTGAGTAACTTGAGCAATTGGTGAGGCACGAATCGTCCGTAGGCGTTCTCGGTTTGGCGCAGCAAGTCGCGCGTGTGCCGATGTGCAGCGATCTCTTGTTCCAGCGCCGCCATTTTTTTTTGGAGTTCATCCTTGAACCAGGCAAGCGTGGACGGTTCTTGTTCAATTGGCATGGCTATATCTCTGGTGTGTCGATCACGTCGGCAAACAACTGCTCGGCGCTGAGTGTGAAGGCCACGCTGGCCAGCGACACCGATTTACCTTTGGCAAAGGGGTGCAGCACCCACAGACCATCTGCACCTTTGCGGTAGCAGTCGGTGCTGCGGCTGTCCAGGTCGATCAGCGCGTATTCCTGCAGGCACTCCAGGCTGCGGTAGTAGCCAAATTTAAGCCCGCGGTCATAAGCAGCGGTGCTGGCAGAGAGCACCTCCACAATCAGTTTGGGTTCATTTTTGACCAGGGGGCTGGCGGCATCCAGCGCACTGCAGGTGACCAGCACGTCAGGGTAAAAATAGCTGTTGGCCGACGCCACGTGCAGCCGCATGTCGCTCATGTAGGTTCGGCACGGGCTGCCGCTGAGGTGCTGGCGCAGTGCAAACGCGATATTCATTGCCACCGTCACATGCCGGTCTTCGGCGCCAGCCATGGCAAAGACTTCGCCATTGAGGTACTCATGGCGATCAAGTTGCGTGCTTTCCCAGGTCAGGTAGTCGTCGGTGCCAAAAGCGCCACTGTGTGCAGGAAGTCCCATGGTGCTGTCCTCTCAAACGGTTCAATGCCTGATTATGCGGGAGTCTGGCCATTGACATCAGACTGGCTTTGGCTGCAATGCCACAATGCGGGCATGCAACTCCCCTATGAACTGATCCTTGGCTGGCGTTACACGCGTGCTGGTCGTGCCACCCGGCGCAACGGCTTTATCTCGTTCATCTCGGGCGTGTCAATGCTCGGCATTGCCCTCGGTGTGGCGGCTTTGATCATTGTGTTGAGCGTCATGAACGGTTTTCAGAAAGAGGTGCGTGACCGCATGCTGGGTGTGGTCTCGCACATTGAGATTTTTGCTCCCAACGGCGAGGCCTTGCCCGACGTGGCACGCACGCTGACCCAGGTTCGGTCCAACTCGGCCGTGATTGGTGCGGCGCCGTTTATTGCCACCCAGGCCTTGCTGGCCCGGGGTGAGGACATGAAAGGCACCTTGGTCAGGGGTATTGACCCAAGCCGCGAGGGCGAAGTGACTGATCTGGCGCGGGATCTCAAAAACACCGGGCTCGATCTGCTGGTTCCCGGCGAATTTGGGGTGGTGCTGGGGCTTGAGCTGGCGCGCAGCCTGGGTGTGGTCAGGGGTGGCAAGGTGACTTTGGTGGCGCCCAGTGGCCAGGTCACGCCGGCCGGTGTGGTGCCACGCCTGAAGCAGATGACCGTGGTGGGCACCTTTGATTCGGGCCATTTTGAATACGACTCGGGCCTGGTGCTGATGCACATTGACGACGCTGCGCGTATCTTCCGGCTTGAAGGCCCCAGCGGCGTTCGGGTGCGCCTGCGCGACCTGCACCAGGCCCGCGAAGTCGCCGCTGAGCTGGCCGCCACGCTGACCGACACTCTGCTGATTCGTGACTGGACGCGGCAAAACCGCACCTGGTTTGCCGCTGTACAGCTGGAAAAACGCATGATGTTCATCATCCTGACGCTGATTGTGGCGGTGGCGGCCTTCAACCTGGTCAGCACGCTGGTGATGACGGTGACCGATAAGCGGGCCGACATTGCCATTTTGCGCACACTGGGCGCCAGCCCGGGCAGCATCATGGGCATCTTTGTGGTGCAAGGGGCCATGGTGGGCGTGATCGGCACGCTCGCCGGGCTGGCGTTGGGCCTGGGGGTGGCGTTCAACATCGACGTGATCGTGCCGGCACTGGAGCAGTTGCTGGGAGCCAGCTTTCTGCCGCGTGACATTTATTTGATCAGTCGTATGCCGAGCGACCCGCAGCAAGGCGACATCTTGCCGATTGCAGTCATTTCCCTGGTGCTGGCTTTTGTGGCAACGCTGTATCCGAGCTGGCGTGCCAGCCGTGTCAACCCCGCCGAGGCGCTGCGTTATGAGTGATATTGTCTTGAGCGCCCGCGATTTGACCAAGCGGTTTACCGAGGGGCGGCTGGACGTGACGGTGCTGCAAGGTGTGGACCTGGACGTGCGCGCTGGCGAAACCTTGGCCATTGTGGGTGCGTCTGGCTCCGGCAAAAGTACTTTGTTGCACTTGATGGGCGGACTGGATGCGCCCACCAGCGGCACGGTGCTGCTGCATGGCCAGGATCTGGCGCGTCTGGGTGAAGCCGAGCAAGGTCGCCTGCGCAACCAGTACCTGGGTTTTGTCTACCAGTTTCACCACCTGTTACCCGAGTTTAGTGCGCTCGACAATGTGGCCATGCCGCTGTGGATCAGGCGCATGGCGCACTTTGAGGCGGCACAGATCGCCACCAAAATGCTGACCAGCGTGGGTTTGGCCGACCGCCTGCAGCATCGCCCGGCAGAACTGTCTGGCGGCGAGCGCCAGCGTGTGGCCATTGCCCGTGCGCTGGTGACGCAACCCGCTTGCGTGCTGGCCGACGAGCCCACCGGCAATCTGGACCGCAGCACCGCACACGGCGTGTTCGATCTGATGTTGGAGCTGGCACGCACGCAGGGCACAGCTTTTATTGTGGTCACCCACGATGAAGCGCTGGCAGCCCGCTGTGCCCGCCAACTCAGGCTGGTGCAGGGCAAACTGGCCGAGGCGGTTTCGGCTTAGTCCAACAGACAGGGTTTTTTATTTATCATTTGCACGATACAAACATGATTTTTGAGGTGTCAAGATGACAGTGGAATGGCTGACGAGTTACAAAATTGGCGACGCTGAGGTGGACGCCATGCAAGAGAAATTGTTCGCTTTGACGAATGCGTTTCTCGCATCCGATGATTTGACCGTCTTACGGTCCGCCATTGTGTCGCTGTGCAAGCAGGCGCGAGCCCAGTTCGAGCTTGAAGAAGCGCTGATGCGCCGCTTGGATTTCGCGGGATTTGAGGCGCACCGGGTGCAACACCAAACCTTGTTGGACCGGTTGATCGGGCGCAGCATGGATGTGGGCAAAGGTTATATGAACAAGCCGGCCATTGCCGCGCTGATGCGGGACTGGTGCGAACGCCATGTGCCTGAAGACGACGCTAAACTGGGGCAGTTTCTGGCATCGATCCAGTCTGCCTGACCCACTTTGGATTGGGGTGCATGAAGTTTATTGACACCCACTGCCATCTGGATGCGCCTGAATTTGGCTCATCAGGTGCTGCCATCCGGGCCGAGGCCGCGTGCCATCAGGTGGTCATGTGTGTGCTGCCGGCGGTTGCGGTGGCCAACTTTGAGGCAGTACGCACGCTGGCCCATGCCGGCGGCGACAGTTACGCGCTGGGCATTCACCCGTTGTATGTGAAAGCGGCGCAAGACGACGACCTGGACCGGCTCGACGCTGCGCTGCAGCGTTACCGCGACGATCCCCGTCTGGTCGCGGTGGGTGAGATCGGGCTGGACCTGTTCGTGCCCGAACTGTGCCTAGAACCCTTACGCGCGCGCCAGCAGCACTTTTATGTGACCCAGCTCAAGCTGGCGCGCAAATACGGTTTGCCGGTGTTGTTGCATGTGCGCCGCTCGGTTGATCAGGTGCTCAAGGGGCTGCGTGCCGTGTCGCGTGACGACTGGCATGGCATTGCCCATGCCTTCAACGGCAGTGAACAACAGGCGAAAAGTTTCATTGATCTGGGGTTCAAATTGGGTTTTGGCGGCGCCTTGACCTATGACCGGGCGCTGCAATTGCGTCGCCTGGCTGCCAGCCTGCCCCTGGACGCCCTCGTGCTGGAAACCGATGCCCCCGACATGCCACCGCACTGGCTCTATAAAACCGCGCAGCAGCGTGGCGCAGGCGAAGTGCAGGGTGTTAATTCGCCTACTGAGTTGCCTCGCATCTGCGCCGAACTGGCCGCTTTGCGGGGCATGGAGGTGGCAGAACTGGCGCACCAGACCAGCGCCAATGCCTGCGCGGCGCTACCGGGTTTGGTGGACTTACTTTAATCAGTTGGGGTCAGAGCACGTCGCTGCGCGAGTGGTCTGACCCGCAAGGTCTCAGAGGCCCGCCTTGATTTTGTCGACCAGCGACTGGTTGAACGTGCTGAAGGCCTGCAATGCCAGTCGCGTGGTGGTCGGGCCATCCAGATCGAGTGCCATTTCCACCGTCTTGGATTTGTTGGCGGCAACACCCATCAGGTTGCCCAACATCTGCAATCCTTTGACACCAGCGTCTTTCTGGGTGTCGAAGCCGCCGGTCTCGCGCATTTTGGCAAAGTCGCCAGGTACCACCGTCGGCTTGGGCATGTACAGGGCCCCGGCATCAACATGGCCTTGGGCAACCACGGAGCCTGAAGGTGTAGCGATGCTCATCACAGGCTGGGCCGAGGTGCTGGCGCCGTCGCGATGCAGGATCGAAGAGCCCGAGCCAGAGGTTTCCAGGGCGGTGAAATTCAGCGCGACCCCGACGTTGAGGCCCTCAAACTTGTTTTTGACCCAGTCCATGCGGGTACCGATGTTGCCTGCGCCCAGACCGGCAAAGCCGCGTGGTTGGAGTTTCATACCGGTGGGTGCGAACACCATGTATTTGCGCTCGGTGTGGCCAAGGTTTTCTTCGACGTAGACAGGCGAATCTACCGTGCTGCCGGCCTCGGTGGCCGGGTAGACGGCACCATGCTGGGAAATGAAGGCGTCAGTCGGCTCTAGCGTCACACCCGCACCCTGCAGACGCTGTTGAAAGTCAGTAAAAGCCTTGTCGGTCAGCGCCTGCAACGCGGCCACGTCTACCTGAGGTACCTGGTATTTGATCCGCGAGCTGGTGGCGCCGTAGTTGGTGCCAGGCATATAACCTGCGTTGGTACGGGCGGCAACCTCGCCCGCAACCTCGTAGAGCACGCGGAACTCGGCCAGGTAAAAACGTTTGCCACCCAACTTGAGGTCACCCTCAAAAGTCAAGGGCTGTGCCAGCAGCGTCACCGGCTGCGCCAGCGCGTCGGCGGCAGCAGCTGCCGTCAGTGGCTTCACCACACCGGCAGACGGTCCGCTGGAGAGTGCGGCAAATTCGGCCGACGACAGGGGGCTACCGGCAAAGCTGGCGTCATTAGCACGGCACGCCTTGGCCTGGGACAATTTGGACAAAAAGTCAGTGCGTGCCTGCGCTTGTTTGGCATGCTGTACCGACAGTGCATCTGGCGCCAGCCGTTCTTCGACCTGTTGCTGGGCAACTGACCCGGCGGCCTTGCTCAGCAGTCCACCCAGACTGCCAAAAATACCCGCGCTCTGCGCCGCGATCGAGCCAGCCAGCTGAGCGCCTGCGTTGGCGGTGCCTGCAGCGGCGGCCTTGCCAATGCTGGGGTCGTTGTTGCCAGCAGCAATGGTCTCTTTCAGACGCGCCTGTTCGGTTTGGATAGCTTGGCAGTCCAGGCTGATGTCGCTGTCAAGCGTTACAGGGATGGGCTGGGCCGTGGCAGTCATGGACGTTAGACAGGCGGCCAGAACCCAGCCGGGGTAAAGTTTCACGGTTGGCATTCATTTCTCCTTGGTCGGTGTTCAAAAGATGGGTGGCCGTATTTATACCAAGCTCAAGAACTTCGGGCAAGCCAGCTGACGCTGGCGTTATGGATTGCAGAACTGCTGGTGACCAGCTCTTGCACCTGGGTTGCGATTCAAACTGTGTGCGGTTGAAGTACCCTGAGGCAGGGTGATTGGGTCATGTGACCGGGCTTTGGAGCGAAAGGCGCGCAGAAGGCATGCCGGGTACTTTTCAGCAGCTTCGCGCGTGATTTCGCTTCAACACCGCATGCGCATGACCCAGTCGCCGTGCCGTGCGTGTAAGCCGCCTGTCAACACCCCGGAATCAGCCACCTTAGCCCGAATGGCACTTACTTTGGCTTCCAGTCGTGACCATGTATCTTGATTTTCCGGCGAGCGATGGCACGCGGAACCTTTAACCA
>MESQ01000033.1 GCA_001771065.1 Burkholderiales bacterium RIFOXYD12_FULL_59_19 | reverse complement strand
CGTGCTGGCGTCAAGCTGCAAAGCGGTCAAGCTCAATGCGGCCAGGCTTGCGTTGCAGATGCCACAACCCAATGCCAAGGCCATGAAGTCGGCCCAAGGGTTCATGGTGCGCGTGGCGAAGATGGATGTGGGCCTGTGCCCGTGCTGCAAGGTGGGGCGTTTGCAGGTCACGGCCATGTTGCAGGGGCAGGCCCGTTTGCCACCCCAGGTTTTTTCAGCCTTGCCGCCCAACCGAGGGCCACCATGACACCGCGTGAGTTTTGTCAACACGGGGTTACATCGCACGACAGGCGTGTGGGGGTGGGGTTGTGTGCGTCGTCGCTCAAGACCGCCAAGAGGCACAAGCTGCGCGGCTTGTGCTTCAGATTGGAGCCCAATCTACGATTCTGCTGCAACGCTGGACACCTGGCACGACGATAAGCCCGTGCATAATCGCATCACACGGGCAGTGCGAAGCTTTCAATCCCCTTTGTCGCCACCGGCTGTGGTGGCAGTTCAGTCCAACAAGGTTTATCTTGCGCAGGAGGCGTTCATAGTTTGTTTCAGCATTACGGCGCGCAAGATAAACGCTAGTCGTTCGGCCTTTCCATGACCACCGCTCTGGCACTCGAAATATTGGCTGAAGCAAAGAAGCTTGCCCAGCGATACCGCGTCCTAACTGGCAAGCCATTGGGCATCACCGGAGAGGTTGCCGAGTACGAGGCCGCGCGCATTCTCGGCGTTGAACTTACGCCCGCGAGACAGTCTGGCTACGACGCTACCGAAATTCGTGATGGTCAAACGTTCCGGCTTCAAATCAAAGGTCGGTGCGTACTTGAAGGCTGCAAGCCTGGCCAGCGCATTGGCTCCATCGACATCAAGAAGGAATTTGACGCTGTCTTGCTTGTTCTCCTTGATGAAAATTTCGAGGCCAAAGTCATTTACGAGGCGCCGCGTGAGGCAGTCATTGCTGCGCTAACAGCTCCGGGTTCCAAGTCCCGCAATGAGCGGGGTGCTCTGGGTATATCCAAGTTCAAATCTATTGGGGCCGTTCGGTGGCAACGCGCGGTCTAGGCCCAACCCGGCGGTGCAGGGGACGCTGCGCAATAAAGCCGCGCAGCACCCCTGACCTTGAACGTTGGGCTTCTATGAGGCAGACATGATCCCCGATAGACCGACCCTTTATATTTTCTCCGGCCTTCCCGGAAGCGGGAAAACTACTCTTGCTCAGTTGGTCGCGCAGCGGCTGCATAGCGCCTATCTGCGGATCGATACTATTGAGCAAGGGTTGAGAGATTTGTGTTCTGTCGATGTACAGGGCGAAGGCTATCGATTGGCATACCGGATTGCGGCTGACAATCTACGCTTGGGAGTGAACGTGATCGCAGATTCCTGTAATCCAATCGAGTTAACCCGCCGTGAGTGGGCGCAAGTCGCTCAGGAAACACGGGCTCGCCATGTCAACATCGAGGTCATTTGCTCCGATACCCAGGAGCATCGTCGGCGGGTTGAGACCCGCATCTGCACCGTGCCGGGGATGAAGCTACCAACGTGGAACGAAGTGGAGAATCGCGAGTATGACGATTGGACCGTAGACAGGATCGTTGTTGATACGTCAAGAAACGTATCTGACTGCATAAATGAACTGCTATCCGAGCTTTCCCGCATAGCAGCCCAACCCTGCGATCAACCCGACCCGCCGCATAAAGCCGCAGCAGGCCAGTTACCTCAAACGTTAAACCTTTCAGGTATTTCGCATGTTCAAGTTTGAATGGGATGATCAAAAGGCTGCAAGCAATTTGCTGAAACACGGTGTATCTCGCTCAGGTTGGACACCGCGCAAGCGCGCCGCGTAGCTTCGACGTTAGCCTGATGGAGAATAAGTTGGTTACAGTACCGGCATGGCACCTACCATTGTTCGCGACGGTCAATTTCGTCTCTTCTTTTTTTCTCGGGAGGAGACACGCATTCATGTGCATGTTGCGCACGCAGACGGCGAAGCGAAGTTTTGGCTTACACCGCAGGTAGTTTTAGCCAACCATACTGGTCTTTCTGCTGCGCAAATTCGGCAAGCGCAAGTAGTTGTGAATGCACACCTGAAGGAGATCCAAGATGCCTGGAACCACCACTTTGGCGGTTGAAGTTACCCACATTTCGAAGCACGGCTTTTGGCTTCTCCTTGCCGACGAGGAACTGCTTGTGCCCTTCGATCAATTCCCCTGGTTTCGAAAGGGGACGATTGAACAGATATCAGAAGTTCAGTGGCCTACCCCCGACCATCTTTATTGGCCGGGGTTGGACGTCGATTTATCGGTGCAGTCCATACGAAACCCAGACGCATTTCCGCTGGTTTCGGACGCAGCAGGCTAATTGGTCCACCTTACTTGCCTTCGGCTCCTCGGTGGCCGACGACGTTCGGTTATGAAGCGGTAGTTGGCACCACTGTCCCATTGCCCCCAAATCAGTTAACCCGCCGATCCACCCCGCACGCAGTCCGCAAAAAAACCGCCCGAAGGCGGCTTTTTGCATCAGGGTTTAAACCCGATTTACTTGGCGCCCGGCACCTTGCCTTCAACGCCCTTGACGTAGAAGTTCAGGCCGCCCAGGAACTTGTCGTCAGCCACCGTGTCTTTGGCTACCTGCACCTTGCCGGTGTTGTCGGTGATGGGGCCTTTCCAGATGGCAAAGCTGCCGTCTGCCAGGCCTTTTTTGACCTCTTCCACTTTGGCCTTGGTCTCGGCGGGCACGTCTTCAGCGATGGAAACGATGTCGATAGCGCCTTCCTTCACGCCCCACCAGGCGGCCGTGCCACCCTTCCAGCTGCCGTCCATGGCTTCCTTGGTGGCCTTGATATAGTACGGACCCCAGTTGATCACAGCCGAGGCCAAATGGGCTTTTGGGCCATAGGCGGTCATGTCAGAGTCCCAGCCAAAGGCGCGTTTGCCCTTGGCTTCGGCGGTCTTGAGCACAGCAGGGGAATCGGTATTCTGGAACAACACGTCAGCACCGCCATTGATCAGGCTGGTGGCGGCTTCGGTTTCTTTGGGTGGGTCGAACCAGCCGTTCACCCACACGACTTTGGTTTTCACCTTGGGGTTGCTGCTTTGCGCACCGAGCGTGAAGGCGTTGATGTTGCGGACCACCTCAGGGATCGGGATTGAGCCGACCACACCCAGCGTGTTGGTTTTGGTCATGGCACCGGCAATCACGCCGGCCATGTACGCACCTTCGTAGGTACGGCTGTCGTAGGTGCGCATGTTGTCGGCCTGCTTGTAGCCGGTGGCATGCTCGAACTTGATGCCTGCGTTGTCAGCAGCCACCTTGAGCATGGGCTCCATGTAACCAAAGGTGGTGCCAAAAATGAGCTTGTTGCCCTGACCGGTCATGTCGCGCAACACGCGCTCGGCATCAGCCGATTCGGGCACGTTTTCAACAAAGGAGGTGGCAATCTTGTCGCCAAACTCTGCTTCCAGCGCCTTGCGACCGTTGTCATGGGCAAAGGTCCAGCCGCCGTCACCCACCGGGCCAACGTAGGCGAATGCAATTTTCAGAGGCTCAGGCTTGGGCGCTGGCGCTGGCGCAGCCGCCACCGGTGCCGGCGCAGGCGCCGGTTCTTCCTTTTTGCCACAGCCCACCAGCGCGGCAGCGGCCACGGCGGTCAGTGCGGCTGCTTTGAACAGCGAGCGTTTTTGCAGATCAGTCATGTAATTTCCTTATCAAGGGACAGGTTGGACAGCGAGAAAAATGGAATTATGAACCTGAAAAATCAGGCCCCAGGGTAAAACGGTTTGCCAATGCTGGCCGGCATGTTGATGCGGATCCACTGCGGGTTGCGTGAGATCAACGCCAGCACCACAATGGTGGCCACATAGGGCAACATGCTCAAAAACTGCGGCGGCACATCCACCCCGATGCCCTGCAGGTGAAACTGCAGCATGGTGACACCACCAAACAGATAGGCCCCCAGCAGCACGCGGGCCGGACGCCAGGTGGCAAAGGTGGTCAAGGCCAGCGCAATCCAGCCTTTGCCAGCCACCATGCCTTCGACCCACAAAGGCGTGTAAACCACCGAGAGATAAGCCCCTGCCAGGCCACACAGCGCACCACCAACCACCACGGCCAGCAGCCGGATCAGGCGCACCGGGTAACCCAACGCATGGGCCGACTCCGGGTTTTCACCAACGCTGCGCATC
Organism: Burkholderiales bacterium RIFOXYD12_FULL_59_19; assembly: GCA_001771065.1. Lineage (GTDB taxonomy): Bacteria > Pseudomonadota > Gammaproteobacteria > Burkholderiales > Burkholderiaceae_C > Rhodoferax. The sequence continues at coordinate 37,321 of MESQ01000033.1, read as the reverse complement.
ACCAAGCCATTGCGGGTGCGGTACATGAACCAGATCAGCACCAGCGCCAGCAGCACCGTGAGGTAGACCAGCGGATGATGGCGAAACAGGGCCGGGCCAAACCAGGGAATGTCGGACAGGCCAGGAATGGCGAAGCTGGCACGTTCGGGAATTTTGGCCTGCACAAAGTTGGTACCGACAAAAGCCGAAAACCCGGTGCCAAACAGCGTCAAAGCCAGGCCGGTGGCGTACTGGTTGGTGTTGAGCCAGATCACCAGCACGCCAAAAATAGCCGCCAACACCGCGCCCACGGCCATGCCCGCAACAAAACCCATGATGTCAGAGCCGGTGGTGACCACGGTGGCAAAACCGGCAATGGCGGCGCATAACATCATGCCCTCTGCGCCCAAATTGACAATACCCACTTTTTCGTTGATCAACAGACCCAGTGAGGCGATGGCCAGCACCGTGCCCGCGTTAAGCGTGGCAGCCAGCAGCAAGGCATAGGATTCCATCACTTGCTCCACTTCAGACGGTAATTGACCAGCGTGTCGCAGGCCAGCAAGTTGAACAACAGCAGCCCCTGAAACACGCCGGTGAGCGACTTGGTGAGCCCCAGGCGCGACTGCGCCAATTCACCACCAATGTAAAACATGCTCATCAAAATGGCAGAAAACACCATGCCAACCGGGTGCAGACGGCCCACAAACGCCACGATGATGGCGGCAAAACCGTAGCCCGCCGGCACATACGGCGTGAGCTGACCAATCGGCCCGGCCACCTCCAGCGCCCCGGCCAGGCCCGCCGCGCCACCCGACATCAGCAGTGCCGTCCACAGCGCCTTGCGTGACGAAAAGCCGGCGTAACGCGCTGCCGCCGGCGCCAGCCCGCCCACCTGCAAGGCCAACCCGGCACGGGTACGAAACAAAAATACCCACAGCCCGGCCACACTCAGCAAGGCCAGCAGCGCGCCAATACTCACGCGCGAACCCTCAAACAAACGCGGGATGCGGGTCACCGCCTCGAATGTCTTGCTTTGCGGAAAGTTGAAGCCCATCGGGTCTTTCCAGGGCCCGCCCACCAGATAACTCAGCACCTGGACCGCCACATACACCAGCATCAGGCTCACCAAGATCTCGTTGGCGTGAAAGCGGTCGCGTAACAGCGCCGTCAGACTGGCCCACAACATGCCGCCGAACACACCCGCCAGCAGAATGGGCACCACAATCCAGCGGCTGCTGTCGGCGTTGGCCAGCAGCGCGATGCCGCCGGCAAAAATCGCCCCGATGATGTACTGGCCCTCCGCGCCAATGTTCCACACGTTGGAGCGGAAACACACCGCCAGACCCAGCGCAATGATCAACAGCGGCGTGGCTTTGACCAGCAACTCACCGACCGCGTAGGCGTTGTGAACCGGTAGCCAGAAAAACATCTCCAGGCCCTTGATCGGGTCTTTGCCAAGCGCCAAGAACATCAGCGCACCAATCAGCACCGTGACCAGCAGCGCCAGCAGCGGCGAGCCATAGGTCCAGACCCTGGAGGGCTCCGGGCGCGCTTCAAGCTTGAGCATGGTTGGCTCCTGGAACGCCCGTCAAACCAGGCTCGGTGGTCTCTTCAAGCTCGGCCAGATGGCGCTGCAGGTCGTCGTCCCAAAGGCCGCTCATCCATACCCCGATGCGCTCAATGCTGGCGTCGGCAATCGGCACCGAAGGTGACAACTGGCCTTTGGAAATCACATGCAAACGGTCACTCACCTCAAACAATTCCTCAAGTTCTTCACTGACCACCAGCACGGCGCAACCGGCGTCACGCAGCGCCAGAATTTCGCCCCGAATTTGGGCCGCCGCACCCACATCCACACCCCAGGTCGGCTGCGAAACGATGAACAGCTTGGGCTGGGCGTCGATCTCGCGGCCGACAATGAACTTTTGCAGATTGCCACCCGACAGCGACCGCGCCAGCGCGCGCGGGCCGCCGGCCTTGACATTGAACGTTTTGATGAGCTGCGCCGCATGCTGCTCCAGCGCGCCCACCTTGATCCAGCCACCGGCAAACTTCGGCAAGGAAATGGAGCCGGTGCGTGTCAACAGCAGGTTGTGCGCCAGGCTCAGGGTCGGCACTGCGCCGCGTCCAAGCCGCTCTTCCGGCACAAAGTGCAACCCCAGCTTGCGGCGTTCACCGGGGTGCAGGGCCGACACATCGGTCTCCCCCATGCGAATGCTCCCTTTGGGGGCACGGCCGTCTTCACCCGACAAGGCATACATCAGTTCCTTTTGGCCATTGCCCGACACGCCGGCAATACCCACCACCTCGCCGCCACGCACCTGCAGATCAATGCCCTCCAGGTCCACACCAAACTGGTCGTCGCGCTCCAGACTGAGCCCATTCACTGCCAGCACCACGGCGTCGGCCTGCTGCGGGCGGTGCTGCAGCTGCGGCGGTTCGGCGCCAATCATCATGCGTGACAAAGAGGCATTGGATTCCTCGGATGGGTTGCAGACACCGGTCACCTTACCACCACGCAACACCGTGCAGGCATTACACAGCTCACGTATTTCATGCAATTTGTGGCTGATGTACAAAATGCTGCAGCCCTCGCTGGCCAGCTTTTTCAACACCACAAAAAGCTTGTCAACGGCCTGGGGCGTCAGCACCGAAGTTGGCTCATCCAGAATCAGCAATTCCGGACGCGTCAGCAGGGCACGGATAATTTCAACCCGCTGCATTTCGCCCACGCTCAGAGTGTGCACCGGGCGCTCGGGGTCAATGTCGAGCCCGTACTCGGTGGCTTTGGCCACGATGCTGGCCGTCACCTGGTCCAGGGAATCGCGCGCCAGGCCGAGCCAGACGTTTTCTGCCACCGTCAAGGTGTCGAACAAATTGAAATGCTGAAACACCATGCTGATGCCGTTGGCCCGTGCATCTTTTGGGTTTCTGATCTGCATGAGCTGGCCATTGATCCTGACCTCACCGGCATCGGGCTTGACCGAACCGTAAATGATTTTCATCAGGGTGGACTTGCCGGCGCCGTTTTCACCGAGCACCGCGTGGGTCTCGCCGGGCATTACCGTCAGGCTCACGTCACTGTTGGCCACCACGCTGGGATAACGTTTGGTGATGCCGGACAGTTGAAGACGGGGCGTGGTCATGAGCAATTTTGTCAATTGGGTTAGGTGCTGTTTTTACCAGCAAAATGCCTTGAAATCTGGATTTTTGCTTTGGCCAGGGGTCACACCCCCAGAAAAAACTTGCAAGATCAATGCCAGTTCGCATCCACTTCGTGGTGATCGGGTACGACATTTGCTCTATGCTTGTGCCCGTGGTGCCACGGATCACCATCAACCCTTAGCTTGTGAGTGCTTTCATGAACCCACCCATCCTGCAATTTGTCTGGCGCGGCGAGATCGTCACGCTGCAGCACGTCCCGCCCACCCGCACGCTGCTGCAATTGCTGCGCGAAGACCTGGCCCACAGCGCCACCAAAGAAGGTTGCAACGAAGGCGACTGCGGTGCCTGCACTGTAGTTCTGGCGGACTTGCAGGACGAGCAGATCAGCTACAGCGCCGTCAACAGTTGCATCAAAATGGCGCACGCCGTCGATGGCATGGCGCTTTGGACCGCCGCTGACCTGGCCGCCGTGGACGGCACAGCGCATCCGGTGCAACAAGCGCTGCACCAGTGCCACGCCAGCCAGTGCGGCTTTTGCACCCCCGGCTTTGCCATGAGCCTGTTTGGCCTGTACCAGAACAAGGTGCTCAAAGGCCAACCTGTCAGCCGTACCCAGGCACAAGAGGCGCTGTCGGGCAACCTGTGCCGCTGCACTGGTTACCGGCCCATTCTGGACGCGGCCGAGCAGATGGGCGCCCTGCCCCGGGTGAAGCTGAACGAGGCGCGCTTGCGCCAGCAGTTGGCGTCCATCGCGCCAGCGAACCGAACCCAGGAAGCCGCCTGTTCCTACGACGCACCAACCCGCCTCGACGCCCTGCTGGCAGCCCGGACCGCCCGGCCGCAGACCCAACTGGTGGCTGGCTGCACCGATGTCGGCTTGTGGGTCAACAAGATGCACATGGATTTTGCCCAGGTGCTTGACCTCACGCGTGTGGCTGAACTCAAGACCATCAAGGTGCAGGACGGTCACACCGTCATCGGCGCCGCCGTCAGCCTGAATGACGCCTTTGCCGCGCTGGAATCGGATCGGCCGCATTTACACGCCTTCTTCAGCCGCTTCGCCGGCCTGCCGGTGCGCCATGCCGGCACACTGGGTGGCAATATCGCCAACGGTTCACCGATTGGCGACAGCATGCCGCTGTTGATCGCCCTGCGCACCAGCGTGGTGCTGATGAGTCTGCGCGGCCAGCGCGAACTGCTGCTGGAGGACCTCTACACCGGCTACCGCAAAAACGTCATGACGGCCGACGAAGTGCTGGCCTTTGTCCGCGTGCCGCTGCCACAGACTGATGAGTTGCTGCGGGTCTACAAAATCTCCAAACGATGTGAGGACGACATTTCTGCGGTGTGCTTGGGCGTCAAGCTGCAAGTGCAGGACGGCCGCGTCGCTGAGGCTTCGATCGGCATTGGTGGTGTGGCAGCAACACCCGTGCGTGCCCGGCAAACCGAGGCCACGCTGACGGGTCAGGCATGGACACAAGACACTGTCAATACGGCAAAAGCTTGCCTACGCAGCGAGTTTCAACCGATTTCGGACATGCGTGCCAGTGCCGCCTACCGAATACAGGTGCTCGATGGGCTGATGCAACGCTTCTGGCTGGAAAGCCAGGGCGTGACCGACACCAGCCTGGCGACCTTGACTTTGCAAGGAGAAAACGCATGAACGCCGCTCTGCCTCTGGGCGCTGAATCCACCCTGACCAGTGGCCAGTCCCACCCGCACGAGAGTGCGGCTGCACACATTGCCGGTGCTGCGACCTACATCGACGACATTGCGGAACTGCGCGGCACGCTGTACGCCGCGCCCGTGCTGTCCAGGGTGGCGCACGGCAAGCTGCTGGGGGTCGACACGCAGGCGGCGCTGGCCCTGCCCGGTGTGCACGCCGTGTTGCTGGCCGCCGATGTGCCAGGCAGCAAGGTGCTGGCCGCCTTTGCCGGCGATGAACCCGTGTTTGCAATAGACACGGTGCAACACGTCGGCCAAGTGATTGGCCTGGTGGTGGCCGACAGCGTGATGCTGGCACGCCGTGCGGCACGGCTGGTGGTGCCCCAGATTGAGGCGCTGCCCGCCATCCTGGACGTACGCGCAGCGCTCAAGGCACAAAGCTTTGTGCTGCCGCCGGTAACCGTGCGCCGGGGTGATGCGGCCCTGGCCCTGGCCAGCGCAGCGCACACCCTGCAGGGCACGTTGGAGGTCGGCGGCCAGGAACACTTTTACCTGGAAGGCCAGGTGGCTTATGCGCTGCCGCAGGAGCAAAACCAGTGGCTGGTTCACAGCAGCACCCAGCACCCCGGCGAAGTGCAGCACTGGGTAGCCCATGCGCTGAAGCTGGACAACCATGCGGTCACGGTGCAATGCCGGCGCATGGGCGGCGGCTTTGGTGGCAAGGAAACGCAGGCCGGCCATCTGGCTGTTTGGGCAGCGCTGGCAGCGCACAAAATGAAGCGACCCGTGAAGCTGCGGCTCGACCGCGATGATGATTTTCTCATCACCGGCAAACGCCATCCGTTCAGCTATGACTACCACGTGGGTTTTGATGACAGTGGCAGGTTGTGCGGCCTGCAGCTGCAGATGCTGGCGCACTGCGGCTTCAGCGCCGATTTGTCGGGCCCGGTGGCGGATCGGGCGATTTTTCATGCTGACAACGCCTACTTTTTGCAGGACGTGGAGATCACCTCGTACCGCTGCAAACTCAACACCCAGAGCCACACCGCGTTTCGCGGCTTTGGGGGGCCGCAGGGCATGGTCGTCACCGAGGCCATATTGGGCGACATCGCGCGCCATCTGGGGCTGGACCCGCTCGCCGTGCGGCAGCACAACCTGTACAGCGATGAAGTTTGTGAGGTGCAACGCAACACCACACACTATGGCATGCAAGTCGAGGGCAACATCCTGCTGCCCCTGATCACACAGCTGGCACAGACAGCCCAGTACCAGCAACGACGCGAAGCCATTGCCAACTGGAACCAGAACAATGCCGTCATCAAACGCGGCATCGCACTCACGCCAGTCAAATTCGGCATCAGCTTCACCGCCACGCTGTTCAACCAGGCCGGGGCGCTGGTGCATGTTTACCTGGACGGCAGCATCACAGTCAACCATGGCGGCACCGAAATGGGGCAAGGCCTGCACACCAAAGTGGCCCAAATCGTAGCCGACGAGCTGGGGGTACCCTTGCACCAAGTGCGGGTCAGCGCCAGCGACACCAGCAAGGTCCCCAATGCCTCGGCCACTGCGGCCTCGGCGGGCACCGACCTCAATGGCCGCGCTGCCCAGTTTGCCGCACGCCATGTGCGCGACAACCTGGCGGCTTTTGTCTGTGGCCTGGACGGCGTGGGCGCCGGTGCCGTGCAATTTGCCGCAGGCCAGGTGATCACGCCCCAGGCCACGCGCAGTTTTAAAGAAGTCGTGGCGCTGGCTTACGCCAACCGGATCCAGCTCTGGAGCGATGGCTTTTACCGTACCCCCAAAATCCACTACGACAAAACCACCTTGACGGGTCGGCCTTTTTATTACTTTGCCTACGGCGCCGCCTGCACCGAGGTGGCCATCGACACCCTGACCGGCGAGAGCCGTGTATTGAAAGTGGACATCTTGCACGACGTGGGCCGCTCCATCAATCCGGCCATCGACATCGGCCAGATTGAAGGCGGTTTTGTGCAGGGCATGGGCTGGCTAACCACTGAAGAGCTGGTATGGAACGAGCAGGGCACACTGAGCACGCATGCACCCAGCACCTACAAAATACCCACGGCCGGCGATGTGCCAGCCCATTTCAAGGTCGATTTATGGCCAGAACCCAACCCCGAGGACAACGTGTTTGGATCCAAGGCGGTGGGCGAACCGCCGTTTATGCTGGCCATCAGCGTCTTTGAGGCCCTGCGTGAGGCCGTAGCCCAGGCGCGTGGCGACGGGCAAGTGGTGCAACTGAATGCACCGGCCACGGCGGAACGGATGTTGTGGGCGTTGCAAACTTAATCAGTTGGGGTCAGAGCACGTCGCTGCGCGAGTGGTCTGACCCGCAAAGACTCAAGTTAGTTGGGGTCAGAGCACGTCGCTGCGCGAGTGGTCTGACCCGCAAAGTCTCAGACTCCGGCCAGCGAGCGCAGTGCGTTAAGGTTGACCAGATTGAGCACGCGGCCCGAGCCACTGATCATGCTTTGCTCGCGCAGGTGGCGCAGCACACGCGAGAAAGTCTCGGGGGCAATGCCCAGTTGCACGGCAATGCTGCGCTTGCGCTGATGCAACTCCACCGCCATCTGGCCCTGGGCACCCGACTGGGCATGGCTGAGCAACCACTCGGCACAACGCGCCTCAGCATCCTTGGCCAGTCTGCTCACGGCAAATTCGGTTTGCCGGCGGTGCGCCATGGCCACGTCTGACAGCACGGACTGGGCCGCTTCGGGCAGGTCGTCAATGCCTTTGCTGAAATCTGCCATGCTGACCTGGCGCAATTGCACCGGGGTGTCTGCCAACGCATCCACCAGATGCGGCAACCTGAGTACGGCCGAGCTGGCATCGAGCCAGCAGGGGCCTTCGAGCACACCAATCTGATGCTCCATGGCACCGTCCTCAAGAACACCCAGCGCCACTCGCCCGGATTCAATGTAACTGACCCAAACCGGCTTACCACCACGTTGCAGCAAGAGCTGGCCACGGGCAATATTTTGAGATTGGGCGCTGGGATCAATGGTGTTGACGGTAAACATAAACGCTACTTTGCAGCGCCTGCCCCTTGAGAAACTTGAGAAAGATCAACGAACATGGAAAAATTCCGTCGAAGCCACAGGGCGATGGGGGTGCGATTCAAATTGTGTGTGGTCGAACGACTGTAAGGCATGGTAATTGGGCCATGTGACCGGGCTTTGGCACGAAAGGCGTGCGCTGAAAGCTGGTTTTGCTACGATTCATGCCGTTTGACCCGCTCTTCAGGACTCCTTTCTTGCGCACGCTCCTCATCCAAAACGCCCACTGCATCGCCACCTTTGACCACATCAACCCGGCGCTGGCACATGAGCTGCGCGATGCGTCGATCCTGATTCAGGGCCACCGCATCATGGCCATTGGCCCAGCGGCAGAGCTGCCACAAACTGCCGATGAGGTGATCGATGCACGCGGTCACCTGGTGACCCCAGGCCTGATCAACACCCACCACCACATGTTCCAAAGCCTCACCCGGGCGATTCCGGCGGTGCAAAACGCCGAGCTGTTCGGTTGGCTGCGCGGCCTGTACCCGATCTGGGCGGGGCTCACACCGGACATGGTGCATGTCAGCACGCAGGTGGCCATGGCCGAGCTGCTGCTGAGCGGCTGCACCACCAGCAGCGACCACCTCTACATTTATCCCAACGGCGTTCGACTCGACGACAGCATCGAGGCAGCCCGCGTTATTGGCATGCGTTTTGTCGCCAGCCGCGGCAGCATGAGTGTGGGCCAGTCACAAGGCGGCTTGCCCCCCGACAGCGTGGTCGAGTCAGAGGCTTTCATACTGCAGGACACCCGGCGCCTGATCGAGACCTATCACAGCCATGGCCACGGGGCCATGGTCAACGTGGCGGTGGCACCTTGCTCGCCTTTCAGCGTCAGCCGCGACCTGATGCGTGAATCTGCCCTGCTGGCGCGTAGCTACGGCGTACGCCTGCACACCCATCTGGCGGAAAACGACCACGACCTGGCCTACAGCCGCGAAAAATTCAACTGCACCCCCGCCGAATACGCACAGGAGCTGGGCTGGCTCGGCCCGGATGTCTGGCACGCCCACTGCGTCAAGCTTGATGAGGCGGGCATCCGCCTGTTTGCCGCCAGCCACACCGGTGTAGCGCATTGCCCGTGCAGCAACATGCGCCTGGCCAGCGGCATTGCGCCGATCCGCAAGATGCTTGATGCCGGCGTTCCGGTCGGTCTGGGTGTGGACGGCAGCGCCAGCAATGACGCCGCCCATCTGGTCAACGAAGCGCGCCAGGCCCTGCTGCTGGCACGGGTGGGCCGAGCCATGCAACCACCGGAAATTCGTGTCAACACCGGCGGCCTAAAACAAAGCTTTTATGGCTGCGATCTGGGTCCGGCTGAAATGACCGCGCGCGACGCCCTGACCATGGCAACACGTGGCGGGGCGCAGGTACTGGGCCGCAGCGACATCGGCCATCTGGCAGTGGGCATGTGCGCTGACCTGGCGCTGTTTGATTTGCGCACCCTGGCCTTCGCCGGCGGCGCTGTCCATGACCCGGTGGCCACCCTGCTGCTGTGTGCCAGCCCGCCAGCCGCCTACACCGTGGTCAACGGACGGGTCGTGGTACGCCAGAGGCAACTGATCAGCCTGGAACTTGGGCCACTGATTGAGCGGCACAACGCGCTGGCGCTGCGCTTGGTTTCAGGCACTTAACAAGCAGCCGGAAAGCCAGCAGCCCTCATTCACCCAAGTACGCGGCCCGCACCTTGGGGTCATGCAACATGGTTTTGGCGTCGCCCGTCATGGTGATCAGGCCCGAATCCATGACATAACCACGGTCGGCAATGGCCAGCGCCCGGCTTGCATTTTGTTCCACCAGCAGGATCGTGACGCCTTGCGCATAAACCTCGCGCACGACTTCAAAAATTTTGTCCACCATGATGGGTGCCAGGCCCATGGAAGGCTCGTCCAGCAGCAACACCTTGGGGCGACTCATCAGGGCTCTGCCCATGGCCAGCATCTGCTGTTCACCACCGCTCATGGTGCCCGCCAACTGGTCCTTGCGCTCTTTCAACCTTGGAAAAATGGTAAACACCTTGTCAACGTCCAGCAAAATTTCGGCTTTGTCATTGCGAATATAAGCGCCCATTTGCAGGTTTTCTGTGATGGTCATGCGGGTAAATACACCGCGACCTTCAGGCACCATGGCCAGCCCTTGCCGGACCAGGTCCCAGGGGCCCTGGCCACGAATGCTTTTTCCAAGGTACTCAATGTCACCATCGGCCATGCCCAATGAGCCGGTGATGGCTTTCATGGTGGTGGTTTTGCCCGCCCCGTTGGAGCCAATCAGTGACACCAGTTCGCCCTCACAGACCTCAAAATCAACGCCTTTGACAGCTTGAATGCCACCGTAAGCCACTTTGAGGCCTTTGACTTTTAATAATACTTGCGCCATGTCAGTGTCCTCCGGTGCCTAGGTAGGCTTCAATCACTTTGTCGTTGCGCTGGACATCGGCCGGCGTGCCTTCGGCAATTTGTTTGCCGTAGTCGAGCACGGTGACGCGGTCGCACAGGCCCATGACCAGCTTCACGTCGTGCTCGATCAGCAAAATGGTGCGGTTGTCGTTGCGGATTTTGTCGATCAACTCGCGCAGCATCACTTTTTCGGTGCTGTTCATACCGGCTGCGGGCTCGTCCAGGGCAATCAGCTGCGGGTCGGTGGCCAGGGCACGGGCAATCTCCAGGCGCCGCTGGTCGCCATAACTCAGGGTACGGGCTTTGTAGTCGGCCAGGTTGCTAATGCCCACGTAGTCCAGCAACTCCTGCGCACGCTGGGCAATGGCTGCTTCTTCCTGCTTGAAACCAGGGGTACGAAACACCGCGCCAATCAAGCCCGAATGGGTACGCACATGGCGGCCCACCATCACGTTTTCCAGTGCCGTCATTTCGGCAAACAGTCGAATATTCTGGAACGTGCGAGCAATGCCGGCCTTGGCCACCTCATGCACCGCAGTCGGCTGGTAGGGCTTGCCGGCCAGCTCAAAGCTACCAGTGTCCGGGGTGTACAACCCGGTGAGCACGTTAAAAAACGTGGTTTTACCGGCGCCATTGGGACCAATCAGGCCATAGACCTGGCCGCGCTTGATCAGGATGCCCACATCGCTCAAGGCCTGAAGGCCACCAAAACGCTTGGACACGCCGCTAACATTGAGTACGGTGTCTGTCATGTCAATTCTTTTCTAATGGGGCCGCATCAGGGCTTGGTGGTTTGCAGGGATTTGCCGTGTTCTGGCGATGGCCACAAACCACGCGGACGCAGCAACATCACAATGATCATGGCCAGCGCAATCAACAACTGACGCAGAATGGAGGCATCGAGCCGCCCGCCGGTCATGTTCTGCAATGGCCCCGCCACATAACGCAACACCTCGGGCAAGGCTGACAGTGCCACGGCACCCAGAATCACACCCGGCAGATGCCCAATACCCCCCAGCACCACCATCGCCACAATCATGATGGACTCCATCAGTGCGAAGGACTCAGGCGAAATAAAACCCTGGAACGACGCAAACATGGCGCCGGAAACACCGCCAAAGGTGGCGCCCATGCCGAACGCCAGCAGTTTCAGGTTGCGTGTGTTAATGCCCATGGCCTTGGCTGCAATTTCGTCCTCGCGAATGGCCATCCAGGCGCGGCCCACACGTGACAACTGCAGGCGGTGCGAAATGATCACGCTAACCACCACCAGCGCCAAAAACAGGTAGTAGTAAAGTGACACTGAAGGCACCTCGAACCCAGCCACCTCCACTTTCTTGCCCAAGCTCAGACCAAAAAAACTCAGTGAGTCGATTTGACCCAAGCCTTTGGGTCCGTTGGTGATGTTGACCGGATGGTCCAGGTTGTTCATGAAGACACGAATAATTTCTCCAAAACCCAAGGTCACGATAGCCAGATAGTCACCACGCAGCCGCAAGGTGGGCGCACCCAGCAACACGCCCAGCAGCCCGGCCAGGCCAGCCGCTGCCGGGATCACCAGCCAGATCGGCAAATGCAGGCCATCGGGGAACATGGCCGCAATGGCCGGGAAAGTTTCGATCAGGTGTGGCGAAGCCAGCAAGGCATACATATAGGCGCCAATGGCAAAAAACGCCACATAACCCAGGTCGAGCAAGCCGGCATAACCCACCACGATGTTCAGGCCCAGCGCCAGCAGCACATACAGCAGCGCCATGTCGGCAATGCGCACCCAGGCATTGCCAAAACCCTGCAGCACCAACGGCAGCACCAGCAAACCCACGGCCGCCAGCAGGAATACGATGATCTGTTTTTGTTGTTTCATGAATACCTCTTAATCAGTTGAGGACAGAGCTGGCTCGCTTCGCGTAGCTGCGGTCTGTCCCGCAAAGCTTCAAGCTCTGTCCGCCACCCGCTCACCCAGCAAACCTGACGGCCTTAGGGTAAGCACAATGATCAGCACCACAAACGCAAAAATGTCCGAGTAGTGGCTGCCCAGCACGCCGCCCGTGAGCTTGCCGATGTAGCCCGCACCCAGCGACTCGATCAGGCCCAGCAAAATACCACCAACCACGGCGCCGGCCAGGTTGCCGATGCCACCAAAAACGGCCGCGGTAAAGGCCTTGAGCCCCGGCAAAAAGCCCATCGTGTGCTGCACCGTGCCGTAGTTGGCCGCCCACATGATGCCGGCAATGGCCGCCAGCACGGCACCGATGACAAACGTGGCTGAAATCACCAGGTCAGGCTTGACCCCCATGAGTGCTGCCACCCGCGGGTTTTCAGCAGTTGCCCGCATGGCGCGCCCCAGTTTGGTGTAGTTGACCAGCCACATCAGGGTGGCCAGGGCACAGGCCGTGAGCCCCAGAATCAGGATTTGGGTAAATGAAATCACGGCGCCACCGATTTCATAGGGCTCGCCCCCAAGCAAGTTCGGAAACGGTTTGTAATTGGGCTTCCAGATGATCATGGCCATCGTCTGCAGAAAGATCGACATGCCGATGGCGGTGATCAGAGGTGCCAGCCGAGGGCTGTTGCGTAACGGCCGGTAAGCCACTTTTTCAATGGTGAAGTTGAGCGCGGCCGCCACGATGCAGGCAATAACCAGCGAAATCAGCAAAATGATCCAACCCGGTGCGCCGGGCATGGCCTCTTGCATCCAACCAATGATGGTCCAGCTGGTCAGGGCACCGACCATCAGCACCTCGCCGTGAGCGAAGTTAATCAGGCCAATGATGCCGTACACCATGGTGTAGCCCAAAGCGACCAAGGCATACATGCTGCCCAACACCAGACCATTGATGATCTGCTGGATCAAGGTTTCCATACTTTAGTTTTCTCCGATTTTTGGCCGGTTGATGTATCAACACGGTTGCTGACGCGTTTTGCAGCCTTATGAGCGTTGTCGGCGTATTGACAGCAATACTGTCAACGACGTATTTGGGTGGAAAGATTGTAGCCACGAGGCCGCCCCATGAAGGTGCATCAGTAACACGGGTTTACCCTTGAAAAAGGTCTACTCATGCAAGGCCCATGCCATATCAGCGTTCTTGAACATTACGCGCTTTGAGCGCCCGCAGCTTGTCACCAATCTTGATCTCCAACCCGCGCGCCACCGGTCTGTAAAAACCCGGCTCGGCCATGCCTTCAGGCAAATAACGCTCACCCGCCGCAAAGCCATCGGCTTCATCGTGCGCATAGCGGTAGCCTTTGCCATAGTCCAGCTCTTTCATCAACCGGGTCGGCGCATTGCGCAGGTGCATGGGCACCGGCCGGGTACCGTCCTGCTTGACGAAGGCCTTCGCTTCATTAAACGCCTTGTAAACCGCGTTGGATTTGGGTGCCACGGCCAGATACACCACACACTCGGCCAGCGCCAGTTCGCCCTCCGGCGTGCCCAGGCGCTCGTACACCTCGGCGGCATCGAGCGCCAGACGCAGCGCACGTGGGTCGGCCAGACCAATGTCTTCGCTGGCCATGCGGATCAGGCGCCGAGCCATGTAGCGCGGGTCAGCGCCGCCGTCGAGCATACGCACCAGCCAATACAGTGCGGCATCGGGGTCGGAGCCGCGCACACTTTTGTGCAGCGCCGAGATGGTGTCGTAGAACTGTTCACCGCCCTTGTCATATCGGCGCATGCGCTCACCCAGCACCTTGAGCAGCCACACGTCGGTGATCTCGGCACGCTTTTCCTGCGTTGCTGACACCGCCAACGTTTCCAGCGTGTTGAGCAGCCGACGCGCATCACCATCGGCATAGGCCACCAGGCGATCGATCGCCTTGGGCTCGATTTCCGGCAGCGCCTGCAGGGCTTGCGCCGACGCCACAATTTGCTTCAAATCGTCCGGCGTCAACGGCTGCAACACATACACCGCTGCGCGTGACAACAGGGCCGAATTCACCTCAAAAGACGGGTTCTCGGTGGTAGCGCCAACAAAAGTGAACAGGCCGCTTTCCACATGCGGCAAAAAAGCGTCCTGCTGGCCCTTGTTGAAGCGGTGCACCTCGTCGACAAACACCAGCGTACGCCGTCCCTGTTGCTGGGCCAGCTGCGCTTTCTCAACGGCTTCACGGATGTCCTTGACACCGCCCAGCACCGCACTGATGGTGATGAACTGGGCATCGAACGCGTTGGCCATGAGACGTGCGATGGTGGTTTTGCCGGTACCCGGTGGCCCCCAAAAAATGCAACTGTGCGGTTGACCCGACTCAAAGGCCAGGCGTAACGCCATGCCTTCGCCCAGCAAATGCTGCTGCCCGACCACCTCGCTCAGGGTTTTGGGGCGCAGACGCTCGGCCAGGGGGGTGTGTTCAGGTGGCAAGGGACGCATGGACCGTGATTGTGTCCCATCTGCGCAAGCCATTGGCCATTTGCACCCTCACTGCCGGATCAAGTCCGCACCTTTTGGTGTACTGAATTGAAAACTGCTCGCCGCTAAGGCCGGGTTGAGCTTGAAACCGGTAAAACTCAGCACCGAACGCTGGCCAAAGCTGTCAACAATCTCCAGCACCTCCAGCGTGGTCGTTGGCATCGTGGGTTCACCACCGGCCCTGAAACCGACCCTTACCGACTGCAGTTGCCCGTCCTTTGATTTGGGTGTGGCCAGCACCCACTGCAAGCCGTCCTTGTCGGGCGCATCGGCCAGCACAAAATCAGCTTGCAAGGCCTGCAGGTCGGCTGCCGACGCGATCAGGGCCGCTGGTGTTGAGCCCAGCACCGTAGCCTGCTTGCGCGCGGTGACCTGGTTCAGGTCAACGTCATACAACCAAAGCGTCTGACCGTCGGCCACGATGGTTTGCACAAACGGTTTGACATAGTCAAAGCGGAACCGGTTGGGCCGGGAAAACTCAAACTGACCACTGGAGGTCTTAACCCGGGGCGCCTGCCCTTCGCGGGCCGGCGAGGTCACCACCTGGGTAAACGTGGCCTGGCCGGTTTTAACGGTCTTGACAAAATTCTCCAGGCTTTTCAGGCCGTCGGCGTTAGCCCCGCCCGCATAGGCGGCAATCAAAAATAACATCACGAAAAATCGTTTCAAAATTAACCTTTATGGCGGGTTGAAACCCGCCCTACAAAAACTTCCCAGATGCCGAATCACATCCGGCATGACAAAACACTCAGAAATTATTCGTTACGTGCCGGCACCAGGATTTCACGCTGGCCGCTGGTGCTCATGCTGCTGACCAAACCTGCGTTTTCCATGTCTTCCACCAGCCGCGCGGCCCGGTTGTAGCCGATCTTGAGGTGGCGCTGCACCAGCGAAATGCTGGCCTTGCGGTTTTTCAGCACCACTTCCACAGCCTGGTCGTACAGTGGGTCTTTCTCGCCGCCGCCTGTGCCGACCTCGCCCATGGACTCGTCGTCACCGTCAACGGTACCACCTTCCAGAATACCCTCAATGTAATTGGGCGCACCCTGACTCTTGAGGTAGGTCACCACCCGATGCACTTCTTCGTCGCTGACAAAGGCGCCGTGCACACGAATCGGCAGCCCAGTGCCGCTGGGCATATAAAGCATGTCGCCCATGCCCAGCAGCGCCTCGGCGCCCATCTGGTCCAGAATGGTTCGGCTGTCGATCTTGCTGGACACCTGGAACGCAATGCGGGTGGGGATGTTGGCCTTGATCAGACCGGTGATCACATCCACGCTGGGGCGCTGGGTGGCCAGAATCAGGTGAATGCCGGCGGCACGGGCTTTTTGCGCCAGCCGGGCAATAAGTTCTTCGATCTTCTTGCCCACCACCATCATCAGGTCGGCCAGCTCGTCGATCACCACCACGATGTGCGGCAAGCGGTCCAGGGGTTCGGGTTCTTCCGGGGTCAGGCTAAAGGGGTTGCCGATAGATTCACCACGCGCCTTGGCCTCGTCCATCTTGACATTAAAACCGGCCAGGTTGCGAACCCCCATCTTGCTCATCAGTTTGTAGCGCCGTTCCATCTCGGCCACACACCAGGTCAGGCCATTGGCAGCCTGGCGCATGTCGGTCACCACCGGGCACAGCAGGTGCGGTATGCCCTCGTACACCGACATTTCCAGCATCTTGGGGTCAATCATCAAAAGCCGTACATCGTGCGCTTCCGCCTTGTAGAGCAGGCTCAAGATCATGGCGTTGATCCCCACCGACTTGCCTGAACCCGTGGTACCGGCCACCAGCACGTGCGGCATTTTGGCCAGGTCGGCCACCACCGGGTTACCCACAATGTCTTTGCCCAGGCCCATGGTCAGCAGCGACTTGGCCTCGTGGTAAATGTTGGACCCCAAAATTTCTGACAGCTTGATGGTTTGCCGTTTGGCATTGGGCAACTCCAGAGCCATGTAGTTCTTGCCGGGAATGGTCTCCACCACCCGGATCGACACCAGGCTCAAACTGCGCGCCAGGTCCTTGGCCAGGCCCACAATCTGCGAACCCTTCACGCCGGTGGCAGGTTCAATTTCATAACGGGTAATGACCGGGCCAGGCTGCGCCAGCACCACCGTCACCGCCACACCAAAGTCACGAAGCTTTTTCTCGATCAGGCGGCTGGTCATCTCCAGCGTCTCGGGGGCCACGGTTTCCTGGCGCAACAGCGCACCATCGAGCAGGTCCACCTGGGGCAATTTGGTGTCAAGCAACTCCTGAAACAGGGGCTTCTGACGCTCCTTGGCCACCCGCACGCTCTTGGGCTGGTCAAGCACCAGCGGCTCGATCACCACCGCTTTGACAGGATGTTCCTGACGCTCATGGCGTTCCTCCACCAAAACCTCTTCCCGCGCCCGGGCTGCTTCCTGACCCAAAGAAAAATCCTGCTGCAACTCAAGTTGTTCACGTCGGTTTTCAATTTTTGAATACAGCCAGGCACCCAGCCGCTCGGCCAAATGCCCCCACGAAAACTTGAACACCAGGGCTGCGCCCACCACCCCGGCCACAATGGCCGTCAAGGCGGAACCCACAAAACCCAGCCAATACACGCCCAACGGCCCCAGCCAGAATCCAATAATCCCGCCCACATGACCCGGCAATTGGGGCTCAAGGCTGTAAAAACGGGACCATTCCAGCACCACACTGCCGCCCAGCAACATCACCAGGCCCAGCCAAAAAGTCACATGCCGCCGAATACGCGCCACCTTCGCCGTGCCCGGCGCATCGTCGGGCACCCACAACGCATGGCCACGCAACCAGTGCGCCAAAGCACTCAACCAAACCCGCACGGCCGCAGCTACACACCACCACACCGAAAACCCCAAAAGGAAATAACTGCCATCGGCCACCCAGGCGCCCAATTGCCCGGCCAGGTTATGCGTCACCGCCCCCGAACCCGACGTGGACCAGGCAGCATCCTGTGGTGTGTAAGTGAGCAGCGCCATGATCCACAAGGCCAGCACCACAAAACCCAGAAACAAGCCAATTTCCTTGGCAAAACGCACCAGCCCGTTACCGGCCGTGTCAGCCACTGAATCATTAAATGTGTTAAGTGAGTAGGTCATTTCAGTTTTCTTTAAACTCACGCTTAATATACACGCCCACACACCCCAAGGTTCAACATGACAGACACACGACACGCCAAGGTATTGATTTTGGGCTCCGGCCCGGCCGGCTACACCGCCGCCATTTACGCTGCACGCGCCAATCTGCAACCCCTGCTGATCACCGGCATCGCCCAGGGCGGCCAATTGATGACCACCACCGAAGTTGACAACTGGCCCGCCGATGTGGAGGGCGTGCAGGGCCCCGAGCTGATGCAGCGCTTTTTGGCCCACGCCGAGCGCTTCAAGACCGAAATTGTGTTCGACCACATCAACAAGGTCGATTTTTCCAAACGTCCCTTCACCCTGACGGGCGACAGTGGCACTTACACCTGTGATGCGCTCATTTTGGCCACCGGCGCCTCAGCCAAGTATTTGGGACTGCCCTCGGAAGAAGCCTTTATGGGCCGGGGTGTGTCGGGCTGCGCCACCTGCGACGGCTTCTTTTACCGCGGCGAAGACGTCTGTGTGGTCGGTGGTGGCAACACCGCAGTGGAAGAAGCGCTGTATCTGTCCAATATTGCCGCCAAGGTGGTTCTGATTCACCGCCGCGACAAGTTCCGCGCCGAACCCATCCTGATCGACAAGCTGATGGATAAAGTTGCTGTCGGCAAGATTGAACTCAAAACCTTCAGCGCGCTGGATGAAGTGCTGGGTGATGCCAGCGGTGTGACCGGTGTGCGCATCAAAAACGTCAACACCGGCGCCACCGAAGACATCACGCTCAAGGGCTGTTTTATTGCCATTGGCCATGCGCCCAACACCGAAATTTTCCAGGGTCAACTTGACATGGCCGGCGGCTACCTGCTGACCCAGGGCGGCAACCAGGGCTTTGCCACCCAGACCAGCGTGCCCGGCATTTTTGCGGCCGGCGACGTGCAAGACCATGTGTACCGCCAGGCCATTACCAGCGCCGGTACCGGCTGTATGGCGGCGCTGGATGCGCAGCGTTTTCTTGAGCAGGCTTGAAATGCCGATTCGTTAATTCCCCCCGCGCAGTTGGGCGTTGGGTTTCACCCGCTGCGGCTTCATACCATCGAGAGTGGGGTGGCTAAAAGCCCAATACCTTTTAGCCGCTTCTGCATTCTCAAACACCTTGAGGCATGGTGATTGGGTCATGTGACCGGGCTTTGGAGTGAAAGGCGCGCGCGGGAAACATTCCGCGTGCTTTTCAGCAAGCTCGCGCGTGATTTCGCTCCAAAACCGCATGCGCATGACCCAGTCGCCGTGCCGTGCGTGAAAACCGCCTGTTAATCCCCAGTCATGCGAATCGGCCGCTTATGGAACCCGGGCTATAATGTCAGGCTTTGTTGCTTACTCCATGAAGAATTGGGCAGCAGACGGGTTACCGCCACCCTTTTCTTGGCGAGGTGAGGCTTCTGGCGTCAGTCAGGGCCGTTTAAAGTATCGGAGTGTCCACATGGCACGCGTATGTGAAGTCACGGGCAAAGGCCCAATGGTTGGGAACAATGTTTCCCACGCCAACAACAAAACCAAGCGCCGGTTCCTGCCGAACCTGCAATACCGCCGTTTCTGGGTAGAGTCTGAAAACCGCTGGATCCGCTTGCGTATCTCGAATGCCGGTCTGCGTTTGATCGACAAAAACGGTATCGACGCTGTGCTCGCAGACCTGCGCGCACGTGGTCAAGCCTAAACCCATTTACTGAAAGACTATCATGGCTAGCAAAGGCGGACGCGAAAAAATCAAGCTGGAATCAACAGCAGGCACCGGTCACTTCTACACGACCGACAAGAACAAAAAAACCACCCCCGAGAAATTGCTGATCAAGAAATTTGATCCTAAAGCTCGCAAGCACGTGGATTACAAGGAAATGAAACTGAAGTAATTCAATTTCATTTCAACAAAAAGCCCGCAGTTCGCGGGCTTTTTTACATCTGTCTGGCCGGTTTCTCAGGCCCGGACTGCGCGCAGTCTTAAAGAAAACTCTTGCAAGGCGGCAATGCCGCTGGCTTCGGCGCGCTGGCACCAGGCCTGCAAATCTGCTGCCAGTTGTTCCCGCGTGTGGGAGCGGTTCAACCACAACTGGCGCAGCTCTTCGCGCATCAGCACCATTTTGTCGAGCACCGGTGACGCGGCGCGCACCACGGCCAGCTGGGCCACAGCACCCGCCGGCACTTTTTCAATGTCGCGGTGCAACCAGTTGCGGGCCGCCTTGAGCACGGTGGCATCCGCGCTGCGCGCTTTCAGGTCACTCAGCTCACCATCAAGCGCCAGGCGCATGCTGCGCGCATAGGTCGCCATCAACTCAAACCGGTTTTGAATCAGGGCTTCCAGCGTTTGCTCGTCAGCCGTGGCGCGCACGGCGCCCAAGGCCAGGCGGGGCGGCGTCTTTTTGACCCTGGCCAAACCGACCCGCTGCAGCAGGCTGATGTACAGCCACCCAATGTCAAATTCATAGGGCTTGACCGACAACTTGGCCGAGGTCGGATAGGTGTGGTGGTTGTTGTGCAGTTCCTCGCCAGCAATCAAAATACCCCAGGGCGAAATATTGGTGCTGGCATCAGGCGCCTCAAAATTGCGATACCCCCAGTAATGTGCCGCGCCGTTCACAATACCGGCAGCCATCACCGGTGTCCAGGCCATTTGCACTGCCCACACGGCTAGGCCAGCCACGCCAAACAGCACCAAATCAAGCAGCAGCATCAGCGCCACACCAGTAAAAGAGAACCGGCTATAGAGATTGCGCTCAATCCAGTCATTGGGTGTGCCGTGGCCAAAACGCGCCAGGGTTTCCTTGTTTTGCGCTTCTTTGCGGTACAACTCGTAGCCTTGCAACAGCACCGTCTTGATGCCGTACACATGCGGACTGTGTGGGTCATCCGGCTGCTCGCATTTGGCGTGGTGCTTGCGGTGAATGGAGGCCCATTCCTTAGTCACCTGACCGGTGGTCAGCCACAACCAGAAGCGAAAAAAATGCGAGGCCAAAGGGTGCAAATCCAGCGCACGGTGGGCCTGATGACGGTGTAAAAAAATGGTGACGCTGAGCATGGTGACATGCGTCATGCCCAAGGTAAACAACACCAATTGCCAGGCGTTCAGGTTCCAGTACCCGTTCGCCGCCCATTCCAACAATGCGTCCATTAATTTGTCTCTCTAGTCGTTTTATTGACGCTGCCAAACTGCAGCGAAGAAGCCATCGGTCTGATGCCGATGCGGCCACAGCCGTAAAAATCGTTGCTGATTATCACCACCACTGCACAAATTTGCAGCATTTTCCACTTTAAGCCCTACAAGAACCTCGCCCACATCCAGCGGCACAAAGTCAGGGTTGGCCTCGGAAAAAGCCAGTGCAATGGCTTCGTTTTCCTGCGGCAGCACGCTGCAGGTGGCATAGACCAGGCGACCTCCAGATTTGAGCAGGCGCGCCGCACTTTGCAATATGGCCGTTTGTTTGACTGTCATTTCATCGACTGCGGTCTGGTTTTGGCGCCATTTCAAATCAGGGTTACGTCGCAGCGTGCCCATGCCGGTGCAAGGCGCATCGACCAACACGCGGTCAATCTTGCCGCTCAAGCGCTTGACACGCTCATCACGTTCATGCGCAATGGCGGCAGGGTGCACATTGGACAAACCACTGCGCGCCAGCCGCGACTTGAACGCATCAAGCCGACCCGCCGAGGTGTCAAATGCATAGAGGCGCCCGGTGCTGCGCATGGCCGCTCCAATGGCCAGCGTCTTGCCGCCGGCACCAGCACAAAAGTCGACCACCATCTCGCCGCGCTTGGCGTCAAGCAACATGGCCAACAGTTGCGAGCCTTCGTCCTGTACTTCGAAGTCGCCACGCTTGAAGGCTTCCATTTTGTTAAGCGACGGTTTGCCGGCAATGCGCAATCCCCACGGCGAATAAGGCGTTGGCACGGCCTTGATACCCAGGGCGGCCAGCTCTTTTTGCACATCGGCGCGCTTGGCCTTGAACGCGTTGACGCGTAAATCCAGCCCGGCGCCTTTGTTGAAACTCTCCACCAAGGGCCAGAACCCGTCACCCAGTTGGTCCTTGAGCGGCTGCACCAACCACTCGGGCAGGTTGTGACGGTGGCGCTCCATCAGGTCCTCAATCTTAATTTTTTCGCATTGGTCAAGCCAGTTGATTTCCTGTTCGGTCAGGGCACTGCGCAAGAAGTCGCCGGGGCCGTAAAACCCCAGGATAGCCAGGCGGCGCTCTTTGGGGCCACTGCCAGATGGCGCAAAATGGTCAAACAACAGCTTTTTGCGAAGGACGGTGTAGACCGTCTCGGCCAGGGTGGCGCGTTCACGCGGCCCAAGGCCACGGTGTTCACGAAAAAATCGCGACACGATGGCATCAGCCGGGTGGTCAAATTTGAGGGTGAGACGAACCAGTTCAGAACAGGCGTCAAGCAGGGCTTTTGGATGCATAGCCTGCGATTGTCCCACGGGAACTTTACCCATCTTCACCGTTCAGAATTGAGGCTGGCAAAATGAAGTTGCACAATAGAAGAAACCCAACGTTGCCCCCTCCCAGGCCAAACCAATCAAACTACCCCTTTTCAAAGCACAAATCCTCCCGATGCTCTCGCGCCCCAAACACCCCCTGCCCCGGCCCATCCCAACGCGCACCCCCCGCCCTTTGGCATACGTCATGGCGCTGTCGCTGGGCTTGCTGTTGAGCGGTTGCACCACTTTGAACCAAGATGACATCCCGGATGCCACGGTAAGCCAGGTCACTCAGGCCACTTGGTGGAATGACTTTCACGACCCCCTGCTGACTGAGCTGATTGCCCGGGCCATGCAGGCCAACCCCGGCATCCTCTCAGCCCAAGCCGCATTGCAACAGGCACGTGCACTGCGCGATGTGAAGCTGGCCGCCACCCGCCCCAACCTCACAGTGTCCGGCTCAGTACAGCGCAGCACCTCAGAGGGCGCCGATGCCAGCGTCAACTTCAGAGGCGGGCTGGACGCCAGTTGGGAACTTGACGTCTTTGGTGCCCGGCAAAGCGCGGTGGCCAACAGCGAAGCCGACCTGCAAGCCGCCAAAGCCAGTCTGCGCGATGTGCAGCTGAGCATGACCGCCGAGGTCGCTCTGGCCTACATTCAACTGCGCAGCCTGCAAGCGCAGCTGGGTATTGCCCAACACAACTTGAACAGCCAGCAGGAAACGCTGCAAATCACCCAGTGGCGCGCGCAAGCCGGCCTGATCACCTCGCTCGAAGTCGAGCAGGCCCAGACCGCAGTGTCTCAAACTGCAGCACAAGTCCCCGCCTTGCAGAGCAGCCTGGCCAAAACGCGACACAGCCTGGCCGTCCTTACCGGTCAACGCCCCCATGAGCTCGATACCCTGTTGCTGGCCGTCCTGCCCATCCCCCAGGTTGCCACGCAGCTGGTTGATGTGATTCCGGCCGACAGCCTGCGTCAGCGCGCCGACGTACGTGCCGCCGAGGCACGCATCACCGCCGCGCTGGCCGCCGTTGATGCTGCCGAAGCGGCCCGTTTGCCCAGCTTCAGGTTGGGCGGCTCGTTGGGCCTGACCGCGCTCACGCTGGCGGGTTTCAGCAACGGGGCGGCCCTGGCCACCCAGATCCTTGGCAGTGTGTCGGTGCCAGTGCTCGACGGGGGCGCTTCCAAAGCCCAGGTGCGGGCCCAGCAAGCGACGCTGGCGCAAACCCGGGCCAGCTACCAAAGCACCTTGCTGACGGCACTCCAGGAAGTTGAAGACGCCCTGATTGCCCTGCGCAATGACCGCGAACGGCTGGGCTACCTGCAGCAAGCCGCCAGTGCCGCCAACAACGCCGCCCTGCTGGCACAAAACCGTTACAGCAGCGGTCTGGTTGATTTCCAGACCGTGCTGCAAACCCAGCGCACCCTGCTGGGCGCGCAAGACAGCGTAGCCAGCCTGCAAGCCGACCTCAGCAGTGGCCATGTGCGACTGATCAAGGCCATGGGCGGCGGCTGGTAATGAACAAGACAATGAGCACCCTATGACTGAACCATCGCAAAAAATCCCCAAAGCCCCGAGCCCTGAACCCAGTGAGCTGCAAGCACTCTTGCAAGCACCTGGCAAAAAAGTCTGGTGGCGCCGTAGCACGCTGTGGGCCACACTGGTGGTACTCATCGCCAGCGCTGGCGGCGTCGCTTATTGGCAGCAAAGCCAGCAGCGCAGCGCAGCCCCCAGCTATGTCACCGAGCCCGCCAGCAAAGGCGACCTGACGCTCACCGTGACCGCTAATGGCACGCTGCAACCCACCCGCTCGGTCAGCATTGGCAGCGAGCTCTCGGGCACCGTGCTGCGTGTGCTGGTGGATGTGAATGACCACATCAAAAAAGGCCAGGTGCTGGTCGAACTGGACACCGCCAAGCTCAGCGATCAGGTGCTGCGCTCGCGTGCCGCGCTGGCCAGCGCCCAGGCGCAATTGGCGCAAACGGTTGCCACCGTCAAGGAAAGTAATGCCAGCCTGGCACGGTTCGAAGAAGTGGCCAAATTGTCGGGTGGCAAGGTGCCGTCCAAAGCCGAGCTAGACAGCGCCCGTGCCGCCCTTGACCGTGCCGTGGCGGCCGAGGCCAGCGCCCGCGCCAATGTGGACTCAGCGCGCGCTGCCTTGGCCACCGACGAAACCAACCGATCCAAAGCGTCGATCCGTTCGCCCACCGACGGTGTGGTGTTGACGCGCTCGGTCGATCCCGGCAACGCCGTGGCCGCTTCGCTGCAGGCGGTGACGCTGTTCACCGTGGCCGAAGACCTGCGCCAGATGCGCCTGCAGGTGAACGTGGACGAGGCCGATGTGGGGCGCGTCAAGATCGGCCAGCCAGCCAGCTTTACGGTGAGCGCGTTCCCTGGTCGGCGCTTTCCGGCCAAGATCACCCGGGTGGCCTATGGTTCCACCATCACCGACAACGTGGTCACTTACCAAACTTTGCTTGATGTCAAAAACGACGACCTGAGCCTGCGCCCCGGCATGACCGCCACCAGCACCATCACGGCAGTCGAACGCAAAAATGTGCTGCTGGTCCCCAACACCGCGCTGCGCTTCACGCCGCAAACCACCGTCACACCACAGGCCAGCGGCGGCATCATGTCCAGCGTGATGCCGCGTATGCCACGCAACGGTGCCCGCAAAACAGCCACTGGCGGTACCGCCAAACAAGTCTGGGTGCTACAAGGCGGCACGCCGGTAGCCGTCAATGTCAGCCCCGGCATCAGCGACGGCCGCATGACCGAAATCACCGGCGGTGACCTGCTTGAGGGCATGGCCGTGATCACCGACCAGCGCGCAGGCGCCGCCAGCAAGCCATGAGTACCCTGCCCCTGATTGAACTCAAAGGCGTGACCAAAACCTACGGCCAGGGCGCCACCGCCCTGCAGGCGCTCAAGGGGGTCGATCTGACCATCGAGGCGGGTGATTTTGTCGCCATCATGGGCCCCAGCGGCTCCGGCAAATCCACCGCAATGAACACGCTGGGTTGCCTGGACACCCCCACCAGCGGCGAGTACGTGTTCAACGGTGTGCATGTGGAAACGCTGAGCCGCGACCAGCGCGCCCTGCTACGCCGACGCTACCTGGGCTTTGTGTTTCAGGGCTTCAACCTGCTGGCCCGCACCAGCGCCCAGGAAAACGTGGAACTGCCGCTACTGTACCGCGGCGAGCCCACCAAAATGCGCCACGCCGCAGCCCAAAAAGCACTGGCCTCGGTCGGGCTGTCCGGCTGGGAACACCACACCCCAGCCGAACTCTCGGGTGGCCAGCAGCAGCGCGTGGCCATTGCACGCGCCATCGTCACCGAACCCGCCGTGTTACTGGCCGACGAGCCCACCGGCAACCTCGACACCCAGCGCAGCCGCGAGATCATGGAACTGTTATGGGGTCTGAACGTGGACCATGGCATTACCGTGCTGATGGTCACGCATGAAGCCGACATGGCGGCTTATGCCAAGCGCATCGTGCATTTTGTCGATGGCGTGGTCGACAGCGACACCCGCAACCCGCATCCGGCCGGGCTCAAGGCGCCTGTATTGCCCACCCCGTTGAGCGCGGAGCTGTCCTGATGTGGCTCAGTACCCTGCTGCTTTCCATGCGATCGATCCGGCGCAACCTGCTGCGCTCGTTTTTAACCATTTTGGGCATCGTGATCGGGGTCAGCGCCGTCATCACCATGGTCACCGTGGGCAACGGTGCCACCCTCGCCATTCAAAATCAGATATCCGGCCTGGGCACCAACCTGCTGCAAGTGCGCCCAGGTCAGCGCATGATGGGCGGCGGCGGCGGTGCGCCGGCTTTTAAGGAAGCCGATGCCGAGGCCATTGCCAGCCAACTTGGCGGCATCGCAGCGGTGGCCCCCGAGGCCCGCAGCGGTGCCGTGCTGGTACTCGATGGCCGCAACTGGAGCAGCAGCATCATCGGCAGCACCAACCAGTGGCTGTTCACCGGCAACTGGAAACTGGCCGATGGCCGTGACTTTACCGACGACGAGCAGTTGGCCGGCGCGGGCGTCTGCCTGATCGGGGAGACCGTGCGCCGCGAGCTGTTTGGTAGCCGCGCGGCGGTGGGTAGCGCCATGCGTGTCAAGCAGATCAGCTGCGAGGTCATTGGTGTGCTCGCAGCAAAGGGCCAGGGCGCTTTTGGCAACGACCAGGACGACGTGGTGCTGATGCCGCTGCACACGCTGCAGCGCCGCATCACCGGCAACACCCGCGTGAACACCCTGATGGTGTCGATGGCGGACGGCGCCGACCCGGAACGCGTCAAGTCAGGCATTACCGAACTGCTGCGCGAACGGCGCAAACTCGCCACAACTGACGAAGACAACTTCAATGTGCTCGACACCAAACAACTCGGCGAAACCCTGTCCGGCACCACCAAGGTCATGACCACACTGCTCGGTGCGGTGGCGGCGGTGAGTCTGCTTGTGGGCGGCATCGGCATCATGAACATCATGCTGGTGAGCGTGACCGAGCGCACCCGAGAAATCGGCCTGCGCCTGGCCATTGGCGCGCTGGAGCGCGAGGTGCTGCTGCAGTTTTTAATTGAAGCCGTGGTGCTGGCTGCCCTGGGCGGGGTGATCGGCATCGTGCTGGCCACCGGCGCGTCGATCGGCCTGTCCCGCTTCATGGAAGTACCGTTTGTCTTCAATCCGGGCGTGAACCTGCTTTCCTTCGTTTTCTCGGCCGGCATCGGCGTGTTATTTGGCTACTTCCCGGCGCGCCGGGCGGCCCGGCTGGACCCGATCGAGGCGCTGCGGCACGAGTAGCATCAGACCAAGGCCAGCGCGAAAGTGTCGACCTATGGTCTTGTCTATCGTGCGCCTGGATCTGCCGTTCATTTTGTGTGTTGTTCGTCGCATTTTTGCCTCACAATCGTCAACCACACACTGCAGGACAATCGAAACATGGGCTTTCAAAAGGGTCCGTCGGACGCCATACCCACGACACCGTTCAAGGTACACGATCAGATCGAGTACCGTGTTCAAGGGCGCATTCTGCACGCCACGGCAAGGGGACCGTTTAAGGACATTGTGGAAGCCATTCCCCCCACCATCACCGGATTCATTCAGCGACTGGCGCAACAGGGCCGCTGGGGACAGATCGTCACCTTCCAGCAAAGCGCCTTGATACCGCCCGCAGCCATGCAGAATTTTGCGGTCTATCTCAAATCGCGGTATGAAAATACGAAGGCCAAGCCGGTTGTTGCCCTGGTTTTCGAGCCCGACATCGAAAATGGCCTGTTGATGGCGCCAGAATTTCTGAAGTGTTATCTAGACGCTGGCATACAAAGCCAGGTGTTTGAAAATTATGCCAGCGCGCTGAATTGGGTGGAATCCGAAATCAGCCAGTTTGCGACGCGACTCGAATGGAAAGACAGTTACGCGATCGGCGACCCGGCCATTGACGAACAACACCGGGAGTTGTTCAAACGTGCGGTTTATATCCTGGCTGCAACCTCCCACGAAGGACAGGTCATCTCTGCCATGCGGCTGTTCCAATACATGCGCACACACCTCTCGCACGAAGAAGAGTTGATGCGGCGCCTGCGCTATCCGAACATCGAAACCCATACGCAAGAGCATCACGAGCTGATTGCCAGGCTCAACACGATTTCACTCAAAATTGCCAACGAAAACCTGGTAATGGCGGATCTGGAAGAATTCCTCGGCGACAGGTTTTTGAAACACATGGAGACGGCAGACACCGACTTGGCCCGATTTGCCAACGCGACCCGGTCAAGCTAAATCGGCCTTAATGGTCGAGGTGGTATGCAGCTACATTTTCCGTAGCAATTGAGCCACCGCCTGCGGGTAAATCAAATGCTCCTGTGTCAGCACCCGCGCCGCCAGCGTGTCTGCCGTATCACCTGGCAGTACCGGTACCACAGCCTGCGCCAGGATCGGGCCATGGTCCAGCTCGGGAGTGACCCGATGCACCGTGGCCCCTGCGACCTGACAACCGGCATCAATGGCGCGCTGGTGCGTGTGCAAGCCGGCAAAGGCGGGAAGGAGCGACGGGTGGATATTGACCAGGCGACCGGCATAACGATTCACAAACCCCGGCGTCAGAATGCGCATGAAGCCCGCCAGCAGCACCAGCACCGGTTGACCAGGGTCGTCATACCGGTCAATCAGCTGCGCCAGCGCGGCATCAAAAGCCTCCCGACTCGGATACGACCTGTGGTCCAGCACCTCGGTGACAATGCCCTGTGCGCTGGCAAATTGCAAACCTTGTGCCTGCGCCTTGTTGCTGATGACAGCGGCCACCCGGGCACCGTAGCAATCTGCCCAGCGCTCGCGCTGTGCGGTTTTCACAAT
The DNA here is from genome assembly GCA_001771065.1 of Burkholderiales bacterium RIFOXYD12_FULL_59_19. GTDB lineage: Bacteria > Pseudomonadota > Gammaproteobacteria > Burkholderiales > Burkholderiaceae_C > Rhodoferax. The sequence continues at coordinate 8,719 of MESQ01000033.1, read as the reverse complement.
GGCGGCCATGTTGGAGCCGCCGCCTGAGATCAAAATAACGATATTTTTCATGAAGACTGAATTATGACTTTGACCAACCCCGCTACCCTGACACCCAACGAGGCTCGCGTTCTCGGCACCCTGATGGAAAAGGCCCGCACCGTGCCCGACAGCTACCCGCTGTCGCTCAATTCCCTGATGCTGGGCTGCAACCAGAAAAGCAGCCGCGATCCGGTGATGGACCTGACCGAAGCCGATGTGGCCAGCGCACTGGAGAATCTGATGGCGCTGTCCCTGGTACGCGCCAACAACGCCGGGCGCGTGACGCGTTATGAGCACAACTTCCAGCGCGGCGTGGGTGTGCCCGAGCAGTCGGCGGTGTTACTGGGCCTGTTGATGCTGCGCGGCCCGCAAACCGCTGCAGAACTGCGACTGAACACCGAGCGCTGGTACAAATTTGCCGACATCTCCTCGGTCGAAGGCTTTCTGGAAGAGTTGCAGGACCGATCTGCAGAAAAAGGCGGCCCGCTGGTGATCAAGCTGGCGCGTGCTCCCGGCGCCCGCGAGCAGCGCTGGGCCCATTTGCTGTGTGGTCCGGTGGATGAAACACAGTTTGCCCAGTCCAGCAGTGCCCGTGGCGCCGACGGCTCACCCAGCAACCTGGCGCGCATTGAGCAACTTGAAGCGGAAGTGGCCCAGCTCAAAGCCACGGTGCTTATGCTCTGCACCGAGCTGGGTGTGTCAGCTACTGCGCCGGGTGTGGCTCAAACGTGAGCAAGCGCAAATCGATGGACATGACCAAAAACAGTGAAGTACCAGAAACTACGCTGGCGCTGTTGAAGATTCTGGCGCTTGGTGACTGCGAGATAGAACAGGGGAAATTCAAGGACGCCGAGGCTATATTTGCCAAGATCGATCAGCTTGATCTGCCACGCAATTGGCGTACGGGCATTTGCAGAACACGACCTGGTTGTCCTTAATTTTCGGCATACAACAGGCGAATCACAGCGCGCACCTCTGCGGCAGTCGCCGCATCAAGCTTGCCCAAGGTCTTGCCCAGGCGTGACTTGCTGATGGTGCAAATTTGGTCCACCGCCACCTCGGACGGCAACCCGTCGCAATCACAAGCCACCCGGCTCGCCCAAAGCGGATGCAACTGGCTGGTCAGTGGGCACACCACCACCGACTCAACACGCTGGTTCATGGCGTCCGGGCTGACCACCAGCACGGGCCGGGTTTTGACAATCTCGCTGCCGCGCGTTGGGTCCAGATTGAAGCCTCACTGCGCCTTGAAACCACTGTCCCTGATGATGCGCGCCCAGGTTTTGGCGTAAGCTTGTTCGCGGCTGGCCAGTTGCGCTGAGGTCATGTAACCCACACTCAAACCCATGGCCGTCAGGCGCTCGCGCACTTCGGGCAGGGCAATCACTTTGGCCACGGCGTTCCCCAGCTTGTCGATGGTTGCCTGCGGCGTACCTTTAGGAGCAAAAATGCCGTAATACGGCAGGTCTTCAAACCCCGCCAGGCCCAGTTCGGCAAAGGTGGGCACGTCGGGCAAGGCGGCCTGGCGCGCACTGCCCAGCACCGCCACCATGCGAATCTTGCCGGCCTTCTGGTTCTCGATGAAGTCTGGCACCGAACCCACGCCGGCGTGGATCTGGTTGCCCAGCATGTCGGCCATCATGGGTGCGCTGCCGCGATACGGTGCCGCCTGCAGATCGAGCTTGTATTTCTGGCCAATCACCTTGACCAGAAACTCGGGCACCGAGGCCGGCGCCGGCACACCCACGGTGTCTTTGCCCGCGCCCTGCTTTTGCACCCAGGCCACGTACTCGGCCATGGTTTTGGCGGGGGTGCCGCCGGATACCGCCAGGCCGTTGGCAAAGGTGGCAAAACCAGCCACCGGAACAAAGTCACGCGCCGAGTCATAACCCGGGTTTTTCACCACCAGCGGCAAAATCGTGATGGTGTGGTCATGCGACAAAAACAAGGTGTTGCCATCTGCCGGCGCGGCCTTGAGCGCCTGCGCCGCAATCTGGCCACCGGCGCCCGCCTTGTTGTCGACCAGCACCGGCACACCCAGCTGGTCTTTGAGCTTGTCGGCCAAAATGCGGGCAATGGCGTCGGTGCCACCGCCAGGCGGAAAACCCACCATCAGCTTGACCGGGCCGCTTTGGGCCTGCGCCAGCCCGGCAGCCAGCAAGGCACTCAGGGCCAGGGTTTTGCACAGGCCACGCAGGCCGCGACGAACTTGAAATTGACGCATGTGTAGGCTCCTGAAAAAATTAGAAAGTACCCGGATAAGCACCACCGTCCGCCAGCACATTTTGCCCGGTCATGTACGCGGCCTGCTGGCTGCACAAAAACGCGCAGATGGCACCAAACTCGTCGGGTGAACCAAAACGCCTGGCCGGAATGGTGTTGCGCCGGGCGGACGCCACCACGTCCAGCGGCTGCGCCGTTTTGGCGGCAGCACCCTGAAAGATGGACTGCAGCCGCTCGGTGTCAAAGGCGCCGGGCAACAGGTTGTTGATCGTGACCCCCTTGGCGGCCACACCACTGCGCGCCAATCCGGCCACAAAACCCGTCAAGCCGCTGCGCGCACCATTGGACAGGCCCAGCACATCAATGGGCGCTTTGACCGCGCCGGAGGTGATGTTGACAATGCGGCCAAAGCCGCGCGCGGCCATGCCGTCCACCGTGGCCTTGATCAGCGCAATGGGGGTGAGCATGTTGGCATCGAGCGCACGAATCCAGTCGTCGCGCTCAAAATTGCGAAAGTCACCGGCGGGCGGGCCGCCGGCATTGGTCACCAAAATGTCAAAGTCGGCGCGCTGTGCCAGCACCGCAGCACGGCCCGCCTCGGTCGTGATGTCCACCGCCAGCCATTGCACCATGGCTCCGGTCTGGCCGGCATAGGCATCCGTCAACTGCGCCGCTGCGGCCTGCAGCGCCTCAGCCCCGCGCGCCACCATCAGCACGTTCACGCCCTCCTGCACCAGCGCCTTGGCGCAGCCCAGCCCCAGGCCCTTGCTGGCACCACACACCAAAGCCCACTTACCTGAAATGCCCAAATCCATCACAGTCTCCTTTTAAAAAAACAACCATCAAGCCAGTGGCCGGGGGCGACTGGTAAACACAAAGATACCGGCCACCACCAGCGCGGTGCCCGCCGCCACCCAGGCGGTGAACGGCTCATCCAGCAACAACACACCCATCAAAATGGTGGACATGGGGCCGACCATGCCGGTCTGGGCCGCCATGCCCGCACCAATACGCTCGACGGCCATCATCACCATCAGCACCGGCGCGGCCGTGCACAGCGTGGCGTTCAAGACAGACAGCCAGATCACCTCCGGCGCCACCAAAGCCGCGTTCAGCGGTCGCAACACGACAAACTGGCCAATACACAACACACAGGCCACGCTGGTGGCCAGGCCGACCAGGCGCAGCGAACCCAAGCGTTGCACCAGTTCACCGCTGAAGCTGAGGTACACGGCATAACTGACCGCGCTCAAAAAAACCAGCACCGCGCCCAAAGCGGCATCCGCGCCTTCGAGCTTGATCTCGTGGCCAAACACCAGCATCACACCGCAATAACTCAGCGCCATGCCCAGGGCCTGACGGCGGCTGATGTGGCGCTTGTAAAGCACCAGGCCCAGCAACAACACCAGCGTCGGATTGAGGTACAAAATGAGCCGTTCCAGCGACGCGCTGATGTAGGCCAGACCGGCAAAATCCAGAAAACTGGCCAGGTAGTAGCCGGTAAACCCCAGTCCCAGGACGCCCCACCCGTCGTGCCGGGTGAGCGGTGGCTTGCCGCGGCTGGCCCACCAGGCCATGACGGCAAAAATGGGCAACGCAAACAGCATGCGGTACATGATGAGCGTGACCGCGTCGACGCCATGGCGGTAGGCCAACTTGACGATGATGGCCTTGCCGCTAAACGCGATGGCGCCCAGTGTGGCCAGAATCAAACCGGTGGCCAGTGCCTTGGGCGGCAAATGAACCGTGTTCATCAGCACGCATCTTCCACAAATGCCACATCACGCGTGCGCTTAAAAGCGGGCACCAGCACCAAGGCCAGCAGCGCCAGTGCCGCCAGCAACAAGCCGGCTGACAGTGGCCGGGTCACAAACACGCTCCAGTCACCGCGTGACAGCAAGAGCGCACGGCGCAGGTTTTCTTCCATCATCGGACCCAGAATAAAACCCAATAACAAGGGCGCCGGCTCCATACCCAGTTTGATGAACACATACCCGACCACGCCAAACAGGCCCACCATCCAGATGTCCCAGGTGTTGTTGTTGGTGCTGTACACGCCAATGGCGCAAAACAGCACGATGGCCGGGTACAGCCAACGGTAGGGCACGCTCAGCAGCTTGATCCAGATACCGATCAGGGGCAGATTCAGCACGATCAGCATGGCGTTGCCGATCCACATCGACACAATCAGACCCCAAAACAGTTCGGGGTTGCTGCTCATGACCTGCGGACCGGGCTGGATGTTGTGGATGGTCATGGCACCCACCATCAGCGCCATCACCGCGTTGGGCGGAATGCCTAAAGTGAGCAGCGGAATGAAAGAGGTTTGCGACGCTGCGTTGTTGGCCGCCTCGGGTGCGGCCACACCGCGGATATTGCCCTGACCAAATGGTACTTCGCCGGGTTGCAGCCGAGTCTTTTTTTCAATCGTATAGGCGGCAAAGGCGCTCATCACCGCACCGCCACCGGGCAAAATACCCAGCACCGAACCCAGACCGGTGCCGCGCAAAATGGCCGGCCACATGCGCCTGAAGTCCTGGCGGCTTGGCATCAAGCCATGCACATTGGCGGTAAATACCTGGCGCGCGCTTGTCGGGCGGCTCAGGTTGTTGATGATCTCGCCATAACCAAACATGCCCATGGCGATCACGATAAAGCCAATGCCATCGGTGAGCTCCGGGATGTCAAAGCTGAAACGCGCCACGCCCGAATTCACGTCGGTACCCACCAGCCCCAGCAGCAGGCCGAGCAAAATCATGCCAAGAGCCTTGAGCAAGTCACCCGAGGCCAGCACCACCGCGCCCACCAGCCCCAACAGCATCAAGGCGCAGTATTCCGAGGGGCCGAACAAGAACGCCACCTCGGTCAGCGGCACAGCAAAGGCGGCCAGCACCAGCGTGCCCACACAACCGGCAAAAAACGACCCCATGCCCGCCGCCGCCAGCGCCGGCCCGGCGCGGCCCTGGCGCGCCATCTGGTAGCCGTCAATCACCGTCACCACCGACGAGGCCTCGCCGGGCAGATTGACCAGAATGGCCGTGGTGGAGCCGCCATATTGCGCGCCGTAATAAATGCCCGCCAACATGATCAGGGCTGACGTGGGCGGCAGGGCATAAGTGGCAGGCAGCAGCATGGCAATGGTGGCCAGCGGCCCGATGCCGGGCAGCACACCAATCAGCGTGCCCAGCAGGCAGCCAACAAAAGCGTACATCAGGTTCACCGGAGTGAAGGCCACACCAAAGCCCAGCGCCAGGTGGTTGAACAATTCCATGCTAATTCACCACCAGAAACACGGGCCAGACTGGCAACTGCAGTTGGAGCAGCAGTACAAAAGCCAGGTAACTCAGGGCGGCCAGCGCGGTGGCCAGCAGCGCCGCTTCCTTAAACTTGAAACGCTCGCCGGCCAGGCAGGCAACAAAGGTCAGCAGGTAAATACCCGCCATCAAGCCCAGCGCGGGCAGTTTCAAGCCCGGCAGGCCACCCAGCGCCACGCCAAACAACAGGTTGGCCGCAATGATGGCCACCATCGGCTTCCAGGCCCAGGGGCCAATGGCATTGACCCGGTCGGTTTGAAACAGCGCGGCACGCAACATCATGGCGGCGCCCAGCAAGGCCAGCAACACACCCAGCAGCAGCGGAAAATAACCCGGCCCCATACGCCCGCTGCTACCCACCTGGTAGTCCAGTGCACCCCAGCCAAAGGCACTGCCGACCAGCATAAACAGCACACCGGCGTAAAAATCTTGCGTATTTTTCACAGCACCTCGGCCCAACTCACCACACGGCCACTCAAGCCTGCGCCGGCGTGGATGCCAACACCTCATCGAGCACCGTCAAACCTTCGGCGACCCGCAGCGCACCGGCCAGGCGCAAAGGTCGCATGCCATCCAGCACGGCCTGGCGCTTGAGGGCATCAGCATTGGGTTCACGGTTGATTTTTTCCTTGAAGGCCTCACTCACCACGAGCAACTCGTAGAGACCCATTCGACCCAAAAATCCGGTCATGCGGCAGTCCACGCAGCCCACCGCCTTGTAGGGCTTGTAAGCGCCAGTCAGTTGCCAGGGTTTCACCACTTCGGCCAGCGCCGCAGACGTGGCAGCCGGGTCCGGCACTTTGCAATGGGGGCACAGGGTGCGAATCAGGCGCTGCGCCAACACACCCAACAGCGTGGCATTGATCAAATACGAGGGCACGCCCAGCTCCAGCAGCCGAGTCACCGCCGAGGGTGCGTCGTTGGTGTGCAGGGTCGAGAACACCAGGTGCCCGGTGAGCGCCGCCTGCACCGCCATCTCGGCCGTCGCTTGATCGCGAATTTCGCCGACCATGATGATATCGGGGTCTTGGCGCATCAGAGCGCGCAAGCCCTCAGGGAAACCAAAGTCAAGCTGCGGCTGCACCTGGGTCTGGTTGAACGCCGGCTCGATCATCTCGATCGGGTCTTCCACCGTACTCACGTTGACTTCTTCGGTGGCAACCCGCTTCAACGTGGAATACAGCGTGGTGGTTTTGCCCGACCCGGTGGGCCCGGTCACCAAAATGATGCCGTTGGGGCGCTTCACCAGCGTCTCCCAGCGCTGCGCGTCATGCGTCGAAAACCCCAGTGCACTGAGGTCCTTGACCGTGGTCTCGGGGTCAAAAATACGCATCACCATCTTCTCGCCAAACGCGGTGGGCAGCGTCGAAATACGCATTTCGATCTCATCCCCACCGGGGTTGCGCGTCTTGATGCGGCCGTCCTGCGGGCGGCGTTTTTCCACCACGTCCATGCGCCCCAGCAGCTTGATACGCGCCGTCATGGCGGTCAGCACCCCCATCGGCATCTGGTACACCGGGTGCAACACACCGTCAATGCGAAAACGAATCACGCCCTGCTCGCGCCGCGGTTCCAGATGGATGTCGCTGGCGCGCTGGTCAAACGCGTATTGCCAGAGCCAGTCGACCACCTGCACCACACTCTGGTCGTTGGCGTCGAGCTGCTTGTTGCTCTTGCCCAGCTCCACCAACTGCTCAAAACTCGAACCCGCGTTGTTGCCCGCCTTGTTGGCGACGCGCACCGACTTGGCCAGCGCAAAAAACTCGGCGGTGTAACGCGAAATGTCCTGCGGATTGGCCAGCACGCGGCGTACGCTGCGCCTCGACTGGCGTTCCACCTCAGCCACCCAGTCGGTCAAGTACGGCTCGGACGTGGCCACCACCACCTCATGGGCAGTGACCTGCACCGGCAATATCTTGTGGTGCTCGGCATAGGCCGGGCTCATGGTGTCGGCCACCTTGGCCACATCGACCTTGAGCGGGTCAATGCGCAAATACGTCAGCCCGGCACGCGGCGCCAGCCATTGCACCAGTGCCTCAATGCCCATGGCCTTGTCGTCGCTGGCGCGGTGCACACCCACGCTGGTGAGGCGCAGCAACGGGTGCTGCGCGCTTTCGGCCTGGGCACAGCGCGACTGGATGCGCTGCGCCTCCAGCGCCGTGATCAGGCCGTCAAACTGCAGCCACTGCACCAGGCTGCGCCAGTCCAGCGGACCGCCCGGCGATGTCATCGTGGTGCGCGGCGTCATGACAGCATGGGCTTAAAGACCCGTACCCATTTGCTGGCCGGCAGACCCCATTCGAACTCTATCCGCTCAGCCCGCGCCATCAGCACATCACGCTTGGGTCGGCTCGGCGTGTGCTGCGCCAGTACCACCGTATTGCCCTCGCGTGTGGGCTTGAAGGCCCAGATGGCGTCCTTGCCAAAGGCTGCCGACATTTTTTCCACACTGCGCACAAAACTCGACGCGCGACCAAACAGGTTCACCGTCATACAACCTTCAGGCGTCAGCAGGCGCCGGCAGTGGTTGTAAAACGGCAGGCTGTCGAGCACCGGTGCGGCGGCTTCATGGTCATACAAATCCACCTGCAAGGCATCCACCGTACCCCACCACTTTGGGTTCTGGATTTCCTGTGCTGCGTCGGCCAGTACCACCTGCAAGCGCGCGTTTTCTGCGGGTAGCTTGAACCAGCCCTTGCAGGCCGCCAGCACCTGCGGGTTGAGCTCGATGGCGGTGGTTTTCATACGCAGCTCCTTGTGGCAGAACTTGGTCAGCGAGCCTGCGCCCAGGCCCAATTGCAGCGCCTGGCGGTCTTTCACCGACTCGGGTGGCACAAACAGCAGCCAGGCCATCATGCGCTGGATGTACTCATGCACCAGGGCGTTGGGTTCGGCCAGGTACATCGAGCCCTGAATCCATTCGGTCCCCAGATGCAGGTGGCGCATCGGACCATCATCAGAGAAATTGACCGTTGGGAGGGAGTGGGGGTGTTTTTTCAAGATGGTGCGATTATCCCTGCTGAATGGTGTGATGAACTGGCAGGGCGAGCTTCAAAGTGTTGGGCTAAGGTGAATGGCACTTACTTAAGGCCCATGGCGTTGAAGTCACGGGCGTAAGCCTCTGAATTTGAAGACATCAGGAAGTGACTGACCCACGAATT
>MESQ01000032.1 GCA_001771065.1 Burkholderiales bacterium RIFOXYD12_FULL_59_19 | reverse complement strand
GGGTCCACCACCACGGGCTCCAACTTCTTGCCGAGCAGGCCGCCCTTGGCGTTGATCTCGTCAATGGCCATCAGCACGGTGTCTTTCAACACAGTTTCCGAAATGGCCATGGTGCCCGACAGGCTGTGCAAAATGCCGACCTTGATGGTGTCGGCGGCGAGCGCTGGCAGTGCAGTGAGGGTGGTGAGCGCGACGGCAGCGGTGAGTGCCTTGAGCGTAAAACGACGTGAGTTCAAAGATTGCATGTGCTACTCCAAAGTTGATGAGACCGTTGTCGCTGCGCTGGACCTGCTTCTGGGAACCAGGCTTTTGCTGAAGCGATGGGGTAACTTTAGGGAAGCTTGCGGCTTTGGGAAATACGCCGAGTGGCGTATGGGAATTCACTTGGCGTATATTCAGTGCGTCAGCAACCCAAGGGATATGACATAAGAAAATTTGTCAACACTGGTCACCATGAAGCCAAAATTCTCCGCATGGCTCTCTCTTAAAACCCGTGCGACTGTCTTTACGATTGCAGTTTTTGTGCTCGGCATCTGTTCGCTGTCGTTCTACATCAGCCGGACCTTGCAAACCGATATGGAGCGCTTGTTGGGTGAACAGCAATTCTCAGTGGCATCTGCCGTCGCCAAGGAGATCGATGACAACGTGACCAACCGCATGCGGGCACTGGAAACCATTGCCAACGAAATGGACGAGCACCTGATCGGCGACCCCGCCGCCCTGCAAACCCGCATGGAGCAGCGCCCGCTGCTCCAGTTGTTGTTCAACTTCGGGGTATTTGTGACCGATCTGAATGGTACGGTCATCGCTGACGTGCCGCACTCGGCGCAGCGCCTGGGTATCAATTACATGGACCGGGATTTCATTGCCGCAACCCTGAAAGAGGCGAAGTCCGGCATTGGTCGGCCCGTCACGGGCAAAGCCTTGAAGGCCCCCGTTTTCGGAATGACCGTTCCCGTGCGTGGCGCGCAGGGCCAGGTGATCGGCGCGATCGTTGGTGCAACCAACCTGGGCGAACCGAACTTTCTGGACAACCTGATGCACAGCCCTTACGGCGAGACCGGTGGCTATTTGCTGGTCACACCGCAATACAGACAAATTATCACTGCCACCGACAAGACGCGCATCATGGAGGTGCTCCCCGCAGCGGGAATCCACCGTTATGTGGACCGCAACATCGCTGGCTACGAGGGCTACTCTGTTTTGGTCAATGCCCTGGGTGAGGAGCAATTGGCCTCCGTTAAAAAGATTCCCGCAGCGGGCTGGTACATCTTGCTCGGCACGCCCACGACAGAAGCCTTTGGCCCCTTGCACGAATTGCAGCAGCGCGTGATCTGGCTCACGCTGTTTCTGATCCTGCTGACCGGCGCGCTGACCTGGTGGGTTTTGAAGCGCCAGCTTGCACCTTTGGTGGCCACTGCGGACGCCATGGCCGCCCTGGCCGATTCAAACCAGGTGGCGCAGCCCTTGCCAGCCACACGGCAAGGCGAGATCGGGCAATTGGTGCATGCTTACAACCGCATTCTTCAGACCTGGCTGCAGCGCGAGGCAGCGTTGACCAAAACCACCGAGTTGCTCGAATACACCGGCAGACTGGCCAAAATCGGCGGCTGGGAACTGAACCTCCAGTCCATGACATTCTCATGGACGAGAGAAATCTTCAACATCGCCGAGATGGCCCCCCCAGTGGGGCCATCTCTCGAGGAAGGTATCAATCTATTCGCACCCGCGGCACGATCCATCATCGCTGCAGCGGTGCAGGGCGCGATCGACAACGGCACACCCTACGACCTTGAGCTGCCGATCATGACGGCCAAGGGGCAGCGCCTGTGGGTTCAAACCCAAGGTTTTGCCGAGGTGCGAGGCGGCAAGACCGTGCGCTTGTTTGGCACCTTTCAGGACATCACCGCGCGCAGGCTCGCTGCTGATGAACTGGCCCATAGAACGGCCCTTTTTGAAGCCATCTTTAAAAGCATCCCTGACGCCATCGTTTCGACCAACGTCAAACGCGAAGTTGTCGCCATCAACCCTGCCTTCACATCCATACTGGGCTATGGCATCGACGATCTTGCCGGCAGGCAAACTGCACACTTCTACGAAAGTCAGGACGAATGTGATCGGCAAGGCCAGCTTCGTTTCAATTTGACCGCGCGGGAGCGTTCCCTGCCCTACCAAGTCAATTACAAAAAAAAGGACGGCACGATCTTTCCTGGCGAGACACTCGGAACAATCATCGAAGCTTCTGACGGCATCGTACTGGGCTATCTCGGCGTCATACGGGATGTCACTGAACGACTACAAGGCCAAGCCAAACTCCAGCTTGCCGCCAACGTCTTTGACCATGCCCGCGAAGCCATTACCGTCACCGACGCCAAGGGAACCATTGTCGATGTCAATCACGCCTTCACCCGCATTACCGGGTATGGCAGAGAAGAGGTTATTGGTCAAAACCCTCGCATGCTCAAATCAGGTCGACAGGACCCGGCTTTCTATGCCGCCATGTGGGGCGCCTTGACCAACCAGGGCCACTGGAGTGGTGAAATCTGGAACCGACGCAAAAATGGCGAGGTCTACGCCGAGTTGCTTACCATCAGTGCGGTGCGTGATGGGCAAGGCCACACACAGCAATACGTGGCGCTGTTTTCCGACATCAGCGCCATCAAGGCACACCAAAGCCAGTTAGAACACATCGCCCATTTTGATGCGCTGACCAACCTGCCAAATCGCGTGCTGTTGGCAGACCGCCTGCAACAGGCGATGGCTCAGGTGAAGCGGCGCGGCCAACAGTTGGCCGTGGCCTATCTTGACCTGGATGGTTTCAAGAACATCAACGACCGTCACGGGCACGACGTCGGCGACCAACTGCTGATCACCCTGTCCGACGCCATGAAGAACACGCTGCGCGAAGGCGACACCCTGGCGCGCATTGGCGGAGACGAGTTTGTGGCGGTGCTGATTGATCTGGAGAACCCGGCGAGCTGCGTGCCCATGCTGACCCGGCTGTTGGAAGCTGCCGCCACACCGGTGCCATTGGGCGAGTTGCTGCTTCAGGGCTCAGCCAGCCTGGGTGTGACTTTCTATCCACAGGAACAAGACATCGATGCCGATCAACTCTTGCGCCAGGCCGACCAGGCCATGTACCAGGCCAAAGTGGGCGGCAAGCACCGGTACCACGTCTTCGACGCCGAGCAGGACAACAGCACCCGCGCCCACAACGAAAGCCTGAAGCACATCCGGCTGGCGTTGGGGCAAGGCGAATTCGCGCTGCATTACCAGCCCAAGGTCAACATGCGCAGCGGCAAAGTCACTGGCGCCGAGGCGCTGATCCGCTGGCAGCATCCCGAAAAAGGGCTACTGGCTCCAGCCGCGTTTTTACCGACAATCGAAAATCACCCGCTGGCCGTTGCCGTAGGCGAATGGGTGATTGACACAGCCTTGACCCAAATCGAGTGCTGGCATGGGCTCGGGTTGGATCTGCCGGTCAGCGTCAACATCTGTGCCTTTCAGTTGCAGCGAAGCGACTTTGTGGAACGTCTGCAGTTCATTCTGTCAACGCATCCACAGGTCAGCCCAACCAGCCTGGAACTCGAAGTGCTGGAGACCAGCGCGCTGGCTGACATGGCGCAGGTCTCGCAGGTGATCGAAGACTGTGCCCGGATCGGGGTGATGTTTGCGCTGGACGATTTTGGCACCGGGTACTCGTCGCTGACCTACCTCAAGCGCCTGCACGTCAATGTGCTAAAGATCGACCAGAGCTTTGTGCGCGACATGCTCAACGACCCGGACGACCTGACCATTCTGGAGGGCATCATCGGCTTGGCGGCGGCCTTTCGACGTCAAGTCATCGCAGAAGGCGTGGAAACTGTGGCGCACGGCACCGCGCTGCTGCACCTGGGCTGCGAGCTGGCGCAAGGCTATGGCATTGCCAGGCCCATGCCGGCGGAACAATTGCCAACCTGGGCAGCCAGCTGGAAGCCCGATATCGCCTGGCGCGAACTGTCGCGGCACGATGGCCATTGACAGCCCAAAACTGCAATCTGCGCCAATTGACCTGCACCTGGGCATGAGCCGTTCAACCTAGATTCCTCAGTTGACCGCTTGAAGACTTAAATAAGTTGATGAAATGAATAGAAAAAGTGACTTCGATGTTGTTCACCTTTTGGGTGAGCGCGCTACGCACCCGATTGAGCCGCCGGCAACGCGCCTGGGGGCGTTACTCCTCCTTGCGGGCAGTAGCCCGCTGCGTCGTCGCGCCTACCCAGACGCACCGCCAGCAGCCCACTCGGGCGCGTCCAACCAAGGAATCTAGGTTCAACAGTTCAGCACAGACAATCCACCCATGGAAGAACTCAAACAAATGCAATCGCTCGGTCTGGTCTTGCCCAGTCCGGCTTATCTTTTTGGGGCCTTGCTGTTTGGGCTGCTGGGCTATGTGGCGTTCCGGCGCGGCAGAAAAACCGAGCGCAGCGTCCTGACCTGGTCCGGACTGGCCCTGATGCTGTACCCCTACGCGGTGTCAGAGACCTGGATGTTGTGGGCGCTTGGTGCGGCACTGGCTGGCTGGGTGTTTGCCAAGTGGAATTGAGGCGGGTTTAACCTTAGCCCTCAAACTGCGGATGCAGTTGCCGGATGCGGCTCATGGCCATGCCGGCGGCAGCGGTGCGGGTTTCGACCCCGAGCTTGGCAAAAATGCGCTCCAGGTGTTTTTTCACGGTCATGGGGCTGGAACCCACAATGTCGCCGATGTCGCGGTTGATCTTGCCCTTGACCACCCAGTACAGCACCTCGGCCTCTTTGGGGGTGAGTTTGAAGCACAGTGCCATGGCCTCGATCACACTTTCATCACTCACCTCCTGCATGATGATGAGCCAGTCGCCGCCACCTTCGCTGTCGCCAATTTGCTGGTGCAGGCGAAAGCTCAGGCGTTTGGGGCCAAGCTCGGTACTCAGGCGCGGCGGCTCAACACCGCCCAAGCCCTTCGCCACGTGGCGGCGCAGCCAGGTCAGCACAGGGATAGGTGTGGTGGGTGCGTCGGTGCCGTAATAACGCATCAGCAGCTCACGCGCCAGCGGGGTTTGCCACATCAACCGCCCATCATTCACCCTGACGGTGATGCTGGCGTAACCAAACGCATCAAGCGCACTGCGCGCCTGGCGCCGTTCACGGGCGCCTTGCAGGTGCACCTGCATGCGGGCCAGCACTTCCTTGGGTTTGAGGGGTTTGTTGACGTAGTCCACACCACCCGCCTCCAGCGCCGCCACCAGGTGCTCGGTCTCGGTCAGGCCGGTCATGAAAATAATGGGGATGTGTGCGGTTTGCGGCATCAACTTGAGTTGGCGCGCCACTTCAAAACCGTCCATGCCGGGCATCATGGCGTCAAGCAGCACAATATCGGGCAGCGCCTGCACGGCGCGCTGCAAGGCCGACACCCCGTCCAGCGCCACCAGCACGGTGTAGCCAGATTCGTCCAGCGCGTCGTGCAATACCGACAGGTTGTCGGGCACGTCGTCAACAATCAGCACCACATCGCTGTTGGCACGGTCCAGGGTTTGATGAAAACGTGGTTCGGATGTCATAGGCTTAGGGGTTCAATTGCTGGCGCATGGTCTCAAACTGGAATTGCCGGGCCAGGCCGCGCATCTGCGCCACAAAAGACGCACAAGGCGGTTCGGTGGCTTCGATGTCGTCAAGCTGGTTCATGATGCCACGGTAATACCCCAGATCAACCACGTCGCGCAAGGCATCCAGCTGGCTGCGCTTGGGGTAACACAGCGCCAGGCTGGCGGGCAAGACAGCGGGTTCGGGCGCGGCCGCATCGAGCCAGGTGAGCGACAGGCGCAGCGTCAGCCAGTCCAGCAGTTCGGCGTGGCGCACGGGTTTCAGAAAAAAGTCTTCAGACGGCAACCCAAGGTCGTTGTCCAGGCCTTTGTCAAAGGCATTGGCGGACACGATGGCGATTTGGGGCCGGGCCGGCGGCTGCTGACCCTCCAGGGCAGACAAGCGGCGCAGGGTCTCCCAGCCGTCGATCCCGGGCATGGCCAGGTCCATAAAAATCACCTCGGGCTGGTAGCCCGCAGCCAGCAGGTCCAGACAATCGTGGCCGCTGGCGGCGGTGCGCACATCAAAGCCCAGTGGCTGCAGCCAGTGCACCAGCAGCTCGCGGTCGGCCTCTTCGTTGTCCACCACCAAAATACGTCGACGCGATCCGGCATAAACCAGGCGCGGCTTGCTGTCTCTTGGCCGGGGCATGTCGGCCGCCAGGCCGGCCAGCGACAAGGCCCCCACCGCACCCTGTGTCACGCGCACCTCCGGCAAAAACAGCTTGACCTTGAACAGCGAGCCCACACCCGGTGTGCCGACCACGGTCAGTTCGCCCCCCATCAGGTCGGTGAGCATTTTGGCAATGGTCAGGCCCAAGCCGGCACCGGGCGCCGTGGCACCGGGTGTGTTGGCACGGGTAAAGGGCTCAAAGATGCGTTCATGCTCCTGCGCCGACAAACCCGGCCCGGTGTCCTCGATCTCAATCTTGGCCATCTCACGGGCGTAGCCAATACGAAACGTCACCTGCCCCTGCTGGGTGAACTTGATGGCGTTGCCCAGCAGGTTGATCAGGATCTGGCGCACCCGCTTTTCGTCGGCGCGCACCACGCCCGGCAGCACACCGTCTTCAATGTAATGAAAAGCCAGCCCCTTGGTCTGCGCTTCCAGCTCGAACAGGCTGGCCATGTCTTGCACAAAGTCGGCCAGGCGCATGGGCTTGGGGTTGAGCGTGAGCTTGCCGCTCTCGATGCGGGCAATGTCGAGCGTGCCCTCAATCAGCGACAACAGGTGCTCACCGCCGCGCTTGATCACGTTCACCGCCTGCTGGCGGTGCGGCGGGATCGACAGGTCTTCACCCATCAACTGGGCATAACCCAGAATGCTGTTGAGCGGCGTGCGCAGCTCGTGACTGATGGCGCTGATGTAGCGACTCTTGGCCTGATTGGCCTGGTCCGCGGCATGGCGGGCCTGCTCGGCCACCTGTCTGGCTTTTTGCAGCGCTTCGTCGGTTTGGGCGTGCAAGGCAATTTCGCGCATCAGCAGACCGGTTTGCCGGTTGGATTCGTCCTGTGCCACCCGGCGGCTCTGGTGCGCCAGCACCACCCACCAGGCCACCAACCCGGCAATCAGCAGCAAGGCCATGTAGGCCTTGAGAAAGCCAGAACGTAATGCCGCCTGCCCGAAGTGCAGCATTTGGGCGTCGAACACAGTTTGCGCCAACGCCCGCTTTTCCTGGCTATAGAGCAGGCCAAACACCGCGCCCAGCAGCGGTACGATCACCAGCATCAAGAGCAAAAAGTAGCCCAGCCCCTTGTCCAACAGCGCCCAGCTGCGCCGGGGCAACAGCCAGTGCAGGGTCGCTGACCACTGGGCGGCCAGGCTGGCGTGGGGTTTGCACAGGTCGCCACAACGGGCGTCGAGCGTGCAGCAGAGTGAACAAATCGGCCCCTGGTAAGCCGGGCAATGCGCCATGTCGGGCCCTTCGTAGTCGCGCTCACAAATCACGCAGCGCTGCAGGCGCAAACGCGGGTAAGCGCCCGCATCAGAAGCCGACAACCCCTTAACATCGCGCGCCAGGTAGTACTTGCCCCGGGTGGCCAACGCAATCAACGGTGAAGTGATCAAGGCGGTGGCCAGGGCAATCAGCGCCGAAAATGCCTGTGCCATCGGTCCAAAAAAACCCAGATGGGCCGTGACCGACAGCAGTGAGGCCAGCGCCATGGCGCCCACACCCACCGGGTTGATGTCGTACAAATAAGCGCGCTTGAACTCAATGCCCCGGGGGCTCAAACCCAAGGGTTTGTTGATCACCAGGTCGGCCACGACCGCCATCATCCAGGCGATGGCAATGTTGGAATACAGCCCAAGCACGGCCCCCAGAGCGGCAAACACATTCATCTCCATCAGCATGAAAGCGATCAGCGTGTTGAACACCACCCACACCACGCGCCCAGGATGGCTGTGCGTCAGGCGCGAAAAAAAGTTGCTCCAGGCCAGCGAGCCGGCATAGGCGTTGGTGACATTGATCTTGAGCTGCGACACCACCACAAACAGCGCCGTGGCCGCCACCGCCCAGCCATAGTGCGGAAACACATACTCGTAGGCGGCCAGGTACATCTGATTGGGGTCCACCGCGCGCTCCAGCGGCACCGCATGGCTGATGGCCAGGTAAGCCAGCAAGGCGCCGCCCAGCATTTTGAGCACCCCCAGAACCACCCAACCCGGCCCGCCCAGCAACACACTGAGCCACCAGCTTCGGCGGTTGGCAGCGGTCAGAGCCGGCATAAAGCGCAGGTAGTCGGCCTGTTCGCCCATCTGCGTCATCAGCGCCACCCCCACCGTCAGCGCTGCACCAAACAGGGGCAGACTAAACCCATCCGACTGGCCTTTGTCACCAATATAGTGCACCACACCCGCAAATGCGGTGGGCTCGCGCCACAACACAAAAGCAAACGGCAGCAACCACATCAACAGCCACAAAGGCTGGGTCCAGACCTGCAACCGACTGATGGTGGACACCCCATGCGTCACCAGCGGGATCACCAGCAACGCACACATCAAATAGCCCCAGCGCGGCGGAATGTCGAGCGCCAGCTCCAGCGCGTAGGCCATGACCGCGGCTTCGAGCGCAAAAAAGATGAAGGTAAACGAGGCATAAATCAGCGACGTCAGCGTCGAGCCGATGTAGCCAAAACCGGCACCACGCGTGAGCAAGTCCATGTCGACCCCGTATTTGGCGGCGTAGATGCTGATGGGCAAACCTGCCAGAAAGATGATCAGCCCGGTGGCCAGAATCGCCCACAGGGCGTTGACAAAGCCATATTGCACCAGCAGCGTGGCACCCACCGCCTCCAGAATCAAAAAGGCCGCAGCCCCACCCAGCGCGGTTTGCGCCACCCGCCAAGGCGACCACTGGCGAAAGCCCTGCGGCGTGAAGCGCAAGGCATAGTCCTCCAGCGTTTCGCTGGCGACCCAGGCGTTGTAGTCGCGGCGCACCAGCGTGATGCGCTGCGACGGCGCACCTTGATGCACTGAACTGGATTGAGGCTGAGGTTCTGAATTCACACCCTTGTGGTGCAGTTTTCATGCCACGCCATGCCGTGGCAAAACACGACGTCTAGCGTGGTGGGGCGTCTGGGCGGCTGACGATTTCTGGTACCCCAGTATGAGGAAGCTGCCCAGACGCCCCGCCGCGCGGGTTCGAGGCAAGGCTTTCAGCGTTCAGGCACGGGTTTTGCATCTAAAAACACATGGAACTCACCCCCCGCGTTCGGCCGGCATTTGCGGCCGAACGAACTAATTAATCAAAGCATTGAGTGAAACGAAATGGAACTTTCTCCTCGTGAAAAAGACAAGCTCCTGCTGTTCACAGCCGGCCTGCTGGCCGAACGCCGCAAAGCACGTGGCCTCCAACTCAACTACCCCGAAGCCGTGGCCCTGATCAGCTGCGCCGTGATGGAAGGTGCACGCGACGGCCAAACCGTGGCGCAACTCATGAGTTTTGGCCGTACCATCCTGACCCGCGCCGAGGTGATGGACGGTATTGCTGACATGATTCCCGACATCCAGGTGGAAGCCACCTTCCCCGATGGCACCAAACTGGTGACGGTCCACCAACCCATTGTTTAAAACCCCAGCACAGTGAGGCACGCATGATCCCTGGCGAACTCTTTACCGACGGCCCCGACCATGTGCTGAACCCCGGCAGGCGCACCCAGACACTGGTGGTGGTCAATGCGTCCGAGCGCCCGATTCAGGTCGGCTCGCACTACCACTTTGCCGAGACCAACGGTGCGCTGGGTTTTGACCGGGCCGCCGCGCAAGGCATGCGGCTCAACATTCCGTCAGGCTCGGCAGTACGTTTTGAGCCTGGGCAGCAGCGTACGGTCGAGCTGGTGGACTATGCGGGGAGCCGCATCGTTTACGGCTTTCGTGGCCTGACGCAAGGCCCGCTTTAGAAAGTACGAACATGGCAACACTGGGACGACGCGCTTACGCAGAAATATTTGGCCCCACCGTGGGTGACCGGGTGCGCCTGGCCGACACCAACCTGATCATCGAGGTCGAAGACGACCTGACCTTGCGCGCCGGTGGCTACGGCGAGGAAGTCAAGTTCGGCGGTGGCAAGACCATCCGTGACGGCATGGCGCAAAGCCAGCGCAGCCGGGCTGAAGGGGCGGTGGACACGGTCATGACCAACGCCCTGATCATCGACCACTGGGGCATCATCAAGGCCGACATCGGCCTCAAGGACAGCCGCATCGTGGCCATCGGCAAGGCCGGCAACCCCGACACCCAGCCGGGCGTGGACATCGTCATTGGCCCAGGCACCGAAATCATCAGTTGCGAAGGCAGCATCGTCACCGCCGGCGGCTTTGACAGCCACATCCACTTCATTTGCCCGCAATTGATCGAAGAGGCCTTGAGCAGCGGCATCACCACCATGACCGGCGGCGGCACCGGCCCCGCCACTGGCACCTTTGCCACCACCTGCACACCCGGGCCGTGGCACATTGAGC
>MESQ01000031.1:0-40000 GCA_001771065.1 Burkholderiales bacterium RIFOXYD12_FULL_59_19 | reverse complement strand
ATTTGTGAAATTAATATTTGCGCCCGTTAAACAGACCAGGCCAACCGGCACTGCTAGACTGTGTTTTTGACCTTTGACATCTTCACTTATGATTTTCATAACAGGCGGGGCAGGCTTCATTGGTTCACACACATGTTTAGAGCTGCTCAACGCAGGATTTTCCGTCACCGTTTTTGACAACTTCTGCAACAGTCAGCCCGAAGCTTTGGTCAGAGTTCAGCAGATTACTCACAAAGAGCTGACCGTAGTTCGAGGTGACATCCGCGATCGGTTCAGCCTTGAAGCCGCTTTAAGAAAAAGTGGCGCTCGCGCCGTGATTCATTTTGCTGGCCTCAAGGCAGTTGGCGAGTCTGTGCAGTTGCCGCTGAGTTATTACGACAACAATGTCACAGGCACACTTTGCCTTTTGCAATCGATGCAAAGTTGCCAAATCAAGACCCTGGTGTTCAGCTCCTCGGCCACTGTGTATGGTAACCCTCAATATCTGCCGCTCAACGAAGACCACCCACTCGCAAGCACCAATCCCTACGGCCAAACCAAGCTGGTGATTGAAAACATGCTGCGCGATCTCCAACGCAGTGATGCCACATGGCGTATTGGCATACTACGTTATTTCAATCCAGTAGGCGCACATGCCAGCGGCTTGATTGGCGAAGACCCACAAGGGATTCCAAACAACTTATTGCCCTATGTGGCCCAGGTTGCCGTAGGCAAGCGCGAATTTCTCAACATTTGGGGCAACGACTACGACACGCCTGATGGCACGGGGGTGCGCGATTACATCCATGTCGTGGATTTGGCCCTTGGTCACCTGGCCGCCGTCAACAAACTAGAGAATCAAGGCCAGTGTTTTACTGTGAATTTGGGAACAGGCATTGGCTACAGCGTTTTGGATGTGGTGCGCGCCTTCGAGCAAGCCAGCGGCAAACCCATTACCCGTCAATACTCGCCACGCCGTGCCGGTGATGTCGCCAGTTGTTATGCTGACCCACGACATGCACAGGAGCTACTGGGCTGGCAAGCCCAAAGGGACCTGGCCACCATGTGCCAGGATGCATGGCGATGGCAAGGCAAGAACCCAAATGGGTACAGTGGCCACTGATATTGGGCGATTGAGGGGGTTAAGGACAATGACAACAAAGAGAAAAATCACCATGGCTAAAGGCATGATTTTGGCGGCCGGGCAAGGAACTCGGGTGCGGCCACTGACGAAAAACTTACCTAAACCGATGATCCCCATATTGGGTAAACCTGTGATGGAATACCTGATTGAGCACTTGGCCAACCACGGCATCACCGACATCATGGTCAACGTGGCTCATAACCACTACAAAATCGAACAGTATTTCGGCGATGGTCACCGCTGGGGAGTGCAAATTGGCTATGCCTATGAAGGCATACGGGAACAAGGCGAGATCGTTCCAAAACCCTTTGGTTCTGCTGGCGGCATGCGCCGTATCCAGGACTTCAGCGGATTCTTTGATGAAACCACGCTGGTGCTGTGTGGTGATGCGCTGATTGATCTGGACATTGGTGCGGCCCTGCATGAGCACAAAAACAAAGGCGCGATTGCCAGCGTCGTCACGCTGAATGTTCCCTTGATCGAGGTGCAAAACTACGGAATCGTGGTCGCGGCAGACAATGGACAAATTCAGTCTTTTCAGGAAAAACCTATGCCCAATGACGCTAAGTCGACGCTGGCCAGCACGGGCATTTACATCTTCGAGCCCGAAGTGCTCGAACTGGTGCCACCGAACTCGGTTTACGACATTGGTTCACAACTATTCCCACAATTGGTCGCACAAAAACTGCCTTTCTACGCCCAGAAACGCTTTTTCAACTGGATCGACATTGGCCGCGTCAGTGATTACTGGGCCGTGTTGCAACGCGTGCTACGCGGGGAAGTCGCGCAGATGAACATGCCCGGGCGCGAGGTCAAGCCTGGCATCTGGGTCGGCTTGAATACATCTATCCCATGGGACAAAGTGACCATTGACGGCCCCGTTTACATTGGTTCAAGCGTCTGCATTGAACCCGGTGCAACAGTCATCGGCCCCGCCTGGATTGGCCATGGCAGCCATATTCGGGCGGGCGCCCGGTTGGTACGCAGTATTTTGTTTGAATACACCCGGATCGCCGCAGATATGCGCTTTACCGACATGATCGTATCGCCCACTTATTGCGTTGACCGCACCGGAGAGACGCTTTACCGTGGCGACGAAACCGCCCAGTTGCGCTGGGGCGATGCCCGCGCATGAATTTTCATTTTCAACAGCCTTCACTATGACTACACCCGTTTTAATCCAGCCCGTGGTTTTGTCCGGCGGATCAGGCACACGCCTGTGGCCCCTGTCACGAGAAAAATATCCCAAACAGTTGCTCAGCCTGGTCGGCGATGACTCGCTGCTGCAAGCCACAGTCCGGCGCGTACAGGGTACACCTGGTGTCGAGCTAGCGCCACCCATGGTGGTGTGCAACGAAGAATACCGTTTTGTCATTGCAGAACAATTGCGGCTGCTGGGAGAAAATGGCACCGTGGTGCTGGAACCGTTTGGACGAAACACGGCCCCGGCGCTGACCATGGCGGCTCTTGCGGCGACTAAAAATGCGACGGATCCGGTGCTTCTGGTCATGCCGGCTGACCATGTGATCACCAATGTGCCGGCGTTCCAGCAGGTGGTGAGTCAAGGCGCAGCGTTGGCGGCCAACGGTGTCGTGGTGACCTTTGGCATCACGCCGGATGCACCCGAAACCGGTTACGGCTACATTCAGGCTGGCGCAGCTTATGCTGATGCAGCATGCGCTGACGCCCGCGTGATTGCCCGTTTTGTTGAAAAACCCGACCTGGCCACGGCACAGTCTTACCTGACAGACGGCAGCTACTCATGGAACAGCGGCTTGTTCATGATGCGAGCATCGGTCTGGTTAAGCGCGATGAGCATTTGTCGAGCCGACATTCTGGCAGCTTGCCAAACTGCCTGGGATCAGGGCCAAACCGACGGCGAGTTCATTCGCGTCGGCAAAGAGGCCTTTGCCCAATGCCCCAGCGACTCCATTGACTATGCGGTGATGGAGCGCCTGGCAGCCAACGCAAGCCCCAACGTCACGACGCTGCCACCCGGGGTGGTGCTGCCCCTGATCGCTGGCTGGTCTGACGTTGGCGCCTGGGATGCCCTCTGGCAAGTGCTGCCCAAGGATGGCAGCGGCAACGTTTCCCAGGGCGATGTACTGCTACAAGATTGTGAAAACACACTGGCGCTGTCAGAAGGTCGGCTGATCGCCTGCGTGGGTGTGAGCGACCTGGTGGTGGTAGAAACAGCGGATGCGATTTTGGTGTCTCACAAAAACAAAACCCAGGACGTCAAAAAAATCGTCGATGCACTCAAACGCCAGGGCCGCAGTGAAGGCAGCATCCACCGCAAGGTGTTTCGACCCTGGGGTTGGTACGACGGGGTCGATGCCGGTGAACGCTTTCAAGTCAAGCGCATTGTGGTCAAACCGGGCGGCACCTTGTCACTACAAATGCACCACCACCGTGCCGAACACTGGATTGTGGTCAGCGGCACTGCGCGCGTCACCTGCGGTGAAAATATCTTTTTGCTGTCAGAGAACCAATCTACCTTCATTCCCCTGGGCACAACCCATCGGCTGGAGAACCCGGGGCGTGTGGCGCTGGAAATGATCGAAGTGCAGTCCGGATCTTACCTGGGCGAAGACGACATCGTGCGCTTTGAGGACGTCTACGGGCGCTAATCCCGTTACGCTGCCAGCCCCAGCCGCTGGCAAATCTCCAGTGTGGCCGCACTCTGATTCATGCTGTAAAAATGCAAACCAGGTGCGCCGCCCGCCCGGAGTTGTTCGCACAAGTCTGTCACCACGTCCAGGCCAAATGCCTTGATCGAAGCGGTGTCGTCACCAAACCCCAGCAAACGCAACCGGATCCAGCGTGGAATCTCGGCACCGCAAGCGTCACTGAAACGCATCAACTGCGAGGAACTGGCAATTGGCATGATGCCCGGCACAACAGGAATCTGCACACCCAGCGCATCGGCGTCCTCGACAAACCTGAAGTAAGCGTCCGAGTTGTAAAAATACTGGGTGATGGCCGAATTGGCACCAGCCTGCGCCTTGGCGGCAAAGGCCTTCAGGTCACTCTCGGCTGACTTCGCTTGTGGATGAATTTCCGGGTAAGCCGCCACTTCGATGTAAAAGTCATCGGACATCTCCGCGCGAATAAAGGCCACCAGATCGCTGGCGTAATGAAACTCGCCCCCCGTGCCGTAGCCGCTTGGCAAGTCGCCGCGCAAAGCCACCAGACGCTTGACACCCATGGCTTTAAGTGTAGCCAGTTGCTCGCGCACACCGGCGCGTGTGGCACCAATACATGAAAAATGCGAGGCAGCACTCACACCCTCACTCAAAATGTCACGCACCGTACTGAACGTGCCCTCCTGTGTAGAGCCACCAGCGCCAAAGGTCACCGAGCAAAACTCGGGCATGAGCGCATAGAGCTGCTGACGCACAACGCGCAGCTTCTCAACGCCTTCCGGCGTTTTGGGTGGAAAAAACTCAATGCTGACGGGGAAACGTACGGTGGAGTTCATGGCTAGCGCCTTCAAGAAATGAATTTAAAAAGTACCTTCGCCAGCTGCCATGAATTGCGAATAAAGTCCGCAATGACACGCCCGCATTGCTTTCAGGTACGGTGCTGCAGTAGGTTCAGGCCTTTGTCGCGCAAATGAAAAATTCGCGGTTGCCATCACCACCGGAGATCGGAGAGTCAAACCAATCAGTCACCTTCAGGCCCAACTCGGCGCAGGCTTCACGCAGGCGCTGCTCAACGATGCGGTACATGTCAGCGTCTTTCACAATGCCACCCTTTCCCACCTGGCCAGGCTGCAATTCAAACTGGGGTTTGACCAAGGTCAGCAGCGTGCCACCCGTTTTGAGAAGCGGCACCACCGCCGGCAACACCAGCGTCTGAGAGATGAACGACAGGTCGGCCACGACCAGGTCAAATTCCGGGACAAAATCAGGTGCGGATTCGCCCTCAGATTCGTCAACATCAAATTGACCGTCCGTTCCGGTGCTGCTCTCAAAGGCTGTCATAAGGTCGGACGCTTCGAGGGCACGTGCATTGACACCTTCGACGCACAGCACACGGGGGTCCGCATGCAGCTTGGGGTGCAACTGGGCACTGCCCACATCGACACCCACCACAAAAACAGCTCCCTGTTGCAGCAGGCAGTCAGTGAAGCCGCCCGTGCTTTGACCGACATCCAGGCATTGAAAGCCGGTCACGGACAGGCCCACGTGTTGTAACGCGGCCTCCAGTTTGAGGCCACCGCGAGACACGTAACGTGCCTCGGAATCGTCGAGCAGGCGCACTGGCGCGTCTTCTGCCACCTCGTCACCATTCTTGGCGACACGACGCCAGCCATCGCCTTGCTGCCATTCCACGCCCCCGGCAATCAGGCGTTGTGCCTGAGATCGGGTGCTGGCCAGGCCGCGTTGTACCAACAGTTGGTCAATGCGCATAGCTGCTTAGTAGCGGTAGCTGTCGGCCTTGTACGGACCGGCTTTGCTGACGCCAATGTAAGCGGCTTGCTCGTCGGTCAACTCGGACAACTGGGCACCCACTTTTTTCAAATGCAAACGTGCCACTTTTTCATCCAGATGCTTGGGCAACACGTACACCTGCCCGACCTTGTAGGTCTTGGGTTTGGTGAACAACTCAATCTGCGCAATGGTCTGGTTGGCAAAGCTGGAGCTCATGACAAAGCTGGGATGGCCGGTGCCGCAACCCAGGTTCACCAGACGGCCCTTGGCCAACAGAATGATCCGTTTGGCCGGTGTCTTGCCCTTGGCCGGGAAGATGACGTGGTCGACCTGGGGCTTGATCTCTTCCCACTTGCACTTGGACAGCGATGCCACGTCGATTTCATTGTCGAAGTGGCCAATGTTGCAGACAATCGCCTGATCCTTCATGGCGGCCATGTGCTTGTAAGTGATAACATTTTTGTTGCCGGTGGCCGACACAAAAATATCGCACTTGTCAGCGGCATATTCCATGGTGACCACTTTGTAGCCTTCCATGGCGGCTTGCAGCGCGTTGATCGGGTCAATCTCGGTCACCCACACCTGGGCGCTCAGGGCGCGCAAGGCCTGGGCAGAGCCCTTGCCCACATCACCATAACCGGCCACAACGGCCACCTTGCCCGCAATCATCACGTCGGTGGCACGCTTGATGGCGTCCACCAAAGACTCGCGGCAACCGTACAGATTGTCAAACTTGCTCTTGGTCACCGAGTCGTTGACGTTGATAGCACGCAGCATCAGCTCACCCTTGGCCGACATTTCATTCAGGCGCAACACGCCAGTGGTGGTTTCTTCGGTCACACCGATGATGTTTTTCAGACGGCGGCTGTACCAGGTGGGATCCAGCTGGAGCTTGGCCTTGATGGCGGCATACAGGCAGGTTTCCTCTTCGCTGGTTGGATTGTCGAGCAGGCTGGCATTCTTTTCGGCCTTGGTACCCAGGTGCATCAACAGCGTTGCGTCGCCGCCATCGTCCAAAATCATGTTGGGGCCTTCAGCAGCCGAGCCCTTCTTGCCACCGAACTCGAAAATGCGGTGGGTGTAGTCCCAGTAATCACTCAAAGACTCGCCTTTGTAGGCAAAAACCGGAATGCCTTTGGCCGCCAGTGCCGCCGCAGCGTGGTCTTGAGTTGAAAAAATATTGCATGACGCCCAGCGCACATCAGCGCCCAGAGCCTTCAGGGTTTCAACCAGCACGGCAGTCTGGATCGTCATGTGCAGGCTACCGGTGATGCGTGCGCCTTTGAGCGGCTGCTTGTTGGCGAATTCTTCACGGATGGCCATCAGACCCGGCATTTCGGTCTCGGCAATGTTGAGCTCTTTGCGCCCCCAGTCGGCCAGGCCGATGTCGGCGATGATGTAGTCAGTTGATTTGGCAATTTTTGATGCAGCGTTCATGGTTCACTCCAGAAATTAAAATTCAAACCACTGCCTGCAAGGGAAAAGTCTCACCTCACATGCAGTGGGTGAGCGCCGTTGTGAAACGCCAAGCCGTAGGCCGCAGCGGGTTCCGAGCCTCACTCAGCGCCGGGCTTTTGCCCTTGGCGTGAGCTGCAACGCTCCTCGGAATGCCAGCGATTATAGAGATTCCGAAAAACCCGCCAGGCTAGCGTGGCAACCGCGCGGTAAAGTAAGGTCCCTTTGGCGTGCAAAATACAGCCTATTGTCAAAGTGCCAACGACCCAAGGAATCCAATTGAACGTTTCCGCTACACCCTCAGCCGCTCCTTTGCCAGAGCAAATCAACGCGCATCTACTGCACACCGTGGCAGTCGACCCAGATCGCGCCTCACCCAGCGACCTGATGCAGGCCACCGCACAGGTCGCGCGGGCTCAATTGTCCAAGCGCTGGGTGGCCACGCAAACACTAGAGCGCACGCACAAAGCGCGGCGGGTGGTCTATTTGTCGATGGAATTCCTCATGGGGCGCACCCTGTCCAACGCCTTGGATGCATTGAACCTGACCCAAGGCGCCAGCGCAGGTTTGGCGCAGCATGCGCAACAACTCGAAGACATTGCCGACCTGGAACGTGATGCCGCTTTGGGCAATGGCGGCCTGGGTCGATTGGCCGCATGTTTTCTGGACTCAATGGCCACCTTGGGCTTGCCCTCGTTTGGCTATGGCATTCGTTATGAATACGGCATGTTTGCCCAGGAGATCCAAAACGGCAGTCAGGTTGAATACCCAGACTCCTGGCTGCAAGACGGCACGCCCTGGGAATTTCCCCGCGCCGACATTACCTACCCGGTCCGCTTTGGCGGTTGGGTCACGCACAAAAACGACATCGCCATCTGGCAGCACGCCGGTGAAGTGGCGGCCAAAGCCTACGACATGGTGGTACCCGGCCATGGCACCACCAAGGTCAGTACCCTGCGCCTGTGGAAAGCCGTGGCACCGGCGCACTTTGACCTGGGCGCCTTCAACACTGGCGACTACGCCCGCGCTGCCAGCACCAAAAACGAGTTTGAAAACATCTCCTGGGTGCTCTACCCGAACGACAGCACACCCGCTGGCCGTGAATTGCGCCTCAAGCAGGAGTATTTCTTTGTCGCCGCCTCGATGCAAGACCTGGTCAAGCGCCACCTGAACGAACACCCCACGCTGCACAACCTGGCCGAACACGTGGCGATTCACCTCAACGACACCCACCCGGCCATTGGCGTCGCCGAGCTGATGCGTATTTTGTGTGACGAGCATGGCTTCAATTGGGACCATGCCTGGGCACTGTGCGGCAAAACTTTCTCATACACCAACCACACCCTGATGCCCGAGGCGCTGGAGACCTGGCCAGTGAGCCTGATTCAACAAGTACTGCCGCGCCACCTGGAAATCATTTTCCGCATCAACAAGGAGTTTCTAGACCTGGCGGCGCGCTTTCGCCCTGGCGACCATGAGTTTCTGAAACGTTTGTCCCTGATTGACGAAACCGGCGAGCGACGGGTACGCATGGCCCACTTGTCGGTAGTGGGTAGCCAACAGGTCAATGGCGTTTCGGCTCTGCACTCCGAACTACTGGTGCACACCATCTTTGCCGACTTTGCGTCGCTGTGGCCCAAGCGTTTTACCAATATGACCAACGGCGTCACCCCCCGACGCTGGCTGGCACAGGCTAATCCAGGCTTGGCCAGGCTGCTTGATGACACGCTGGGAAACCAATGGCGAACCAACCTGGACCAGTTGAAACGCCTTGAAGACCGCCTGGGGGACCATGACTTTGCCAACAAGTTCATGGCCATCAAACGCGCCAATAAGGTCCGCCTGGCCGACTTGATTGAAAAAACCACCGGCATCACTGTCAGCCCGGACAGCCTGTTTGACGTCCAGGTGAAGCGCATCCATGAATACAAGCGGCAATTGCTCAACGTCTTGCACGTGGTTGGCCGCTACCAGGCCATTTTGGCCAACCCCGATGCACCCTGGGTGCCACGTACGGTCATTTTTGCGGGCAAGGCGGCATCAAGTTACCAAGCCGCCAAATCGATCATCCGGCTCATCCACGATGTCGGACTGACCATCAACAATGACCCCCGGGTGGGCGACAAGCTCAAACTTGTTTTTATTCCCAATTACGGTGTCTCGGTGGCCGAGACCATCATGCCAGGGGCAGATTTGTCCGAGCAAGTCTCCACGGCCGGTACCGAAGCTTCCGGCACGGGCAACATGAAGCTGGCCCTCAACGGGGCGCTGACCATTGGCACCGACGACGGTGCCAACATCGAAATTCGGCAAAACGTGGGCGACGAAAACATCTTTATTTTTGGCCTCAAAACCCCCGAAGTCCGCGACCTGCGGGTGGCGGGCTACCACCCACTGAATTACTACGACAACAACCCGGCCCTCAGGGCGGTGCTGGATGCCATTGGCGGTGGCCAGTTCTCACCCGACGAACCAAGCCGTTACAGCGCCCTGATGAATTCACTGGTGTGGGGCGGCGACCACTACATGCTGCTGGCCGACTATGCCTCGTACGTGGCCACCCAGGCTCAGGTGGATGCGCTTTACCACCAACCCGATGAATGGTGTCGACGCGCCATTCGCAACGTGGCAGGCATGGGGGTGTTTTCATCAGACCGCACCATTGCCCAATACGCCAACGACATCTGGCATGTGACAAGCCTGGGCGACTAAGGGCGACAATGCAGCGCCCCATTGAAAAAGACCAGCATGCTGACCCAAAATGACATCGAATTGATTTGCAACGCCAGTCATGGTGACCCGTTTGCGGTACTGGGGCCGCATCAGGTGTCCCCCAAGCACTGCAGCGTGCGGTGCTTTTTGCCGCAGGCCACCCAGGTGGACGTGGTGTCCCCGCAAGGCCAGACACTGGCGACGCTGGCACAGCAGCACAGCACTGGTTTCTTTGAGGCCACCGTGCCAATGGCGGCGGGTGACGCCTACCAACTTCAGGTGCAGTGGGCCAACGGCCAGCACAGCACCCTGGAAGACACCTACCGTTTTCCGCTGGTATTGGGCGAAATGGACGTCTGGCTGTTGGGCGAAGGCACCCATTTGCGCCCGTTTGAGGTGCTTGGCGCGCATCCGGGCACGATGCTGGGGGTGGCCGGCACGCGCTTTGCCGTGTGGGCACCTAACGCCTCACGCGTCAGCGTGGTGGGCGACTTCAACTTTTGGGACGGCCGCCGCCACGCCATGCGCCTGCGCCGTGAATGCGGCGTCTGGGAGCTGTTTTTGCCCGGCGTGCCTGTGGGCTCGCTTTATAAATTTGAGGTCCGCACACAAGGCGGCGAAGTCTTGTCCGCACGCGCCGACCCCTATGCGCTACAGGCCGAGTTACGCCCCGCCACCGCCAGTGTGGTCGGTCAACTGCCGCCTAAAGTCAATCCGTCAACGCAACGCCAGGCTGCCAACGCGCTGGACGCCCCAGTCAGCATTTACGAGGTGCATCTGGGCTCGTGGCGACGCATCACCGAAGACGGCAACCGCTGGCTGACCTGGGACGAGCTGGCCGACACCCTCATCCCCTACGCGCAAGACATGGGTTTCACCCATCTGGAACTGATGCCGGTCAGCGAGCACCCGTTTGACGGCTCCTGGGGCTACCAGCCCATTGGCCTGTACGCGCCTACGTCTCGTTTTGGCGACGCCAGCGGTTTTGGCCGCCTGGTGCAGCGCTGCCACGCCGCTGGCATTGGCCTGATCTTGGACTGGGTCCCCGCGCACTTCCCGTCGGATGCGCACGGGCTGGCCAATTTTGACGGTACCCATTTGTACGAATACGCTGACCCGCGCGAAGGCTTCCACCAGGACTGGAACACCCTGATCTACAACCTGGGCCGCACCGAGGTCAGCAACTTCCTGGTTGGCAATGCCTTGTACTGGCTGGAGCGTTTTGGCGTCGATGGCCTGCGCGTCGACGCGGTGGCGTCCATGCTCTACCGCGACTACAGCCGCAAAGCCGGCGAATGGATTCCCAATATGTTTGGTGGACGCGAGAACCTGGAAGCGATTGCTTTCCTGAAACGCGTCAACGAAGTGGTCGGGGTGGAATGCCCGCAGGCCATCACGCTGGCCGAAGAGTCAACCGCCTACCCGGCGGTATCGCGCCCCACCTATGCCGGCGGTCTGGGTTTTCACTACAAGTGGAATATGGGCTGGATGCATGACACCCTAAGCTACATGGCACGTGATCCGCTCTACCGCCAACACCATCAGGGGGAAATGACTTTCAGCCTGGTCTACGCGTTCAATGAAAACTTTGTGCTGCCGATCTCGCACGACGAAGTGGTGCACGGCAAGGGCTCGCTGCTGACCAAGATGCCGGGCGACCGCTGGCAACAGCTGGCCAATGTCCGCGCTTTTCTGGGCTACATGTTTGGCCACCCCGGCAAAAAGCTGCTGTTCATGGGCTGCGAATTTGCCCAGGAGCGCGAATGGAATCACGACCAGAGCCTGGACTGGCATCTGTTAGACGAGCCTACACACGCGGGCATCCAACGCCTGGTGCGCGACCTCAACAAGTTGTACCGCGCCACCCCTGCCCTCTATCAACAAGACTTTGTGCCTGCGGGTTTTGAATGGATTGACCACGGCGATTCTGCACGCTCGGTGCTGAGCTTTGTGCGCCATGGCCTGAATGCCAACACGTTCACGGTGGTGGTGTGCAACTTAACGCCACAAGTATGGAACGGCTACCGTTTGGGCGTGCCCCGACCGGGTCACTACCGGGAGGTCATCAACACCGACTCCACCCATTACGGTGGCAGCAATGTGGGCACGCCCCTGGGCATGGCCACCGCCGAAAATGTGCCCTGTCACGGCAAACCCTATTCCATCCTGTTGACACTCCCCCCACTCGCTACCGTATTTTTCGAATGGACCACTTGATCGCCAACAGCCTGCAGGCTGGCCACCCCTGGCCCATGGGCGCCCATTTTGATGGCCACGGGGTGAACTTTGCGGTGTTTTCAGCCCACGCCCAGTCCATGGAACTGTGCCTCTTCGACGCCGAGGGCCGACAGGAGCTGGCACGCCTGCCTTTTCCCTGTCATACCGTCGATGTCTGGCATGGCTACCTGCCGGGAGCGCAACCCGGCTTGGTGTACGGACTGCGCGCCCATGGCCCCTGGTGGCCCGACAAGGGCCACCGGTTTGACGCCAGCAAATTGCTACTGGACCCATACGCCCGCGACATTGTGGGCCATTTCGATTGGCGCGACGAGCATTTCACCCCTGACCGCCATTTCCCAGGGCACAAGCGCAATCACGACAACGCGACTATGGCACTCAAAGGCCGCGTCACGCACGACCAGTTTGACTGGGGCGATGACAGCACCCCGGGCACGACACTGACCAACACCGTGCTGTACGAATGCCATGTCAAAGGCTTTTCCAAGCTCAACCCGCTGATTCCGACCGAACTGCGCGGCAGCTACGCCGGGTTGGCGCACCCTGCCTCGATCAACCACCTCAAGGGTCTGGGCGTTACCGCAATCAACCTGTTACCGGTGCAATACAGCCTCAGCGAAGAGCGCTTGGTCAACCAGGGGATCGCCAACTACTGGGGCTACAACACCCTTGGGTTTTTTTGCGTCAACCCGCAGCTGGCCAGCAGCCCGGATGCCAGGGCCGCACGCGATGAGTTTCGCTCCATGGTGCGTACCCTGCACACGGCCGGCCTCGAAGTGATTCTGGATGTGGTCTACAACCATACCGCAGAGGCCGACGAGTCTGGCCCAACCATCAACTTCAGGGGGCTAGACAACGCCAGCTATTACCGCTTGCCGACCGATGACCCCAGCCACTATGAAAACTACAGTGGCTGCGGCAACACCCTGAACCTGCGCCAGCCCAAGGTGTTGCAGATGGTGATGGACAGCTTGCGTTATTGGGTTGTCGACATGCACGTCGACGGTTTTCGCTTCGATTTGGCACCCGTGCTGGGTCGTACCGACACCGGCTTTAGCGCCCAAGCTGCATTTTTTGCGGTCATGGCGCAAGATCCGGTGCTGTCACGCGTCAAGATGATCGCCGAGCCCTGGGACACCGGACCGGGTGGCTACCAGGTGGGCGGTTTTCCGCGCGGCTGGCTGGAGTGGAACGACAAGTTCAGGGACTGCATGCGGCGTTTTTGGGTTCAAGGTGCTGCCGCCAGCGATGAAATGCCATCGGGCTGCACGCGCGGCAACTTTGCCATGCGCCTGTGTGGCTCATCTGACCTGTACCAGGAGCGGCGCCGCGCTCCGGCCAAGTCAGTGAACTATGTAGTCTCACACGACGGGTTTACCCTGCGCGATCTGGTTAGCTACAACCAGCGCCATAACGAGGCCAATGGCGAAAACAACCGTGACGGTCACAACGACAACCTGAGCTTCAACTGCGGTATGGAGGGTCCCAGCGATGACCCCATGGTAACGACACTGCGCGACCGCTTGCAGCGCGTGTTGTTGGCCAACACGCTGCTGGCGCAGGGCACCCCCATGTTATGTGCCGGCGACGAGTTGGGCCACAGCCAGGGCGGCAATAACAACCCCTATTGCCAGGACAACGCCACCACCTGGATCGACTGGTCTGCGCCTGACAACGATCTGCTGGCCTTTACCCAACACCTGCTGACGCTCAGGCACCAGCTCCAGCCTTTTGCCAACAAATGGTACAGCGGCGTTGCCGATGCCAATGGACTCTATGATGTGTCCTGGTGGAACGCCAACGGCAGTGTGTTACAGCATGAGGCCTGGCACCATGCCACCGATCGGACGCTGGCTTGCCTCATTGGTAAACCTGGGCGCAGCGCCACCCCGCTGCTGATGCTGTTCAATGCCGGCGCCATGCGAGAGGCTTTTGTATTGCCGCCCGGCCATTGGCACGCCTTGCTGGACACCAGCCAGCCACGGGGTCAAAGCAACTGCACCGCGAGCTCGACCTTGCCCGTGCCAGCCCACAGCATGATGTTGCTGCAACACCGCGCCAACCTGTCCGGTCCGCTAACAACGCACCAGCCTGCGCCGTCAGCCACCTCGCACCTTAACTAAAACGCAGCCTGTCAAAGCCAACGCGGCCACTGGCCGCTGTGATGTCGGCCAAGCGCTGCGCAACCTCAGGTCCCACCCAGTCCCACCCGAAGCGCCACGACCAGCAGCCCATGGTGCCGGGCGTGTTCATGCGGTGCGCGCTGCCAAGTCCCAGCGCATCCTGAAACTGGCACAGCGACAAACGTGCCACAGAAAAGCTCGCCGCACGCACCATCGCCCAATGCACTTCATGGCCATCGATACCCAGGTAGTGCGTGGCAAAGGCGCGTTCGTGGGCGCTGCAACTGGCCCACCAACCCGGCACGGTGTCGTTGTCGTGGGTGCCGGTATAAACCACCGTATTGGGCTCAAAATTGTGCGGCAAAAAGGCGTTCCCCGCATCACCCGAAAACGCAAACTGCAACACCCGCATGCCCGGAAAGCCGGTGCACTCACGCAAACGATTCACCTCGGACGTGATGATGCCCAAATCTTCGGCAATGATGGGCAAATCACCCAGGGCTTGCGCCAAAGCGTCAAACAAGGCCATGCCTGGCCCCAGCCGCCAGCAGCCTTTGACGGCGGTTGGCTCATCGGCTGGAATTTCCCAGTAATCTACAAAACCACGGAAATGGTCAATGCGCACTAGATCAGCCAGGTGCAGCTGACGGCGCATTCGCTCAATCCACCAGCGGTAGCCGTCATGCGCCATGGCCGCCCAGTTGTAAAGCGGATTACCCCAGCGCTGACCGGTCGCCGAGAAAAAGTCGGGCGGCACACCCGCCACCGCCAGCGGTTGCCCGGCGGCATCAAGCTCATACAGGTCCGGCCTGGCCCAGCAATCGGCACTGTGATGGGCCACAAAAATCGGCAAGTCACCGACCAGCCGCACGCCCTTGTTATGGGCATAACTTTTCACGGCCTGCCATTGCAACTCGAATTGCCACTGCACAAAACACCAAAAGGCAATTTCCTGCGCGTGGCTGGCGCGCGCCTTGGCCAGCGCCACCACATCACGCTGTGCCAGCGCAGGTGGCCACTCGGGCCACAGAGTCGGGCAATAGGCCTGATCAAGCGCCATAAACAAGCTGTAATCGGCCAGCCAGGCCTCCTGACTCAGGACCCAGGCGGCCAGATCAGCCCGTTCCTGCGCGGAGGCGTGCTGCTCGAACCCGGCAAAAGCCTCGCGCAACTTTTGCAAGCGCCAGGGTGTCACCACCGCATAGTCAACACGTGTGTCGTCCCACACGGCCTGCACGCTGTGTGCGTCCAGCCAACCACGCTGCACCAATGGCTCCAATGCCACCAGCAACGGGTTGCCCGCAAAGGCAGAGCTACCCATGTACGGCGAATCCCCAGGGCCCACAGGCCCGAGCGGTAAGGTTTGCCATACGCTCTGCCCCGCAGCATGCAACCAGTCAATGAAGAAATAGGCATTTGGTCCCAGGTCACCCACGCCGTGCGGACCCGGCAAAGAGGTGGGGTGCAACACCACCCCGGCGGCGCGTTGCACCATCCATGAATCAGCCATGCGTCTGCAACTCCAATAAATTTAGAAAAAGATCTCGTACCGGCCCAGCCCGCTCAGACGAGCAAGTGCCGGTACAGCGCCACATACTGCGCCGCTGCCGTATCCCAACCCAGGGACTGCTGCATGGCGCGCTGGCGCACGCTGTGCCACTCGCTTTTTCGGGCATAAAGCGCCAGCGCGCGGCGCATGGCAAGATCAAGCGCCTCAGGAGTGAAATCATGAAAGACAAAACCATTGGCCGTGCCGTCTGCAAGGTTTTCCAGTGCGCAATCCACCACCGTGTCTGCCAACCCACCCACCCGGTGCACCAGTGGCAAGCTGCCGTATTTCAGGCCATACATTTGGGTCAGGCCACAGGGCTCAAAACGCGACGGTACCAGCGTCACATCGGTGGCCGAAAAAATTCGATGGGCATAGGCCTCGTCATAACCAATGCGCACCGACACCGCTTGCGGATTGGCTGCCGCACGCGCCCTGAAGGCCGCTTCAAGGCTTGTATCCCCGGTGCCCAGCACCACCAGCTGACCGCCACGGGCGATCAGGTCATCGATCACGCCCAACACCAGGCTCAAGCCTTTTTGTTCGGTCAGCCGACTCACCACGCCAAACAACGGGGCATCGGGTGCTAGCGCCAGCCCAAGCTCCTGCTGTAACGCCGCTTTGCAGCGCGCCTTGCCAGCCGGTTTTGTGGTTTCGAAAGCATGGGGAATCAACGCATCTGTAGCGGGGTTCCAGACGGCTTCATCCACCGCATTGAGGATGCCACTCAGGTCGTGGGCACGGGCACGCAACAGGCCATCGAGCCCACAGCCCTGCTCCGGGGTCTGGATTTCCTGCGCATAAGTCGGGCTCACCGTGGTGATGTGGTCCGCGTAATAAAGCCCCGCTTTCATGAACGACAGCTGACCATGGAACTCCAGTCCGTTCACGGAAAACGCATGGGGAGGCAAACCCAGGTCAAAGAAATGGATCGGTGCAAACACCCCCTGGTAGGCCAGGTTGTGCACGGTGTAGACACTTGCCACCCGGCGGCCCCGAGCAGGTCCAAACGCCAGGTAGGCCGAGGTCAGCGCGGCGTGCCAGTCATGGCTATGCACCACAGCGGGCGGCCAGTGGGTATCGAGCCCACAAGCCAGTTGGGCTGCCATCCAGCCCAATAACGCAAAACGCAGATGATTGTCGGGGTACGGTTGACGTTGCTCATCTTCGTAAGGCGTGCCAGGACGTAAGTAAAGGTGGGGCACGTCAATCACGTAAGCGCCAATGCCCAAACTGCCCAGCACGCCCTGAAGCAGCACCACACGCTCACCCCATGGGGCCGTCAACTCGGCCAGCACCTGGCTAGACTGGAGATCGGCCATGATGGGCGCAAACCCGGGCAGCAACACACGTACCTCACAGCCCGCCGCGTTCAAGGCAGCGGGCAAAGCCCCGGCAATGTCAGCCAGACCGCCGGTTTTGAGCAATGGAAATATCTCAGCACTGACTTGCAAAACGTTCATCAAAAAAGCTCTTTACTTCAATTGGGTCAACATCTCGCGGGTGATCAAGACCACGCCGCCCTCGCTGCGCTCAAAGCGCTGCGCGTCCAACACCGCATCTTCCCCCACCACCAAGCCTTCGGGGATGACACAACCGCGGTCAATCACCACCTTGCGCAAGCGGCAATGGCGGTGAATGGTCACATCGGGCAGCACCACGGCCTCGTCAATCTGGCAGTCCGAATGCACGCGCACTTCCGAAAACAGCACCGAATGCGCCACATGCGAGCCCGACACAATACAACCGCCAGACACCACCGTGTTGGCATAAATGCCATGGTTGCCATCTTTGTCCGGCACAAACTTGGCTGGCGGCAACTGGCGCTGGTAGGTCCAGATCGGCCATTCGGTGTCATAAATGTCAAGCTCGGGCACAGTCGAGGCCAAGTCAAGATTGGCGGACCAAAACGCGTCAATGGTGCCGACATCGCGCCAGTATGGCGCAACGCCCTTGACCCGCGACACACAGGACAGCCCGAACGGATGCGCCAGCGCCCGGCCATCGGCCACGGCGCTCGGAATCACGTTTTTGCCAAAGTCGTGCTCAGACTCCGGATTGGCCAGATCAGCATCGAGCAACCGGTAGAGGTAATCCGCATTAAAAATATAAATGCCCATGCTGGCCAAAGACACGGAATCGTTGCCAGGCATCGGTGGCGGGTCGGCAGGTTTCTCAATAAAAGCGGTGATTTGGCGCGCCTCATCAATGGCCATCACCCCGAACGCACTGGCCTCGGCACGCGGCACTTCGATGCAACCCACCGTACAGCCCGCGCCATTCGCCACATGGTCTTTGAGCATGATCGAGTAATCCATTTTGTACACGTGGTCACCCGCCAAAATGACGACGTACTGCGGTCTGCTGGAGCGAATGATGTCAATGTTCTGGAAGATGGCATCGGCGGTACCTCGGTACCAATGTTCCTCACCCGCACGCTGCTGTGCCGGCAGCAGGTCAACCATTTCATTAAGCTCTGCGCGCAAAAAACTCCAGCCACGCTGCAAATGGCGCATCAGCGAGTGCGACTTGTACTGCGTCACCACCGCCATACGGCGGATGCCCGAATTAAGACAGTTGGACAAGGCAAAGTCAATGATGCGGAACTTACCACCAAAATAAACCGCCGGCTTGGCGCGTGTGTCGGTCAATTGCTTGAGCCTTGAGCCTCGCCCGCCAGCCAGAACCAAGGCGACCGTGTGCCGCACCAGCTGATGTGTTTCCAGAACATTGTTTTCCACTTGCAACATGACTCACTCCTCGTTGATTTATTCATTGACTGTGTCGGCTTGAGACTGGCTTGCACCACCCGCGCCCGTTGATCAGGTCGCCACCGTGGGACCTTCCATGCCGGTACGTGCCCTGATACCAGCGACTTGATCGGCCAGCGTAGCGAGTTCTGCCAGTACCTTTTGCACGGGCTCATCCTGCAGCGCGACATCAGCCTCAAAACGCTCCAAGTACAACCGCAAAGTGGCGCCTTCGGTACCGGTACCCGACAGCCTGAAAATGACGCGTGCACCATCGTCAAAAATCAGCCGTATGCCTTGCTGGCCCGAAACTGAGCCATCCACCGGATCGGTATAGGCAAAATCATCCGCAAGCACCAATTGGCGCACGCCAAACTGGCGACCAGGCAGGAAAGGCAGGGCAGCACGCAAATCACGCATCAGCACATTGGCCACGTCCACCGCAATACCTTCATAGTCGTGCCGGCTGTAGTAGTTGCGGCCATAGACCCGCCAGTGCTCGCGCACCAGGGCCTCCACCGAGCGATCGGTCGCACCCTGCAAACTGAGCCAAAAAAGAATGGCCCACAGCCCGTCCTTTTCACGCACATGGCTGGAGCCGGTGCCATAACTTTCTTCGCCGCACAAGCTCACGCGCCCGGCATCGAGTAAATTACCAAAAAACTTCCAACCCGTGGGGGTCTCAAAACAGGGCAAATTCAGCGCCTTGGCCACCCGGTCGACTGCGGCCGACGTTGGCATGGAGCGCGCCACGCCAGTCAAGCCGTCCTTGTAGCCCGGAATCAGCCTGGCGTGTGCTGTCATCAGGGCCAGACTGTCTGAGGGCGTGACAACAAAGTTGCGACCCACCACCATATTGCGGTCGGCGTCACCGTCCATGGCAGCGCCAAAGTCGGGGGCGTCAAGCTGCTGCATGTGGGCAATCAGGTCTTCCGCGTTAACCGGGTTCGGGTCGGGGTGCAGGCCACCAAAGTCTTCCAGTGGCTCGGCATTCACCACGGTACCCGCAGGCGCGCCCAGTTCGCCCTCTAGGATCGCCCTGGCATAAGGGCCACCGACCGCATTCATGGCATCCACGCGCACCGTGAAGCCGCGCTGGAACATGGTGCGCAGCAGGTCAAAGTCAAACAGCTCGCGCATCACCGCTGCGTAATCCGCCACCGGATCAATCACATCCACCTGCATTTGCTCAAACTGCTGCAGACCCTGGCGGTCGATGTCGATGTCTGGGGCATCACTGATGCGTAGCTCACGCAAAACCTGGGTGCGTGCATAGACTGCTTCGGTCAGGGCTTCATTGGCCGGGCCGCCATTGCCTGCGTTGTACTTGATGCCAAAGTCGCCAGCAGGTCCGCCAGGGTTGTGACTGGCTGACAACACGATACCGCCAAAAGCCTGGCGGCGACGGATCACGGCACTGACTGCAGGCGTCGACAAAATACCGCCACGCCCCAACAGCACACGTGCCACACCGTTGGCTGACGCCAGTTTCAGAATGATCTGCACCGCTGCGCGGTTGTAAAAACGACCATCGCCGCCCAGCACCAGCGTCTGGCCCGTCAAGGCCTGCGCGTCGGCCCCTGATGCGTTGAGCACATCCAGCAAGGCCTGGACAAAATTCTCAAGGTAGTGCGCTTGGGTGAACACGGACACCTTTTTACGCAACCCCGAAGTGCCGGGACGCTGACCTGCAAAGGGCTTGGTTGGGATTGTCTGGATGGCCATGATGGGTAACACCTGCTGCAGCTACGACCACTTGAATTTAGCACCAATTTGGGCCGTAAACCGACCACGCCCTCCCTTTAAAATAACAACATCCCTTACGGTTGAATCGCTCGCCCTTGCCACGCCCGGTCAAGCCCAGGCCAGCCGCGCATGCCAGGCCAAATGGGCTTACGCCAACCCCAGACTCGAGAACTCCCTGTGACCTACGCTTTTGAAACCCGCCGCCGCCGTACCTTTGCCATCATTTCGCACCCCGACGCTGGTAAAACCACGCTGACCGAAAAACTGTTGCTGTTCTCGGGTGCCATCCAGATTGCCGGTTCGGTCAAAGCGCGCAAAGCCACGCGCCACGCCACCAGCGACTGGATGGAGATCGAAAAACAACGCGGCATTTCGGTGGCCAGCTCGGTCATGCAAATGGTCTACCGCGACCATGTCATCAACTTGCTTGACACCCCCGGCCACAAGGACTTTTCCGAGGACACCTATCGCGTGCTCACGGCCGTGGACTCTGCGCTGATGGTGATCGACGCGGCCAACGGCGTCGAGAGTCAAACCCGGCGCCTGATCGAGGTCTGCCGCCAGCGCGACACCCCCATCATTACCTTCATCAACAAGATGGACCGCGAAGTGCGCGACCCGCTCGACATTTTGGACGAGGTTGAGCGCGAACTCGGCATGCCCTGCGTACCCATGACCTGGCCAGTCGGCCAGGGCAAGACCTTTGGCGGCATCATCAATCTACGCACCCGGACCATGACGGTTTTTGAATCGGGCAGCGAGCGTCTGCCGCATGACTTCGAGGCCATGCCTTTGAGCGACCCGGCGGCGCTGCAGACACGCTTTGGCCATGAATGGGACACCGCGCTGGAAAGTATGGAACTGGCTACCGGCGCCAGTCCCAGGTTCGACCGCGCCGCTTTTCTGGCCGGCAAACAAACCCCGGTGTTCTTTGGCTCGGGTGTGAACAACTTTGGTGTCATGGAAGTGCTCGATGCGCTGGTCGACCTGGCGCCGTCGCCGGGTCCGCGCACCAGCTCGTTTGTGGTCAACAAGCAGCCGCTCATCAAACAAGTGCAGCCCGAGGACGACGCTTTTTCCGGTGTGGTGTTCAAGGTGCAGGCCAACATGGACGCGAATCACCGCGACCGCATCGCCTTTGTGCGCATTGCCTCGGGCCAATACACGCCGGGCATGAAACTCAAGGTCATGCGCACCGGCAAAGAACTGCGCCCCACCAGCGTGGTAACCTTCATGAGCCAGCGCCGCGAGGCGGTGCAAGAAGCCTATGCTGGCGACATCGTCGGCTTTACCACCCACGGCGGCGTGCAACTGGGCGACACCATCACCGACGGATCTGTCAACCTGCTGTTCACCGGCTTGCCGTTTTTTGCCCCCGAGATGTTCATGACCGTGGTGCTGAAAAACCCGCTGCGCACCAAACAGTTACAACAGGGACTGGCGCAGTTGGGCGAAGAAGGTGCGATCCAGGTGTTCAAACCCGAGATGGGCGGCAACATGCTGCTCGGCGCCATCGGCCAACTGCAATTTGAGGTGGTGCAGCACCGCCTCAAGGGCGAATACGATGCCGACGTGCGGCTGGAAAACAGCCAGTACACCGGCGCCCGCTGGATCACCGCCGACTCGCCCACCGAGCTGAAAGAGTTTGTTTACGCCTACCCGCAGCGCATGGCGCGCGACGCGGCCGACACCCTGGCCTATTTGTGCACCAGCCCCTACGACGTGCGTCTGGCTCAGGAGCGCTTCCCCAAAATCCACTTCCACCCGCTGCGCGAGCATGCCGGGCTGGCGCTACAAAGCGCGGGGTGATCGGCATCCCTACCGACCATGCAACCACTCGTCAGCTGGCCGCTGGCCGATCGTCGCCAAATCACCGGTGTCTTTACCGACATCGACGACACGTTGACCACCCGTGGTGTCATCACACCCGACGCGTTGCAGGCGTTGGCGGACTTGCGTGCTGCCGGTCTGCGGGTGATTGCGGTGACCGGACGGCACATCGGCTGGTGCGAGCGCCTAGCCCGGGGTGATGCGGCGCAGGGCATCGCGCCCTGGTCGCTGGATGCACTGCTGGCAGAAAATGGCGCGCTCGCCCTGATTCCGGTAAATCTGAATAAAGTTGCTTCCCTACCCCCTGATTCAAAAGGCGAAAAGCCATTAAAAATATATCAACAAACGGGCACTGAACGCGCCGCCAACACAGCCCGGATGCAGCAGGTGGCGCTTCGCGTTCTGCGCGAAGTACCGCAGGCGCGCCTGGCGCAAGACCTAGGCGGGCGCGAAACCGATCTGGCCTTCGACTACAACGAACGCCACCACTTGACACGTGCCGAGGTGCAGCAGGTACTGGCAATCCTGCACGACGAGCGCATGCACACCAGCGTCAGCAGCATCCACATCCACGGCTGCTTGGGCGACTTCAACAAATGGCAGGGAGCCTGCTGGCTGGTGCAGCAGTTGTATGGGCGCGAGCTGGCGAGCGAACTGGCGCACTGGGTATTTGTCGGCGATTCGGGCAATGATCAGGCGATGTTCGAGCATTTACGGCACAGCGTTGGGGTGGCCAACATCCGCCACGGCGCGGCTTCCTTGACGCATCTGCCACGCTACATCACTGCCAGCGAACGTGGGGCTGGCTTTGCCGAGGTGGCACAGGCTATTTTGCAGGCGCGTGCCGTATGAGAACCATGGCAACAGCGCGACAGACGCATGCGCCCGGTTCAAAACTAGGTCTTCTTAGCGTCTTCGTTTCCACCCTGTTTCAGCTGTCCGGGGTCTTCATGTTGTCACCCCTGATATTGCTAATGCTCAAGAAGGCCGAGGTCTCAACCACCGTGGCTGGTCTGTTTGCCGCTTCGACCTGGCTGGGCATTTTCATCATGACCCCATTTGCATCCATCGTGACGCAAAAAATGGGGCGCAGAGCCACCATGTGGCTGTCTTCAGTCATGCCACTGATCGCTGCTCTAGGCTATTTCACGACAAGCAACCTGGGCGTGTGGCTTGCTCTGATCCTGATTGCAGGCTTGGCCGACGGGCTGCGCTGGGTGCTGGCCGAAGCCTTTATTGCCGAATTCGCCCCACCTGGGCAAACCGGTCGATACATCGGTGCCTTTGCCACCATGATTGGTCTGACCTTTGTGATTGGCCCAACATTGCTGGCATGGATCGGTCCCGACAGCAACGACGCGCCATGGGTAGTCATCACCCTGCTCACCACCGGCCTGGCCTGCACGGCACTGATCCCCTTGCTGCCACCGGATCACAACACTGACACCGCACGCGTCGGGCTGAACGGGTTGTGGCACGCAGTGGTAAGCCACCCGGTGATCATGTTGGCGGGCTTTGTGGGTGGTTTTTTTGAACTGGGACTGGCTTCCATCCTGCCCTTGTACGGACTGACCTTAGGCCTGGGTGCAA
This sequence comes from Burkholderiales bacterium RIFOXYD12_FULL_59_19, assembly GCA_001771065.1. GTDB lineage: Bacteria > Pseudomonadota > Gammaproteobacteria > Burkholderiales > Burkholderiaceae_C > Rhodoferax. The sequence goes on along the minus strand of MESQ01000031.1, from coordinate 16,448 downwards.
GTGCTGCGGCCTTGCTGGTGTCGGTCAGCGGGGCCGGAAGTACTTTGGTTGCATTGCCTGCGGGCGTACTGGCAGATCAATTTGCATCACCGGCCCTGGGGCGGCGAACCCTGATGACCGCCTTTACAGCATTGATTTTGCTGGCCACCTCTGCCAGCCTGTTTGTGGCACACCACAGCTGGTTGGTGTGGCCCATGGTGTGTATCTGGGGTGCCGCTGGCGGTGCGCTTTACACATTGGCCATGATTGACATTGGCGCGCGGGAAAAAGGACTTTCACTGGTCAACAGCACCGCCGTGCTGGTACTCACCTACACCCTGGGCGGCTTGGTGGCCTCGGGCCTCTCTGGCGCACTGATTGAGCACACCTTGACCGTTGGTTTTCCGGCCCTTTCGCTGACTGTGGCGGCTATTGGCCTTGCGGCACTTCTGCACACCAAACGATCTGCAGACAGATGATGGAATCACCGCAAGCGCTTGGTTTTAACATCGTGCTTGCTAAAGTTAGCCTCCCTTTCACTGGAGATAGCTATGTTTTTTGCTACCGACCTCGACACCGTTACCCACGGCATCCAGCTTGCCGTGGCGCCGGTGTTTCTGCTCACCGCCGTGGCCGGCATGATCGGCAGCGTAGCCGGGCGCCTGGCGCGCATCATCGACCGCGCCCGTGTGCTCGAAGACCGCATTGAAGCGGCCCAGGCGAACAATCCGATGAACGCTGCCTTCTCTGAACTCAAGCAACTGCGCCTGCGCGGCGCGCTGGTCAACGCCTGCATTGCGCTGCTGACGTTTTGTGCCCTCATGATCGGGCTGACCATCATGGCGCTGTTTCTGGGCGAGACCACTGAGTGGCAAATCTTTCGGCTCGCGACCATCCTGTTTCTGTCCGGAGTGACCTGCTTCTTGCTAGCCTTACTGTGTTTTCTAACCGAGACCCTGATTGCCACCCGCATGCTCAAATTTGGCCGAAAATTACCCCGGTCTTCGACCCAACCCTAAAGCCTTCGCCATGCCATCCACGCCCAAGCCATCGCCTTTGTTGACCAGCCAGTTGTCCCGGCAACGGGGTTTTGCCCAGCTCAGCGCCAAAAATCGTGAGACCCTGGCAGGCCAGTTCACCCTGGTCACGTTGGCGGCGGGCACCACGCTGATGACGCAGGGACAACTGCCGAGCCAGCTCGTGCTCATTCTGAGCGGCGCGGTGCGTCTGAGCGACCCCGACCTGAACCTGTCGGTCCAGCTGGAAACGGGTGACCTATTTGGCTTTGGCGCCACACCGACACCGCAATTGGCCACCTGGCAGGCTGTGGCGGCCGCCGATTGTGAATTGGCCTGGCTGTCGGCGCAAGACTTGGGGCGACTGTGTGCCAAGCATGCACAACTGGCCTACTTTTTCCCATCCCTTGCGCCAGCAGATCGGCCACAGGCAAGACACACCAGCCAGGTCAGTGAATCCAGCAACGCGCTGAACCTGCTGGGCACCCCTATTCGCAGCCTGATCAAACGCGCACCCATCACCTTGGCCCCCGATACCTCGATCCAGGCCACCGCCATCCTGATGCGTGATCTGCGGGTGTCCTCGGTGTTGCTGGTCGAGCAAGGCTTGCTGTTTGGCCTGGTTACCGACCGCGACCTGCGCAACCGCGTGGTGGCGCTCAGCCTGGACATCAACCGCCCCGTTGCCGACATTGCCACGCTAGCACCCATGACGGTGAGCGCCAATAGCCCGGCCTTTGAGGCTCTGCTGTTGATGGCGCGCCACAATATCCATCACGTTCCCGTGATGGAAGGCGGCAACATTCTGGGCATGATCACCGCCACCGACCTGACCGAACAACACAGCACCTCGGCGGTGTACCTGGCCGGTGACATTTACAAACAAACGTCACTCGATGGCCTGAAAAGCATCAGCACCAGGGTGCGCCAACTGCAGCAACACCTGGCGGCAGCGGACGCCAGCGCCTACAGTACCGGCCACATCATCACCGCCATCACCGATGCCATCACCACCCGACTGATCCATCTGGCCGAGGCGCAACTGGGGCCAGCCCCGGTCGACTACGTCTGGGTGGCCGCCGGCAGCCAGGCGCGTAATGAACAGACCGCCAAGTCGGACCAGGACAACTGCCTGATCCTGGACGACGCGTTCGACGAAACGGCGCATGGCACCTACTTCAAGGCCTTCAGCAAACTTGTCTGCGACGGCCTGGCCGAGTGCGGCTACATCCACTGCCCGGGCGACATGATGGCCATGACAGACACCTGGCGCCAGCCACGCCGGGTCTGGGCCGAGTATTTCCGCAAGTGGGTCGACAGCCCAAAACCCAAGTCGTTGATGCTGACCTGCGTATTTTTTGACCTGCGCGCCATTCACGGACAAGCCGAGTTGCTCGACGGGCTGCGCCATCAGGTGGTGCAACAGACCAAGGGCAACAGCCTGTTTTTAGCCCATATGGTCAGCAACGCCCTCAAGCACCGCCCGCCTTTGGGCATGTTTGGCCAGATCACCCTCAGCAAAGGCGGCGACAACCCGCACACCATCGACCTCAAACACACCGGCATCGTACCGATTGTCGATCTGGCCCGGGTCTATGCCCTATCCGCCGGGGTTACGGTAGCCAACACCCATGACCGACTCGAGGTGTCGGCCCAGGCCGGTGAAGTGACAGAACAAAGCGCCCGCGACCTGCGCGGCGCGCTGGAGTTCCTGGGCAAGCTGCGTATTGCCCACCAGGCCCGGCAAATGGCGCAAGGCAAGGCACCCGACAATTTTCTGGCGCTGGAAGAACTCAGCAACTTTGAGCGCAGCCACCTCAAGGAAGCTTTCAGCGTGGTGCAAACCCTGCAAGGCGTGCTGGGCCAGCGCTATGCCGGCGGTCGATTCTGACATCAACCACCACCGTCATTGCCAGTCAGTCGACCGAGTGCAACGTAGCTGGATGGAGCGAAGCGCAATTCGAGGGATTTAGGCACTGCACCGGCTTGATTGGTCCACCCGGCGCGGCAAAGGCGTCTGAAAACAGTCTCAGATTCAAGGTTTATGGTTTTGTTGTTTTCTTCAGAACACAGGCCAGCGCAGTGGCGGGCTTTTGCGGCTGACGATTTCTGCTACCCCAGTATAAGGAAGCCGCCAAAGACTGCCGCTGTGCGGGTAGCACCAGTGAATCGTCAAATCGGCGTTGGTCAACCACGAAAAATTTTCAAACTTCCTCAGCTTAATTTTTCTGTCCGGGCTCTTGGGGCCGACGCTAGTCGCAGCTTGATAGGTTCGCCCGGCGCGGCAACCGGCAGGGGCAGCCACCTCATACTGGAGTACCAGAAATCGGTGACTGCCCCCGCCGATTACCACGCCATGGTGTGGGCGCACAAAGGTGTTCAAAGACGAATTCAAACCAATGTCCTGGTATTTGGATTTCTTTCGAGAACACACGCCAGCGCGGTGGCTGGCTTTGGCGGCTGACGATTTCTGGTACCCCAGTATGAGGAAGCCGCCAAAGACTGCCGCTGTGCGGGTAGCACAAGCAGATCTGGGTTAATCAACTTCAAGAAACGGTCAAACTTCCCCAACAGTCAGTATTTCAAACGCGCGTAATAGGTCTTTTGCGCGGCCTCCCGCGCCTGGCGCAGGGTGGTGATGCCCATGGCCTGCAGCAGGGGCAGCAGACGCAACCAGACTTCGGCAGTCACTATCGCATCGCCCAGCGCGGTATGGCGCCCCAGCACAGTGATGTTAAAGCGCTCGGCAATGGCTTCAAGTCGGTGCGACTCCTGGTTCGGGTGCACCACCGCAGAGAGCAGCAAAGTGTCGAGCACCGGATGGTTGAACACCAGGCCCGTGTGGCGCTCCTGCAATTGCAGAAACTTCATGTCAAAGGCGGCGTTGTGCGCCACCAGCACCGTATCCAAGGCAAAGGTGTAAAAAGCCGGCAACACCTCGGTAATGGGCGGTTTGCCCCTGACCATGTCCTGCGTGATGCCGTGGATCGGCACCGTTGCGGCCGGAATCAAGCGCCCGGGGTTGACCATTTGTTCAAAGCTTTCCTGGCGCAACAGCTTGCCATTGACAATACGCGCCGCGCCGATCTGGATGATCTGATCGCCCTCGGACGGGTTCAAGCCCGTGGTCTCGGTATCAAAAACGGTGAACGACAGCTCACCCAGCAGCCGGTCCTCCATCGCGCTGCTCTGGTCGGTGCTCTGGAACAGGTCAAAGTCATAAAACTCCGGACGGCTGTCGTTTTGCAGAATCTGGGTGGCTTCCAGTTGTTCCTGGACACTGGCCAAGGGCAACAAAAACCGGAAAAATGCCTCGTGGCGCACACGTTCGCGCTCAAACCACATCTCGCCGCCGTGGCGCTCAATGACATCACGCACCGTGAGCGGCGTGCTCTCGGCACCAAAACGCATGCTGTCCATTTCCCAGCTCATCACGGTCTCGGTGCTCATGGCCTGACCGGTCCAGATCAGGTCGAGCTGGGCCCGGTTGCCGTTGGCCTGCAGGCGCAGGCGGAAAAATTTGATGTCGAACTCATCCACCAGGCGCAGCGCCAGGTAATCCAGCGCCTGCGTCAAACTGAAACTGTCCACTTTCAGCCAGACACTGGCGTCCAGGTTTTCCAGCGTCACCGGGCGTTTGCTGCGCGCCTCAATGCGGCGCTGGCAGGCCAGCAGCACGTCGGCACCCAGCATTTCTTCCATCGGCCAACGGGCCTTGAGGCCCTGCGTGGCCTGTTGCGTCATGGCGTTGATACGCGTGCTCATGCTGGTCACTTCTTCACGCACCACTGCCAAAAAGCGCTCACGCATGGGAGTCTCAAGGTCAGGGTAGGCCAGCATCTCGACAGCGGCCTGAATGTTAGCCAGTGAGGAACGGCTGCCCTCGGTCAAACCGTGCAGCAACTGGTCGCGCAAATGCTCTTCTTCAAAGGCCCGGGTCACGTTGTCGAGCATCAGCACAAAACCACTGATTTCGGCGCCAACGCCAGACCCGTCGACATTACGCACCGGCGCCATTTGCACCTTGAGCAATTGGCCCGCTTGCGTGGTGGTGACAAACTGGGCCGACGGGCTGCCTGCCCCCCGGCTGATGCGCTGCTGAATGCTCTCCAGCGCGTGTGCCACCAGTTGCCGGTCGAACACCGCGTAAATGGAGCGCCCGATGCCCACCAACTCGGCGCCACCAGCCAAGGTGGGCGCTATTGAGAGCGTCTTGAATTGCAGGCGGGCGCGGTTGTTGTACAAAATGATGCGGCCATCCAGATTACACACCACCACGCTCTGGGTCAACTCGGACATCAGCGCAGCCAGGCGGTTTTTTTCCTGTTGCACACTCAGGCTGGCCTGTGCAATTTGGCTTGCCACATCGGCACGCAGGGTGTCACGCTGGGTCGCCAGTTGAAAAATCACCTCGGCCAACGCCTGGGTCTCGGTGGTACCCTGGTGGTTCATGGGCGCAGCCTGCGGCGCCGCCAGCAGCACCTTGGTTTGTTCCAGCAGTCGCCCCGGTGCGCTGGCATAACGCCGGAACAGCCAGCGCAGGGTCGAACCAATCACCACCAGACCAAAGACCCAGGTCAAACCAATCAGGACAAAACGGGGCGCCAGTTGATCTGCCAGCAAAGCGCGTTGTTCGGGCTCCAGGGTGGAGGCGATCAAGCCCATCGTGAGCAGCAGCCAGACCACCGTGGCCAGACCGATGACGGCAATCGTCAGCAGCAGGCGACGATCGATCTTGAACCGGTTCATACCGCCTGGCCTAGCATCTCGGCCACCTTTTGCACCAATTCACGGGTCGCAAAAGGCTTGGTCATGTAGGCATCAGCGCCGAGCGCCAGACCCTTGGCCACATCGGTATCACGCCCCTTGGCGGTCAACATCAGGATTTTGGTGGCCTGAACCGCCTCAAGGCCGCGCACTTCCTGGCACACCTCAAAACCAGTCTTTTTTGGCATCATCACATCGAGCAATACCAGGTCGGGCTGCTCCCGAACGATGGCATCGACGGCCTCCTGGCCATCACGCGCAATCACCACGGTGTAGCCTTCACGCTTGAGCAGGTACTCCAGCGAAATCACGATGTTGGGCTCGTCGTCGGCCACCAGTATTTTTGGACTCATCTCGGACTCCTCTTTTATGTTTTGAAGGGCAGGTAAAAGCAAAACGCGGCGCCCTGCCCGGGTTGTGACTCAAGCCACAGTCTGCCGCCAAAATGCTCCACGATCTGGCGGCTGATCGGTAGCCCCAAGCCCGTGCCCTGCGGCCGATTGGCGGCGTCCCCGCCCTGGCGAAATTTCTCAAAAATCAGGGCCTGTTGCTCTGCGCTCACGCCGGGGCCGTTGTCGCGCACGACCACGGTCACACCGGTATCGTCGCTGCTCAGGCTTACATCAACCCGACCACCTGGCATGGGCACAAACTTGGCGGCGTTGGAGAGCAAATTCAGCAGCACCTGGGTCAAGCGGTCAGGGTCGGCCATCAAGCCCAGCGGCGTCTCGGGCAAACTGACGACCACCTGGGTCTGCCGCTCGCGAAACAACTCGGAGGTGGTCACCACCGCCTGTTGCACCAGGGCGCCCAAGTCGACCTCGGCGTTGTGCCACTCGGCATGACCCGACTCGATTTTGGCCATGTCCAGCACCTGGTTCACCAGCCGGGACAGGCGCTCGGTCTCGCTGACGATGATGGCGATGAACTGGCAGCGCTGGGCTTCATCCATTGCAGGGTCGTCGCGCATCAGCTCGGCCAACGCCCGGATCGAGGTGAGCGGCGTGCGCAACTCATGCGTCACCGACGACATGAAGTCGTCCTTGAGCCGGTCCAAGCTCTTGAGCTGCTCATTGGCAGAGCGCAGCTCGCGGGTGGCACGCTCCAGCGAGTTGGATTTCTCTTCAAGCTCCAGAGAGTGCGCACGTAATTGCGAGGTTTCGTCCAGAATACGCAGCACGTCGTCTGGCGTCAGGGTTTCTTCATCAACACTGCTGGCCACCAGCACCCGTGCCGACGCGCTACCCACGGCGCCCGACAACTGGGTCTCGACATACTGCACCAGGCGCGCGTCCGGCGTGATGGCCGTCGGACTGCTCGCCCCGACCTGGCGCGCATAGACTGAAAACAACGCTTGCGCCCGCTCGGGCCCCATGAAGCGTTCACACAAGCGCAACAAATCCGGCACCGTGGCACGGCCGCGCCAAAACACCGGGCGCGCCGTGGTGGTGCGCTCGAACACATCGACAAACAGCAGCGCCTGGCTGGCCTCCTGGCCATTGGGCGCGCGCCACAGTGACAAACCCACATAAGCCCCAATATTGACCAGCAAACTCCAGAACAGCGAATGCGTCAGGTTGTCCAAGCCCTGCAAGCCAAACAGGTGCTCAGGCTGCAACCAGCTCAAGCCCAACAGGCCCTGGGTCAAAAATGCGTCCGGCAACCAGCCCGACTTGGCCAGCGAGGGCAGCATCAAGGTGTAACACCACATCAAGAAACCGGCCAGCAAGCCCACCAGGGCGCCCCGGCGCGTGGCGCCCTTCCAATACAAGCCGCCCAACACGGCAGGGGCAAACTGGGCCACGGCGGCAAAGCTGATGAGCCCGATGCTGACCAGGGCATAGGCTTCACCTGCCAGGTGAAAGTACACATAACCCAGCACCAGTACCCCGAGAATGGCAGCACGTCGAATCAGCAGCAGCACACGCGTCAGGTCATGCTCGGCCTCGGATCTGAAATGCCGGGTGCGCAACAGCAAGGGCATCACCAGCTCATTACAAACCATGGTCGAGACCGCAATGGTCTCCACGATCACCATACCGGTGGCCGCGGACAGCCCGCCAATAAAAGCAAACAGCGCCAGCGCGGGCTGCCCCGCAGCCAGCGGCAGTGACAACACAAAATTGTCGGCATTCATCTGCCCCGGCCCGAAATACAACAGGCCGCCCAGGGCAATCGGCAACACAAACAGATTGATGGCCAATAGGTACAGCGGAAACACCCAGACCGCGCGGCGCAAATGGCTCTCACGGACGTTTTCAACCACCATCACCTGGAACTGACGCGGCAAAAAAATGACCGAAAACATCGACAGCAGCGTCATGGCAAACCACTGGGCCCAGGCAAAACTGCCACCCTGTTCCAGCCGCAGCAGCCGGGCCAGGTCGGGCACGGCGTGCGCCCGCGCAAACACGTCGGTCAGCCCGTTGAACAGGCCATAGACCACAAACAGACCCACCGCCAAAAAGGCAATGAGTTTGACCACCGACTCAAAGGCAATGGCCGCCACCAGGCCCTCGTGACGCTCGGCCGAATCCAGGTGCCGGGCGCCAAATACCATGGTGAAACCCGCCAGCGCCAGCGCCATGTAAAAGGTGCTGTCCTGGGCCCAGTGCACTTGCACGGGCAGCTCACTCAGGGAACTTGCCGTTAACAAGCCATACCCCGCAGACACCGCCTTGAGCTGCAGCGCGATGTAGGGCACGATGCCCACCACCGCAATCAGCGTGACCAGGCCGGCCAGCAGCGGACTCTTGCCGTAGCGACTGCCAATAAAGTCGGCAATCGAAGTGATGCGGTAGGTTTTGGCGATGCGGATCATCTTGCGCACGACCAGCCAACCCAGCGTCATGGCCAGCGTCGGCCCGAGATAAATCGGCAAGAACCAGATGCCGCCGGAAGCAGCGCGGCCAACGCTGCCAAAATAAGTCCAAGCGGTGCAATAGACCGCCAGCGACAGGGCATAAGTCCAGGGGTTGGCAATGATCGAGCGGCCCTGGGCGGCACGCCAGTCGCCAAAGCTGGCCACGGCAAACAGCAGCAGCAGATAAGCAAAGGAGGCCCCGACGACCAGCAGGGGTGACAGCATGCTTAGTCGCCCTCGTCAGCGGCGGTATGCCGCTCCATCAACCAGGCCACAGTCACAATCAACAGCGCCCACAAGGTCATCAAAGCCGCCGGAAACAGTGGCACACCGAGCACGGTGGCGTCCACGTCCCACAGGCCCAGCAGCGGAAAGTTCAGCAGCAGCCAGCCGCAGCAAAACAAGGCCACCAAGCGCTGCGTTGTCAGGCTGCTGCTCATGGACTTGCGCTGAAGCGGGGTGTCGGCTACCGCTCAGGCCTTGCCTTTGGCCCAGGCGGCGTGGGCATGGCGGCTGAGCGCAAAACTGGCAAAAAACTTGCACCAGATGGTGCTGCCGGCCACCGCGCTCCATACGCTGTATTCCCACAAGCCGGCCACCACGGCCAAAATCACGCTCACGATCACCACCCCGGCCACCAAGTTGATCGCCATCTCGTAGGGGGCGAATTTTTCGGGATTCGGCGGCGCCTCACCACGCTTGATGGCAACCTCAGAAAAATCACGCTGTATCACAATGCGCCAGGCCCGGCGCAGCCAGACAAAGCTGATCGGAAACAGCGCCAAAAATAAAATCCACGTCATTGCGACGCTGATATCAAACACCATGTCAGGCTCCAGAACAAATTGGAAAGCCCTGCCAGCTTGATGGCCGACAGGGCTTTGATTGTCAGCCCAATCCACCACCGTGGACAAGGGCTTGACTCAGGCAATTGCCTTTGGCTTAGTGGGCACCATCCACCAGCTTGGAGCCGCGCGGAATACGCACAGCTTCAACCATGTGTTGAATATGCTCGGGTGGCTCGGGGGTCACTTTGTCCACAGCGAAAGCCACAGCAAAGTTCACCAGCGCACCAATGGCACCAAAAGCTTCAGGAGTGATGCCGAAAAAGGAATTCGTGCCACCAATGAGACCGAGGTACTCGGTGCCCTTGATGAAGAACAAGCCCTTATGTGCAAACACGTAGAACAAGGTGATGAACAGGCCCGCCAACATACCGGCCATGGCGCCTTCCTTGTTCATCTTCTTGCTGAAGATACCCATCATGATGGCGGGAAACAGTGACGAGGCGGCGATACCGAAAGCCAGCGCCACGGTACCAGCCGCGAACCCGGGCGGGTTCAGGCCGAGGTAACCTGCTACCACAATCGCCACCGCCATCGAGATCTTGCCAGCCAGCAACTCACCCTTTTCAGAAATCTCCGGCGCAAAGATGCCCTTGATCAGGTCATGCGACACGGCTGAAGAAATGGCCATCAGCAAACCGGCGGCGGTTGACAGCGCAGCCGCCAAACCACCCGCAGCCACCAGGCCGATCACCCAGTTGGGCAGCAAGGCAATTTCAGGGTTGGCCAGCACAATAATGTCGGCGTTCACTTCGAGCTCGTTGCCCTTCCAGCCAGCCGCAGCGGCTTTGGCCGCAGCGGCTTCGTTCTTGGTCTTGTCGTTGTAGTACTGGATGCGGCCGTCACCGTTCTTGTCGGTGAACTTCAGCAAACCGGTCTTTTCCCAACGCTTCATCCAGTCAGGACGACCTTCGGCCTGAATGCTGGCTTCAGGGGCATACAAGTCACCGCCCGCGTTCACCGCTGAGTTGATGGTGGCATGCAGGTTCAACTTAGCCATCGCCGCCACAGCGGGTGCGGTGGTGTACAGAATGGCGATGAAGACCAGCGCCCAACCGGCAGAGGAACGTGCGTCCTTGACGGTAGGCACCGTGAAGAATCGCATGATCACGTGCGGCAAACCGGCGGTACCAATCATCAGCGACATGGTATAGACAAACATGTTGAGTGTGCTGCCCGCCGTGGTGGTGGTGTATTGGCCAAAGCCAAGGTCAGTCACCACAGAGTCAAGCTTCATCAGCAGCGACACATCGGTACCGGCCATGGTCGAACCCAGACCCAATTGCGGAATAGCCACGCCGGTGAGCTGCAAGGAGATGAAGATCGCCGGAATGGTGTAGGCCAGAATCAGCACACAATACTGCGCCACCTGGGTGTAGGTGATGCCCTTCATGCCGCCGAACACGGCGTACAAAAACACGATGCCCATACCGACGTAAATACCGGTTTCAGAGGACACGCCCAAAAAGCGCGAAAACGCCACACCCACACCGGTCATCTGACCAATGATGTAAGTCAGCGACGCGGTCAGCAGGCACGCCACGGCAACCACGGAAGCGCCCTTGGAATAGAAGCGGTCACCAATGAATTGCGGCACAGTAAATTTGCCAAACTTGCGCAGGTAGGGTGCCAGCAGCATGGCCAGCAGCACGTAGCCGCCGGTCCAACCCATCAGGAACAGCCCACCGCCATAACCCATGTTGGCGATCAGGCCAGCCATGGAGATGAAGGACGCCGCACTCATCCAGTCGGCGCCAGTCGCCATGCCGTTGAGCACCGGGTGCACCGAGCCGCCCGCAGAGTAAAACTCACTGGTGGAACCGGCACGCGCCCAGACGGCAATACCGATGTAGAGCGCAAAGCTCAAGCCCACCATGATGTAAATTGTGGTTTGAAGATCCATGTTTTAGTCCTCAGTCTTCATGAACATCGAACTTGATGTCCAGGTTATTCATGCGCCAGGCGTAATAAAAAATCTGCGCCACAAAGATGTACATGGAGCCCTGGTGTGCAAACCAGAAACCCAGCGGATAACCACCGAGGTGGAATTGGTTGAAAAAATCAACAAACAAAATGCCCGCCCCAAATGAAACCAGAAACCAGAGGATCAGCACATTCCTCAAAAGTTTGATGGTTTCCTTCCAGTAGGCACCACTGTCGTAGTCATGCTTCATGAAGTCTCCTGTTTAAAAATAAGACAAAGCAGCAATTGCTTGCTGCGCCCATACATTACGCGGGTTCCAGCCCGCCGTGTTGCGGGTTGGACTATCACGGGGCATCCTTACAGTTTTCTGATGAATCCAGTACCAGACCGGACAACCTAGGGTAAACACCGACCAACTATATTTTTTTCATGTCCGGGCTGATCTGCGTCAAAAAGTCAATTGATTGGTGTAAAGATCACGATTGACTGGTTCAGGAGCCACTTGCCGACTTGGCCGCTGGTGCAGGCAAACCGAGGTGTTTGTCCATGGCTGTGGCCAGCGCCTTGACCTTGGGATCCACCGTCGCCTGCATGTCAGCCACCAGTTTGTCAGCCAGGGCTTTTTGCATCTCGCCACCCATTTGCAAAAATTTGCGGTTCACCGGGGACTCGATGATGGCAATGAGTTGCTTGAGCTCATCGTCGGTAAATTTCTCTGCCAACATCACACCCACCGTTGCTGGGGCTAGTTTGACCGCCTGCTGTTGCATCAGGGGCACCACCTCGTCGGCATATTTTTTCAAATCGGCCTGAATCTCTTTGGCGATCGCCTCACGTTTTTCAGGGGCCACACGGGTTTGCAAAGCGGCACCCGCCTGTTGCATCATTTGCAACGCGGGGCGTTCGGCAATCACCTGCGCCGTTTGTTCAATGGCCGGGCGTTGCAGACTCAACATTTTGTCAACCAGTGCCTGCTTGGCCGGGCTGGTTTGGGCGTAGGCGCCAGCACTGGCCAACAACAACAGGGCCACAAAAGTATTCTTCATCCATCTCTCCAATTCATGTCAAGGGTTCAACAATATCTGCTTTGCGGCACCAGGCGGGCGCCCGGGTTCCGCTATGCTCCTGGTCAACAAGCTTAACCGATTGCCCAGCTTGTCCCTGGCCAACCCACCGACCTGTAAGAATTTGCGCCGATCCCCGACTCAATCTGTTTAGTTCACGGCCTTTGACCCATGTTTGACCGCTCCGTCAGTCACCTGATTGCCCCCTTGATCCAGCGTCTGGCCCGGCAAGCCCGGCGCCTGGGGCTCAGCGCCAACCAACTCACCCTGCTGGGGTTTTTGCTTGGCATTTTTGCCGCATTTTTAATCGCATTTGAGGCCTACCTGGCAGGGGCCGCAGCCATCCTGGTGTCCCGACTGCTGGACGCACTGGACGGTGCTGTGGCACGCCTGACACACGCCACGGATGCTGGTGGTTTTTTGGACATTGCACTGGACTTTGTCTTTTATGCCAGCATTCCGCTGGCCTTTGCGTTCAGTGACCCGGCACGCAACGCCTTGCCCGCAGCCGTGCTGCTGGCCGCTTTTATTGGTACCGGGTCGAGTTTTCTGGCCTTTGCCGTGATGGCAGCCAAACGGGGCCTCAGCAATCTGGCCACCCCCGACAAATCGTTCTACTTTCTGGGTGGCCTGACCGAAGCCAGCGAAACCCTGCTCTGTTTCATGGCCATGTGTGTCTGGCCGGAGCTGTTCATTGAACTCGCCTATGGTTTTGCCGCGCTGTGTGCCATCACCACGGTCACGCGCATCTGGTGGGGCTGGAGGGCATTTCAATGAACACGCTGCCAAACCGCCAGGGCGAACGGGGTGCAGCATCCGGCTTTTGCCGGAGCCAGGTGCCTCATGTCATGGCCATCTGTACCTTGCTGTTTGGCCTGCCAAGCGCTGTGTGTCAAACCACGCCAACCGTGCCCCGCGCCATGCTGGCACCCTTTGTTGCATCAAACGGCGCCGCACTGCACCCGTCCTGGCAGCCCAGCGGCCTGCCCGACAACAAGGCGCCGCGCAGCGCTTTTGAAGCCATCCCCCTGAACGGCGAGGCCGTGCTGGCATTACGCACCCAGGCCTCCTACGGTGTATTAACCCACGCCTGGCAGGGCGCAGCGCCCGAGACATTAAGCTGGCGCTGGCAGCTGGTGCAGCCGCTGAGCCAAGCCGACATCAAGACCAAAGCTGGTGACGACGCAGCGCTCAAGGTCTGTGTGATGCTGGACCAGCCGCTGGCCGACATTCCTTTCCTGCAACGCTCGGTGCTGACCCTGGCACGCTCGGTCAGCGGGCAAAACCTGCCCAGTGCCACCCTGTGTTACTTGTGGGACAGCCGCTACCCGGCTGGCACGGCTGGCGCCAACCCGTACAGCGCGCGGGTGCGCTACATCGTGCTCAACGGCGCTGAATCTGCCACCGGCCAATGGGTCAGCCAACGCCGCCGCATCGCAGAAGATTTTGCGCTGCTGTTCGGTCAGGAGAGCCCGGCCTTGCCACCAATCACCGCCGTGGCCGTGGGTGCCGACAGTGACAACACACAGGGCAGCAGCCTGGGCTATGTGGCGCAATTAGGCTGGCTGCCCTGAAACCTGAAACCTGAAGCCAAAGCCCATGAAACACCTGATCATGATCGGCGCGGGCCACACCCACCTGCACCTGCTTGCCTCCTTGTCTGCGCAGCGCTTGGCGGGCGTCCAAATCACACTGATCGCAGCGCACCCGTACCCGTTTTATTCGGGCATGCTGCCAGGCTTTGTAACGGGCCAGCACCCGTTGTTGGACTGTGTGATCCCGCTGGCACCTTTGCTGAAAAACGCAGCCGTCAGCTGGCTCCAACGTAGTGCCAGCAGGCTCAATGCCGCCACGCGCACAGTCACGCTGGACGACGGCAGCACCTTGCACTACGACGTGCTGTCAATCAACACTAGCGCGGTGCTGGACCGACCTAAGATCGAGACCATCATGCCCGGCGCCCGCGAGCACGCGCTGTTTGTGCTCCCGCTCGAGGTCTTTGCCGCCTTATGGCCCAAGGTCGGGGACCTGGCGCTGCAAAAGCCACTGCGTGTGGCGCTGGTTGGGGGCGGTGCCACTGGTTTTGAGCTGGCTTGCGCCGTGGCACAGCGGCTACCAGATGCGTCTGTCACGCTGCTCAGTGGCGATGCACCGGTAGCGGCCAACTACCCGTCTGCGGTGCAAGCCATGGTACGGCAGGCGCTCAAAGCAGGGCGCATCACGGTCATCCAGGAACGCTGTGTCGGCGTTGCCGCCGGTGAGCTCACGCTGGCCAGTGGCGCCCGCCTGGCTTGTGACGTTCCCATCATCGCCATCGGCGCGCAAGCCCCCGGCTGGTTGCAAGGCTGCGGTCTGGCACTGAACGACCAAGGTTTTGTGACGGTGGATGCTTTTCAGCGCTCGACCAGCCACCCTGAGGTGTTGGCTGTTGACGATCCCGCGCGCGTCGGCCCGCCGTTCACCAAAAACCTGCGCGCGGTGCTCGCCGGTGTGGCACCCAAGGCCGCGAAGCCGCAACAAGAAGCCCTGCACCTGCTGTCGTGCGGCAATCAACGCGCCATTGCCAGCTGGGGTTCCTGGGCAGTGCAGGGCCAATGGGTGGGGTGGATCAAAGACTGGATTGACCGACGCTTTGTCAAGCAACACAGCCAAGGCTGAAGGCACCAGCTGCAAACTGACGTGATTCGATGCGACTAACGCAGAGCCAAATGGGCCGCGCCATTAAACGCGGCCACTTCACCGATGTCCGCCGCATCGACAAATCCCACGCGCTGAAAAATTGCCATCACCGCAGCAACAGTCTCTGGCGCGCAACTCACCAACAAGCCACCACTGGTTTGCGGGTCGGTCAACAGGGCTTGCTCAATGGCAGAAAACCCGGCGGGTAAACTGACCTCGTGGCCATAAGCGGCCCAATTGCGCGCCGACGCGCCGGTGATGCAGCCCGCAAACGCCAGCGCACGCACGCCGGTCAAAAAAGGCACCTTGTCCCAATCGAGTTGCACCGTGCAGTTGGCACCCCGTGCCATTTCCAGCGCGTGGCCGGCCAGGGCGAAACCGGTCACGTCGGTCATGGCATGCACCCCGTCAAGCGCTGCCAGCGCCGGGCCGGGCGTGTTGAGCTGGGTGGTGACGCGCAGCATCTCGGCGTAACCCGCAGCATCCAGCTTGTCTTTCTTGAGTGCCGCCGACAACACCCCCACACCCAGCGGCTTGCCCAGAATCAGGCGGTCACCCACGCGGGCGCTGGCGTTGCGCTTGACCCGGCCCGGGTGCATCAGACCGAGCGCCACCAGGCCATAAATCGGTTCCACCGAGTCGATGGTGTGGCCCCCGGCAATCGGAATGCCTGCGGCGCGGCAAACGCTGGCGCCGCCCTCCAGAATTTTGCCAATGGTCTCGACCGACAACACGCTGATGGGCATGCCGACCAGCGCCAGCGCCATGATCGGCGTGCCGCCCATGGCATACACATCGCTGATGGCATTGGTGGCGGCAATGCAGCCAAAGTCAAACGGATCGTCAACAATGGGCATGAAAAAGTCGGTGGTGGCAATCAAGGCCTGTTGGTCGTTGAGCTGGTACACCGCCGCATCGTCAGCGGTCTCGATGCCCACCAGCAGCTCTTTGGGTATTGGCATGGCGGTGGTGCCCTTGAGGATGCTCGACAACACGCCAGGGGCGATCTTGCAACCACAACCGCCGCCATGCGACAGGCTGGTCAGGCGCGGCTCAGTGCGCACAGGGGCCGCCACCGGGGCAGGCGTCAAAAGTGGATTTTCAGAAACCATGGTCAATGGGCGATGAACTGCCGCCACAGCCGCACCAGCAGCAGCACGATGGGGGCGCTGTGCAGCAGCAAATCAAAAATATCCAGTGGCTTGACGAGCGTGCCCTGACTCAGCATGCGCAGTTTTTCGATCAAGTGCGGCTCAGGCGTGATCGGTGCCACGGCCATCCAGGCGGCCAGCGCGATCAAAATGGCCAGCG
>MESQ01000030.1 GCA_001771065.1 Burkholderiales bacterium RIFOXYD12_FULL_59_19 | reverse complement strand
CGACGCCATTCGATCCGCACCCGCTTTTGCCAATAGTTGATGATTTTGTGTATTGATGTGTAAAATTACATGCATGAAAAGCGCTGACATCATCAAAAAGATCAAGGCCGATGGCTGGTTTTTGGTGCATGTGGTTGGGTCACATCACCAGTTCAAACACCCTACAAAATCTGGCAAGGTGACGGTGCCGCACCCAAAGAAAGACCTGCCGCTGCCCACGGCGCGCAGCATCCTGAAACAAGCGGGCCTGTGAGGCCCTTGAAGGAGTTGACATGCTTTACCCTGTTTACGTGCACGTAGGAGACGCCAAGCACGCCCACGGCGTGACGTTTCCAGACTTTCCCGGCTGCTTTGCTGCGGCTGATGCGTGGGACGACCTACCCGCGGCCATTCAAGAGGCGGTGCAGGCGCATTTTTATGGCGAGCCAGATGCCGTGCCACCACCCACAGCGCTTGAGGACCTGGCGGCCGACGCCCAGTACAGCGGCGGCGTGTGGTTGTTAGCCGATGTGGACTTGACGCGCATTGACACCAAACCAGTGCGGCTCAATGTCAGTCTGCCTTCAAACCTGGTGCAGCAAATTGACACCTGGGCCAGCACGCACCATATGACGCGCTCTGGTTTTTTGGCCAAAGCCGCGCAAGAGGCTATGCGCACCCCAACCAACTGACGCCGTGCGCAAGCCCACCTTTTTGTTCTGATTCATGACCACACCCTCCCCCAAACCCGGCAACCCCAAATCTCTCTCTGGCTTGTTGCCTTTTCTGACACCCTACCGTGGCCGCATTGGCCTGGCGTTGCTGTTTTTGGTACTGGCGGCCGTGGCCACACTGGCTTTTCCGCTGGCGCTGCGCAGCCTGATTGACGGCGGTTTGGTGCAAACCGACAAAGGCGCGCAGGTGATGGCTTTGCGCGAGCACTTTGTGGCGCTGTTTGCGGTGGCGGTGGCTTTGGGGCTGTTTTCGGCGGCGCGTTTTTATATGGTGAGCTGGCTCGGGGAGCGCATCACCGCCGATGTGCGCAATGCCGTGTATGGCCATGTGTTGCAGCAAAGCCCGGCGTTTTTTGAGACCACACAGACCGGCGAGGTGTTGTCACGCCTGTCAGCCGACACCACGCTGGTGCAGACCGTGGTGGGTTCGTCGCTGAGCATGGGGCTGCGCAATCTGGTGATGGGGTTCGGTGCCTTGGCCGTGCTGGTCTGGACCAACCCGATGGTGATGGTGCAGGTGCTGGGTGTGCTGGTGCTGATTGTGTTGCCAGCGGCCTGGTTTGGGCGGCGGGTGCGCAAGCTGTCACGCGCCAGCCAGGACCGCGCGGCCGATGCCAGTGCCATTGCCGCCGAGGTGCTTAACGCCATTCCGGTGGTGCAGAGTTACACCGCTGAAGGGCGCGAGGCGGCACGCTTTAACCAGGCAACAGACAACGCGTTTGAGGTGGCGGTGCGCCGTTCGCGGGCGCGCTCAATCCTGGTGGCTTTTATCATCATTGCCACGTCGGCCGCGCTGCTGTGGGGCCTGTACCAGGGCACGCAGGCGGTGATGGCCGGGCGCATCAGTGCCGGGCATTTGGGGCAAACCGTGCTGTACGTGATCATTTTGGCCAGCGCCTTTGCCATTTTGGGCGAGGTTTATGGTGACCTGTTGCGTGCGGCCGGTGCTACCGAGCGGCTGATGGAATTGCTGGCCAGCCAGTCACCCATTGCGTCACCGCCGCACCCAACTGCGGCCCCGGTGCCCGCAGCAGGCAGCTCAGTACGGTTTGAGCACATCACGTTTTACTACCCGTCGCGCCCCGGGCAAGCCGCGCTGGCTGATTTTTCATTGGACATTGCGCCCGGCCAGACGGTGGCGCTGGTGGGGCCCAGCGGGGCCGGCAAGAGTACGGTGTTTCAACTGCTGCTGCGGTTTTACGACCCCAGCACCGGGCGCGTGCTCAAGGATGGTGTACCAACGCGTGACCTGGCGCTGGCCGACCTGCGCCATGGCATTGGCATCGTGCCGCAGGACGCGGTGATTTTTTCCAGCAGTGCGCTAGAGAACATTCGCTACGGCAAACCCGGGGCCAGCGACGCCGAGGTCAAGGCTGCGGCACAAGCGGCTTTTGCCGACGAGTTCATCAGCGCCCTGCCGCAGGGTTTTGACACCTTTTTGGGTGAACGCGGTGTGCGGCTGAGTGGTGGCCAGCGCCAGCGCATTGCCATTGCCCGCGCCATGCTGAAAAACCCGCCGCTGTTGCTGTTGGACGAAGCCACCAGCGCGCTTGATGCCGAGAGTGAACGCATGGTGCAGGCCGCGCTGGAGTCGGCCATGCGCGGGCGCACCACGCTGGTGATTGCGCACCGGCTGGCCACCGTCATCAAGGCCGACCGCATTGTGGTGCTGGACCAGGGCCGTGTGGTGGAACAAGGCGCCCATGCCGAATTACTTGCCGCTGGCGGGCTTTACGCCGGGCTGGCGGCACTGCAGTTCAACAGCGATTGCTAAACCTTGCGGGTCAGACCACTCGCGCAGCGACGTGCTCTGACCCCAACTGATTAGACCAGGCGGTCAAGCCAGGTGGCGCAGCTCGCGCAAGGCCACTGACACCGGTGCCAGGTCAGCCCCCTGGGTGCTGATGGTTTGCAGCAATTTGCACAGGCGCTCAATGCTGGCGGCATGGGCGTCTGACCAGGCTTGCACCCCGTCAAAGTGCTGCAGCACG
Source organism: Burkholderiales bacterium RIFOXYD12_FULL_59_19 (assembly GCA_001771065.1). Lineage (GTDB taxonomy): Bacteria > Pseudomonadota > Gammaproteobacteria > Burkholderiales > Burkholderiaceae_C > Rhodoferax. The sequence continues at coordinate 59,855 of MESQ01000030.1, read as the reverse complement.
CTCAGACAAATCTGGTTGGCAATGGCATACACGTCTTCACGGGCGCTGCCCCGGGCCTGCGTTTGCCACAGGCTGTCGGTGGGCAGGCGGTTGATCTGGGCACGCCAGGCGCTCAGGCCCAGCACACTTTCCGCACCAAAATAGGTTTGGGCCGCCTGCGCCAGCGTGGTGTTGGCCTGCTCGGTCAGGTCGACCAGATCAAGCGCCGGGAAAATGAATTCCAGCGCACTGAGCTTGCGCGCCAACTCCGGGGCCACCCCGGCCTGTTCCAGCTTTTGCGTGGCCAGCTCCCAGCTGGCCATGGCGCTTGCGGGCAACCAGCTTTCCAGATTGGCACGCAGTTCGCGGGCGCCGGGCTGGTATCGCGCGATCAGGGTGGGCAGGTCGGCGGCCTTGGAGCGCGCGCGCAGCATCCAGCGCGAGCCGCGTTGCGCGATGGCGATGAGCTTGCTCAACAGGTCAAGCTGCAGGCTGCTGGCCACCACCCCATCGAGCGCATCGATCTGGTCCCACAAAGGCTCCAAGTCAAAAATTTCCCGCGCCAGCGTATAGGCCCGCACCACATCTGCCGTGTTGGCTGCGGCCTCTGCGGCCAAAAAGTTCACAAAGGTGGCACCGCTGCGATTAACCACGGTGTTGGCCACATAGGTGGCGATGATTTCGCGCTTGAGCGGGTGCTGGTCGATGGCGGCAGAAAACTTTTCGCTCAATGCCTTGGGGAAATAGGCCTTCAGGACCCGGGTGAAATACGGATCGTCGGGCAAGTTGCTGGCCAGCAGGTCGTCAAACACCGACATCTTGGCATAGGCCAGCACCACCGCGCCTTCGGGTGCCGTCAAGCCCAGCTTGAGCGAGCGCCGAAGCACAAATTCTTCGTCGGTGGGTAAAAACTCGATGACCCGGTTCAGGCGCCCTGCCCCTTCAAGCCACTGGATCAGGCGCTGCTGGCCGCCCAGCACATACAGGGGGCGGTGGCAGGCCACGTCAAGCGCCTGGGTCTGGTAATAGTTGTCGGCCAACACCAGGTGCCCCACTTCCTCGGTCATCGAGGCCAGCAGGTCGTTGCGCTGCTTGAGCGTGAGGTCGCCCGCCTCCACCACGCGGTCCAGCAGAATCTTGATGTTGACCTCATGGTCGGAGCAATCAACCCCGGCCGAATTGTCAATGGCGTCGGTGTAGATCAGGCCGCCGGCCTGGGCAAACTCGATGCGCCCGAGCTGGGTGCAGCCCAGGTTGCCGCCCTCCACCAGCACCTTGCAGCGCAGTTGCCCGCCGTTCACCCGGAACGCGTCACTGGCCTTGTCACCTACCTGCGCATGGCTCTCTTGTGAGGACTTGACGTAGGTGCCGATGCCGCCGTTGTAGATCATGTCGACCGGGGCTTGCAGCAGCGCATGGATCAGGTCGCTGGGCGACAGCTCGTGCGCCTCGATGCCCAGCACCTCGCGCGCCGCGTTTGAGAGGCTGATCGATTTGGCCGCACGCGGGTAAATGCCACCACCTTCCGACATGACGCCGCGGTCATAGTCGTCCCAACTGGAGCGCGGCAAATGGAACAGACGCTGGCGCTCGGCAAAACTGCGCGCCAGGTCGGGCGCGGGGTCAAGAAAGATGTGCCGGTGGTCAAACGCGGCCACCAGTTTGATTTGCCCTGACAGCAGCATGCCGTTGCCAAACACGTCGCCCGACATGTCGCCAATACCGACCACGGTAAAGGGTGTGGCCTGGATGTCGTGCGACAAGGCCCTGAAATGGCGCTTGGCCGACTCCCAGGCACCACGTGCGGTAATGCCCATTTCCTTGTGGTCATAGCCCACCGAGCCACCCGAGGCGAACGCGTCACCCAACCAGAAACCGTACTCGGCAGACACGCTGTTGGCAATGTCGGAAAAACTGGCGGTACCCTTGTCTGCGGCCACCACCAAATAGGGGTCATCCACGTCGTGACGCACCACGTTTTGGGGCGCCACCACCAGGCCCTTGACCAGGTTGTCGGTCAGGTCAAGCATGCCTGAGAGCAGCAACTTGTAGCAGGCAATGCCCTCGGCCATGAAGGCGTCGCGGTCGCTGGCTGGTGGCGGGTTCTTCAGGACAAAACCGCCCTTGGAACCGACCGGCACGATCACCGTGTTTTTGACCTGCTGGGCCTTCACCAAGCCCAGAATTTCGGTGCGGAAGTCTTCACGCCGGTCCGACCAGCGCAAACCGCCACGCGCCACCTTGTCAATACGCAGGTGGATGGCTTCAACACGCGGCGAATACACCCAGATTTCAAACAGCGGCTTGGGTTCCGGCATGCCGGGCACGTCATGCGACTGGAACTTGAAGCTCATGTAGGGTTTGTGCCCGCCCGCGCCAGCCGACTGCCACACGTTGGTGCGCACGGTGGCCAGAATGGTACGGTGGTATTGGCGCAGGATACGGTCTTCGTCCAGACTGGCCACTGCGCTCAATTGCGCGTCAAGGGTGGCCCCCACCGTGGCCTGCAGCGCATCGCGCTCTTGCCCCCGGGCCGGATCAAATCGGGCCTCAAACAGCGCGACCAGTGCCTGCGCCGACGCGGCATTCTTAAACAACGCAGCTTCCAGATAGCTCTGGCTGTAAGGAAAATTGAGCTGGGTAAAGTAGCGCGTGTAAGCCCGCAACACGGCAATGGCGCGGGCATCAAGCGTGGTGACCAGCACCAGCTTGTTGAGGTCGTCGCTCTCAAGCGCCTTGCACCAGACCTGCACAAACAAGGCCTCAAAACGCTCGCGTACCAAGGCAAACTCGACCTCGGGCGGCAGCTGCAGGCCCAGATCATGGATCCAGTCTTCTGCTGCATCAGCATCTGACGACGCCGGATGTAACTGGTAGGGGTGCTCGTCGAGCACGCGCGCACCCATGTGCTCCAGCACCGGCAGCGAGTCTGACAGCGCGACTTTGGTCCGGCTGAAAATCTTGAACCGCACCATGCCCGGGCTGCTGTCCAGCGGCCGGTACAGTCGCACCGCCATGGGCAAATCAAGCGACAGGCTGGCAAGCACTTGCACGTCATCGGCTGCCATGCGCCCGGAAAAATCTTCCTGGTAGGCGGCCGGAAAACTGTCGGCGAAACGGCTGGCCAAAACCAGGCCCTGGCTCTCACCATGGATGTGCAACAAGGCCAGCTTGCAATCATCTTCCCAGCGCTGGGAGAGCTGGGCAATACGCAGCTCAAGCGCCGACAGGTCCACGTTTCGGGGTGCCTGTTGGCGGGCACGAACGAGGTAATGAATACGCGCCAACGGACTGTCTGTCAGCGTCGGCGTGAACTCGATCGACTGGCCATCCAGGGCACGGCTGAGTTCGGCACCAATTCTGGAGCGCAGCTCGGTGTTGTAACGATCACGCGGCACAAACACCTGCACCGAGGTAAAACGGCCAAAGGGGTCGCGACGCAGGAACACGCGCACCCGTTGCCGCTCCTGCAGCCGCAAGATACCCACGGCGTGCTCGATCAGCGTTGGGGTGTCGACCTGGAACAGCTCGTCACGCGGGTAGGCATCAAGAATGGTCTGCAGCGACTTGGCCGCATGGCTTTCCGGCAAGACTTCCACCGCAGTCATGACATCTGCCGCGCGGCGGCGAATTTGCGGAATGTCGCTGACGTCCGCCGCATAGGCTTTAGAGGTGTAAAGGCCCAAAAAGCGTGCTTCACCAACCACTTTTCCGGTCTCGTCAAAACGCTTGACCGTGAGGCAGTCCAACCATGCAGGACGATGGACGGTGGCCCGCGTCATGGCTTTGGTGACCAAGACCAATTGGTCAGAGTCCAAAAAATCAAGCGCGTCAAGCGGTAGCCGACTCACCGGGGTTTTGGGCTCACCGCGCAGAATCCCCAAGCCAGAGTCAGCAACCGCCACCAGATTGATGCCATCTTCTTCTCGCACCAACTGGTAGTCGCGCGCGCCCAAAAATGTGAAGTGCTGGGCTTCCAGCCAAAGCAAAAATTCAACGCCTTCCTGCTGGCCCTTGGCAGACAAGGGCGACCGGGCGGAGTCTTCACGCACGGCTTGCAGGTGCCGTAGCATGGGCGCCCAGTCAATCACGGCAGCGCGTACATCGTGCAGCACCTGCGACAGTTCAGCGGCAAGTTGGTCCCGGTCCGCGGCGCGCAAAATGCGGTCACATTCCACCAGGATCAGCGAGGATATTTGTTGGCTGTGTTGGGCTTCCTGTCGGGCCAGCCGTGCCGCTGTGATCTTGGCGTTTGCATCACGCTCTACCGCCAGCAGCGGGTGAACAATCCAGTGCACCATGCGGCCACTGCGGTTGATGGCCATGGTGACCGAATCCACCAAAAAGGGCATGTCGTCGTTGACGATCTGAATAACCGTATGTTCACTGTCAAAACCGTCCTCGGCCAGTGTGGGGTTGTAGACACGGATGCGCCCGCCCAAGGCATCGGGTGCGGCGTCCAGCAAGCGCCAGTGCGCTGCAGCCACTGCCAGCAAGGTGGCGGAACCACGTTGCTGCAGTTCGTCAGGGTCGGTGTTGTCAAAATAAGCTGACACAAAGTCAGCCAGCACGGGGGCGATTGCACCGGCGTTTTCCAGGGTGTAACGACGCAGGTCAGCAAGGGTGGCATGGGTCATGCAGGTCTCCAGTTGATGTTTGGCTACCAACGATTCTAGGAAGCGCGGATGACCTGAAGCCGCCGCGAAGCACCCGATTCATCTACATATGCAAAAATCACATAAGCAGACTACACCACATCCTGCCAGTCAAGCGCCCAGTTTCCTGACATCACGTTTTGCAGCCAGAGTGCCGCGGTAAGCGTCTTGCCATCGGTGACCAGTCCCTGGCGGCACCAGTCAAACAAAGCTGCAGGCGTGGCGGTAAAGACATCCAGAAACTCACCTTCGTCAAGCTTGCGTGGCCCCGCTTGCAAACCACGGGCAAACCAGATGTCGATGAATTCAGTGGAATAAGCAACGAGCGGGTGCAACACCCCTGCGTGCGCCCATTGGCTGGCACTAAAACCTGTTTCTTCGAGCAGCTCACGTTGCGCACACGCAAAACAGGCTTCGCCGGCATCAAGCTTGCCGGCCGGAAATTCGACCATGACCTGACCCACCGGATAACGAAACTGGCGCTCAAGCACCACCTGCAGCTGGCCGTCAGCATCTTCAAGCAGCGGAACCACCATGACGGCGCCCGGGTGCACCACATACTCGCGCGTGGCGGCAGCACCATTTGGCAGACGGACCTCGTCTCGGAAAGCGTGCAGAAGCCGACCCTTGAACAGTTCGGTGCTGCTGAGCTTTTTTTCGATCAGGTGGCCAAACTCTGGTTTGTCCATGGCCTGTGCGTGCGACGGGGAAACAGGTGCGTTCAACTGCCCAGCATCTGCACCACGGCATTGGCGCACAGCGCCATGAGGCCACCGGGCACGATACCCAGAATCAACAGCAAGGCGCCATTGAGTGACAACACGGCACGCACTTCAAATGGTGCGGACAGCTCTGCTGAACCAGCCGGTGCGTCAAAGTACATGACCTTGACCACGCGCAGGTAATAAAAGGCGCCGATCAGCGACATCATGACCGCGAACACGGCAAGCACGAGTTGCAGGGTTCCGCCAGAAGCCACCAAGGCTTGCAGCACCGCCAATTTGGCATAGAAACCAATCATCGGCGGAATACCAGCCAGTGAGAACAGACAAACAGCCATGATGGCGGCGTACAGCGGACTGCGCTGGTTGAGGCCGGCAAAGTCGGAAATTTCTTCGCTCTCGTACCCGCTGCGCGACAACAGCAAGATCACACCAAAACTGGCCAGTGTGGTCAACACATACGAGACCACGTAAAACATGGAGGAACTGTAGGCGTTGGCCGTGGCTTCGGGGTGGCCACTGACGGCGCCCGACATCATGCCGATCAGCACAAAACCCATGTGTGAAATGGTGGAGAAAGCCAGCATGCGCTTGATATTGGTCTGGGCAATGGCCGCCAGGTTACCAATGGCCAGCGAGCCAATCGCCAGCAACATCAACATGGGTTGCCAGTCAATCGACAGGGGCATCAGGCCTTCTACCAGCATCCGAATCATCACGGCAAAGGCTGCCAACTTGGGCGCGCCACCAATCATGAGCGTGATGGCAGTGGGCGCACCCTGGTAGACGTCGGGAATCCACATGTGAAAAGGAACCACACCCAGCTTGAACGCCAGACCCGCCACGATGAAGACCAGACCAAAGACCAGCACCTGGTGTTTCAGCTGACCCGACTGGATAGCGGCAAATGCCTCTTGTATGTTGAGTGTGCCAGTGGCGCCATAGAGCATGGACATGCCGTAAAGCAGAAAACCTGAAGCCAACGCACCCAGCACAAAATACTTCATGCCGGCCTCAACCGAGAGCACGTGATCACGCCGCAAAGCCACCAGTGCATAACTTGACAGTGTCAACAGTTCAACACCCATGTAGATCACCAGGAAATTGTTGCCAGAGATCATGACAAACATACCCAGCAGGGAAAACAAGCTCAGCACAAAGAGTTCGCCACCGCGCAGCATGTCACGCTCGGCCGCGTAGTGCCGGCCATAAACCAGTGTGACCATGACCGCCAGCGTGGCAAAACACTTGAGCCAGTTGCCCATGACGTCACTGACCACCATGTTGCCAAAGGCATAAACCGTTTGCCCCGCAGACGCGAAATTGGCCTGTAAAGCGGCCACAACGGCCAGCGTCAGCATGGTCACCACATAGGTAGCGGTACGCGTGCGGCTTGTAACGCTCAAGTCAAACAGGGCAATCACACAGGCCATGACCAGCAGGATTATTTCTGGATAAACCGCGATCAAACTGAGGTTGTCAATCATAGGTATCTCTTATCTCAAAGTTGTCAGTACAGACTGATCAGTTCAGTTTCGTCATGGCCACGTGTTTCAGCAGCTCAGCCACAGAAACATCCATCACGTCGGTAAACGGCTTGGGATACAAACCCATGTAAAGGATCGCAATAGCCAGCAGTGACAGGAACAAAAATTCCCGCGCGTTGATATCTTTCAAATGCTTGACATGGTCGTTGGCCACTGGCCCCAAGTAGACCCGTTTGAACATCCAGAGCGAATAGGCAGCGCCAAAGATCAAGGCACTGGCTGCAGCCATACCCACCCAGAAGTTCACTTTGACGGCACCCAGAATCACCATCCATTCGCCGACAAAACCCGCCGTACCCGGCAGGCCGCAATTGGCCATGATGAACAGCATCGCAAAAGCCGTGAATTTGGGCATGGTGTTGACCACACCACCATAGGCTGCAATCTCACGGGAATGGACACGGTCATACAACACGCCAATGCCCAGGAACATGGCCGCCGAGACAAAGCCGTGTGAAATCATCTGCACAATGCCACCGGCCACACCGAGGTCATTAAAGATGAAGAACCCCAGGGTGACAAAACCCATGTGCGCCACCGACGAGTAGGCCACCAGCTTTTTCATGTCTTTCTGCACCATGGTGACCAGGCCGACATAAATAACCGCCGCCAGCGACAAGCCGATCATCAGACCCGACCACTCATGGGCCGCATCGGGCGCAATGGGCAGCGAAAAACGCAGAAAACCATAGGCGCCGAGCTTCAGCATGATGGCCGCCAGCACCGCAGACCCCCCGGTTGGCGCCTCGACGTGAACGTCGGGCAACCAGGTGTGTACCGGCCACATCGGCACCTTGACCGCAAAAGCCGCGAGGAAAGCAAAGAACAACAGTGTCTGAGCCGTTTGCCCCAACGGCAGCTTGTGCCAAGTCAGCAAATCAAAACTGCCACCTGCCGCGTTGTACAGGTAAATCAGGGCGATCAGCATCAACAGCGAGCCAAGCAGTGTGTACAGAAAGAACTTGAACGCCGCGTAGATCTTGTTGGGTCCGCCCCAGATACCAATGATCAGGTACATCGGGATCAGGGTGGCTTCGAAGAAGACGTAAAACAGCATGCCATCGAGCGCACAAAAGACACCGATCATGAGGCCGCTCAAAATCAGGAACGCACCCATGTACTGGTTGACCCGACGCGTGATGACTTCCCAGCCGGCGATCACCACAATCACGTTGATGAAAGCCGTCAGCAAGATGAACCATACCGAAATGCCATCGATACCGAGGTAGTAGTTGATGTTGAAACGCTCGATCCAGGGCGTTGTTTCGACAAACTGCATGGCCGCAGTCGACAGGTCAAAGCGTGTGTAAAGCGGCAAAGTCACCAACAGACTCACCACCGCTCCCACCAGCGCGATCCATCGAACTGCCTGCGCCTGGTCATCGCGACCAAGTGCCAGCAACACCACACCGAAGGCAATCGGTGTCCAAATAGCCAGGCTCAGCAAACCCATTTTTATATTTCTCCTATTTGAGCCAGACGAAATACGTCATCAGAACAAAGATACCCAGAACCATGGTCAGCGCATAGTCGTACAGGTAACCGGTCTGGAGCTTTCGAACCATACCGGATACCCAACCCACGACGCGCCAGGAACCATTAACAACCCCGTCGTCAATCACGGCTTGGTCACCAACTTTCCAAAGCGCCACACCCAGTCTGCGGGCTGCCGGTGCCAACACGTTCTCGTTGAACCAGTCCATGTAGTATTTGTTTTCAAGCAAGGTGTAGATCGGCATGACGCGGCGCTTGATGGCTGCGGGCAAGGCCGGGTTGACCATGTACATGTAGTAAGACGTCACCACACCCGCCAAAGCCAGCCAGAAGGGTGCAGCCATGAAACCGTGGAGTGCCAACGCGACCGGACCGTGGAATTCTTCGCCCAGCAAGGTCATGGCCTGGTGAATTTCTGCATTCACAAAAATGGCATCCTTGAAGAAGTCACCGAACAACATCGGGCCAATGGTGAAGAAGCCGATCAGCACCGAAGGAATAGCCAGCAAAATCAGGGGCACGGTCACCACCCAGGGAGACTCATGCGGCTTGTCGTCGTGGCCATGATGACCATGGCCGTGGCCGTGGTGCGCATCGGGGTTCTGGTCAAAGCGCTCCTTGCCGTGAAACACCAGGAAATAGAGGCGGAACGAATAAAAGGCGGTAATAAAGACGCCCGCCATCACCGCGAAGTAGGCAAACCCGGCGGCTGGCAGCTGGCTGGCATGCACCGCCATGATGATTTCGTCCTTGGAGTAAAAGCCTGAAAAGAAGGGGGTACCGATCAGGGCCAAGGAACCAAGCAGACAAGTCAGCCAGGTGATTGGCATGTATTTGCGCAAGCCGCCCATCCAGCGGATGTCCTGGTTGTGGTGCACACCCATGATCACAGAACCTGCCGCAAGGAACAACAAGGCCTTGAAGAACGCGTGGGTCATCAAGTGAAATACCGCCACAGAGTAGGCCGAAGCACCCAGCGCCACCGTCATGTACCCCAGTTGCGACAGCGTTGAATACGCCACGATGCGTTTGATGTCGTTTTGGATGATGCCAAGGAAGCCCATGAACAGTGCCGTGATGCCGCCGATGATCAGGACAAAGTTGAGCGCGGTCTCGCTGAGCTCAAACAGCGGCGACATGCGCGCCACCATAAAGATGCCGGCGGTCACCATGGTCGCAGCATGGATCAGCGCAGAAATGGGGGTGGGGCCTTCCATTGAGTCCGGCAGCCAAACATGCAATGGAAACTGTGCCGACTTGCCCATGGCACCGATGAAGAGGCAAATACAGATCACGGTGATCAGCATCCAGTCAGTGCCTGGCAAGCTCAGTTTGGCCAGTTCGGCCGACTTCGCAAAAGTCTCGCTGTAGTTGAGCGTACCGGTGTAAGCCACCAGCAGTCCAATGCCCAGAATAAACCCGAAGTCACCGACCCGGTTCACCAAAAAGGCTTTCATGTTGGCAAAAATCGCGCTCGGCTTGTTGAACCAGAAACCGATCAGCAGGTAAGACACCAGGCCCACCGCTTCCCAGCCAAAGAACAACTGGAGCATGTTGTTGCTCATGACCAGCATCAACATCGAGAAAGTAAACAGTGAAATGTAGGCAAAGAAACGGTTGTAGCCCGCGTCTTCTTCCATGTAACCCACGGTATAGATGTGCACCATCAGTGACACAAAAGTCACCACACACATCATCATGGCGGTAAGGCCATCAACCAGGAAGCCGATTTCCATTTTGAGGTCACCGACCACCATCCAGGTGTAAATGGTCTCGTTGAATCGGGCACCATCAGCCACCACACTTTGCAGTGTCATGACCGACAAAACAAAGGACAAAAAGACACCCAGGATGGTTAATGAGTGCGACATGCGCCGCCCCATCACGTTGCCACCGAACTTGGTACCCAGGACACCCGCCGCGATGGCACCCACCAAAGGCGCCAATGCGATCACCAGCAGCGTTGAGGAAGAAAGGGTTTGACTCATTTTTGTTAACCCTTCAGCGAATCAAGTTCGTCCACATTGATATTCGATTTAAGACGGAACAACAGCACCAGGATGGCAAGGCCGATAGCTGCTTCAGCCGCAGCCACGGTCAGGATAAAAAAGACAAAAATCTGTCCATTCAGGTCGCCCAGGTAGTGCGAAAACGCAACAAAGTTGGTATTGACGGCCAACAGCATGAGCTCAATGGCCATCAGCAACACGATCAGGTTTTTTCGATTGAGAAAAATTCCGATCACAGAGAGCGCAAACAGGATTGCCCCCAACGACAAAAAGTGACCTAGGGTGAGCGTCATGCTTTTTTCTCCTCGAGCGCGGTCGCGGCGGCTGGCGCCGATGGCGCAGGTTGGGTGGCATCCAGCTTGACAACCACCAGACGGTCGGCCCACTTCACACGGACCTGGTCTGCAGGATTGACAGCCTTGACGTCCTTGCGATGCCGCAAGGTCAACGCAATGGCGGCGATCATGCCGACCAGCAAAATGGCGGCGGCCACTTCGAGCGGGTACAAATAATGGGTATACATCAACAACCCCAGCGCCTTGGTGTTGGACGTCTCAACCACCGCCTGACCGAGACCTGCCATCGCAACGGGAGCATTATTGTTAGGGAAGCCCGCCAACAAGACAGCAGACATCTCCACAATGATGACCACACCCACCACGGCAGCCAGGGGAAAGTGCTTCCAGAACCCCTCGCGGACACCATCCAGATTGATGTCGAGCATCATCACCACAAACAGGAACAACACCATCACGGCACCGACATAAACCAGCACCAGCGTGATCGCCAGAAATTCAGCTTCAAGCAGCATCCAGATCATCGACGCCTGAAAAAATGCCAGCACCAGAAACAACACCGCATGCACCGGGTTGCGCGTCGTGATCACACGAAACGCGGCCAGCAACAGCACGGTCGCAAAAACATAAAACAGACCCGTCTTGACATCCATAGTTAATTTATCTTTCTAAGTGGTCAACGGTATTTGGCGTCTGCCGCCTTGTTGGCCGCGATTTCGCCCTCATAGCGATCGCCAACAGCCAGCAGCATTTCCTTGGTGAAGTAGAGGTCACCCCGCTTTTCACCGTGGTATTCAAGAATGTGGGTTTCAACGATCGAATCGACCGGGCAGCTTTCCTCGCAGAAGCCGCAAAAAATACACTTGGTCAGGTCGATGTCGTAGCGACTGGTACGGCGTGAACCGTCGTCGCGCACCTCGGATTCGATGGTGATCGCCATCGCAGGGCAAACGGCTTCGCACAATTTGCAGGCAATACAACGCTCTTCGCCGTTTTCGTAGCGACGTAACGCGTGCAAACCACGGAAACGCGGCGACAAGGGCGTTTTTTCTTCGGGGTACTCCAGCGTGATCTTGCTGCGAAATGCGTATTTGCCAGTGAGCCGCATGCCCTTGAGCAACTCGACCAGCATAAAGCTCGACAGGAAGTCCTTCAGGGAAAAGGCGCTTGCGCTCGGCTTTGCAACAGTATTTAAAGTTGGGGTAGTCATAACAGCTCGAATTACTTCCAAATGTTCCACGGGGTCTGCATCCACACCCCGACCACCACCAGCCACACCAAGGTTACTGGAATAAAGATTTTCCAGCCCAAACGCATGATCTGGTCATACCGAAAGCGCGGGAAGGTGACACGGACCCAGATGAACACGGTCATCATGAAAAACGTCTTGATGCCCAGCCAGATCCAGCCCGGGATCCAGTTGAACAAGGCACTGTCGATGGGCGCCATCCAGCCACCAAAAAACAAGGTGACGGACATGATCGAGAGAATCCAGATGCTGGCGTATTCAGCCATCTGGAACATGGCCCAGGACATGCCCGAGTATTCAACCATGTGGCCGGCAACGATCTCGGACTCGCCTTCAATCACGTCAAAAGGCGTCCGGTTGGTTTCAGCCAAACCAGAAACAAAGAAAACGACCAGGATAGGCAACAGCGGCAACCAGTTCCAGGACAGGAAAGTGAGACCCATATCAGCGAAATAACCCTGTCCCTGCCCCATCACAATGTCCGTCATGTTCAGACTGGATGACACCATCAGGACAATCAAAAGACAGAAACCCATGGCAATCTCGTAGCTCACCATTTGCGCGGAGGCGCGCAATGCGCCAAGAAATGCATATTTGGAATTGGACGACCAACCAGAAATGATCACGCCATACACTTCCATGGACGCAATGGCCATGAAAAACAGCAGGCCCGCGTTCAGGTTGGCCACCGCAATCTCCGGACCGAACGGAACGATCGCCCATGCCGTCAAAGCTGGCGCAACCGTCATGACCGGTCCAAGGTAAAACAGGAACTTGTCAGAGTTGGCCGGCCGGACGATCTCTTTGGTCATCAATTTCAAGGCGTCAGCAATGGGTTGCAACAGGCCCCAGGGACCGACGCGGTTCGGCCCAAGTCGGATCTGCACCCAGCCCAGCAACTTGCGCTCCCACAGGGTGGCGTAGGTCACGGCACCCATCACAATCATCAGGACCACGGTGACCTTGATCAAGGCCCAGATCGTTGGCCACGCAATGGCAGCCCACCAGGGCGCAGCAATCAGCCCTTGGCCGAAAGAGAATACGAAGTCGCTCATGCTGCCACCTCCTGGGTCTCAGCGGCTCGGGCATCTGCCGTGTGTTGCAGCGCAGGGGCGCGTCGCACGATGCCATCCAGTTGATAAATACCAGCAACCACGGGCACCCCAGCAGGCGTGCTAAGGTTGATGGCCGCAGTGGTACGGTTGCTGAGCCGATCAGGTGCCACATGCGCAGTCTCACCCGATGTCAAGGCGGGAATGCTTTGAAGGATTTCCTCTGACGATGCAAAGTCAAAACCCGGCACATCGAGCATATTGGCCAGCACCCGCAGCACTTTCCAGGCGGGCCGTGTTTCACCCAGTGGCTGCACCACGGCATGAAAACTTTGGGCGCGTCCTTCGGCATTAACAAAGGTGCCCGAGGTTTCCGTGAAGGGCGAGACTGGCAACATCACATCACAAAATGCCATGTTGGCCTTGAACGGATTCAGGGATACCACCATCTGTGCCTTGCCCAGCGCTTCAACAGCTTGCACACCAGCAGCCGAATCAAACTCGGGCTCGGTATTGAGCAAAACAAGCGCTTTGAGCGCACCACCAAGCATTTGACCGGCATGTAAACCACCGCTCGCAGGCTCGGCACCCACCAACTGGGCACCAACGGTATTGGCCGCTTCTGTCAGGTAACCAAAGCTGGCACCCGTCTGGTCAGCCAACCACTGGGCCAGCGCCAACAAACTGGAGGCTTGTGCATGATGCGCCGCACCATTACCCAACAAGATCGCCTTGCGCTCACCGGCCATCAAGGCTTGGGCAATGGCAGTCGAGCTGTCATTGGAGGCAGCCTCAACGGGTGCAGCGATTCCTTTTTCAAGGGCGACGGCGGCAGCCACTGAAGCCAGGGCTTGTACCCATTGGGCAGCCGGGACCTCAACACGATGCGCCACTGGCATAGCCCAGTCATCGTGACCCGAGGCAATGGCACTGACCACACAGCCCTTGCGTGCCGACTGCCGAATGCGTTGTGCAAACAGCGGGTGCTCCTTGCGCACATTGGAGCCAATCACCAAAACACTTTGCAGATCTGACAACGCGGCAATGGACGTGCCCAGATAACGCACACCTTGTGCGGCTGGAAACTCGGCATGACGCAAACGGTGGTCGATGTTATTGCTGCCAAGCCCTTGCATGAGCTTGACAGACAGGTGCAACTCTTCGAGCGTGGCATGCGGGCTCACCAGAGCCCCCAGGCTGGAAGGACCATATTCGGCGCTGATTTGTTTCAGGCCATTGGCCACATATTCAAGCGCGGTTGGCCAGTCGACCGACTTCCATTGGCCGCCTTGTTTGATCATGGGCGTGGTCAAGCGCTCTTGGCCGTTCAGGGCTTCATAGGAGAAGCGATCACGGTCGGCAATCCAGCATTCATTAACAGCCTCGTTCTCAAACGGAACAACACGCATGACACGGTTGTTTTTGACCTGAACAATCAGGTTGGCGCCAGTTGAGTCATGCGGACTGACCGACTTGCGACGCGACAGTTCCCAGGTGCGGGCGCTGTAACGGAAAGGCTTGCTGGTCAGCGCGCCCACCGGGCAAATGTCGATCATGTTGCCCGACAGCTCGGAGTCGATGGTGTGATCCAGAAAGGTTTCGATCTGGGAGTGCTCACCGCGCTGCGACATGCCGAGCTCCATGACGCCTGCAATCTCCTGCCCAAAGCGCACGCAACGGGTGCAATGGATGCAACGGGTCATCTCCTGCATGGAGATCAGGGGGCCGACGTCCTTGACCGGGACGACGCGCTTTTCTTCCTCATAACGGGAAGCAGACGCGCCATAACCAACGGCAATGTCCTGCAATTGGCATTCACCGCCCTGGTCACAGATGGGACAATCCAGCGGGTGATTGATCAGCAGAAACTCCATCACCGACTGTTGGGCCTTGATGGCTTTGTCGGTCTTGGTGTGAACAATCATGCCTTGCGTCACGGGCGTTGCGCACGCCGGCATGGGTTTGGGCATCTTTTCGATGTCCACCAGGCACATACGGCAATTGGCCGAAATACTGAGTTTCTTGTGGTAGCAGAAATGAGGAATGAAGGTTCCCGCTTTCTCAGCCGCATGCATGACCGTGCTGCCTTCTGCGATACCGACCTTGTGACCGTCGAGTTCAATTTCAATCATCTTGGGACTCGCTCAAACGTAAGCAGGAACCATGCAGGTCTTGTGGGCCACATGGTATTCAAATTCGGGCATGAAATGCTTGAGCATGGCGCGCACCGGCATGGCAGCCGCATCACCCAGCGCGCAAATGGTGCGCCCCTGGATGTTTTCGGCCACCGAGTTCAGTAACTCAAGGTCGGATGTCCGGCCATGGCCGGTTTCAATGCGATCAACCACACGCGACAACCAACCCGTGCCTTCGCGGCAAGGCGTGCACTGGCCGCAGGACTCGTGCATGTAAAAGTAACTCAGGCGTTGCAGGCTCTTGACCATGCAGCGCGAGTCATCCAGGACGATCACCGCACCAGAGCCCAACATGGAACCAGCTTTGGCAATGGAGTCATAGTCCATGGTGCAGTCCATCATGACCGCGCCGGGCAACACGGGTGACGATGAGCCGCCAGGAATCACCGCCTTGAGTTGACGCCCCTTGCGAACACCACCGGCCAATTCCAGCAGCTCGGCAAAGGACGTCCCCATGGGGACTTCAAAATTGCCTGGCAATTCGACGTCGCCACTGACCGAGTAAATCTTGGTGCCGCCGTTATTGGGCTTGCCGCATTCAACATAGGCCTGACCGCCGTTACGAATAATCCAGGGCACAGCCGCAAAGGTTTCGGTGTTGTTGATCGTGGTCGGTTTGCCGTACAGGCCAAAACTGGCCGGGAACGGTGGCTTGAATCGGGGCTGGCCCTTTTTGCCTTCAAGCGACTCCAGCAGACCGGTTTCTTCGCCGCAAATATAGGCGCCAAAACCATGGGCTGCATGCAACTGGAATGTGAAATTGCTACCCAGGATGTTGTCACCCAGCAGCCCGGCAGCACGCGCTTCTTCAAGGGCTTCTTCGAACCTTTGGTAGGTCTGGAAAATCTCGCCGTGAATGTAGTTGTAACCCACAGAAATGCCCATCGCATAGGCCGCGATGATCATGCCTTCGATCACGATATGGGGGTTGAACTGCATGATCTCGCGATCTTTACAGGTACCAGGCTCACCCTCGTCCGAGTTGCAAACCAGGTATTTCTGGCCTGGGAACTGGCGCGGCATAAAACTCCATTTGAGCCCGGTCGGAAAACCCGCTCCACCGCGTCCGCGTAACGCTGATTCCTTGACCGTCGCGATCACCTGGTCCTGCGTCAGGCCAGTACCGCCGTCCAGAGCCAGCACCTTGCGCAAGGCCTGGTAACCGCCGCGTGCTTCATAGTCTTTCAGCCGCCAGTTGCTGCCGTTCAGGTCAGCATATATCTGGGGTTTGATATGCCGGTTGTGAAAAGCGGTTTCCTTGCCGGTGGCCTCGAACTGCGCCAGAATTTGTTGGACGTTCATGACTTCACCTCGGCCGCACGCAAACCGTCGACCAATTGGTCGAGTTTGTCATTGGTCATGAAACTGCACATGGTGGTGTCGTTGACCAGCATCACAGGGGAGTCGGCGCAGGCGCCAAGGCACTCGCATTGCTGCAAGGTAAACAAGCCGTCAGCCGTGGTCTGGTTGTTGTCCACACCCAGTTTTTCTTTCAAGTGCGCCATGGCTTTGCCGCCATCACGCAACTGACAAGGCAGATTGGTACAGACGTTGAGCTTGTACTTGCCAACCGGCTGCTGGTTGTACATGTTGTAAAAGCTGGTGACCTCGTGCACGGCTATGGGTGCCATGCCCAGGTAGTCCGCCACCAGTTGTTCGCTCTCGGCGCTGACATAGCCCAACTCTTGCTGGACAATGGTCAGACAGGCCATCACGGCCGACTGCTTTTGATCAGCCGGATACTTTGCAGCTTCTTTGGCGAAGCGCGCTTTGGATTCTTCAGAAATCATCGGTCAACTTCCCCAAACACAATGTCCATCGTTCCAATAATCGCCACCGCATCGGCAATCATGTGGCCTTTGCCCATCTCGTCAAGGGCAGAGAGGTGCACAAATGCAGGCGGACGAATCTTGAGGCGGTAAGGCTTGTTGGCACCATCACTGATCAGGTAAATACCAAACTCGCCCTTGGGATGCTCAATGGCCGCATAGGCCTCACCCTCGGGCACGGAGAAACCTTCAGTGAACAACTTGAAATGGTGAATCAACTCTTCCATGTTGGACTTCATGGATTCACGGTCAGGCGGCGCAATTTTGTGGTTATCGGTAATCACCGGACCCGGGTTAACACGCAGCCAGTCAACGCACTGTTTGATGATGCGGTTCGACTGCTTCATCTCTTCCATACGCACCAGATAACGGTCGTAAGTGTCACCGGTCTTGCCCACCGGGATGTCAAAGTCGAGCCGGTCGTAGACCTCATAGGGCTGCTTCTTGCGCAGGTCCCAGGCAATACCTGAGCCGCGCAACATGGGCCCAGTAAAACCGAGGTTTAAGGCGCGCTCAGGTGTGACCACACCAATGCCGACGGTACGCTGTTTCCAGATGCGGTTATCTGTTAACAGCGTGTGGTATTCGGCCAGATAGGTGGGAAAGCGCTGAGTGAAGTCGTCTATGAAATCCAGCACGCTGCCGCCACGGTTGCGGTTCAGCGCGTCGGTGGACTTGGCACTGCGAATCTTGTTGGGCGAATGGCGCGGCATCGCGTCGGGCAGATCGCGGTAGACACCGCCCGGTCGGATATAGGCCGCATGCATACGCGCGCCGCTGACCGCCTCATAAATATCAAGCAGGTCTTCACGCTCACGGAAAGCAAACAGCATGACCGTCATGGCACCGCAGTCGATGGCGTGTGCCCCAACCCACAGCAAGTGGTTGAGCAAGCGCGTGATTTCGGCAAACATCACGCGGATGTACTGGGCGCGCAGGGGCACATCAAGTGCCAGCATTTTTTCAATGGCCAGGCAATAGGCTTGCTCGTTACACATCATCGACATGTAGTCGAGACGGTCCATGTAGGGCAAGGCCTGGATGTAGGTCTTGCTCTCGGCAAGCTTTTCGGTGGCCCGGTGCAGCAAACCAATGTGCGGATCGGCACGCTGGATAACCTCGCCGTCGAGCTCCAGCACCAGGCGCAATACGCCGTGCGCAGCGGGATGCTGCGGACCAAAATTCAGGGTGTAGTTCTTGATATCAGCCATGTGTCAAACTGCTAGTTAGCAGGGCCTCCGTAGTTTTCTTCACGGATGATGCGCGGTGTGATCTCGCGCGGTTCAATCGTGACCGGCTGATAGACCACACGCTTTTGCTCTGCGTCGTAGCGCATTTCCACATTACCCAGCATAGGGAAATCTTTGCGGAAAGGATGTCCGATAAAACCATAGTCGGTCAGGATGCGCCGCAGGTCGTTGTGGCCTTCAAACACAATGCCAAACAAATCAAAGGCTTCACGTTCAAACCAGTTGGCGCTGCTCCAGAGGCCACAAATCGAGGGCATGACGGGAGCCAGGTCGTCGGTAACAAAAGCCTTTAGCCGTACCCGCTGATTCAGACTCACCGACAGCAAATGCAACACCACACAAAAACGAAGCCCCGACTGAGCTTGATTTTTATAGGCGGAATAGTCCACACCACATAAGTCAACCATTTGCTCGAAACAACAAGCTGGGTGATCACGCAGAATTTGGGCCGCCTGAAAATAATTGGCGGCGTCAACCACTACCGTGAGTTCGCCCAGTGCGACAGCACTACTTTTGACCAGATCACCCAAGGCCGCATCGATCTGCGTTTTGAGCGTGTGTGGATTTACAGCATACACAGTCATCGTCAACCCTTTTAAGTGCGAGCAATCGTTTGCGTACGACGAATCTTCCGCTGCAACTGAATGATTCCATAAATCAACGCCTCGGCAGTCGGCGGGCAACCTGGCACATAGACGTCAACCGGCACAATACGATCACAACCCCGAACTACCGAATAACTGTAGTGGTAATAACCACCCCCATTGGCACAGGAACCCATGCTGATCACCCAGCGTGGTTCGGCCATCTGGTCATACACCTTGCGAAAGGCTGGCGCCATTTTGTTGGTCAAGGTGCCTGCCACAATGATCAGGTCGGATTGACGCGGACTGGGTCGAAACACCTCTGCACCAAAACGGCTGATGTCATAGCGGGCTGCTGCTGCGTGCATCATTTCGACTGCACAGCAAGCCAGACCAAAGGTCATGGGCCAAACAGAACCGGTCTTGGCCCAGTTCACCACGGAGTCATAACTCGTGGTGACAAAGCCCTCTTTGAGAATACCTTCAATCATCGTCTTACTCCCAATCGAGGGCGCCTTTGATCCACATGTAAACAAAACCAACGGTCAGAATGGTCACAATTTCCAACCCCACCAAAAAGCCGAACAATCCGAGGTCCTTGAGCGCTATCGCCCACGGAAACAGCAACGCGGTTTCCAGATCGAACAGGATAAAAAGAATGGCAATCAGGTAGTAGCGAACGTCGAACTTCATCCGGGCGTCGCCGAATGCCTCGAAACCACATTCATAGGGGGAATTTTTTGCTGCGTCTGGTCGGTTAGGACCGAGAACATAACCAATAACCTGAGGCATGACACCGACCGAAATGCCTACCAGAATAAAAAGAAGGACTGGTAAATATTGTTCAATGTTCATATTTTTCAGTGTATTCAATTGACTGTTTAACGCATTGATCTACGTCAAACATGTTGAATGGTGCCGTCGGCGAGACTCGAACTCGCACAGCTTTCGCCACTACCACCTCAAGATAGCGTGTCTACCAATTTCACCACGACGGCTGTTCTTGCAAACCGGTTCACTGACTTGTGTTTTTACACTTTCTGTGCGACCGGTAAGCTTAGAGTTTACCCTGAAATCCCCTCACATTCCCTGAGGAGAAGGCATTTTCATTAGCAATTATTTGGCTGGTATTTGCGCTGCGCCCGATGCAGTTTGAAGCGCTGGCACGGCCGTCTGCGCGGGGGCTGTCAGGGCGGAATTTTCAAGCACACTGCCCGAACTTGCAGCCGGACGCGCAGATCCAAAATAGGCCAGCATCAGAGTACTGGCAAAAAACAGCGTGGCCAATACCGCGGTGGTACGCGACAAAAAATTGGCACTGCCGCTGGCACCAAACAAGCTGCCCGAGCCACCACTGCCAAAGGCTGCACCCATGTCAGCCCCCTTGCCATGCTGCACCAAAATCAGGCCCACCATGGCAATGGCTGAAATCATTTGCACCGCCAGCATCACTGTCAATAAAACATTCATAAATCACTCCTGAATAAATAATCTGCAACGCCCTGAATCAGGAGGCTGCCGCAATAATCGTTAAAAAATCCGAGGCCTTGAGGGACGCGCCGCCAATCAAGCCGCCATCAATATCGGCTTGTGACAGCAAGCTTTGCGCATTGGCTGCATTCATACTGCCACCATAAAGCAATTTGATGCGATCAGCATTGGGAGATGCTGCCTTCAACTGTGCACGCAACACGGCATGAACCTGTTGCGCCTGCTCTGCTGTGGCAGAAAGCCCGGTGCCAATCGCCCAAACAGGCTCGTACGCCACCACCACTTCGCTGATGCAATGGCCGTTGGTGTGAATGACCGCTGCCAATTGGCGTTTGACCACGTCCTCGGTATGACCTGCTTCACGCTCAGCGAGGGTTTCACCCACACACACAATCGGCGTGATGCCGGTGCTGAGCGCGCGCTGCGCCTTGGCAGCCACCAGTTCATCGGTTTCACCATGGTACTGGCGTCGCTCCGAATGCCCAACGATGACATAGCGCAAGCCAAACTCCTTGAGCATGGCAGGCGAAATTTCACCGGTGTAGGCACCACTCTCGTGGCTGGACACGTCTTGTGCGCCAAGTTCAATAACGCTGCCAGCCAGCAAGGCCTGACATTGCGCCAAGTACACAGCGGGCACACAGACTGCAACCTGACACCCAGGTCGGCCCACGCCCGCCAACATGGCTTTGAGCAAAACTTCATTGACAGCGAGGCTGCCGTTCATCTTCCAGTTGCCTGCGATCAGCTTCTTTTTCATGCTTTTTCCCAAGTCAAAACAATTTTTCCAACATGCTGGTTGGTTTCCATCAAGGCATGTGCCCTGGCCGCATCAACGGCGTCAAACACACTGTGAATCACCGGCTTGATCTGGCCAGAAACCAGCAACGGCCACACCGATTTCAAACAGGCTTGCGCAATCGCTGCCTTGAATGCCACCGGACGGGGCCGCAAGGTAGACCCCGTCACCGTCAAACGGCGGCGCAGCACCAGGCCCGCGTTAAATTCACTTTTGCTACCCCCTTGCACGGCAATGATGACCAGGCGGCCATCTTCGCGCAAGCTCTGCACTTCCTTGGCCACGTAGCTGCCTGCCACCATGTCCAGAATCACATCGACACCCTGACCATCAGTCAACCGGGCTACCTCGGTCTGAAAATCATGCGTCTTGTAGTTGATGGCTGCATCCGCACCCAGGGCCAGACAAGCCGCACACTTTTCATCGCTGCCAGCGGTGGCCAATACACGCGCGCCAAAGGCCTTGGCCAATTGGATTGCCGTAACGCCAATGCCACTGGTACCGCCCTGGATCAACACCGTTTCACCGGACGCCAGACCGCCACGGTCCATCAGGTTGCTCCAAACCGTAAAGAAGGTCTCGGGCAGACTAGCCGCCTGCACGTCACTCAGACCGGCAGGCACGGGCAAACACTGCGCAATGGGGGCCACACACCACTGGGCGTAACCTCCACCCGCCACCAAGGCACACACCCGGTCACCCAGCTGCATGCCCGCAGCCGCCAGCTCCTGCGCGTCACCCTGGTCAATCACCCCTGCGACTTCAAGCCCGGGAATATCTGACGCGCCGGGCGGCACCGGGTAGAGGCCCAGACGCTGCAACACATCGGGACGATTGATGCCGCTGGCGCTCACGCGAATACGCAACTCACCGGGACCGGCAAGCGGCACAGGACGCTCACCCAGACGCAGAACGTCCGGGGCGCCAGGGCTGGTGATTTCAATCGCTTTCATGAAGGGCTTGCCTTTGGCTTTGAACAAAAACCACAGGCTGTCTTGTGTGTTGCAGCCTCAACCCATCAACCGCGGTTTTCTTGTGCCGGACGCTCCAGCAGCGCCTTCATCGACAGCTTGATGCGACCTTTTTCATCGGTCTCCATGACCTTGACCTTGACGATCTGGCCTTCTGACAAATAGTCGGTGACTTTTTCAACACGCTCGTGGGCGATCTGGCTGATGTGCAACAAGCCGTCCTTGCCGGGCAACAAATTAATCAGTGCGCCGAAATCAAGAATCTTGACGACCGGACCTTCGTAGACCTTGCCAATTTCAACTTCGGCGGTGATCTGCTCAATGCGGCGCTTGGCTTCTTCTGCCTTGGCCGGGTCAGCCGAGGCAATGGTGATGGTGCCGTCTTCGTCGATGTTGATTTGTGTGCCGGTTTCTTCGGTCAACGCACGGATCACCGAACCGCCCTTGCCGATCACGTCACGGATTTTCTCAGGATTGATCTTCATGGTGAACAGGCGCGGGGCGAAGGTCGACACTTCGGTCTTGGCGACAGCCATGGCTTCGGTCATTTTGCCCAGAATGTGCATGCGGGCTTCCTTGGCCTGCGCCAGCGCCACCTGCATGATTTCCTTGGTGATACCCTGAATCTTGATATCCATCTGCAATGCGGTGATACCGCTGGTGGTGCCGGCCACCTTGAAGTCCATGTCGCCCAGATGGTCTTCATCACCCAGAATGTCGGTCAGCACGGCAAAACGGTTCTCTTCCTTGATCAGGCCCATGGCAATACCGGCCACATGTGCTTTCAAGGGCACACCGGCATCCATCAGGCTCAGGCAGCCACCGCACACCGAGGCCATGGAGGACGAACCGTTGGATTCGGTCACTTCGGACACGACACGCATGGTGTAGGGGAAGTCTTCCTTGGTCGGCAGCACGGCAACCAGTGCCCGCTTGGCCAGACGGCCGTGGCCAATTTCACGACGCTTCGGCGTACCAAAACGGCCGGCTTCGCCCGTGGCAAAGGGAGGCATGTTGTAGTGCAGCATGAAGCGGTCTTCAAAATCACCGGCCAGCGCGTCGATGCGCTGGGCGTCACGCTCGGTGCCAAGCGTGGTCACCACCAGCGCCTGGGTTTCACCCCGGGTGAACAAGGCAGAACCATGGGTGCGAGGCAACACGCTGTTGCGGATTTCGATGGGGCGCACGGTGCGCGTGTCACGACCGTCAATACGCGGCTCACCGGCCAGAATCTGACCACGCACCAGCCGGGCTTCGATGTCGAACAACATGCTTTCGACCTTGACCGAATCAAAAGCCACGCCATCGACCTTCAGGCCAGCCATGACGTCGGCGTAAGCAGCACGGCAGGCCTGGGTACGGGCTTGCTTGTTGCGGATTTGGTAGGCGGCGGTCAGCTTGTCGCTGGCCAGGGCACCCACCTTGGCAATGAGCTCTTCATCGCGTGCGGGCGCTTGCCAGTCCCAGGCGGGTTTACCCGCATCACGCACCAGTTCGTGGATGGCGTTGATGGCAATCGCACCCTGGGTATGGCCAAAGACCACGGCACCCAGCATGATGTCTTCAGGCAACTGGTCGGCTTCTGACTCCACCATCAGCACCGCGGCCTCGGTCCCTGCCACCACCAGGTCGAGTTGGCTGTTTTTGAGCTGGGTCTGACCGGGGTTGAGCACGTATTCACCGTTGATGTAACCCACACGGGCGGCGCCAATTGGGCCATTGAACGGGATACCGCTGATTGACAGTGCGGCGCTGGTGGCAATCATGGCCGCAATGTCAGCCTGCACTTCAGGGTTCAGACTCACGACATGGATGATGACCTGAACTTCGTTGTAAAAGCCTTCTGGAAAGAGCGGACGGATCGGGCGGTCAATCAGACGACAGGTCAGGGTTTCCAGCTCGCTGGGGCGGCCTTCGCGCTTGAAAAAGCTGCCAGGAATCTTGCCGGCAGCGTAAGATTTTTCTGCGTAATCCACGGTCAAGGGGAAAAAGTCTTGCCCTGCCTTGGACTCGGTCTTGGCCACCACAGTGGCCAGTACCACGGTGCCATCCATGTCGAGCAGCACGGCGCCCGTAGCCTGGCGGGCAATTTCGCCGGTTTCCATGGTGACCGTGTGCTGACCCCATTGAAAAGTCTTGCTAACTTTATTGAACATCGTCATTTTTAATCTCCTGTGAGTTTGCAGGGTGCTGGCCACCCTAGCGAAGCCCGGAAGCTGCAACACAGAACACGATGCCATTCCAGAGCCACACCCGGTTTCGGGTCATCTGGCTTTGGAATGACACAGCTTCGCTCCGTTTTTGCCTTTTCCGACGTAAATCGAAGTAAAAAACGCCTGAGCTAGTGACCTAACTCAGGCGTTCATCATTCTTTTTGAATCAATTACTTACGCAGACCCAGCTTGGCAATCAGGGCGAGGTAACGGTCAGCATTCTTGGACTTGAGGTAGTCCAGCAGTTTGCGGCGGCGGCTCACCATGCGCAGCAGACCACGACGACCATGGTGGTCTTTGGCGTGGGTTTTGAAGTGGGGCATGAGCTCGTTGATACGCGCGGTCAGCAACGCGACCTGAACTTCGGGACTACCGGTGTCACCGGCTTGACGTGCGTTGTCTTTGACAACTGCGGCTTTAATACTTGATGCAATCATGATGTTTCCTGTAGATTAAAAACTTGCGACAGGCGCTGGAACTGCCCCTGACGTGCTTATCTGCGATTTGCAGAGTCCGCGATTATAGCCAGAGGCCGTAGTCTGACCGGATGACTCCAGTCAGCAGGGTGCAATTCAAACGGATGTGCGGTTGAAACACCTTGAGGCATGGTGATTAGGTCATGCGACCGGGCTTTGGAGCAAAAGGCGCGCGCAAAAAGCATTTGCGCATCCTGTCAGCACATTCGCGCGTGATTTCGCGCCAAAACCGCATGCGCATGACCCAGTCGCCATGCCGTACGTGGAGGCTGCCAATACATGCATCGGTCGTTACGCCGTGCATTGATGAAACGGAAAAACAGCCCTCAGGGGCGAGCGGCTGCTGAAACTGGTGGTCGGCGGCGCGCATGGCTCCGGTTTGCATGCCGAAAGTCACCCGTGCATGTTCCAGTTGCGCGGCCACGGCTTTCGCATCGGTCGTGCCGGCCTTGTCGATGGCTTGCGCCAGGGTGTCCACCATCAACTGCATCCGCATGTGCACGTAATCATCGGCTGGATTAGGAAAGCGCGCGCGGAAAGATTGGAAAAAAATGCCTCACTCTGGGGATTTTGTACATTGGGCAGCCAGCGGCAGAAAGACCAACAAAGCGAGCCCCCACATGGCTCAGCGCATTATTTTTGACAGCACAGAAAATTTCTTGATAACAGCCCCGTCACTCGCCCAACTGGAGGCAGGCGGCTGGTTCCTTCAGAACGCTGCGCAGCGTAATGCCCGGTCAGACCATGATTTCATCAAGGGGCCAGCGCGGCTTGACGTCAAACGCGTAGACCTCGTTGGCTGTCTGCATGCCCGACTGCAGCCGCATGGCGGCAGCCATCGCAATCATGGCGCCGTTATCGGTGCACAAATGCAGCTCCGGGTAGTGCACACGCACACCGCGATGGGCACACGCCCGGTTGAGTTGCTCACGCAAGCTGCGGTTGGCCCCCACACCACCTGCGACCACCAGCCGACTCAACCCCGTGCCTTTAATCGCCGCCAATGATTTTTTCACCAGCACCTCCACAATCGCTGCCTGGGTGGAGGCGGCCAAATCAGCCAACACGGCGTTCGGCAACGCCTCCACGGCGCATCCCTGCGCCATCGCGAGTTTTTTGGCCTGCACCATCACTGCTGTTTTTAGCCCGGCAAAAGAAAAATCCAGGTTGCCGCTGTGCAGCAGTGGACGCGGCAGCTTGAATGCCACCGGGTCACCGATTTCTGCCAGTTTGGACAGCGCAGGCCCCCCAGGGTAGCCCAGGCCCAGCAACTTGGCCGACTTGTCAAACGCTTCACCAGCAGCATCATCAATGGTTTCACCGAGAATCTGGTAACGCCCGACCCCATCAACCTGCATCAATTGCGTGTGCCCACCCGATACCAGCAATGCCACAAAGGGAAATTCAGGCGGATCAGCACTCAAAAACGGCGACAGCAAATGCCCTTCCAAATGGTGCACGCCCAGCACGGGTTTATGTAACGCCGCACCCAATGCACAGGCCACCCCAGCCCCCACCAACAGCGCACCCGCCAGGCCCGGGCCACGGGTAAAAGCCACCACGTCGACCTCCTGCAGGGTTTTGCCAGCGGCCTGCAACACCTCCCGGGTCAGCGGCAAGACACGGCGGATATGGTCGCGACTGGCCAACTCGGGTACCACGCCGCCATAGGCCTGGTGCATCTCAATCTGACTGTACAAGGCATGGGCCAGCAACTCTGGCAGGCGCGGGCCACTGACCCGCACCAGCGCCACGCCGGTTTCATCACAGGAGGATTCAATTCCCAATACACAGTAGTCTTTAGCCATAGCCGACAAGTTTAGGTGATCAAAACTTCAAACCTAGCCCCGCCAAATAGGTCCGAATGGCTATTTGTGACACCGCCACCAACTTGAACCGGGACGGTTCCAGCATCCAGGTGTGAATCAGGCCCACCATCAGCGCATGCAGACCATGCGCTGCCGTGTCTGCCGGCACGGCCAGCGCCACCGCGCGCCGGGCGGCGGCGTCCTCCAGGCTGCGTTGCATTTGGCGCGTGCCGTCCAGATAACACTGCACATGCCGCTGTTTGACGGCCAGCAACTCGTCGACGTATTCGACCTTCAAGGTGGCCACTTCAAAAATGGCGCGGGTGCGTGCGTCCGACTCAATGCTGCGCATCGTCTGCAACACGGCGCGCTCCAGTTCGACCAGTGGGTCTTGTCTCGCGTCATGGCCCATCTGCTGCATGGCTTGCTCCATGGGCAAAACGGCACTGTCCATCATGGCATTGAATAACTCGGCCTTGTTTTTAAAATGCCAGTAAATCGCGCCACGTGTCACACCGGCGGCTTGCGCAATGTCTTGCAGCGAGGTGCGCGACACCCCTTTTTCTGCAAATACGCGTTGCGCCGCCTCCAACAATTGGTGGCGGGTTTCTTCAGCGTCTTCTTTGGTGCGGCGGGCCATGGGCGTGTTTTCTTGTAGGGGTCATTAATTTACATTCACGATTGTATGTATACTTCTGAAAAAATCAAACTTTGTTTTTCCGCCCTGCTTACGCCCGCGCTTGGGCTTTCTTTTTTTCCAGGAAACCAGCCATGTTGCATCCCTGCACACCTTCTGCTTACGCATGCCCTCACCGACCCTCAACCCACAAGCGCATCTGGGCGCCCACTGCGCTGGGTTTGAGCCTGCTGCTGGTGGCCTGCGGCCAGGGCAATACACCTGCGGCCGGCCCCGGCGCGCCACCCCCCGCCGAAGTGGGCGTGATCATGGTCAAACTGACCGATGTGGGCCTGGTCACCGAGCTGCCCGGCCGACTGGAGGCCTCGCGGATGGCGCAGGTGCGGGCGCGGGCTGCTGGCATTGTGCAAAAGCGCTTGTTTGCCGAGGGCAGCCAGGTGCGCGCCGGCCAGGCACTGTTTCAGATTGACGCCAGTGCCTACCAGGCCACGCTGGCCAGCGCCCTGGCCTCGGTCGCCAAGGCAGAAGCCAACCAGATGCAAGCCAGCGCACAGGCCGAACGCTTCAAACCTTTGATTGAAGCCAAGGCCATCAGCCAGCAGGAATTTGTCAATGCCCAGGCGGCGCAAAAGCTGGCTGAGGCCGATGTGGCCGTGGCCCGTGCCGCCGTACAAACCGCGCGCATCAACCTGGGTTATGCCGCCATCACCGCGCCCATTAGCGGACGCATTGGCCGCGCCCTCGTCACGGAAGGCGCACTGGTGGGTCAGGGTGAAGCCACCCCCATGGCGGTGATTCAGCAAATCGACCCGATGTATGTCAACTTTACCCAGTCGGCCTCGGACGTGATGCGTTTGCGCCGCCAGCTGGAATCCGGCCAGCTCAAACGCGCCGGTAACCAGGCGGCCAGTGTCCGGCTGGTGCTGGAAGATGGCTCCGAGTACGCCAAGCCTGGAAAATTGTTGTTTTCGGATCTGACGGTGGACAGCACCAGCGGCCAGATTACCCTGCGCGCCGAGGTGCCCAACCCTGCCGGCACCCTGCTGCCCGGCCTGTTTGTGCGTGTCCGCCTGGAGCAGGCGCAAGCCGGCAGCGCCATCACCCTGCCCCAGCAAGCCGTGACGCGCTCACCGCAGGGTGATTCGGTCATGGTGGTAAGCAGCGACGGCAAAGTGGCACCGCGCACGGTCAAGGTGGGCGCCCAACAAAGCGGCCAGTGGGTGATTCTGGACGGCCTGCAAAGCGGCGACCAGGTGATGATCGACGGCTTCCAGAAGCTCCGCGGTGGTGCCCCGGTGAAACCCGTGCCGTGGCAAGCCCCCGGCAGTGCGCCCGCCAAGGCGGCCAATGCGGCATCGGCCCCGGTGGCAGCTGCCAGCTCAGCCGCCAGCGCAGCGCGCTAAGGAGTTCCCCCCATGGCCAAGTTTTTCATTGACCGGCCCATCTTTGCGTGGGTCATTGCGCTTTTCATCATTGTGCTGGGTTCGGTCGCCATCACCCAGCTGCCCATTGCCCAGTACCCGCCAGTGGCACCGCCTTCGATCGTGATTTCTGCGAGCTACCCAGGTGCCTCTGCAAAAACACTGGAAAACAGCGTGTTGTCGATCATCGAGCAGGAAATGAATGGTTCACCCGGCTTGATCTACATGGAGTCAGTTGCCCAAGCCAGCGGCTCCGGCAGCATCACGCTGAGCTTTCAACCCGGCACCAACGCCGACCTGGCGCAGGTGGACGTGCAAAATCGCCTGTCGCGTGCCACGCCTCGGCTACCCGCCGCTGTGACCCAGCAGGGCGTGCGGGTGGACAAGGCGCGCAGCAACTTCCTGCTGTTTGCCATTCTCTCGTCCGACGACCCGGCTTTGAATCCGGTGGCTTTGGGCGACTACGCGTCGCGCAGCATCGTGCCAGAGCTACAGCGCCTGCCCGGTGTCGGCCAGGTGCAATTGTTTGGCACCGAACGCGCCATGCGCATCTGGATCGACCCGGCTAAACTGCAAAGCTACAACCTGTCTGCCAACGACGTGACGGCAGCCATTCGTGCCCAAAACGCGCAAGTGTCGGCAGGCGAAATTGGCAGCCTGCCCAACGTGGCGGGCCAGGGTATTGCCGCCACCGTGGTGGTAGGGGGCCAACTCACCAGCGTGGCGGAGTTCGGTAAGGTGGTGCTGCGCGCCAACACCGATGGCTCCAGCGTGCGTCTGAAAGATGTGGCACGTATTGAGCTGGGAGCACAGTCTTACGCCACTTCGGCCCGGCTCAATGGCAAACCCTCCACGGGCGTCGGCGTACAGCTTTCGCCCAGCGGCAATGCGCTGGCCACGGCCAAAGCGGTGCGCGACCGCATGCATGAGCTGGAAAAGTTCTTTCCCAAAGGCCTGACCTGGGCTATACCTTACGACAGCTCACGTTTCATTGACACCTCACTGCGCCAGGTGGCGACCACACTGATTGAAGCCATCGTGCTGGTGTTCCTGGTCATGTTTTTGTTTTTGCAGGACTGGCGCTACACCCTGATCCCCACCCTGGTGGTGCCGGTGGCGCTATTGGGCACCTTCGCCACCCTGCTGGCGATGGGCTTCTCGATCAACGTACTCACCATGTTTGCCATGGTACTGGTGATTGGCATTGTGGTGGACGACGCCATTGTGGTGGTGGAAAACGTCGAGCGCATCATGAGCGAGGAAGGGCTGCCGCCCCTGGAGGCCACACGCAAGGCCATGGGACAAATCTCGGGTGCCATCATTGGGGTCACCGTGGTACTGATCTCGGTGTTTGTACCGCTGGCATTTTTCAGTGGCTCCATTGGCAATATTTACCGCCAGTTTGCCGCCGTGATGGGTGTCTCGATTGCGTTCTCGGCATTTCTGGCGCTGTCACTCACGCCGGCTTTGTGTGCCACCCTGCTCAAACCCGTCGAAGCGGGTCACCACCACGCCAAAACCGGTTTTTTTGGCTGGTTCAACCGCGGCTTCGCCAAAACGGCTAAAGCGTATGAGGGCGGTGTCGCCAAGCTGCTACCGCGTGCTGCGCGTTACCTGGTGATTTACCTGGCCATCGTGGCGGGCGCGGGCTGGATGTACCAGCGGTTGCCAGCATCGTTTTTGCCCAATGAGGACCAGGGCACGATGCTGGTCAATGTGCAGTTGCCACCCGGTGCCACACAGGGGCGGACCCTGGCCGTGATGGAGCAAGTCGAAGGCTTTATGCTCAAGCAGCCTGAAGTGCAGGGCATGGTGAGTGTGCTGGGCTTCAGCTTTTCGGGTCAGGGACAAAACGCCGCCTTGGCATTTGTCACGCTCAAAGACTGGTCTGAACGCACCGAACCCGGCAGTTCGGTACAGGCGCTGGCCGGGCGCGCCTTTGGTGCCCTGTCAGGCATTCGCGACGCGTTCATCTTCCCTTTAAGCCCGCCACCAATTCCTGAACTGGGCGCCTCCTCGGGCTTCAGCTTCCGACTGCAAGACCGTGCCGGCCTGGGTCACGACGCGCTGCTGGGCGCACGTAACCAGTTGCTGGGCATGGCCTCAAAAAGCAAGGTACTGACCCAGGTGCGCCCTGATGGGCTCGAAGACGCGCCGCAGTTGCAGTTGGACATTGACCGCGACAAGGCCAGCGCACTGGGAGTCGCTTTTGAGGCCATCAACGCCACCATCTCGACCTCCCTGGGCTCAAGTTATGCCAATGATTTCCCCAACGCGGGTCGACTGCAGCGTGTGATGGTGCAAGCCGATGCACCTGCGCGCATGCAGCCCGATGATGTACTCAGGCTCAACGTGCCCAACAACAAAGGTCAAATGGTGCCGCTCTCAAGCTTTGCCAGCACGCGCTGGGTCACCGGGGCTATGCAGACGGTACGCTACAACGGCTACCCGGCCATGCGTATTGGCGGCAACGCCGCAGACGGTTTTAGTACCGGTGACGCGATGAAAGAGATGGAAAGCCTGGCCAGCCAGTTGCCCCCCGGTTTTGGCTTTGAGTGGACCGGCACCTCGCGTGAAGAAAAGCTGGCGGGTGCGCAGGCCATGATCCTCTATGGCTTTGCCATCCTGTCAGTGTTCTTGTGCCTGGCTGCCCTGTATGAGAGCTGGACCATTCCGCTGGCCGTCATTCTGGTGGTGCCACTGGGTGTGCTGGGTGTGATTGTGGCCACGCTGCTGCGCGCCTACGCCAACGACGTGTACTTTCAGGTCGGCCTGATCACCATCATCGGTTTGTCTGCGAAAAATGCCATTTTGATCATCGAATTTGCCAAGGACCTGCAAGCCCAGGGCAAGAGCGTCATCTCAGCAGCGCTTGAGGCGGCCCACCTGCGTTTTCGCCCGATTGTCATGACCTCCATGGCCTTCACGCTAGGGGTGTTGCCACTGGCCATCGCCTCCGGTGCCGGCTCGGCCAGCCAACGCGCCATTGGCACCGGCGTGATCGGTGGCATCCTGACCGGTACCACCCTGGCGGTGGTGTTTGTACCAATCTTCTTTGTTGTCATACGCAGCTTGTTCAAGGACAGCGAACGCCAGCAGCAAGTGCATGCAGCGCAGGCAGAACACATGGGAGTGCATTCGTATGAATAACAAGTCAAAAACAACACATACTGCGCTACAGCACGCATTGGCACTGTCAGCCATCACGTTTTTAGCTGGCTGCTCGCTCATGCCAAGCTACGAGCGCCCCAGCGCGCCGATTGCGTCGCAGTGGCCAGCAACAGCCAGGGTCAACGCGGTTGACGGCACCGCTGCCGCCGCAAGTCCGGCCATGGTGAGCTGGCAAGGCTACTTTTCCGACCCGTCACTGCGCCAGCTCATCGATACCGCGTTGGCCAACAACCGGGATTTGCGTGTCGCACTGCTCAACATCGACCAGGCCCGTGCCCAGCTCGGTGTGCGCCGGGCCGACCAGTTCCCCACCCTCAACGCAGCCATGACCGGTGCCCGCACACCCAACAGCAATGGGGCCATCAACAGCGCCTACAGCGCCGGACTGACGGTGACCGCTTATGAGCTTGACTTCTTTGGCCGGGTCGCCAGCCTCAAGGAACAAGCCCTGGCCCAGGTGCTGGCCAGTTCAGAAGCGGCCCAGACAGTTCAGATCAGCCTAATCGCCACGGTGGCGCAGAGCTGGTTGAACCTGCTCGCTGACGAAGAACTGCTGGCCGTGTCGCGGCAGGCGTTGGACTCCCGCGCTGAATCCCTTAAGCTGGTGGAACTCAAAGTC
The DNA here is from genome assembly GCA_001771065.1 of Burkholderiales bacterium RIFOXYD12_FULL_59_19. GTDB lineage: Bacteria > Pseudomonadota > Gammaproteobacteria > Burkholderiales > Burkholderiaceae_C > Rhodoferax. The sequence continues at coordinate 27,388 of MESQ01000030.1, read as the reverse complement.
CGGCACGGGGCAGCTTCGGACTTTGAACGCCGCAGTGCACAAACTCTGCTGGAGTCGACCCGTGTCACGCTGGCCCAGCAAATGCGCCAGCGCGCTCTGGACGAAAACGCCTTGACTTTGCTGATTGGACAGCCCATCAGCGACACCTATCGGGCACAGTGGACACCGAACAAGCTGGGGCAACTGGTATTTGCCGAACTACCGGCCGGACTGCCCTCTGACCTACTGGCCCGGCGTCCTGACATTCGCCAGGCCGAGCAATTGCTGGTGGCCAGCAATGCCAATATCGGCGCTGCGCGGGCCGCATTTTTTCCACGTATCAGCCTGACGGCCGGTGCCGGATCGGCCAGCACAGCGCTTTCCGGCCTGTTCAAGGACGGATCCTGGGGCTGGACCCTGGCGCCCCAACTGGTGCTACCGATCTTTGATGCCGGCCGCAACCAGGCTAATCTGGACGCGGCAAGAACCGGCCGTGAGATGGCTGTGGCACAGTATGAAAAAGCCATTCAAAGCGCTTTCCGCGAAGTGGCTGATGCCTTGGCCAGCCGGGCCACATTGGTCGAACAGCTGCAGGCCCAGCAAGCACTGCTGGACGCTGAAACTGCACGCAGCCAGTTGACGCAGCTGCGCCTTCAGCATGGCGTGGCCAACCAGCTTGATTGGCTGGACGCCCAGCGCGCCTTGTTCAGCACCCAACAGGCGTTGGTACAAACCCGACTGGCCAGTTTGCAAAATCAGATCGCTTTGTTCAAGACACTGGGCGGTGGCACGGGAACGGCCCCGGGGATTTAAGCCCCACCGACTGACACACCATCGCATTTGCGCTGACAATCCTTGCTCTTGTCGCTTTGGCTTAAGGCACAAGGTCTCAACCACTGATTGAATGACATCCATGAACATCACCACTCTCACCCTCACCGCAGCGCTTGTTCTGTCTGTGGTCGGCTGCTCTAAAACAGACACCTCCAACACCAGCGCAACACCGAACCCGTCCACGACAGCGCCGGCGGCCACCGTGCCTGCGGCCCAGGCAGGCTCAAGCTACGACCTGGTGGCGTCCAAAGGCAAAGGCTTTGCCGTGGGCGCCCTGATGAGCGCGCAGCCGGTCTATGTGTTGTTTGACCCGCAATGCCCGCACTGCGGACGTTTGTGGCAGGCCGCCTTGCCACTGCACAACAAGGTGAAGTTTGTCTGGATTCCGATCTCATTCAACCCAACCAAAAGCCTGCCGCAAGGTGCCGCTTTGCTCAGCGCCGCCAACCCGGTCGACACCATGACCGCACACGAGCAGTCCTTGCTGGCAGGCACGGGCGGCATGGCGGCCAGCGCCGATGTGCCCGAAGAGATCAAACAGGCCATCAACAACAACACCCAGTTGCTCAATCAGCTGGGCGTGGATTCGGTGCCGTTTTTGCTGGGTAAACACAGAAAAACCGGCGATATCGTAAGTTTCAACGGCGCTATGGAGACGGCCGCCTTGGCAAATTTGCTGGGCGTCGAATAAGCTGACACAACCCGACCCGGACGGCGGCCCGACGCCCCACAGACCTTGAACTCTGTGGGACGGACCTATCAGGCTGTGGACCCTGTGGGATGGACTTCAGTCCACCATGGTCGACTGAAGTCGACCCCACAAAGCTCAGGTAGTTGCGGGTTCCTGAAGCTCTGGCTTGGATTTACCCTCTTTCTTGGGCAGAGGCTGGATGTCCAACAAGACTTCGGTTTTACTCTCATCCCTGTCGTCCAGGTCCACCGTCAAACGCCCGCCATCAACCAGACGGCCAAACAGCAATTCATCGGCCAGGGCGCGGCGAATGGTGTCCTGAATCAGACGTTGCATGGGCCGTGCACCCATGAGTGGATCGAAGCCTTTTTTGGCCAGGTGCTTGCGCAGCTTGTCGGTGAACGTGACCTCGACCTTTTTGTCAGCCAGTTGTGCTTCAAGCTGCAGCAGGAACTTGTCCACCACCCGTATGATGACGTTTTCATCAAGCGCCTTGAAGCTGACAATGGCATCGAGCCGGTTGCGGAACTCGGGGGTGAACATGCGCTTGATGTCGGCGATCTCGTCGCCCGCTTCGCGCGGGTTGGTAAAGCCAATGGTGGCTTTGTTCATGGTCTCGGCACCGGCATTGGTCGTCATGACGATGATGACGTTGCGAAAGTCCGCTTTGCGGCCGTTGTTGTCTGTCAGCGTGCCATGGTCCATGACCTGCAACAGTACATTAAAAATGGCCGGGTGCGCTTTCTCGATTTCGTCCAACAACAGCACACAGTGCGGCTTTTTGGTGATGGCTTCGGTCAGCAGGCCACCCTGATCAAAGCCAACATAACCCGGGGGCGCTCCAATCAGGCGGCTCACGGCGTGCTGCTCCATGTACTCACTCATGTCAAAGCGAATCAGCTCGATACCCATGATGTAGGCCAACTGCTTGGCCGACTCGGTTTTGCCAACGCCGGTGGGGCCACTGAACAAAAAGGTACCAATCGGCTTGTCACCCTTGCCCAGGCCCGAGCGTGACATCTTCACGGCCGAAGCCAGCATGTCGAGCGCTTTGTCCTGACCAAACACCACGTTGCGCAAATCGCGCTCCAGGGTCTTGAGCTTGCCGCGGTCATCGTTGGACACATTGGCCGGCGGGATGCGGGCAATCTTGGCCACGATGTCTTCGACCTCGGCCTTGGTGATGATTTTCTTGCGCTTGGACGGCGGCAGGATGCGCTGGGCGGCACCGGCCTCATCAATCACATCGATGGCCTTATCTGGCAGATGACGGTCGTTGATGTACTTGGCGCTCAGCTCAGCGGCCGCCTGCAGGGCCGCCACGGCATATTTGACGTTGTGGTGCTCTTCAAAGCGCGACTTGAGGCCCTTCAGAATTTCAACCGTTTGCTCGACCGTGGGTTCGACCACATCGACTTTTTGGAAACGACGCGACAAGGCCGCATCCTTCTCAAAAATTCCGCGGTATTCGGTGAACGTGGTGGCACCAATACATTTGAGCGCGCCCGAACTCAAGGCCGGCTTGAGCAGGTTGGAAGCATCGAGCGTGCCGCCCGAGGCCGCGCCAGCACCGATCAGGGTGTGAATTTCGTCGATGAACAAAATGGTGTTGGGCTTGTCCTTGAGCGCCTTCAGCACGCCCTTTAGCCGCTGCTCAAAATCGCCCCGGTACTTGGTCCCTGCCAGCAGGGCACCCATGTCGAGCGAATAGACGATCGAATCGGCCAGAATCTCGGGCACCTCTTTTTGGGTGATGCGCCAAGCCAGGCCTTCGGCGATGGCCGTCTTGCCAACACCGGCCTCGCCGACCAGCAGCGGGTTGTTTTTGCGCCGACGACACAGGATCTGGATGACGCGCTCGACCTCGTACTCGCGCCCAATCAACGGGTCAATCTTGCCGTCCTTGGCGAGTTGATTCAGGTTTTGCGTGAATTGCTCCAGCGGAGAAGATTTCTCATTCTTTTCGCTGGTCCCTTCCTCGGCCTCTGCCGGACTGTCTGTCGACCGGACGGGCTCGGGCGGATCGCTCTTTTTAATGCCATGGGCAATAAAATTGACCACATCAAGGCGCGTCACCCCCTGCTGGTGCAGGTAATAAACCGCATGCGAGTCTTTTTCGCCAAAAATAGCCACCAGCACGTTGGCGCCAGTCACTTCTTTTTTGCCGCTGCCAGTGGACTGTACGTGCATGATGGCACGTTGAATAACCCGCTGGAAACCCAGCGTGGGCTGGGTATCCACGTCTTCGGTACCGGCAACCTGCGGCGTGTTGTCCTTGATGAAGGTGATCAGGGACTTGCGCAAATCATCGATATTGGCCGAGCAGGCCCGTAACACCTCGGCAGCGCTGGGGTTGTCGAGCAACGCCAAGAGCAAATGTTCCACAGTGATGAATTCATGGCGCTGTTGACGCGCCTCAACAAACGCCATGTGGAGGCTGACTTCCAGTTCTTGGGCAATCATAAAGTTCCTTTGATAGCTTTTGTTTCAGGCTTCAACTGTAATCGGATTTCTAATTCATTTGCGCGCGTCGGGATTCAATCTCGTGCTAGGCCACAGGTTCACAAAAGCACTTCAGCGGATGCCCGGACTTGGCCGCCGCGTCCAGCACCTGATCGACCTTGGTGGCAGCCACATCGCGTGAATAAACACCACACACCGCTTTACCCTCCAGGTGGATCTTGAGCATGATCCGGGTCGAGGTTTCGAGGTCTTTGCTGAAGAACTCCTGTAACACCATCACCACAAATTCCATCGGTGTGTAGTCGTCATTGAGCATGACCACCTGGTACATCTGGGGCGGTTTGGTGCGCTGCGTGCGGCGCTCCAGCACCACGGTACCGTCGCTTTCAGCAGGTGGAATGGGTTGGGCAGGAACAATTTTGGGGATTTTGGTAGCCATGGGTCGATTTTATCGGTCTGGTTTCTGCAAACGCGCAAAGGTCTTGCGAAACTTGGCCACCTTGGGCGCGGCCACCGCCATGCAATAACCCTGATCAGGGTGCTTTTCAAAAAAATCCTGGTGATAGTCTTCTGCCTGCCAGTAATTGGCTTGCGGCAACACCTCGGTCACGATAACACGCGGATAAACCCCGCTGCTGCCAAGTTCTGCGATCAGCACCAAGGCTGCCTGCTGCTGCTCTGGCGTGGTGAAATAAATGCCGCTTCGGTACTGCGTGCCGTGGTCATTGCCTTGTGCATTGGGCGTGGTGGGGTCGTGAATGACAAAGAAAATCTCCAGAATTTCACGCACACTGATTTGCGCTGGGTCATAGACCAACTTGACGACTTCGTTGTGTCCCGTGCGTCCAGTGCACACCTGTTCGTAGCTGGGTTGCAAGGTTTCACCATTGCAGTAACCCGATTCCACATCGAGCACACCTTTAACCCGCACAAAAACCGCCTCGGTACACCAGAAGCAGCCTCCGCCCAGTGTGATGGTTTGATTTGGTGGATGCATACCTTGGCCTTTTGATAAATCGAGTTGAAAAATAAGCTATGCATTCATGCTAGCTGCAAAACGAGAAACCTGATGCGGCTGGGTCTTTGTGTGAATTGACACCTCAAACAGCTTCAAGCTAAACTAATAACCCATTAGTCATTAATTCAATGTCAGATTCCAATCCTCAGAATACAGCCCCATCCGACCACCCGATCCGGCGCTCGCGCCGCAAAGAGGCGCGCCCCGGCGAATTGCTGGCTGCTGCACTGGACTTGTTTGTCGAGAAAGGTTTTGCCGCTACCCGGGTGGAAGAAGTGGCGCAACGCGCCGGGGTCTCCAAGGGCACGCTTTTTTTGTATTTTCCAAGCAAGGAAGAATTGTTCAAGGCGGTGGTGCGCGAGAACATTTCCGGCCGTTTTGCCGAATGGAGTGACGAAATTGACCGTTTTGAAGGCAGTACCCACGACATGCTGCGCGACTGTCTGTTCAATTGGTGGGAACGCATTGGTTCCACCCAGGCCAGCGGCATCCCCAAGCTGATCATGAGCGAAGCGCAAAACTTCCCTGAGTTGGCCAGCTTCTACCAGCAAGAAGTGATGCAACCCGGCACTGCCCTGATCGAGCGTATTCTGAAGCGGGGTGTGGCACGCGGTGAATTTCGCCCGATGGACTTCACGTATGGTGTTTACCTGGTGCTGGCCCCAATGCTTTTTTTGGTGCTTTGGAAACATTCATTAGGCCTCTGCTGCGGCAACCACGCGCAACTTGACCCTCATCAATACCTGTCGGCCCAACTCGACATGCTGACCCACGGCTTAAGTCAACCCAACCCTTCCCTGGAGCACCCCTTGCCATGAAACCCTGGATGAAATGGACGCTGGCCGGCCTCGTTGTGGCTTTGCTGGTGGCTGGCACACTGCGCACCATGTCGGCACGTCAAACCCGCCAAGCCGCCCTTGGCGCGCAACAGGCAGCCCAAAAATCGCAAGTCAGCATCGCCTTGGCGGCGAGCGACCTGGTGCGGGTCAAAACCCTTGAATTGCAGCAAACCGTGCTGATCTCAGGGCCCATCAAAGCCGTGAATACGGCACTGGTCAAGGCGCGCGTACCCGGTGAGTTGCGGGATCTGACCGTGCGCGAGGGTGACGCGGTACGCGTCGGACAGGTGCTGGCCCGCATCGACCCGACCGAGTCCGATGCCCGCTTGCGCCAGGCCCGCCAGCAAGCAGCTGCCGCCAAGGCCCAGGTAGCCATTGCCCAGCGCAGTTTTGACAACAACCGGGCGCTGGTGGCACAGGGGTTTATCTCCAGCACCGCGCTGGCGTCATCACAAGCCAGCCTGGACGCGGCCCAAGCCAGCTATGAAGCGGCGCAATCGGGGGCTGACCTGGCCGCCAAAGCGCGCGACGATACGGTGTTGCGTGCCCCTATTTCCGGGCAAATTTCCCAACGACTGGCACAGCCGGGTGAACGTGTGCCGGTAGATGCCCGCATTGTGGAGATCGTCGACAACCGGCAACTTGAGCTGGAAGCCAGCCTGAATGCGGCAGATTCGCTGCAAGTCAAAGTGGGACAAAGCGCCCAGCTGACACTGGACGGTACCCATCAGGTGATCCATGCCAAAGTGGCGCGAATCAACCCCAGTGCGTCCGTCGGCAGCCGTGCCGTGCTGGTCTATCTGACACTTGAGCCCGATGCCAAAGTGCGCCACGGCCTGTTTGCACAAGGCAGCCTGAACGTGGGTGCCTTGACAACCCTGGCCTTGCCCTTGAGCGCCGTGCGCACCGACAAACCACAACCCTATGTGCAGTTGGTCAACCAAAGTCAGGTGCAATACGCCAACGTGACACTGGGCGTGCGTGGCAACCTGGCAGACCTTCCCATGGTGGCCGTAACTGGCGTGCCCGAAGGCAGTATGGTGATTGACAGCTCGGTCGGCAGCCTGCGTGTCGGCACGCTGGTAACAACAAACGCACAAGGACCCAAGTAAATGTGGTTCACCCGCGTCAGCCTTCACAACCCGGTGTTTGCCACCATGGTCATGCTGGCCCTGGTGGTGCTAGGACTTTTTTCCATGCAGCGCCTGCAGGTAGACCAGTTCCCCAACGTGGATTTTCCGGTGGTGGTGATCAGCACCGACTACCCCGGGGCCTCACCCGAAATTGTCGAAAGCGAAGTCACCAAAAAAATAGAAGAAGGGGTTAATTCGATTGCCGGCATCAACGCCCTGACGTCGCGCTCTTATGAGAGCCAGTCGGTGGTCATCATCGAATTCGGATTACACATCGATGGACGCAAAGCCGCTGACGATGTGCGTGAAAAGGTGGCCGCCATTCGCGCCACCCTGCGCACCGAAGTCAAAGAGCCGCGAGTGCTGCGTTTTGATCCGGCCAGCCGTGCCATCTGGTCCGTAGCGGTGTTGCCCGATGCCAACGCAAGCGCGTCGCTCAATGCGGTGGAACTCACCAACTGGGCTGAACAAACGCTGAAAAAGCGCCTGGAAAACGTGCGAGGGGTTGGCTCCGTGGCCCTGGTTGGTGCCAGCAAGCGCGAAATCAATATTTACTTGAACCCGCAGGCCCTGGCCTCCTACGGCATCACGCCCGAGCAGGTGGTGAATGCCGTGCGCAATGAAAACCAGGACTATCCAGTGGGAAGCATCCGCTCCAGCGCGCAAGACCGGGTGATCCAGATCGCCGCGCGCGTGCAACGCCCCGAGGACTTTGGCCGTATCATCATCACGCGCAAAAACGGTGCCGCAGTACGGGTTGACCAACTGGCAGAGGTCATCGATGGGGCGCAAGAGATTGAAAGCCTGGCGCTTTACAACGGCCAGCGTACGCTGCTCCTGAACGTGCAAAAGTCGCAGGACGAAAACACCATTGCCGTGGTTGACGGCCTGAACAAGACACTGGTGGAACTACAACAGCAGCTACCCCCCGGTGTCAAGCTGACGCAAATCACCGATGGTTCGCGGCAAATCAGGGTGTCGGTCTCCAATGTGCGACAAACCCTATTTGAGGGTGCACTGCTTACCGTACTGATCGTGTTTTTGTTTTTGAACTCCTGGCGTTCCACCGTCATCACGGGCTTGACACTGCCCATTGCCCTGATCGGTACATTTTTCTTCATGAACCTGCTGGGCTTCACCATCAACATGATCACCATGATGGCGCTGAGTTTGTGCGTCGGCTTGCTGATTGACGACGCCATTGTGGTGCGGGAAAACATTGTGCGCCATGTACAAATGGGCAAGGGCGCGTTTGACGCGTCGATGGATGGCACGCGTGAAATTGGCCTGGCTGTGTTTGCCACCACTCTGTCGATCGTGGCGGTGTTTTTACCAATTGGCTTCATGGGCGGCATCATCGGCAAATTTTTTCACGAATTTGGCCTGACCATAGTAGCCGCGGTGCTGATCTCGATGTTTGTCAGTTTTACGCTCGACCCGATGCTGTCCTCCATCTGGCACGACCCGAGCATCGAAGCCCATGGCAAACACCACGCCCCGCGCACGCTCTATGACAAGACCATTGGGCGCGTCACCCTGCTGTTTGATCTGGGCACCGACGCGCTGGTTGACATTTACCAAAGCATTCTGCGATGGGCGTTGGACCACAAACTCAGCACAGTGGCCATGGCGCTGGTGATCTTTGTCAGCAGCATTTTCATGGTGCCGCTGTTGGGTACCGAGTTTGTTCCCAAGTCTGACTTTTCCGAGACCAACCTCACTTTCAACACGCCGGTGGGCTCGTCGCTCGAAGTTACCGAAGCGCGGGCGCGCCAGGTGGAAGGCATCATCCGCTCCTTCCCCGAGGTCAACTACACCCTGACCACCATCAACACCGGCAATGCCCAGGGCAAGATGTACGCCAGCATCTACATCCGGCTGCTGGACCGCAAGCAGCGCACGCGCGGTGTCGATGACATGTCCACCGTGTTGCGCCAGCGCCTGCGCGAGGTGCCGGGCATCAGCGTGACCCATGTCGGACTGCTGGACCCGGTGGGTGGCCAAAAGCAGATCGCTTTTTCTATCCAGGGTGCCAACATGGACGAGCTCTCAAGGCTGAACGGGCTGGCGTTGGAAAAAATCCGCACGGTGCCCGGTCTGGTCGACCTGGACTCGACCCTGAAACCCGACAAACCCACACTCGATGTGCAGGTGCGCCGCGACGTTGCCTCCGACCTGGGGTTGAGCGTAGCGCAAATTGGCTCGTCCCTGCGCACACTGGTGGCCGGTCAAACCGTGGGCAATTGGCGCGCCCCAGACGACCAGACCTATGACGTGAACGTGCGCCTGTCACCCCAATCGCGCAATCAGCCACAAGACTTGAACGCCCTGCCCTTCACCGTGGGTTCACAGGCCGACGGCAGCGCCCGCGTGGTGCGGCTTGACCAAGTGGCCAATGTGGTTGAATCCACCGGTAGCAACCAGATCAACCGGCGCGACCTGACGCGCGAGGTGGCCATCACCGGCAACGTGTCGGGACGATCGGCCGGCGAAGTGTCGGCCGACATCAAGACGGCGATGGACAGCATTGCCATGCCGCCAGGCTACAGCTACAAGTTCAGCGGTTCGGTCAAGGACATGGCGGAAGCCTTTGCTTACGCACTTTCAGCCCTGGCGCTCGCAGTGATCTTTATCTACATGATTCTGGCCAGTCAGTTCAAGAGCTTTTTCCAGCCGCTGGCGCTCATGACGGCACTGCCACTGACGCTGATTGGCGTGGTGCTGGCGCTGATGTTGTTCAACTCCACTTTGTCGATGTTCTCGGTAATCGGGGTGGTGATGTTGATGGGCCTGGTGACCAAAAATGCCATTTTGCTGGTGGACTTTGCCATTCGGGCGCGCGAGGACGGCCTGAACCGACACGACGCCCTGCTGATGGCAGCCAAAGTGCGCTTGCGACCCATCCTGATGACCACGCTGGCCATGATTTTTGGCATGCTGCCGCTCGCCTTTGCCCTGTCCGAGGGTTCCGAGATGCGCGCCCCCATGGGTCAGGCGGTGATTGGCGGGGTAATCACATCATCATTGCTGACGCTTGTGGTGGTGCCAGTGGTCTACTGCTACATGGATGATTTGGCGCAATGGTTGCGCAGATTTTGGCGTGAAACCGCTTCAAAAGACACACAAACAAAGGCTATTGACGGCCTCAACAGCTAAAATCAAATGATTCCGTTAACATACCCCCTGGAGTACCAAAAATGAACTTGCAAAACGTGGAACAGGCCCGCTATTACATGATCGAGCAACAAATCCGACCCTGGGATGTGTCTGATGCTGCGGTACTGGACCTGCTGACAAGTGTCAAGCGCGAGGACTTCGTGCCTTTGGCACAAAAATCCCTAGCCTTTGTTGACATGGCCATCGCGCTGCCAGGTGGCCAAAACATGTTGCCGCCCCGCGTGCAAGCCCGTTTGTTGCAGGATGCCGCTGTCAAACCCACCGACAAGGTGCTGGAAATTGGCACCGGATCGGGTTACATGACCGCACTGCTGGCACACCAGGCGCAACGCGTGATCTCCCTGGAAATCAACCCTGAAATTGCCGACATGGCCCGTGCCAACCTGCAGCGCGCCGGCATCCACAACGCAGAAGTGCGTCAGGTGGACGGCGCCAAAGGTACACCCGCCGACGCGCCTTTTGATGTCATTTTGCTCGGCGGTTCAGTGGCCGAGGTTCCGCAATCTTTGCTGAACCTGCTCAAGGTCGGCGGCCGCCTGGTGGGCATCGTGGGCGAAGAGCCCATCATGCACGCGCAGGTGATTACCCGCACCAGTGAAACCAACTTCACCTCTGTCGACAAATGGGACGACAACGCGCCCCGTTTGCTTAATTTCCCGCAACCCAGCACATTCAAGTTTTAAACATGGTTAAACACGTCCGACCAATTCAACTCAAAGACTGGCTTGAGGCTGTGCGCGGCCACGGCGACCCAGTGGTGCTTGACGTGCGCGAGCCCCACGAGCTGCGCACGGCCAGCATCAAGGCCGAGGGTTTTGAGCTCATCACCATCCCGATGGGTGTGATCCCGCCGCGGCTGAATGAGCTGGACCCCGACCAGCCGGTGGCCTGCCTGTGTCACCATGGCGCTCGCAGCATGCAAGTGGCAAATTTCCTGAAAGCACGCGGCTTCAAACACGTGGCCAATGTGTCGGGCGGCATCAACGCCTGGTCCTCTGAAGTCGACCCCAGCGTGCCACGTTACTGATTCAGTGCGCTTTTCCCACCCGACCCCGCTAGCTACCTTTACCTCAGGCACAACATCATGATATTGCGTCAACTCCCCGTTACTCTGGCCCTGACTGCCGCCTTTGTGCTGCCCGCACAGGCCCAAAGTCTGGTGGAACTCTATGACGCAGCGCGCAGCTTTGATTCCAGCTACCAATCGGCCAAGTCGCTGTATAACGCCAACCTGTCCAAAGCGGAACAAGCCCAGGCGGGGCTGTTGCCCAGCGCCAATCTGGCAATGGGTATGAACCGCACCAACGTCTCAAGCAACACAGCAGCGTTTGACCGAGGCAGCTACGGAAACCAAAGCGCCACCTTGAGCGCCACCCAGCCGTTGTACCGCCCAGCCAATGCGGCTACGGCGGCACAGGGGAAAAAATCGATTGCCGTGGCGCAAGCACAATTGCAGACGGCAGATCAAGACCTGATCGTGCGTGTCAGCCAGGCCTACTTTGACGTACTCGCCTCCAGTGACAGCCTGAACTTTGTCAAGGCCCAAAAAGCTGCTGTATCCGAGCAACTGGCGTCCGCCAAACGCAACTTCGAAGTTGGCACCGCGACCATCACCGACACCCGCGAGGCGCAAGCGCGCTTTGACCTGGTGCTGGCTCAAGAAATAGCAGCCGACAACGATTTGCGGGTCAAAAAGCTGGCACTGGATCAATTGACCGGTAAAGCCGGGGCAAGCCCCAAGCCACTGGCGGTACCGATCGTCATGGCACCCGTAACGCCCAATGATGTCACCCGTTGGGTGGCGCAATCAGAAGAAATGAGCCCGGCCGTGCGCCAGGCCCAACTGGGCCTGGAAGTGGCCCAACTCGAAACCCAAAAAGCACAGGCGGGCAACAAGCCCACGCTGGATTTAAGCGGCAGCTACAACGTCACCCAAAATAATGGTTCGTCCGGTACCACAATGGACTACCGCACCAATGTGGCGCAAGTTGGCTTGAGCTTTAACCTGCCACTGTTTGCTGGTTACGCCATTCAAAACCGCATCAAGGAAACCCTGTCACTGGAAGACAAGGCCCGCAGCGATGTCGATACGGCCAAGCGTGGTGTAGCCCAAGCAACGCGAACCGCATTTTTTGGTGTCGAGTCGGGTCTGGGGCAAGTCAAGGCGCTGGAAGCGGCCGAGGCTTCCAGCCAGAGCGCACTTGATGCCACCAAATTAGGCTACCAAGTGGGCGTACGTATCAACATCGATGTGCTCAATGCCCAAACCGCCCTGTTTGACACCAAGGCCAAGCTGGCCAAAGCGCGCTACGACGTGCTGCTGGGCGGTTTGAAGCTACGCCAGGCCAGCGGCACGCTGAAGGCGGACGACCTCAATGCCGTCAACGCCTTGATGGCCAAGTAAACATTTTTATCAAGGCAACTGATAGATGTAAGTGACACCAATGAAATTAACGTTTTGGCCTGATTTTTGACCCAGTGTGGTTCCATCAGAGTAGGTGTATGGCACACCGTTATAGCCCCAGGCCCAATCGTTGTATGTGGAATTCTGGTGCACCAAATCAACACGCACTGCTGATTTCTTGTCCAGTGCATACTTGCCAAACAATTTCAGGGCAGTCTGCCGGAAAGTGATGTCAGGCAGTCCACCACTCGCCGCGAGCGAGGCCACCGTATAGGCATCAGCCGTTCCGTCGAGACTTTGCGCGTATTTGCTGACATCATCCACAAAGGACAAACTGCCACCCAATTCCAGTTGGTTATTCGGCTTGGCGGTAAACCCCAGCCCAAAACTGGTATTGCTGTTGTCAAACGCCAGGTTGTAACCGGCGTAGCGTGCTTGATTGAAGGTTTGCACACCCGTTGACGCATAACCGTTCAGTTGCAATCTGAACGAAACGGCATACGACCAGTCCACGCTGAGTTGATTCATGCGGGTGTCTTTCAGACCATAGACACTTGGCGAGCTGTACTTGTCAGTGCCTTCTTCGGCACTGAACTGAACAGACCAATCCTTATTTGGCATCCAGTCAGCATGGATTTTGATTTTGTCCCGCTGGCGGTCGGCCAAATTCGGCATGAAAATACCATTCACGAGCGCTGGATCAGCCAGGTTGGTCACGGGCGACACACCCAGGCCGCTGGTGTCTTTGAGCCAGGTTGAACCGTCGCGCTTGCTGCTTGACAGGCTGATGGCGCCGCTCAGATTCTCTGACATTCGACGGCGCAACTCTGCGCGCAAGCCAGTCTCTTCAGTGGTTTCGCGCAACGCCGTGATACCTGCAACAGCACTGGTGGGTGTAAAATCGCTTCGATCAATCAAGGCGTAGTCGAGACCCAGGCTACCCCGATAATCAGGGCTGAACTGCCAGTTAGCTTGCAGTTTGGTACTGGTCTTTTGATTGGAAAGCTGTTGATTGGTATACGGCGTGACGCCGACTAGGTTGTAAGCAAGGATCGGCGTCTGATCATCCTTGTTAAGGTAACGCACATCCGCTAACAATGAGAGCTTGGGCATGGGACGAGAAGTAACGCCCAATTGCACCAGGGATGTATTAACACGCCCACCCAGACTGGTCGTACCGGGGAGGCTGGCAACCACAAAACCATCGTCCTGAGAGGCTGTACTGTAGGCCAGCTTGAACGTGCCGCGTGTTTTGTCGGTAAAGTTGTAATTGCCACTCACATCAAGCTGGTGCGACTGGTTGTCCGGGGGCAGTGCCACAGCTTGGTTCAAATACCCAAGCAAACCAGCACTCACCGGTAACAACGTGCCGACTGGGTTGTATAAATTTCCTGCAACTACCGGGTTCAGCGACGCATTGGCATTGCGATAAAAAGAGCCATAGTAGCCCACGCTGAACCGCAGCTTTTCAAGTGCATAGCTCAATCGTGCGTCTATCTGGCTGTGGTTCGAATCAACGGATTCAGGCAACATCAGCGTGGCCCAACCCACGCTTATCCCTGTGGTACCAAGGCAAGTTGGGTCGTACACCGTAGGGCAGTTCATGCCGATCCCAAACAATCGGGAGCCCTTTTTCTCTTCGGTTTTCAAATCAACGGCCAACTGCATACGTGAGTTAATGATCTTGGTGTAACCCACACCCAGCTTGCTACGCTTGGTTTGCAAATCAAAATTCGAACCTGTGCCGGCACCACCGACCAAGGCGAGCACCTGAGGCACGGTTGAACCCGCGTTCAGCAAACCTGTATTCACCTGACTGGTTTCGTTTCGCACCAGACCCAAATACTCGGCAGTAAATTTCCATTCGCCTGGCTTTTTCCACACCAGGTTCAGTTCGCGCGTATCACCCAGTAAATCAGAGCCGTGAAAATCGACCCAATGGCCAGTCTCTTCCTGGCGCAAGCTGTAATCAATCCCCAACATGCCGGCAACGCTACTGTCTTTGCGTATGCCACTGTATTGATCGAACAAGCCGCGGTCTGCACGCTCACCATCAAGCACACCAGCACCAACAAAAATAGTGGTTTCGGCAGGGCTTGTTTGAGCCTGGACCGGCATGAAGGCGACCCATACGGCAAGTGTCAATGCAGAACGCTGAAAATAATTTGATGAAATTGGCTTAAACATGATGATTCTCCGTGCTTCAGCGCATCAAGGGGTTGGTGATGGAGGGACTGTTGGAGCCGTGAACCTGCGTGTGACAGTTCATGCAACTCCGACCCTGCCACATATTGACCACGTTTTTGCCATTGGTCGTACTGGTGATTTGAGGCACAGCCTGACCTGCTGCAGCGGGTGCGTAGACACCGCTTTGGCCACCCAACGCACCCACACCGCCCGAAACGTGTGGGGTATGGCATTGCTGACACAAAAGAGGCGCACGCGCCGTGAGCATGCCAGCCACCACGCTGCCGTGCGAGTTATGGCAGTTGACACAATTTTCAGCCACCGGTTCATGTTGCTGCACGAACGGACCACGCTTTTCAGCGTGGCAGGTGTAGCAGGTGTCGTTAATGGTGTCTCGCTTCACAAGCTTGGGGCCGGCTGACCCGTGCGTGTTGTGGCAATCAGAGCACGTCATCTTGCCCTCAGGAATGGGGTGATGTGATGGCTTGGCGAGTTGGCTACGCTGCTCGGCATGGCATGTATAGCAAACTTCAGTCTGTCCGGCCTTGGTTAGCACCTTGTCATGATTCGCGTGTACCTTATGGCAGTTGTCACATGCCACATCTGCCGCCTCATGCTGGCTACCCGACCAAAGCGTGCGCTTGTGGTCCTTGTCATGGCAACTCTGGCAAGCCTGACTGCGGGTATGCGCCTCATTGGTAGTGAGTTTGCCAAAGAGCTTGCCAAACGACACATCAGGTTTGGGAAGTGGGCTCGAACCGGTCTTGTCGTAGGCATGCGCCTTACTCGGTCCGTGGCAATCAAGGCAGTCTGGCGCACGCTTGTCTGCCAAGAAGCCGTGTGCTGATCGACTCATGCCCGGCAGGTCGTCCTCATCATGGCAAGTGACGCAGAAAGCCGCGCCGGTCGGTTCAGGTTCTGCTGCCCAGGCTGCACCCAGTGCGCCAAAAAGACTGAAACAGAAAAAAGCTATCACATGTTTGATACGCATCCGGATTCCCCTACAGGTCCAATTTTGATATTTTTCAGTGAGGAACTTTCCTACTGATCATGAAAAAACGGGGGGGCCCGTAAACCCCCCCGTCTGTAGACCATGGTAACGCTTAACGCTTACTGTTGACCGTGAACGATGTCAACACCCTTGAAGCCACCCGATGCGTGGCAATCGTCACAAGTTTCGCGTGGCAAGGCAGTAGAGCCTGTCAAACCCGCCACTGCACCTTGAGTCATATTACCGAACGCTGAACCACCAAAGGAGGTGACGTGTCCGATGGCCACGCTGGAGTCATGGCATGAGGTGCAGCTTGCTGCTTTGGGCGAGATCACCGGCAACTTCGACATGTCAATACTGGTACAGGCGAGGGTATTGGCCAAAACGGTACCCGTTGCGCCAACACAGGCACCTGTGGCCGCAAACTCATCGATCAAAGTGCTCGAAAATACACCCGCAGTTTTTGACAAACTCGTGCTGATCACCGCTGCACCCAGCGGCCCAAGATCGTTTTTGTAGGAGTTGTTAACGTGGCAGGCGTTGCAATTGATGCCAACACCCGGCCAAGCCACCTCGGCGGCATAGTTCTCCGTACCAGCCGTCATCGGTGTCACACCATCAGCCAGCAGCAAACCATTTTTACCGAAAGCACCAACCACCTTGTTGCCGTGTGTGAACGGATAAGTGCGCTTGGTGTTGCCATGGATGCCGTGAATCATGTTCTTGAACTGATACGACTCGTTCAATCGCAGACCATTCGTCCTGACGGTCGTCGAAGACCTGTTCGCGTCGTGACAGATCACGCAAGCTTCCACCGTATTACGGGCGCCACTGTGGAAGGCATTCGCCAGCGTGTTGGAACCAGATGTCGTTCCCAGTGCACCGTGGCAGGCATTGCACTTGTCATTGGAAACAATCACACGCCGCGCTTGCACGGCACCCGTCAAGGCAACATCCTTGAAAGTGTGCTGTGCAACCACATTGACCAGTGCTGCGGGGACCACGGCAGGGCGTGGGTCAAGCGATTTGAGCGCAAGTTGTGGCTCCTTGATCTGGCCAATGCTCACCACACGGGCAGTGCCTGCGGCAACGGCGGTTGCCGTGTCTGCGGGTATCGGAACATCAACCGTATAGTGATTGGTACCGTCATTAACACCCTTGTAGGCAAATACATTCGCGCTGCTGCCGCCATTGTTGTAGGCAGAAAACTCGGTCACTGTCGTTGATTGGCCCACCATGTTTTGATAGGCCACATAAAAGCGCAGATTGCCAAACAGCGTGGTGCTGGCACATGAAGCGGCACTGACACACCCAGTCGTCAAGTCGTAAGCCGCGTTGCTGTTGGTCGGATCAGACAGAAAGTACTTGACGGTCACGTTTCGAGTCACTGAGTCATAGCTGGCACTTTCGATGTTCATCTTGTACTTGGCTGCATTCTCTTCATTCTGATTCCAGTGCACGACCTCCGACGAAATGTTGGAGCCCACTTTGTGGCAAGCCACGCATTGTGCATTGGTCATATCAATGGCAGCGGCACCTGCCCCAACCACGCTGCTGGCATAAGTTTTGTGAGTGGTTTCCCATACACCACCGGCCTTCGCGGTATGGCAGGTCAGGCACGACTCCTTGCTGACAGCAGTTTTCCAGTTGTCACCCTGTGGTGTTGCTGAATTGCTTGCGCTATGGCACTTGGTGCAATTGCGCAGGTCTTGCGGGAAACCCACTTCAGCGTAGTCATGCTTGGTGTCACGGTAGCCCCAGATTGTGTAGTCATCACCGGTGGCTGCCTTGATTCTGCGACCAGCGTGAATACTGTGAACCATGGTGGCAAGGTTAAGGTTGTTTCCGCTCTCCGGGTCCACCGTGCCAGGGTTGTGGCACATCACGCAGTACTGGGTGTCGACGCGGCCACCGCCGTGCAAGGCCAACTTTTCGTGGCAACTGTTGCAAGAGGCAACATCCGTCATCTTGCGAGTTTGACTCGCCACAACCGGCACCGACTTGCCATCCACAATTGTGAAGTCAAAGTAAGGATTGACGTTTACCGTTACACCAGCGGCATTCTGGTAACTCAACTGTATAGCGATCCGATGCGTGAGCGCAGGCTCATAGGTGACACCGCTGGTTTTGGTGACATCTGCGATATCGGTCTTGAAGGCGTAGGTGTAATAACCGTCAGGGTTATAGGTCAGTTGCCCAACAAGCGCTGCAGCAGCCACTTCTTCGAGCGACATTTGCCCGTCGGTTGTCGCTTGCAATGCCGAAGCAACGACTGGCGGTGTGCCTGCAATGGTTGCACCCGCTTTATTCGTGCTAATGTAGCTAACCCATTGGTCCGGGCTGCCACTGGTACCGGGCACCAATTTGGCGATGGCGAAGCGCACATTGGAGAGCGCCAGACCAGTCTTGACAGCACCATCCGAAAACACGGCGAAGTTGACCTTGGGTGGGCTATTGATGGTGACGGCGGGTACGCCCGCATCTTGCAAAACGGTGAACGACGCCGTAGGATTGCTTGCAGTGTCGTTCACCAGGGAAGCACTGGCTGTCGTGATGGCGGTATTGACCGCTGTTCCTGTCACGGGCGTTGTAACTGCGACTGTTCCGCTGCCGCCGCCACCGCAACCTGCTATGGCAAGCGATGCCAGCATCGCCGTACCCCACCGAAATAATGAATTTTTCATTTTTTCTCCGTCCTATTCAACTGTTTAAACACCCGTTTCACCCATTCGCCGCTTTAAAGCCTGTTCACAAATCTTCACACTGGCTTTACAACGATAAACAGTCGCGATCTTATAGCCCTACGACCCAAGTGGAAACGACAACGCGGCATTTAAGATTAATGCGTTTGATTTACATCAAACGAAATGAAATAGCGCGAGCGGAAAGTGGTTACCCCAGTTGATGCGATCTCACAAAAAAAACATTTGCCGGTAGACGTTTGCAGCGCCCTTGCGCATGACTCGCGCGGGCAGGTCGCTGCCTGGTGTAGCCCATACCGCTGCCCCAGAGCCTGGACATGGCACCCAGGGTATTTGGCAGAATGCGCACGCTCTGCAAGGCAACCACACGCCCGAACTAAATCGCAACAGTTTTTGAGTGACCGGGTAAGTCCGGGTCTGGCCTTTGCCTGCGAACAATTTAAGCGTCAGGGTTGGGTCTTCCAGGTCCGGCACGTCCTGAAGTCGCGCGTATCGATAGATATGGCGTGAAAGCTTTGGGCAGCAACTACGCCATGGGCATGGCCGAAGCCTGTAGCGCAGGCGCAATGCCAAGCTTGAAAAACAAATTTGAAACAAAAAGGACGCTGTGGGTCGCTACTATTTCTGCAAAGTCCCGTGAGAAATTTCGCGCACCACCACGCCCGCCAAGCGCTGGGCTGCACCCTGGTGGGATTGTGCGAAGCGGTTAGCCGCCAGACGGACGTTTTCCAAACGATGGCTGTCAAAACACAGCGTGCTGGCCACAGCAACGGCTTGGGCCAGATCCGCAACCCGCAGTGCCGCACCCGCCGCCAAGGCCTGCTCGGCCGCCTCCAAAAAATTGAAGGTGTGCGGTCCCATCACCACCGGACAGCCACAGGCGGCGGCTTCGATCAGGTTTTGACCCCCCAGCGGCTCAAAGCTGCCGCCCAGTAAGGCCGCGTCTGCCAGGCCGTAATAAAGCGCCATTTCACCCAACGAATCGCCAAGCCATATCTGCAGTTTTTCATCGGCCACGGCAGCCGGCCCGCCCTGCCCCCAGGCACTGCGCCGTTGCACGGCAAACCCATGCGATTCGATCATGGCCGCCACCGCGTCAAAGCGCTGCGGGTGACGCGGCACGATGAGCCATTGCACCTTTGCTGCATCGCGGGAAGCAAGGCCAAGTAGCTGCAGCAGCGCCAGCTCTTCACCTTCACGCGAGCTGGCGAACAACACCACAGGCAGTGACAGTTGCGCCCGCCATTGCTGCCCCAGCGCCAATTGGCTGGCGTTTGGCACCACATCAAACTTGAGGTTACCCAACACGCCCTGCACCTTGGCACCCAGCGACTGCAAGCGCTGCGCATCTTGCGGCGTTTGTGCCCAGACTGCCGTCAGCGCGGCAAAGGCTGGCCTTGCCAGCCAGCCCAGACGCTGCGCTTGCCTTAGAGATTTCTCACTCAAGCGGGCGTTCACCAACACCAGCGGGACACACAAGCGCTGGCAACCGTGGACCAGATTCGGCCAGACCTCGGTTTCCATCAGAATGCCCAGATCTGGCTTGAAGTGGTTCAGAAAGCGCTGCACAACAGCTGGCGTGTCCCACGGCTGCCAGGCTTGCAGGTCGCCTGTCTGCAGAAGTTTCAGGCCTTCAGCGCGGCCGGTGGCCGTGCCATGGGTGAGCAGCAAGCGCATCTGCGGCAACTGCTGACGCAGTGCCGTCACCAACACGGCAGCGGCACGGGTCTCACCCAGGGATACGGTGTGCAGCCATACCGTGGGGCCTGCATGTGCGGACACCGATTGGGCATAGCGGCCAAAACGCTCGTCAATGTATTGCCCATAACCTGGTTCCATCACACTGCGGCGCATCAATTTGCGCTTGAGTAATGGCTGAACCAGCCACATCAAACAGGAGTAAAACCAGCGAATCATGCGTCAGCCGCGCTGGAAAGCACCCCGAGCCAGGCCTGCCAGACGGCATCGACCGACGGGGTGGGCTGGGCAAATACGCTGCACTGGCGTGGTGAATATCGGGATTTTGTGGGGTCGACTTCAGTCGACCATGGCGGACTGAAGTCCGCCCTACAGCAGTCATGATCTGATTCCGCCAACGGGCCGGTGCGCCAGGCGGTGTCAAAGTTGTAAATCTGTACATGGAGCAGATTCAGCGCCACGGCGATGTGGCTCAGGCCGCTGTCGACCCCGATCACGCCATGACATGTGGCCAGCGCATCGGCGAGTACGTCCAGTGGCAAGACCGGCCACACCTGCGCGCGCGCCAAACCTTGGGCAATATCCCGCGCCACCAGTTGCTCAGCCGGGTTGCCATGTGGCAAGACCACGCCAAAACCGGCCTCATTGAGCCGTTGCGCCAGGTCACGCCAGTGCGCCAGCGGCCACTGCTTGTCTGCGCGCGAGGTGCCGTGCACCAGCGCCACCACGCCGCGCAGACCCGGCGCATGTGCCATTTCTGTGTTGACCAGCGGTACCTGTACCCTTTGCGCCACCAGCCCAAATATCAGGTCATCAGGCAAGCTGAAATGCAACGCCTGCGCACATAACTCGCGTGAACGCGTCACGGCGTGGCTGTGTGCTGGCAAGCTGATGGCCTGATGCGCCACCCAGCGCGCAGGTGCCTCAAAGCTGGAGCCTTCGGTCTGGTTGGCCAGGCCATAACGCTTGCCACCCTTGCTTAAACGGGCCAACCAGGCAACCAGCGCCGACTTTGTCAGGCCCTGCAAATCTATCACCGCGTCGTAGTGTTCCTGTTGCAGTTCGGCCTTGAACACCCCCCAGGCGCGACGCGTTTCATGGCTGAAGGGTGCTTTACGCCAGCGCCGCAAGTCACTGGCAATGACGCGGCGAACACCCTGGCAGCGTTGCACCAGCGACGCAAAGCCGCGCTCCACGACCCAGTCGATTTGCGCGTTCGGCGCGGCACACAGGATGTCCTGCACGGCTGGCATGGTGTGCACCACGTCGCCAAGCGATGACAGCTTGACGATCAAAATCTTCAATGCGCCGCCTCGTCCGTCACCGCACCGGGCAAGACCTGGTGCAGCAGCGCCATCATGTCGGTCTGGATACGTGCCAAGGCTTCGGGCGTATGGCCTTCAAAACGCAGTACCAGCACCGGCGTGGTGTTGGAGGCGCGAATCAAACCAAAACCATCGGGCCAATCGACCCGCAGGCCGTCAATGGTGTTGAGCGTGGCCGGCGCGGCAAAGTCGACCTGTGACACCAGTTGTGTCACCAGGGTTTGTGCCTGTCCTTCGGCGCACTTCACATTGAGTTCAGGGGTTGAAAAACTGCTGGGCAAGGCATTGAGCACCACGTTGGCGTCCGGCGACTGGCTCAAAATTTCCAGCAGTCGGCAACCGGCGTAGGTGCCGTCGTCAAAGCCGTACCAACGTTCTTTAAAAAAGATGTGACCGCTCATCTCGCCGCCCAACGGCGAGTCGATTTCTTTCATTTTGGCTTTAATGAGCGAATGGCCGGTCTTGAACATCATCGGCACGCCACCCGCCGCGGCAATGACCGGTGCCAGCCGCTGCGAACATTTCACGTCAAACACAATGGTGCCACCCGGCGCGCGCTGCAGGACATCACGGGCAAACAACATCATCTGGCGATCCGGGTAGATCGTGTTGCCCTCTTTGGTGACGATGCCCAGCCGGTCGCCGTCGCCGTCAAAGGCCAAGCCCAGTTCGGCATCGCCACTTTTGAGTGCGGCCATGAGATCACGCAGGTTCTCGGGCTTGCTCGGGTCGGGGTGGTGGTTGGGGAAATTGCCATCGACTTCGCTGAACAGCTCGGTCACCTCGCAGCCAATGGCACGCAGAATGCCTGGGGCGGAGGCACCGGCAATGCCGTTGCCGCAATCCACCACGATCTTCAGGGGGCGCGCCAGTTTGATGTCGCCCACGATGCGTGCCTGGTAAGCCGCCAGCACGTCAACGCTACGAATCTGGCCGCCCATGCGCAGTTCCCAGGTCTCGGTTTCCATCATGCGGCGCAGGGCCTGGATCTCGTCGCCATAAATGGCGCGACCCGCCAGCACCATCTTGAAACCGTTGTAGTCTTTGGGGTTGTGGCTGCCGGTGACCTGAATGCCGGAGGAAGCCAGGGTGTTGGCGGCAAAGTAAAGCATGGGGGTGGTCGCCAGGCCGATGTCGATCACCTCGACACCCACTTCAGCCAGGCCGCGCATCAGGGCAGCGCTCACGTCCGGGCCGCTCAGGCGGCCGTCACGGCCCACCGCCACCGCCGTTTGCCCTTCACGCAGGGCCACGGTGCCAAAAGCCCGACCCAGCGCTTGCGCCACCGACGTGTCAATGGTACTGGGCACGACACCGCGGATGTCATAGGCCTTGAAAATGGAAGCGGTCAAGTGCATAGGATTTATCTGGAGATGAAATGAATTTATTTGGCTAACAATTGTAGGCGGCGCGCTGTCAGCCACGGGACCGTGATGTTCGCTTGACACTTGTGCAGCGCTTATCATCCAACGCTCTTAACCAGTTAAAAAGATGAAACAACCCGTTGACATCGTGACCGCCACGTTTATCAGCCCGCTGGGACTGATGCGCCTGGCCACCCGGCCGCAAGGCCTGTGCGGCGTCTGGTTTGAGGGCCAGCGCCACCAGACTGATGCCAGTGCGTGGCCCACGGTGGCAGACCACCCGCTGCTGCAACAAGCCACGGTGCAATTGGCCCAGTACTTTGCCGGACAACGCCGCCAGTTTGAATTGGCGCTGGACCTGAGCGCCGGCACACCCTTTCAGCAAGCCGTGTGGCAGGCGCTGCAAAGCCTCGCGTTTGGACAAACCAGCAGTTACAGCACTTTGAGCACACAAATGGGTCGGCCCACAGCGGTGCGTGCCCTCAGTGGCGCGGTGGCACGCAACCCCTTGAGCATCGTCGTTCCCTGCCACCGTGTGCTCGGCGCCCATGGCGACCTGACCGGCTACGCGGGCGGGCTGACACGCAAGGCAGCGCTGCTCAAGCTCGAAGGTAGGCTTTGAATTCATCGCATCCCCCAAGAACCTGGTTGACCGAATTTGTGCTGTTGGGAGCCATTTGGGGCGCTTCTTTTTTATTTACCCGGCTCGGCGCTGCTGAATTTGGGGCGCTGCCCACCGCCGGGCTGCGGGTTGGGATTGCTGCGCTGTTCCTGTTGCCCTTGATGCTGCTTCGCGGCCAGCGGCAAACCTTGTCCAAGCATTGGAAAAAAATCTTTTTGCTGGGCATGCTCAACTCAGGCATTCCCTTTGCGCTTTATGCCTATGCCTTGCTGTCAATCAGCACCGGCTTGTCCTCCCTGCTGAATGCGACCGTGCCGCTGTTTGGCGCCCTGGTAGCCTGGCTCTGGCTCAAGGACCGACCTCATGGCATGAAGATTCTGGGTTTGCTGATTGGCTTTGTCGGTGTGGCCATGCTGGCTTGGGGCAAGGCCAGCTTCAAGCCCAATGCCGCCGGTCTGACGACGGGCTGGGCCGTGCTGGCCTGCCTGGGCGCCTGTCTGTGTTACGGCATTTCGGCCAGCTTCACCAAACGCTATTTAGGCGGCGTACCCTCGCTGGTGATTGCCTCCGGCAGCCAGCTGGGCGCCACGATTGGGCTGGCCCTGCCCACGCTGTGGCTGTGGCCAAGCCAAACGCCCAGCACCACCGCCTGGCTGGCGTTGCTGGCGGTGGGCGTGTTGTGCACCGGGGTGGCCTATGTCCTTTTTTTCCGACTGATCGACAAGGTCGGCGCAGCAGGTTCATTGACCGTTACCTTCCTGATACCCGTTTTTGCCGTCTTTTATGGTGTGGTATTTCTGGGGGAATCTGTCACGGCCTGGATGCTGATCTGCGGGGCCGTGATTTTGTTGGGCACCGCCTTGTCGATGGGGCTGCTGAAGCTATTCAATCCCGCACGGTAGCCATCATGGCTGCAAAACCAACAAAGGCTCCTCCGGTCACGCGATTGAACACCTTCAGTACGCTGGCGCGTTCCAAATACACCGCCATGCGTTTTCCGCTCATGGCATAGACAAAATACCAACTCACCTCAATGACCGCAAAAGTGGACAAAAGAATCCCGAATTGAGGCAATTTGGGATTCTGCGGGTTGATGAATTGGGGCAAAAACGCAACAGCAAACAGGATCGCCTTGGGGTTGCTGGCTGCCACCAGCATGCCCTGGCGAAACAATGCTGCCGACTTCATGGATGCCTCTGTCAACCTGGCTGTGCCCACCGTGTGGTCATGGACCGGAGCACGCCAACTTTTGATGCCAAGGTAGGCCAGGTAAGCGGCGCCAACCAAGCGCAGTGCATCAAACACGGCCGGAAACATCTGCAGCAAGGCGCCCAGGCCTGCCGCCGAAATACTCATCATGGCCAGCAAGGCGCTCATGCAGCCCACCATGGTGGCCATGGCAGCACGCAGCCCGAAGCGAGCGCTGTTGCTCAAGACCAGCAACATATTGGGACCCGGTGTGGCCGACACCACAAAGGTCATCAGGACAAATAACCACCAATTTTGCAAACTCATCATTTCAACTTTCTTGTGAACGCCACACAGCCACAACCATGACTGCTGCCAGCGCCTGCACCAAGGCAATGGTGACCACCGAGCCATGCCAACCCCAACCCTCAAAGGCAAGCCCTGCACCCCATGTACCCACGGCGCCGCCAGCGTAGTAACTCATATAGTAAATGCCGGTGGCCAAGGAACGCCCCTCGGTCACATTCTTGGAAATGGCGCTGATGGTGGCCGACTGACAAAGAAATATGCCGCTTGAACACACGGTCAGACCAATAACCACGAGGGGCAAGGACGACACCAGCGTCAGCAATAAGCCGCCCGCAGAAAAAACCAACGCCCAGAGCAGGGATGTCATGTAACCCAAACGCTCAATATGACGTCCAGCCAGTGGGGTCACCAGGACACCCACCAGGTAAACGGCAAACACATTGGCCAGGCCCGAGGCAGAAAGATTGAAAGGGGAAGACGCCAGGTAAAAATTGACGTAGGTGAAAGTGCCCACCAAGGAAAACAAAACGCAAAACCCCACGGCACAGGATGCCATCAGGCGCTTGTGACGCAGATGCCGCCCAAGGGTACCGAGCACGCCACTGACATTGCGGTTGGGGACAAAGTGCATTGATGCGGGCAGCAGCCACAACACCAACAACGCCCCGATCAGATTCATGACGGCCAGGCTCACAAAAGCACCGCGCCAGCCCAACAAATCCGCTAAATGCCCTGTGATGAAACGGCCACTGAAACCGCCCATGACGGTACCACCCACGTAGGTTGCGGTCATGCGGGCAACCCCACCGCCGTTGCGAAACTCCTCTGCAATGTAGGCAATCAGCACCACCACAATGCCGGGCACAGCCAAGCCCTGGAAAAACCGCAAGGCGATCAAGGTGTTGAGACTCTGGGAAACGGGTATCAGGGCCGTGGGTAGCGTCATCGCAAACATCGACAAACACAAAATGCTTCTGCGCCCGAATGCGTCCGACAGCATGCCCATGACGGGCGAAACCAGCCCCACAGCAAGAACGGTAGCCCCTACCGTCATACCGGCTTGCAGCGCGGAGGCATGAAAGTCTTGCATCACCAAAGGCAAGACCGACTGGATGGAATAGACATTCAGAAACGCAAAAAAACCAATGAGCCAGACAATCGGCTGCGAGGCCTGGATGCCATTACCAAGGAAATAAAGGTGCAGTTTGCTGATAGGCATTTGGCAAAGGAAGATGGTCGACTGAAGTCGACCCTACAAAAGCCAGGAACCCTGTAGGGGCACACATAGAAAAGCCCTAAGTAGATCAACTACTTAGGGCTATATCTGGCGGAGCGGACGGGACTCGAACCCGCGACCCCCGGCGTGACAGACAGTAAATCAACAAAAATGCACCAACTTAGTGCGCCACCTTGAGACGTTATGAAACCCAAAAATAAACAATAACTTATTGATTTATATATACTTATTTGTCTTGTTACGTCTCAATCAATCTGATACTGTTTTTTTCAAGCGCGTGCAAAGTGTTCCCACGGTGTTCCCACGGAAGCGATTTTTGGGGTATTCTGTTCCCATTACGCCGGGGGTAGCGGGTTAGCCAAACCCATGGGAACAATGTCCGCCCAACCCCCTTCGAACAACCTTCGCCAGGAGGCCTGAAATGGCACTGCACCAGTTGACCGATCGAGCGGTCAAGACCGCCAAACCAACGGACAAGGAACGACTGATCGCCGATGGCGGCGGTCTGTTCCTTCGCGTACTCCCCACCGGCTTCAAGTCGTGGCTACTGGTGTACAGCTTCCATGGAAAGCGCAGCAAGCTCGCCCTTGGTAGCGCAACGGACGTGTCGCTCGCAGTTGCACGCGATACCGCTGCCCAGGAGCGCGCCCGCATCGCTGCTGGCGCTGATCCTCGCGTCGCCCTCATGGAGCGCGAGGCAGAGCAGACTGCACAGCGTGAAGCCCTCATTGCGGCGGAGATCCTGCGCAAGCGGGAAGCCGCCACACTGCAGGACATGTTCGACGCCTGGATCACCAATGGGGTGCAGCGCGCCGATGACAACGCGGAATTGCGCCGCACCTTCGAAAAAGACATCCTGCCCAAACTCGGCAAGCAGCCTGTCCGCGGCATCACCGACACCGAACTGCGTGACGCGTTGCGCAAGGTCGGTCGACTTCGCAAGCGTGGCCGCACGGCAGAGCGCATGCTGATCGAAGTGCGGCAGATGTACCGCTGGGCCATCAAACGGCAACCATGGAAGGCACTGCTAACGGATGGGAATCCGGCCGAATTGGTAGAGACCAAGCAGGTGGTTCCCACGGGGTACGAACCTGTCATCCGCGAGCGCATCTTGCAGCCCGCCGAAATTCGCGAGCTGCGTGAGGCCGATCACCTCCACTGAAGGTCTTGCAGCCTGAATTGCTCAAGAAGCGTGATGGTCGAATGGATGCATTCATCACCGAGCTT
>MESQ01000029.1 GCA_001771065.1 Burkholderiales bacterium RIFOXYD12_FULL_59_19 | reverse complement strand
GCAATCACCCTCGATCTTGCCGGCGACGAGCTGCTCAATGTCACGGTGAACCAAGGTGCGGTGAATGCGCTGGTGCAAAACGGTGGCTTGATCCAAGCCGACGGCGGCCAGGTACTGCTGACCGCAATGGCGGCAGGGAGCCTGTTGCAGAGCGCGGTGAACAACACCGGCGTGATTCAGGCACAGAGCATTGAAAACCATAACGGCACGATCAGGCTGTTGGGCGACATGCAAAGCGGCACCGTAAATGTAGGCGGTAAATTGGATGTCTCCGGCATGGGCACGGGACAGACCGGCGGCAGCGTCACGGTTACCGGACAGCATATCGGTCTGTTTGGTGGGAACATCAATGCCTCCGGCGATGCCGGCGGCGGTACGGTAATGATCGGCGGTGGCTACCAGGGCAAAACTCCCAGCATTCAGAATGCCTCTGCGACTTACATGAGTGATGAATCCGGCATTACCGCCGACGCTATTACTAACGGGAACGGCGGTGAGGTTGTTATTTGGTCAAATGACTCCACGCGCGCTTATGGCAGCATCTCGGCGCGCGGCGGCTTACAGGGCGGCGATGGCGGCTTGATTGAAACCTCCGGCCACTGGCTGGATGTAGCGGGTATCAACATCAATGCCAGCGCACCGCAGGGCAAGGGTGGCACATGGTTGCTCGACCCGGCTGATGTGACGATCACGGGTGCTGTGACCAGTGGAGGATCGTTCAGCGGCGGCGACCCTGATGTTTTCTCGCCGGCCTCCGGCGAGAGCACTGCCAATGTGAATCTCACCACCATCACTACTGCTCTGAACCTTGGCACCGATGTCACTATCACCACGGTAAACAGCGGCACCAGCGGAAGCGGGAATGGCGATATCAACGTAGACGCAGTGGTCACCTGGTCGGTGACCGCTCCGACGAGCCCATCGACTCTGACGTTGGACGCTGTTCGGGACATAAATGTGAATTCGGCCATTACTGCCACCCGTGGCAGCTTTGTAGCGAACGCCGGGCGCGATGTAAATGTGAAAGCGGTCATTACGACGACCGATGGCAACATTATACTGCGTGCCGATAAAGATGGTACCGGACCGGGAGTCGGCGGCGGCATCGTGGCTTTTACTGGTGCTGGTAGCGTTACCATGACTCGCGGTGCGGCCAGCATTTATTACAACCCAAGTTCGTACGCAACGCCGACAAATTATTTGGGTAACTTCAGCTTAACCGATAGCACGCTGAATTCCTACATGTGGGTATTCGCGCAGGGGAGCAACAGGGTTTACGACGGCACGATGGATGCAATCGTCAACTCACTTGCACCCGATTTGTCGGCCGCCCTGCCCTCCATCACGTTAACGACTGTTAACGCCCTTTTCGATGACAAAAACGTGGGGACGGACAAGCCAATCACGTTTGACAGCTATACCCTGACCGGTCCTGCTGGTTATGCACTTTATACCCCTTTGGGGGTTCCAGTCGGTTCCGGGGTTACAACGGCCAGTATCACACCACTGGCCCTGACCGGTTCACTCGCGGCAGGCAGTTCGGTCTATGGTGCGGCGCTTGCGCCCGGTGCGAT
>MESQ01000028.1 GCA_001771065.1 Burkholderiales bacterium RIFOXYD12_FULL_59_19 | reverse complement strand
GGCCGCCATCAGCCAGCGCCAACAAATTTCCCTGTCCTACCTGGAGCAACTGTTCGGCAAGCTGCGCCGCAACGCGCTGGTGGAATCCACCCGCGGCCCTGGTGGCGGCTACACGCTGGCGCGTTCGCCCGCCGACATCACTGTGGCCGAGATCATTACCTCAGTGGATGAGCCCATTGACGCCACCCAGTGCGGCGGCAAGGAAAACTGCCTGGGCGAGGGCGCCCGCTGCATGACGCACGAACTGTGGGCTTCGCTGAACGTCAAGATGGTCGAATTCCTTGACTCGGTCAGCCTGCAAAAGCTGGTGGACGAGCAGCTGGCCAAGGGCTTCCAGATGGAAGAAAAACCCACCCTCAAGCGCGCCATTTCCAGCATGCCGGCCATGAAACCGATTCGCATCAACGCCCCCAATTCGGTGTTTGCGCTGGGTGCCAGCTACGCCAAGATGTAATCCACGCATTCGACAAGAGACTTCAACATGGACAGCACCCCGCATTTCCCCATTTACATGGACTACAGCGCCACCAATCCCTGCGATCAGCGGGTGGTGGATGCCATGATTCCCTGGCTCAGAAGCCATTTTGGCAACCCGGCGTCGCGCAGTCACGCCTGGGGCTGGGAGGCCGAAGCGGCGGTAGAGACTGCCCGCGAACAGGTGGCGGCCCTGATTGGTGCCGACCCGCGCGAGATCGTCTGGACCAGCGGCGCTACCGAGTCCAACAACCTGGCGCTCAAGGGCGCTGCGCACTTTTACCAGTCCAAGGGCAAACACATCATCACCGTCAAGACCGAGCACAAGGCGGTGCTTGATACCTGCCGCGAGCTGGAGCGCCAGGGTTTTGAGGTAACTTACCTTGACGTGCAGAGTGATGGCCTGGTCGATCTGGACGTCTTCAAGGCCGCCATTCGCCCCGACACCATTCTGGCCAGCGTGATGTACGTCAACAACGAAATCGGCGTCATTCAAGACGTGGCAGCCATTGGCGCCATTTGCCGTGAAAAAGGTGTGGTGTTCCATGTGGATGCCGCCCAAGCCACTGGCCGTGTGGCTTTTGACATCAGCAAAATGCCCATCGACCTGATGAGCCTGACCGGCCACAAAACCTACGGCCCCAAGGGCATTGGCGCGCTGTTTGTGCGCCGCAAGCCCCGCATCCGCCTTGAGGCACAAATGCACGGTGGTGGCCACGAGCGCGGCATGCGCTCTGGCACGCTGCCAACCCACCAGATTGTGGGCATGGGCGAGGCCTACCGTATTGCCAAAGAAGAAATGGCCGCTGAACTGGTCAAGATCCAGGCGCTGCATGACCGCATGATTGCCGGCCTGAAAGACGTGGAGCAGGTCTTCATCAACGGCCACCTGACCCAGCGTGTGCCGCACAACCTGAACATGAGCTTCAACTATGTTGAGGGCGAGTCGCTGATCATGGGCATCAAGGGCCTGGCGGTCAGCAGCGGCTCGGCCTGTACTTCGGCCAGTCTGGAGCCCAGCTATGTGCTGCGCGCCCTGGGTCGCAGCGACGAGCTGGCGCACAGCAGCCTGCGCATGACCATTGGCCGCTGGACCACCGAAGAAGAAATTGACTACGCCGTGGCCACCATCAAGGAAAACGTGGCGCGCTTGCGCGAGCTCAGCCCGCTGTGGGACATGTACAAAGAAGGTATTGACATCAGCACCATTCAATGGGCTGCTCATTAAAGGAGAAATCAAAATGGCATATTCAGAAAAAGTCGTAGATCACTACGAAAACCCCCGCAATGTGGGCTCGTTTGACAAGGGCGACGACTCCGTGGGCACCGGCATGGTCGGCGCGCCGGCTTGTGGCGACGTCATGAAGCTGCAAATCAAGGTCAACCCCGAAACCGGCGTGATCGAAGACGCGCGTTTCAAGACCTACGGCTGCGGCTCGGCCATTGCCTCGTCGTCGCTGGTGACCGAGTGGGTCAAGGGTAAGACGCTGGAGCAGGCCTCTGCGCTAAAAAACAGCGAGATTGCCGAAGAACTGGCCCTGCCACCTGTCAAAATCCATTGTTCGATTTTGGCTGAAGACGCCATCAAGGCGGCCGTCAACGACTACCGCCAAAAACACGCCGAAGCGCAAACTCACTAAAAAACGCCAGTCTGCCTGTGCCCCAGGGCGCATGGCAGACTGTCACCCAACTGGATTGTTACCAAAATGGCTGTGACGCTGACAGATGCCGCTGCCCGGCACATCACCCGCTACCTGACCAAACGTGGTCAGGGTGTGGGCGTGCGACTGGGTGTCAAAACGACCGGGTGTTCCGGCATGGCCTACAAGCTGGAATACGTCGACGAGATCGGCCCCGAAGACATGGTGTTCGAGGGCTTCGGCGTCAAAGTGCTGGTGGACCCCAAAAGCTTTGCCTACCTGGATGGTACCGAGCTCGACTTTGTCCGCGAAGGCCTGAACGAAGGCTTCAAGTTCAACAACCCCAAAGAGCGTGACCGCTGCGGCTGCGGTGAATCGTTTCGCGTGTGAATCTTCAATCTGACGATTTTGAGCTGTTCGGGCTGGAGCGGCGCTTTGCCCAGGACCGGGCCGAGCTCGATGCACGCTGGAAAGACCTGCAGCGTCAGGCCCATCCCGACAAGTTCACAGCCCAGGGCACCGCTGCCCAGCGCGTGGCCATGCAGTGGTCGGTGCGCATCAACGAGGCTTACCAGCGCCTGAAAAACCCCTTGAAACGTGCCGCCTACCTGTGTGAATTACACGGCGCACCGGTCAATGCCGAGAACAACACCGCCATGCCAGCGTCCTTTTTGATGCAGCAAATGCAGTGGCGCGAAGAGCTGGACGAGGCGCAGAGCGCCAAAGACCTGGACCAGATCAGCCAGCAGTGCCGCCAGGCCGAACGCGACGTACTTCTTAACATAGAGCAGTTGCTGGACCAGTCGCATGACTACGCCGCCGCCGTGGCGCAGGTTCGGGCCTTGATGTTCATCGAGCGCTTTGCCGCAGATGTCAATGACCGGCTGGACAGCATAGAAACTTGACACTCCACCCCTCATGGCTTTACTTCAAATCTCCGAACCCG
Source organism: Burkholderiales bacterium RIFOXYD12_FULL_59_19 (assembly GCA_001771065.1). Lineage (GTDB taxonomy): Bacteria > Pseudomonadota > Gammaproteobacteria > Burkholderiales > Burkholderiaceae_C > Rhodoferax. Next base: position 3,653 of record MESQ01000028.1, on the reverse strand, counting down.
GGCAAACGCCCAACCCGCACGAGCGCCGTATTGCCGTTGGTATTGACCTCGGCACCACCCATTCCCTGGTGGCCAGCGTGCGCCACGGCGTGGCCGAATGCCTGCCCGATGCCCATGGGCGGGTGATTTTGCCGTCGGTAGTGCGCTACCTGACTGGCGGTGGCCGTCAGATTGGTGACGATGCCGTGACCGGTGGTGTCGGCGACCCCGAGAACACCATTGCCTCGGTCAAGCGCTTCATGGGCCGCAGCCTGAAAGACGTGGCCCTGGCCGCCAAGCTGCCCTACCATTTTGTCGACCATCCCGGCATGCTGGGCCTGCAAACCGTGCAGGGCGAAAAGTCCCCGGTCGAAGTAAGTGCCGACATTCTGGCCACGCTGCGCTACCGTGCCGAAGACACTTTCAACGCCGACCTGTATGGTGCGGTGATCACGGTGCCGGCTTATTTTGACGACGCCCAGCGCCAGGCCACCAAAGACGCGGCGCAGCTGGCCGGCCTGAACGTGTTGCGTCTCATCAACGAACCCACTGCCGCAGCCATTGCTTATGGCCTGGACAACGCCAGCGAAGGGGTTTATGCCGTCTACGACCTGGGCGGCGGTACCTTTGACATCTCCATTCTTAAATTGACGCAGGGCGTGTTCGAGGTAGTGGCCACCGGCGGCGATTCGGCCCTGGGTGGCGACGACTACGACCACGCGCTGGCCGACTGGGTGCTGGCACAAACCGGCACAGCCGTGGCCACCGCCACCGACAAAGCCGCCCTGAAAGCTGCAGCACGCGCCTGCAAGGAAGCCTTGACTGATACTGAAACCGTGACTTTCCGCGCGCAATTGAGTCACGCAGAACTCAACCTGGATGTGACACGTGCAGACTTCGAAGCCGCCACCCAGCCCCTGACCTCGCGCACCCTGCAAGCGGTGCGCAAGGCGTTGCGCGACGCCAAACTGGCTGCCGACGAGGTCAAAGGTGTGGTCATGGTGGGCGGCTCCACCCGCATGCCACAAATTCAGCAGACCGTCGCCACATTTTTTGGCCAGACCCCGCTCACCAACCTCAACCCCGACGAAGTTGTGGCGCTGGGTGCAGCCATTCAGGCCAATCAGCTGGCCGGCAACAACCCGGGTGGCGACCTGCTGCTGCTCGACGTGATTCCGCTCTCGCTCGGCATTGAGACCATGGGCGGCCTGGTGGAGCGCATTGTGCTGCGGAATGAGACCATTCCTACGGCCAAGGCGCAAGACTTCACCACCTACATTGACGGCCAAACCGCGCTGGCGCTGCATGTGGTGCAGGGCGAGCGCGACCTGGTGGCCGACTGCCGCAGCCTGGCGCGTTTTGAGCTGCGCGGCATTCCGCCCATGGTGGCCGGTGCGGCGCGCATTCGTGTCACCTTTACCGTCGATGCCGACGGCCTGTTGAGCGTGGCCGCGCGCGAGCAGGGCAGCGGTGCAGAGGCCCAAATTGCCGTCAAACCGTCTTACGGCCTGGCCGACGACCAAATTGCCCGCATGCTGGCTGATAGCTTCAGCACCGCCGAGGCCGACATGCAGGCCCGTGCCGTGACCGAGGCGCGCGTCGATGCCGACCGCATGATTCTGGCTACCGTGAGTGCGCTCAATGCCGATGGTGACTTGCTCAATGATGCCCAGCGCGCCGACATCGACCGCTTGATGCAGGCTGTGCAAGCCGCCCGTACGCTTGAAGACGCCAAGGCAATTGAGGCCATCACACTGGAACTGGCCAAGGGCACCGAAGCCTTTGCCGCGTTGCGCATGAACCGCGGCATTCAGAAAGCCTTGGCCGGCAAAAATATTGAATCAATATAAGATCCTTGTGGGTCAGACCACTTTGCGCAGCAAATGTGCTCTGACCCCAACCATTTAAGAACCTTGTGGGTCAGACCACTTTGCGCAGCAAACGTGCTCTGACCCCAACTAATTATGACAATCATCAAAATCCTGCCCCACGCCGAATACTGCCCCCAGGGCGCCGAGCTGTCTGCCCCGGCAGGCACCTCCATTTGCGAAGCCCTGCTGGAGCACCACATCAACATCGAGCACGCCTGTGAGATGAGCTGCGCCTGCACCACTTGCCACGTCATCGTGCGCGAAGGCTTCGAGTCGCTGGCGCCGTCTGAAGAAAACGAAGACGACCTGCTGGACCAAGCCTGGGGCCTGCAACCCAACTCGCGCCTGAGCTGCCAGGCCATTCTGGCGCAAAAAAACCTGGTGATCGAGATCCCCAAATACTCGATCAACCATGCCAAAGAGAATCATTGATACTTTGCGGGACAGAACTTTAGCGCTGTCCTCAACTGATTAAGGGAGTCCCATGCGCCAGGTATTTCTAGACACCGAAACCACAGGCCTGTCAGCCGACAACGGCGACCGCATCATCGAGATTGGCTGCGTCGAGATGCTGCACCGCAAGCTCACCGGCAACAACCGCCACTTTTACGTCAATCCGGGGCGCGACAGCCATGAAGAAGCGCTCAAGGTGCACGGCATCACCAGCGAATTCCTCAAGGACAAGCCCAAGTTTGCGGAAGTCGCCCAGGACCTGCTGGACTACCTGAAAGACGCGCATGTGGTGATCCACAACGCGCCGTTCGACCTGGGTTTTTTGAACATGGAGCTGGCGCTCATCAAGCAGTCACCGGTCAAAAGTGTGGTGGCCAGCATCACCGACACACTGGTCATGGCCAAGGAGCTGTTTCCGGGCAAACGCAACTCGCTTGACGCCCTGTGTGACCGCCTCGAGGTGGACAATTCGGGCCGCACGCTACACGGCGCGTTACTCGATGCCGAGCTGCTGGCCGACATGTACATCAACCTCACCCGCGGTCAGGATGCCCTGCTCATGGACGAGGCGCCGACCACCGATGCCAATGGTGCGCAGGTCAACGTGCTCGATTTAAGTCAGTTCATGCTGCCGGTGATCAGTGCCAACGCGCAGGAACTGGCCGTGCACGAAGACGTGTTGAAGCAAATCGACAAGTCAAGCAATGCCAAGACAATTTGGCGCACGCGAGAGCAGAAAACGCCTGAAACTGTGCCATAATTTGCCTCTTTCCTGAACAGGGAAAGGGCGGTTAGCTCAGGGGTAGAGCACTGCATTCACACTGCAGGGGTCACAAGTTCGAAACTTGTACTGCCCACCAAATACTTAGTTCGCAAAAAGCCTCGTAAATCACCGATTTACGAGGCTTTTTTGTGTTGATTCCGTTGGGAACGTCCGGGCTACACAATGCGTGGCCCATGGCCAGGTGCCATCACTTTCCCACCTCATCCACCAGCGTTCTGAAGTCATCAATGTCTTCAAAGCTTCGGTACACGCTGGCAAATCGCACATAGGCCACTTTGTCAAGCTTTTTGAGTTCAAACATCACCAGCTCGCCAATGCGGGTGGAGAGCACTTCCCGCAGGCCCAGATTCAGCAATTTTTCTTCGATGCGCTCCACCGCGCTGTCAACCTGCTCAATGCTCACCGGGCGCTTGCGCAGCGCCAGTTTCATGGACGCCAGCAATTTGGCGCGTTCGTATTCAATACGCCGACCATCTTTTTTGACGATGGCCGGAAAGTTCACCTCAGGGCGTTCGTAGGTGGTAAAGCGCTTGTCGCATGAGGCACAGCGGCGCCTGCGCCTGATA
>MESQ01000027.1 GCA_001771065.1 Burkholderiales bacterium RIFOXYD12_FULL_59_19 | reverse complement strand
TTGTCGGGGTAGAGTTCGATGCACTGGCCGCCAGCCTGGTCAAGCACATCGACCACCTGGGTCTGAATGCCCTGCAGCCCAAGTTGAAACACCTGGAACAAACCCACCGGCCCGGCCCCGATGACCAGGGCGTCGGTGGCAATGATGGCGGCTTGGGGCAAGGGGTGATGTGAGGTCAACTCAGCGGAGCAGCTGAGAAAGCTTGCCGGTCTTGTCTTTCCACTCTTCGGCTTCGGGCAGCGCCGGTTTGCGCTTGGTGATGCTTTTCCAGGTAGGTAGCTTGGCCAGCTCGGCGTTGAGCTTGGTCATGTGGCGTTGGTCTTTGGGCACGTCTTCTTCGGCGTAAATGGCGTTCACCGGGCATTCGGGGATACAAACCGCGCAGTCGATGCATTCATCGGGGTCGATGGTCAAAAAATTGGGGCCTTCGCGAAAACAGTCCACGGGGCAGACATCGACGCAATCGGTGTACTTGCACTTGATACAGGCTTCGGTGACGGTATGGGTCATTTTGAAATTTCTTCGGTTGAAAGCAAATGTGAGATTTTAAGGGCTCGGGTTCAAGGGCTTGGAGCATAGTGGCATTGCGGCCTTTGGGCCTTGATGTGTGTCAATTGACCAGGGCCGCCCCAGCAGTTCTGTGGCTGGCGGTATCAATCAGTACCAAAGCGCCCAGCACGCGCGACGCGTTGAACGGCCGCACGGCAAGCGGCTCCTGCAGGCTCAGTTCAACATGGCCGATGCTGTTGGCGGGGAGCGCGGTGGCATCTTCCTCTGCCAGTGTGTTGATGTCGAGCCGGTGCACCACGCGTTTGACGCGCGCCTTGACCCAGCGGTGGCCGTGTAACGCCCAGTAGACACGCCCGGCCGCCAGCGGTTCATCGTCCATCCAGGCTACTGTGACGTTTAGCTCGCGGCTGGGCGCTGGTGAGTCAGTGGCCAGCAACCAATCGCCGCGCGACACGTCGACCTCGCGGTCGAGCACAATGCCGGCGCTGTGCCCGGCGGGCACCTTGCGCGGCGCGCGGGTGTGGCCCAACACCTGGGCGACCGTGGCGGTTTGGCCGCTGGGCAGCACCTTGACGGTCTGGCCAACTTCTGCAACGCCCGCACCGACGCGGCCCCAGAACACCCGGCGGCCTTGTGAGGTGTCGGCGCTGGCAGAGAATTTTTCGACCCACTGCACTGGAAAAGCCAGCGGTAGCGCGGTATCAAACGGGGTCACCGGCAGCAGTTCCAGGATGTCGAGCAGGCTGGGGCCGGTGTAGCCGCACCAGCCGTCATCCGTTGATTCGACCACGTTGTGGCCCTTGAGTGCGGAAATGGGCACGATGGTAGCGAACTCAAGGTCGGCTTCCAAAGAGAATTTTTCTAGCGCCGCGCTGATGTTGGCGAAGGCCTTTGCCGCATCGTCGCCGAGGGCGTCAAGCTTGTTGACCGTGAACACAATGCTGGGCACGCGCAGCAAGTGGCACAGCAGGGTATGGCGGCGCGTTTGCGGCAGCAGGCTCAAGGCTGGGTTCTGCCATTGCAGTTTGGTGGCGTCAACCAGCACCACGGCGGCATCGGCACTGCTGGCCGCGGTGACCATGTTGCGGGTGTACTGCTCGTGGCCGGGCGCGTCGCCAATGATGAATTTGCGCTCTGCCGTGTTGAAGTAGCGGTAGGCCACGTCGATGGTGATGCCTTGTTCGCGTTCGGCGCTCAAGCCGTCGGTGAACTGCGCCAGGTCGGCCTCGCCGCTTTTGGAGACGTTGGCCAGTTGGTCTAGCAGCACGCTTTTGCTGTCAAGCAACAGGCGGCCAATCAGGGTGCTTTTGCCGTCGTCAACGCTGCCGCAGGTGATGAATTTGAGGGCTGAGTTGGTGTCGAACTGGGCTTTGGATTCTGCGGTTTTTGAGAGGTCAGCTATTAAATTGGTCGTGTTCATGTTGGTTTTCCTGGTCTGTCGAAATTGCTTGATCATTTGGGGCGCTGGAAGGGTTCTGCGTTTGAGGCGTTACTGGTTAGCGCCGCGCAACAGCCGGTTGGGGCGCCCCCCTCATACTGGGGTACCAGAAATCGGGGGTCACCCCAACCGACTGCCGCGCCGACGACAACCTGGGCGGTGCTGCTTTGTAAATACCGGGGTCCGGGGTTCAAGGGGTTCATGGTGTTTGGGCTTAAATTTCCACAGATTTCTGAACGCGGCCAGCGGGGTAGGGGCATTGGGCGGCTGACGATTTCTGGTACCCCAGTATGAGGAAGTCGCCCAATGGCCCTGCCTCGCGGGTTGTCCAAAAAACGCACCGCAGGTTAAACAGAACATGCCATACCCTCTGCATTTCTAAAAGTACCCGTCCTTCTTACGCTTCTCCATCGAAGCCTCAGAAGTTTTGTCGTCCATCCGGGTGGCACCACGTTCACTCACGTCAGCTGCCAAGGTTTCCAGCACGATCTGGTCGGGTGTGGCAGCCAGGCTGTCCACCGGGCAGGTGCAGGTGATGTCGCCCACGGTGCGAAACCGCACGTCGCGCGACTCGGCCACTTCGCCCTGTTTCAAAGGCGTTAGTTCGGTTACCGGCACCAGCAGACCCTTGCGCTCGACCACATCACGCTTGTGCGTGTAGTAGAGCGAGGGCAGGGCGATGGCTTCGCGGGCAATGTACTGCCAGACATCGAGTTCGGTCCAGTTGCTGATCGGGAACACGCGAAAGTGCTCGCCGGGCTGCAACTTGGTGTTGAACAGCGTCCACAGCTCGGGGCGCTGGTCTTTGGGCTGCCACTGGCCAAAGCTGTCGCGGTGGCTGAAGATGCGTTCCTTGGCGCGGGCTTTTTCCTCGTCGCGGCGGGCACCGCCGATCAGCGCGTCAAAGCGGAATTCTTCGATGGCCTCTAAAAGAGTGACCGACTGGTGCACGTTGCGGGACTCACCAGGGTGTGCCAGTCGCACAGTGCCGCGTGCCATCGAGTCTTCGACGCTGCGCACGATCAGGTCGGCACCCAGCTCTGCGGCGCGGGCGTCGCGGAAGTCGGTGACTTCATGAAAATTGTGACCGGTGTCGATCATCAGCAGCGGGTAGGGAATCTTGCCGCCGTTGGCCGGTGTACCAAAGGCTTTTTCGGCGCATTTGAGCATCACCAGCGAGTCTTTGCCGCCCGAAAACAACAGGGTGGGGCGCTCAAAGGCTGCGGCCACCTCGCGCAGGATGAAAATGGTTTCTTCTTCCAGCGCGTCCAGGTGGGCGTTGCTTAGGTGGTCGGGGCGGGTGTGGTGCGTCATGGCTTGCAGCAGTTCGGGTGGGGTAGGTGCGTTCATTTTCTAGCTTTCCGTGGTCGATAGCGGGCTGGCTTTGACGTGCAGGCCACATTCCTTGGCGGTCTCGTCTTCCCACCACCAGCGTCCGGCACGAAAGTCTTCGCCCAGGCTGATGGCGCGGGTGCAGGGGGCGCAGCCGATACTGGGGTAAAACTGGTCGTGCAGCGGGTTGTAGTCAACCTTGTTTTCCGAGATGTAGAACCATACGTCCCCCCAGGTCCAGTTGGCCAGCGGGTTGAGTTTGACTTTTGTCAAGTCGCTGTGGTCGATCAGGGGTACTTCGGCGCGGGCGCCGGACTGCTCGCGGCGCAGGCCGGTGATCCAGGCGTCTTTGTCGGCCAGGGCGCGGCTCAAGGGCTCCATCTTGCGGATGGCGCAGCAGGCCTTGCGCAGGGCAATGCTTTTATACATGGCGTCCTTGCCTTCGCGTTCCACAAACTGGATGGCTGCTTCGCGGGCCGGCGCAAAAACCTGCACCGGCGCCCGTGAGCTGGCTTGCAGCCGGGCCAGCCAAAGATGCTGATGTTGAGCCGCAGGCTGTTGATCAAAGCGGCTAGCACCATGTCTTCTGCGCCCAGGCTGCAGGCCAGCGTGATGCGTGGCGCGTCGCTGGCGCTCAATGGCGCGTAGTCCAGCGCGGCCTGTTGCAGCAGCGCCTGGGTCTCGGCCAGTTTTTCGGCAAAGGTGCTTGATGCGCGGGCGTTGAGGTCGATGGCGCTCATGCTGCGGCTCCCTGTGACGTGAATTGGGGCTGGTTCTGCGCGGCATCACCCTGGTAAAAGCTGGCAAAGTGCGTCAGTTGACGTTGTGCGTGGGCCAGGTTCTGGTCGGCGCGCAGCACGGCCGAACTAAAGCCAGTGCGCTGCATTTGCATCAACTGGTCCACCAGCACGTCGCCGGTGGCGCGAAGGTCGCCCTTGAAATCGAGGCGGCGGCGCAGCAAGTAAGCCTGGCTGAAGGCGCGGCCGTCGGTGAACTTCGGAAAATTCAGGTCAATGCGCGTGATGCCGTCCAGCGCCAGCGTGCGCGGATCGGCGTCGTTGGCGAGTTCTATTACTTGCAAGTCGGCGGATGTTTTGGTAGCGGCGTCTGATGGGATCAATTCAAGCGTGTTCATGTTCAGGAGCTTCCAGGGTTCAGTCGGTTGTTGCATCGGCGGTGGCCAGGTGCACATGCAGCACGCGGCCGCCGTCGCGGGTTTCGTGGCGCACCGCATTGGCCGCCAACTTGAAAGGGTCTGGCCCGACGCGGCGCACGCAGTCGATGAAGGTTTCGCCCGCCTTACGGTACACGCGGTAGCTGTCGATCAGTGCTTCCACCACGTCGGTCACCTCACTCGCCGCAAACGATGGGCCAATCACCTTGCCCGGTACGGCGACGCCGCTCAAGCTGCTGCCATCGGAGCCGCCGAGCGAGATCTGGTACCACTCGCGGCCGTCTTTGTCGACACCGAGTACACCAATGTGGCCGGTGTGGTGGTGGCCGCAGGAATTCATGCAGCCGCTGATGTGCAGGTCCACCGGTCCGATGTCAAACAGCTCGTCGAGGTCCTGGAAACGTTCGGCAACCGCCTGGGCCAGCGGCAGCGAGCGGGCATTGGCCAACGCGCACAGGTCGCCGCCGGGGCAGGTGATCATGTCGGTGAGCAGGCCGATGTTGGCCTTGGCCACGCCAAGCGCGCGGGCCGCTTGCCACAACGCGGGCAGGTCGTGTTCGGCCACCCAGGGCAGCAACAGGTTTTGCTCGTGTGTGACACGGGCTTCACCGGCGCTAAAGCGGTCAGCCAGGTCGGCGGCGGCGTCGAGCTGGTCGGCAGTGGCGTCGCCAGGCGCGTGGCCCAGGCGCTTGAACGACAGTGTGACGGCGCGCAGGGCCGGGTTTTTGTGGGCGCGCACGTTTTGATTCAGCCAGCGCTGGTATTCAGCGGCGTCCTTGGGCGAGCGTTCAATGGCGGTAGCCTGGCCGTCAGCGGCAGAGTCTGACGGATGAGCAGGCGGCAGGAAATGGGCCGAGACCCGGTCCAGCTCGGCCTGGGGAATGGTATGTGCGGCGCCGTCGTGTCTCAGGATGCTTGCGAACTCGGCCTCGACTTCATCCACAAAACGCTGGCCTTCGGCCTTGACCAGGATCTTGATGCGCGCCTTGTAGAGGTTGTCGCGACGGCCAAAGCGGTTGTAGACACGCACCACGGCCTCAAGGTAATTGAGGATCTGGTCCCAGGGCAAAAACTCGCGCAGCGTGCTGGCGATGACCGGGGTGCGGCCCATGCCGCCGCCAACCAACACCATGAAGCCAACCTGGCCCTGTGCGTTGCGGCGCAGGTGCAGACCCACGTCGTGCCAGGCGGTGGCGGCGCGGTCCTCCAAGGCGCCGTTGATGGCAATCTTGAACTTGCGCGGCAGGTGCGCAAACTCGGGGTGCAGCGTGCTCCATTGGCGCATGATTTCGGCGTAAGGGCGGGGGTCAATGACTTCGTCAGGGGCAATACCGGCCAGTGCGTCGCTGGTGATGTTGCGAATGCAATTGCCGCTGGTCTGGATGCCGTGCAGGTCGACCGTGGCCAGCAGGTCCATCACGTCGGCGCTTTGGGTGAGCGGGATCCAGTTGAACTGCACGTTCTGGCGTGTGCTGAAGTGGCCGTAACCGACCGGCAGGTGCGGCGTGCCGAGCTCGGCCTGGGTCTCGCTGGCGTGTTGGTAAACGGCGGCGCTGGGCTGGTCGTACTGGCGGGCAATTTGGGCCAGCACACGCAGCTGGCGGCTGGCCAGTTCGCCGTAGGGCACGGCCACGCGCAGCATGGGGGCGTAGCGCTGCACATACCAGCCGTTTTGCAGGCGCAGCGGGCGAAATTCGTCGTCCTTGAGTTCACCGCGCAGGTTGCGCTCAAGCTGGTCGCGGTACTGGGCGGCACGCTGGCGGACAAATTGGCGGTCAAAGTCGGTGTATTGGTACATGGATTGTCACTTGATAAAAAATTTCGTAGCTATTCAAATCGCTGGCCAGGGACAGTTGCAGGCTTGGTGAGCTTTTGTTGGCTTTGTTGGTTTTGTTTGTTTTGTAGGGTCGACTTCAGTCGACCATGGCGGACTGAAGTCCGCCCTACAGCAGCAAAAACCAGGCGTTGCGTCATCACAGGGCAATCAGCTTGGTGCCGGCATAGGCCAGCAGCACGGACAAGAGCGAGCGGATGGCGCGCTCGGGCACGCGGGTCATGAAGTGCGAACCGAGCCAGATGCCGGGCAGTGATCCCGCCAGCAGCAGGCTCAACATTGACCAGTCCACCGAGCCCAGCGAGGCATGGCCGGTACCGGCCACCAGGGTCAGGGGTACGGCGTAGGCAATGTCGGCGGCCACAATACGCGGCAGCGGCAGCATGGGGTAAAGCAGCATCAGCGCGGTGACACCAATGGCACCGGCACCTACCGAGGTCAGCGACACCAGCGTGCCGATCAGGGCGCCGAGCAGCAGCGGCAGGCTCCAGTGGCGCGGCGTGGTGGCAAGTGTCTCCTGACCGGCGGCGATGCGTGTCGGGGCCGCCTTGCCGCGCAGCGCTTTGTACAGAGTGGCGGCGGCGGTGAGCAGCAGCGCTACACCCAGGGTTGATGTCATCAGGTGCTGAATGGTGGCATCGGCCGGACCCACTGTCTTGAGCACCCACAGCGTGATCAGTGCCGCCGGAATGCTGCCCGCGCTGAGGTGCAGCACCACGCGCCAGGGCACCAGGCCGGAGCGCGCCATTTTGACGGTGCCGCCCATTTTTGTGAAGGCCGCAAACAGCAGGTCGGTGCCAACCGCCATATATGGCTTGACGCCGAAGATAAAAATCAGAATGGGCGTCATCAGCGAGCCGCCGCCGACGCCGGTCAAACCGACCACGATCCCGACAAAAAACCCGGCAAAAATGAAAGCAATGTCATACATGGGCTGGACTTTACGGGTCAACCCATATATTTCAAACTACATTTTCATGATTACCATATATTTAAAAATGAATATACAGGCTTGGTATCCATCGACAGATGGTGCAGTTTGTAGCCCGGCTGCAGTGCAACGGAATCCGGGAGCCCTAAACCAAGCCTAAAGCCCCAAGGAGCGCCCCGGCGCCCAAAAGCCACAGCAAATGCAGCCGGGTGCGCCAGACCAGAACGGCCACCACGGCGGTCAGCAGCCACAGCGGCCAATGCGCCAGATCGGCGCCATGAGCGGCCGTGAGGATCCAGCCGGTGGCGATCAACAAGGCCACCACTACCGGCGCCAAGCCCTGCTTGAACGCACGCACGGCGCGTAGCTCACGGTTTTGATGGCCCCAGCGCGAGGCCACAAAAGTGAGTGTGGTGCTGGGCAGCAAAATACCCAGCATGGCCAGCAGCACGCCCAGCAAGGCGCTGCCCCAGCCGACCCAGCCTGCGGCCAGACCGCCACCCGCATTCAAGCCCACATACCAGCCCATCAGGGCGACAAACAGCACGTTGGGGCCGGGCGCGGCCTGGGCGATCGCAATCGAGGCGTTAAATTGCCCCTCAGACAGCCACTGGTTCTGGTCCACCAGGGTGCGGTGCATGTCGGGCACGGTGGTGATGACGCCGCCCACGGCGAGCAGTGACAACGACAAGAAATGCGTCAGCAGGGCCAGCCAGTCGGCGAGCGTCAGGCTGGTGAGCAGGGTGGCGCTCATGGCGCGTCTTTCTCGAAGCGCCCCAACTGGCGGTAAGCCCACAGCGCGCCCAGGCCGCCCAGGCCCAGCAGCACCCAGATCAGTGGCAGCCGCAACAGCGCGATTGCCACAAAAGTAGCGGCTGCCAGCCCATAACAAACGATGCCCCCAAGTATGTTGCTCTTCAGAGCGACAAGCAGCCGCAGGCCCGTGGCGACAATCATGCCGGCCGCCACCGCGCCCATGCCGCGCAGCGCGCCCTGCACCGCCACCGAGTCGGAGACGCCCGAAAACAGCGCAGCCAGAATCAGCACAATGACCAGCGGAAAGCTCAGCATGCCCGCCAGTGCCACCATGCCGCCGCGCACGCCAAAGTAGCGGTCGCCAATCATCAGCGACAGGTTCACCACATTGGGGCCGGGCAACACCTGGGCCACCGCCCAGTCTTCGACAAACTGGGCTTGCGTGAGCCAACGCTTTTTGTCTACCAGCTCGCGCTGGGCAATGGCCACCACGCCGCCAAAACCCTGTAGCGCCAAGGCGTTAAAGGCCCAAAAAAGCGCGCTGAGGGAGTGGGGGCCGGGGGGGGAAGATGACGTGTGAAAAGGCACTTGCGCTGGGTGAGAAGGGTTTGTTTTGGGCATGTCTTCATTATCTGTGGTCCCCGGATGACGGTGGTCTGGATGTTGGTAGCCCGGATGAAGCGCAGCGCAATCCGGGACACGCACCGGAGCCACAAGCCTCCTCAGTTTGGCAGCAAGTTATCATGGCGGCTCGTTTTCGCTGGCCCGGCTGTTCGTCGGACTGCTTCCTCCCTTTTGCCGTTTTTTAGATCCCAGTGCGTCTCAATTCCATCAAGTTATCAGGCTTCAAGTCGTTTGCCGAGCCCACCAATTTTTTGCTGCCGGGTCAGCTGGTGGGGGTGGTCGGGCCCAATGGCTGCGGCAAATCCAACATCATGGACGCGGTGCGCTGGGTGCTGGGCGAGAGCAAGGCGTCGGAGTTGCGCGGCGAGTCAATGCAGGACGTGATTTTTAACGGCACCACCACACGCAAGCCGGCCAGCCGCGCCAGTGTCGAGCTGGTGTTTGACAACGACGACCACCGGGCCGGCGGTCAGTGGAACCAGTTTGGCGAGATCGCCGTCAAACGGGTTCTGACCCGCGACGGCAACAGCAGCTACCTCATCAACAATCAGGTGGTGCGCCGGCGCGATGTGCAGGATGTTTTTCTTGGCACGGGCCTGGGGCCGCGCGCTTACGCCATCATTGGTCAGGGCACCATCAGCCGCATCATCGAGAGCAAGCCCGAGGAGTTGCGGCTGTTCCTGGAAGAGGCGGCTGGTGTGTCCAAGTACAAGGAGCGCCGCCGCGAAACCGAGAACCGCCTGAGCGACACGCGGGAGAACCTGACCCGGGTCGAAGACATTTTGCGCGAGCTCAATACCAACCTTGACAAGCTTGAAAAACAGGCCGAAGTTGCGCAGAAATATAAAGCTTTGACGGCCACCGGCACTTTGAGACAGCATCAGCTCTGGTTCCTGAAGCGCACCGAGTCGCAGTCCGAGCAGGACCGGATTCAGGCCGAAGGCCTGGCCGCAGTGAATGCGCTGGAGAGCCGCATGGCGGACCTGCGCCGCATCGAGTCCGAGCTGGAAACCGTGCGCCAGGCCCATTACGCCGCAGGCGACCAGGTCAACCAGGCGCAGGGCAGGCTGTACGAAGCCAGCGCCGAGGTCGGGCGGCTTGAGGCCGAGATCCGTTTTGTGGTGGAAGGGCGCCAGCGTGTTGAAGTGCGGTTGCGCACCTTGCAGGAGCAGGCCACCGAATGGGCCACACGCCGCAATGATGCTGAGGTTGCACTGGAAGACCTGGCTGAGCTCGAACTGCTGGGCGAGGACAAAAACGAGGTGCTGGCCGCCCAGTTGGAGGAGCAGGCGCAACACCTGCCGACGCTGGAAGACGCTTTGCGCCAGGCCCAACGTGCTGCCAGCGACCAACGTGCCGGCGTGGCCCAGGTGCAGCAGCAAATTGGTGTGCTGGCCGCCGAGCAGCGCGGCATCGAGGAGCAAGCGCGTCAAATGGACACGCGCCGTGAGCGCCTGCTGGCCGACCGCAACAAGCTGGTGGCGCCTGATGATCACAAATTGGCCGAGCAGCAGCTTCTATTGGAACAGGCCCAGGAGGCCTCAAGCGTGGCGCAGGCCCGGTTGGAGACCCTGACTGACAGTGCCCCCGAACTTGATGAGCACCGCCGCAACCAGCAGCAGACCGTGAACCGCGAGTCAGCGCAACTGGCAGAGCTGTCTGCCAGGCTGGACGCGCTCAGGGCACTGCAGGCAAAGGTCAAGACCGATGGCAAGCTACAGCCCTGGCTGCAAAAGCATGGGCTCGATCACTTGCAGGGCCTGTGGAGTCGCCTGCACATCGAGCAGGGTTGGGAAAACGCCCTGGAAGGTGCTTTGCGTGAACGCCTGGGCGCGCTGGAAGTAAGTCGGTTGGAGCTGGTGCGCGCTTTTGCCCAAGATGCACCGCCGGCCAAGCTGGCTTTCTACAGCCCCCCGCCCGCCGCTTCAGTGCCGGCCCAGACCACGCTGCCCAGGCTGTCGGATTTGCTGCGGTTGCACGACGCCGGCCAGAAAGCGGTGTTGGACGACTGGTTGCAGGGTTGCTTTACCGCCGCCAATCTTGAAGGCGCGCTGGGTAACCGCGATAAATTGCAGCCCGGCGAAGTCATTTATGTCCGGACCGGCCATGCGGTCGGCCGCCACAGCGTTAGTTTTTACGCGCCCGATTCTGAGCAGGCGGGCCTGTTGGCGCGCGCTCAGGAAATTGAAAACCTGGAAAAACAGCTGCGTGCCCAGGTGCTGATCAGCGACGAGGCGCGTGCCCTGCTGGTGCGCTTTGAGGCCGCTTATGCCGATGCGGCGCAGCGCCTGGCCAGCACCCGTAACGAGGCCGGCGAAGCGCAACAAAAAGCCCACACGCTGCAGGTGCAGACTTTGCAACTGAGCCAGCAGCTTGAGCAGGCCCGCAGCCGCAGTGCCCAGATTGCCAGCGACCTGGCTGAGGTGGAAGGCCAACTCGATGAGTTGCAGGAACGCCGCGTCACCGCCGAAGGGCGTTTTGAAGAGTTGGACATGTTGCTGGCCGACGCCCAGCAGCGCCATGCCGAGCTCGATGACCAGGTGATGGCGACTGAGCGCAAACTGGGCGCCAGCCGTGAGCAATTGCGCAGCCTGGAGCGCGAAAAGCAGGAGGCTACGTTCAGCCTGCGCAGCCTGGACGCGCGCAAAGCCGAGCTGTCGCGCGGCATCGAGACGGCCGTGGCCCAGGCTGCCGCCGTGGCGTCAGAGGCGCAACGAGCCCAGGACGAACTGGCCCGCTTGAACGACGCCGCAGCGCAAGGTGGCCTGCAGCAGGCGCTGGCCGACAAGTTGCTGCGCGAGCAGGAACTGGGCGCGCAGCGCAGCCAGTACGATGATCTGACCGCCAAGCTGCGCGCCAGCGACGAGCGCCGTTTGCTGCTGGAGCGTGAGCTTGACCCCTTACGGGCCCGTATCACAGAGTTCCAGCTCAAGGAGCAAGCTTCAAGGCTGGGTTTTGAGCAGTACAACCAGTTGCTGTCTGATGCCAAGGCTGACCTGGAGGCCGTGGCGCTGTCGATAGCGCAGGACAATGTGCGGCTGGCGGGCTTGCAGGGCGAGATTGACCGCATCAACCGCGACATTGCCGCCCTCGGTGCGGTCAACCTGGCCGCCCTGGACGAGCTGGCCGCTGCGAGCGAGCGCAAGCAGTTTCTTGATGCACAAACCGCCGACTTGCAGGAGGCCATGACCACGCTCGAAGACGCTATCAAGAAAATTGACGGTGAAACCCGCGAGTTGCTGTCAGGCACCTTCAACCAGGTTAACGCGCACTTTGGCAAGATGTTCCCGGAGCTGTTTGGCGGTGGCAATGCCCGCTTGGTGATCACCGGCGAAGAAATCCTGGACTCTGGTGTGCAGGTGGTGGCGCAGCCGCCGGGCAAGAAAAATCAGAGCATCGCCCTGCTTTCGGGTGGTGAGAAAGCGTTGACCGCCATTGCGCTGGTGTTTGCTATTTTTCAGCTCAACCCTGCACCGTTTTGTTTGCTTGATGAAGTTGATGCGCCGCTGGACGACGCCAACACCGAGCGTTATGCCAAACTGGTGTCGCGTATGAGCAAGGAAACCCAGTTCCTGTTCATCAGCCACAACAAGATTGCCATGGAAATGGCCAAACAGCTCATTGGCGTCACCATGCAAGAGCAGGGTGTGTCGCGTATCGTGGCGGTGGACATGGATGCCGCCCTGTCGATGACGGAATGGAGTGAATAATGTCTTTGCAATTGAGTCTGCTGTTATTGGGTGTTCTGCTGCTGCTGGCCATGGCGGTTTATTACGCCTGGCTGGCCCGAAAAAACCAGCCGCGCCAGGCTGAACCGGTCGCGCCGGGGCAGGTCGCGGCGCTGGATGCACGCATTGAACCCCATTTGAGTGACCATCCGCTGGACGGCGATAGCTTTGCCAGCAGCCCGGCGCCGGAAAAAAAGCCGGCGCTTGATCCGCTGATTGATGCCGTGGCACCTATTGCGCTGGAGGCCCCCGTGTCGGGCGAAGCCGTGCTGGCTGCCTTGCCGTCGACCCGCCGGGTGGGCAGCAAACCTTTTTTCATCGAGGGTTTTAACGCGCTGACTCAGCGTTGGGAGTCGCCGTCGGCGGGCCAGCAATACAGCCAGTTGCAGGCCGGTGTGCAGCTGGCCAACCGCTCCGGCGCGCTGAACGACATTGAGTTTTCCGAGTTTGTCATGAAGACGCAGAATTTCAGCGATGCCGTCAACGGCACCCCCGACCTGCCGGCCATGCGCAGCGAGGTTAATCGGGCCCGCGAGCTTGACCAGTTTGCCAGTGGCCACGATGCCCAGTTGGTCCTGATGGTGCAGGCACGCCGGGCGGCCTGGAGCCCCAGCTACATCCAGCAGACCGCGGCGCGGCTCGGCTTTGTCATGGGGTCCATGGCGGGTCGCCTGGTGATTCCTGCCAGCACCAGCGGCCTGCCGCCGGTGGTGAGTCTGAACTTTGACACCCTCACCGCGCTGGCTGATGACCCCACTCAATCGGCTTTGCGTCAGATCACGCTGGGCCTGGATGTGGCACAGGTCGACCGCGGTGAGAAGCCGTTCATGCGCTTGCGTGAGGTGGCCGATGCGCTGGCCCGCGAGATGGACGGCATGGTGACCGATGACCAGGGCGCCGCCTTGTCGCCCGAGGGTATGACGGTGATCGCTTCTGAACTGGAACAGTTGTACGACATGCTGGCACAGCGTGAGTTGGCGGCGGGTTCGCCGCTGGCACGTCGGCTTTTTTCCTGAGGTCTGGCGCGAATGACACCACTTGATTTGTTTGCGCCAGAGTCTGACGACGCCGCGCTGATGGCGCAATTGCGCCAGACTCTGCACGACCATGCGCACCGCTATTACGTGCTAGACACACCCACCCTGCCTGATGCTGAATACGACCGCCTGTTCCGCCAGTTGCAGGCGCTGGAGGCGCGCCACCCTGAACTGATCACGCAGGACTCACCCACCCAGCGCGTGGGTGGCAAGCCGCTGGACCAGTTTGCCCAGGTGCGCCACGCGGTGCCGATGCTCAGCATTCGCACCGAAACCGACACCCAGGCCAGCGGTGCTGAGCTGTTTGATGCGCGTGTCCGCCGCGAGCTCGGCTTGAGCCCGACCGACCCGGCCATCGGCTATGTGGCCGAGCCCAAGTTTGACGGCCTGGCCATGAACCTGCGCTACGAGCAGAGGGTGCTGGTGCAGGCCGCCACCCGCGGTGACGGCGAGGTCGGCGAGGATGTGACACAAAACATCCGCACCATTGGCCAGATTCCGCTGCGCCTGCCCCTTGATGCACCCGCTGTGCTGGAGGTGCGCGGCGAGGTCTACATGCGCCGCGACGACTTCGAAGCGCTCAATGACAAGCAGCGCCTGGCCGGGCAAAAAACCTTTGTCAACCCGCGTAACGCGGCGGCCGGTGCGGTGCGCCAGCTGGACCCGGCCATTGCGGCGCAGCGGCCCCTGAGTTTTTATGTCTACGGCCTCGGGGCGGTGACGCCACCTGACGCCGGCGGGCCGGTCTGGCAGACCCATTTTGAGATGATGCAGACCCTGAAAAGCTGGGGTTTCCCGGTGTCAGAAATGGTCAAGTGCGCGCAAGGTGCCCCCGAGCTGGTGGCTTACTACGCGGCTATTGGTCGGCAGCGCGATGGCCTCGGTTTTGACATCGATGGTGTGGTTTACAAGGTCAACAGCCTGGCGCTGCAGCGCCAACTGGGCTTTGTCACGCGCGAGCCGCGCTGGGCCGTGGCGCACAAGTTTCCGGCGCAGGAGATGCTGACCACTGTGCTGGGCATTGACGTGCAGGTGGGGCGCACTGGTAAATTGACGCCAGTGGCCAAGCTGGCACCGGTGTTTGTTGGCGGCGTGACCGTGACCAATGCCACCCTGCATAACGAAGACGAGGCGCGCCGCAAGGATGTGCGTGTAGGCGACACGGTCATCGTGCGCCGCGCCGGTGACGTGATTCCCGAGGTGGTGAGTGTGCTGCTGGACAAGCGTGTGGACGAGTCGGTCCAGTTCACCATGCCACGCCAATGTCCGGTGTGTGGCAGTGCGGCGGTGCGCGAGGAGGGTGAGGCCGACTACCGCTGCACCGGTGGCCTGTTTTGCAGCGCCCAGCGCAAGCAGGCCTTGTTGCACTTTGCCCAGCGTCGCGCGGTCGAGGTCGAGGGCCTGGGCGACAAGCTGGTCGACCAGCTGGTGGATGCGGGCATCATCAACACCCTGCCGGATCTTTACCGGCTTGGCTTCACGGCGCTGGCCAATCTGGCGCGTATGGCCGACAAGTCGGCACAGAACATCCTTGACGCACTGGAAAAATCCAAGCAGACCACGCTGCCGCGCTTTTTGTTTGGCCTGGGTATACGTCACGTAGGCGAGGCCACGGCCAAGGCGCTGGCGCGCCATTTCGGCAAGCTTGACGCCATCATGGACGCCCCTGAGGACGTCTTGCTGGCGGTGGCCGATGTCGGCCCGATCGTGGCCAATAGCATCCGCACCTTTTTTGACCAGGCGCATAACCGCGAGGTGGTCGAGCAGTTGCGCGCCTGCGGTGTTACCTGGCCAGAGGGCGAACCCGCGCCGGTGGCGGCACAGCCCCTGAGTGGCCAGACCTTTGTGCTCACCGGCACCTTGCCCACGCTGGGCCGCGAAGAGGCCAAAGCCCTGATCGAGGCCGCTGGTGGCAAGGTGGCGGGCTCGGTCAGCAAGAAAACCAGTTTTGTGGTGGCCGGCGCCGAGGCCGGCAGCAAGCTCGACAAGGCGCGGGAGCTGGGTGTGGCCGTGCTCGATGAAGACCAGTTGAAGGAGATGCTTGATGGCGGTGCGTGAGATTCTGAAAATGGGCGACCCGCGCCTGCTGCGCGTGGCCCAGTCCGTGACTGCGTTTGATACCGATGAATTGCACCTGCTCATCACCGACCTGCTCGACACCATGCGCGCGGCGGACGGCGCCGGGCTGGCAGCACCGCAGATTGGTGTGGACCTGCAAGTGGTGATTTTTGGCACCGACCGTGCCAACCCGCGCTACCCGCAGGCCCCGGTGGTGCCCCGCACGGTGCTGATCAACCCCATCATCACGCCGCTGGCGCCGACGCAGGTGGAGGACTGGGAGGGCTGCCTGTCAGTGCCCGGACTGCGCGGCAAAGTGCCGCGGTTTGAGCAGATTCGGTATGTCGGCTTTGACCAATACGGCGACCCCATCGACCGCACGGTGGCAGGTTTTCACGCCCGTGTGGTGCAACACGAATATGACCACCTGATCGGCAAACTCTACCCGATGCGGGTGCGCGACTTCACGCAATTTGGCTTCACGTCGGTTTTGTTTCCTGGCCTCGACAGCGCCGACGAGTAGCCCGGTTAGCGCAATGATTTGACGATTCAAAATTTAAACATAACAATGTTGTTGAAATTTTCAACAAATAAGGACTCGCCATGGCCACCGTTAATTTCAGCGTGCCTGAAGACATCAAAAACGCCTTCAATATAATGTTTGAAGGCCAAAACAAAAGCGCCGTCATTGCAGAATTGATGCGTGAAGCCGTAGAGCGCGCTCAAAGCCAACAGCGCAGCAAAGATGCCTATCGACGCATCTTGGCGCGCAGAAAGAACGCCCCCCACATTACCGAAGAACAATTTCGCTCGGCACGTGAAGAAGGCCGCCCGTGATCGCGGTGGTGGATGCGAGTGTTGCCGTCAAATGGTTTTTGCACGGCAATCCGGATGAACAACACACGGATCTGGCCTTACGCTTGTTGGAGCAATCAGTACTTGGCTTTCTGCCCATGGTGCAGCCGAGCCATTTTGTGGCTGAAGTGGCCGCAGTTTTGGCTCGACTCAAACCGACTGATGCTCAAGACGACTTGATTGATTTTCTGAATATCAGTTACCGCACTCAGACCGGTCCAGAAATTTATGCGACGGCGATGGACTTGGCCGTGCGCTATCAGCATCACCTTTTTGACACGCTCTACCACGCGGTGGCGCTGCACACCCCGGGCGCGGTGTTGGTCACAGCGGATGAGCGGTACTACAACAAAACCCGGCTTGAGGGGCAGATTTACTTGCTGGCAGATTTCAAACTCCCATGACCCGCGCCAAGAGCATGATCAATTGCCTACTCTCACACGATGGATCAGCGTGATGCCCATGGCAAACTTGCTCCTTTTTTACCCTACTGCAGGCGTCGTCCTGACGCCCTTGTACGACGCGTTATGTACCGCTGCCTACCCTTCACTGACCGACAAAATGACCACGATGATTGGCAGCCTGATCGACCAGCGCTACGCCCTGATCATTCGTCGCCTCACCGTCCCTGATGCCGAAGACGCATCGCTGAATTCATTCTGACGGTTAAGCCAGCACTTCCAGCAGCTCGGTCTCGATGGCGATCTGCGCCTTGTTTTCCTGCAACTCCGGGCCGTCGATCAAAAAGGTGTCATCGACACGTTCGCCCAGGGTGTTGATCTTGGCCAGTTGCACATTGACCTTGTGCCGGGCCAGCACCCGGGCCACGCTGTACAGCAGACCCACCCGGTCGCTGGCCGAAATGTTGAGCAGCCAGCGTTGGCCTTTTTCATCGGGTTGCAGGCTCACACGCGGGGTAATCGGGAAACTCTTGACCCGGCGCGAGACCCGGCCCTTGCCCGGCGGCGGCAGGGGACCGGTCTCCAGAATGGCTCGGACCAGCTCGGCCTCCACCATGCTGGCCAGCTCATGGTAGAGCTCCGGCATGGCCTGGGCAGTGACCTGGAAGGTATCGAGCGCATAGTGGTTGTAAGCGGTGTGGACACGCGCGTCCAGAATACTGAAGCCCCGGTTTTCAAAGTAGCCACAAATCCGGGCAAACAGGTCAGGCAGGTCCGGGGTGTAGACCAGCACTTGCAAGCCTTCTCCCAGTGGCGACAGACGGGCCCGCACGATCGACTTGCCTGAGTTGACATGGCGCGAGAGCTGGCGTGTGTGCCAAGCAATGTCGGAGGCGTCGTGGCGCATGAAATAGCCCACATCCACGGTGTCCCACAAGACCTTGTGCGCCTCAAAGGGTTGGGCGTGCAGGGCCAACTGGATCAGGGCCTCGCGTTTGCGGGTTTCCACTTCCACATGCGGGTCGGCGGCGTGGCCGCCAAGCACACGCAGGGTCAGTCGGTACAGGTCTTCAAGCAGCTTGCCTTTCCATGCGTTCCAGACCTTGGGCGAGGTGCCACGAATGTCGGCCACGGTGAACAGGTAGAGCGCGGTCAGGTAGCGCTCGTTGCCCACGCGTTTGGCGAAGGCTGCGATCACGTCGGGGTCGCTGAGGTCGGTTTTCTGGGCCACGCGGCTCATGGTCAGGTGTTCCCGCACCACAAAGGCGATGAGTTCGGTGTTTTCCCGGCTCACGTCGTGCTGCTTGCAAAAACGTCGCGCTTCTATTTCGCCCAGTTGCGAGTGGTCGCCGCCTCGGCCCTTGGCAATGTCATGAAACAAGGCCGCCACATACAGCACCCAGGGCTGGTCCCAGCCGCTCGCCAGTTGCGAGCAAAATGGGTATTCGTGGGCGTGTTCAACAATAAAAAAACGCCGCACATTACGCAGCACCATCAGCACATGCTGGTCGACGGTGTAGGCATGAAACAGGTCGTGCTGCATTTGCCCGACAATTTTGCGAAAGGCCCACAGGTAGCGGCCCAGCACCGAAGTCTGGTTCATCAGCCGCATGGCGTGGGTAATGCCGCTGTGCTGCTTCAGAATTTGCACGAAGGCGTCTCGGTTGACCGG
This sequence comes from Burkholderiales bacterium RIFOXYD12_FULL_59_19, assembly GCA_001771065.1. Classification (GTDB taxonomy): domain Bacteria; phylum Pseudomonadota; class Gammaproteobacteria; order Burkholderiales; family Burkholderiaceae_C; genus Rhodoferax. The sequence continues at coordinate 32,225 of MESQ01000027.1, read as the reverse complement.
GTCTTTGCGAAAGTCGCCATTCATCAGGTCGCGGGCGTTGTACAGGGCGCGCAGCGTGCGCGCCGACAAACCATTCATGCCGGCCGCTTGGAACACCAGAAAAGTTTCCAGAATGGCGTGGGGATGACGTTGGTAGAGGTCGTCGCTGACCACTTCGAGCATGCCGGCCTTGTCCGAAAAACGGGCATTGATGGGACGCGGCTCGTGGGTGCTCGGGCTCAGGCGCTCTTCAATGTTGAGCAGCAGGATCTGGTTAAGCTGGGTCACGGCCTTGGCGGCCCAGTAGTAGCGTTTCATGAGCGCCTCACTGGGGCGCACCAGAGCCCGCCGGTCGGTGCTTGCTGGCGGCGCCTCGAAGCCAAAGGCCTGCGCCACCGCGTTTTGCATGTCAAAAATCAGGCGGTCTTCGCGGCGTTTGGCAATCAGGTGCAAGCGGGTCCGGATGAGCCAGAGCAAGGCTTCATTGCGTTTGATTTGCTGGATTTCAAAGGCCGTGGCCAGGCCATTTTTGGCAAGTTCGTTCCAATTGGTGCCAAAGCCTGCTGCTTTGGCCACCCACAAAATGACCTGCAGATCACGCAGTCCCCCGGGTGACTCCTTGCAATTGGGCTCCAATGAATACGGCGTGTTGTCAAACTTGTTATGGCGCTGGTTCAGCTCCAGGGTTTTGGCGACAAAAAAGGCCTGGGGGTCGATGGCGGTGACAAATTGTTGTCTGAACTGGTCATAGACTGCGTGATTGCCTGTGACCAGGCGCGATTCCAACAGGGAGGTTTGCACGGTGACGTCTTGGCGCGCTTCGTTCAGGCATTCGGCCACCGAACGCACACTGGAGCCGATCTCGAGCCCCGCATCCCAACAACTGCCAATAAAGCCCTCAATGCGGGTCTTGAGGTCGGCGTCGTGTTCGAGCACGATGTCATCGGACAGCAAGACCAGCACATCCACATCCGAATACGGAAATAATTCGCCCCGACCGTAGCCGCCCACGGCGGCCAGCGCCAGAGATGGCGGGAAGGCGGCGCGCAGCCACAGGGTTCTCAGGGTGTTATCAGCCAGGGTAGACAGCTTGCCCAGGGTGCTGCCGACCCCGCGTGCGCTTCTGCTACCTGCTGCCAGTGACTGAAACAAGGCCGCTTTTTTGGCACGAAACTCCTCTCGCAGCGCTTTCAGGTTGGTCATAAGTGTGTTTTGAATGGGCCGATCAGGTAGCCGACAGGGCGACTGCTGGTGCTGCGGGTGTGACAAACTCCGGTATGGCCGGACTGTTAGCAGACAGCGTCAGAACCTCATAACCGGTCGGCGTGACCAGCACCGTGTGCTCCCACTGCGCTGACAGCGAATGGTCTTTGGTGACAATGGTCCAGCCGTCACCGAGTTCCTTGATGTCTTTGCGCCCGACATTGAGCATCGGTTCGATGGTGATGACCATGCCGGCCTTGAGCTGGTCCAGGGTGCCGGGTTTGCCGTAGTGCAGCACCTGCGGATCTTCATGAAATTTTTGGCCGATGCCGTGGCCGCAATACTCGCGCACCACGCTCAGGCCCTGGCCCTCGGCAAAACTCTGAATGGCATGGCCGATGTCGCCCAGATAAGCGCCTTCGCGCACCTTCATGATGCCTTTCCACATGGCTTCATAGGTGAGCTTGCACAGCCGGCGCGCCGCCACCGACACCTCGCCCACCATGTACATGCGGCTGGAGTCGCCATGCCAGCCGTCCTTGATCACGGTGACGTCGACATTAACGATGTCGCCTTTTTTAAGCGGCTTGTCGTTGGGTATGCCATGGCAGACCTGGTGGTTGATGGAGGTACAGATGGATTTGGGGTAGGGGTTGTGGCCCCCCGGCGCGTAGTTCAAGGGGGCCGAGATGGCGCCTAATACCTGTGTGGTGTAGTCTTCGGCCAGGCGGTCGAGTTCATTGGTGGTGACACCCGGTTTCACAAATGGGGCCAGATAGTCCAGCAATTCAGCGGTCAAGCGGCCAGCGATGCGCATGCCGGCAATGCCTTCGGGGTCTTTAATGGTGATCGTCATGCGGCAAATTATCCCATTGCGATCAAGAACCGTTTTTTATAGGTGTTTCGGGTCGATACAACGTCTTGTAAACCGTAAGCGGGGGAAAATCGCATCCCCTGAACCAATTCATTCAAACTCTGTGATCAGCCCCAAAATCTGCGTTGCACCCATGCTCGACTGGACCGATAAACATTGTCGTTACCTGCATCGGCTGCTATCACGCCACGCCGTGCTTTACAGTGAGATGGTGACCACAGGCGCCCTGATCCATGGGGACCAGGCGCGGCATCTGAATTTCAACGCGGCCGAGTTGCCGCTGGCACTGCAATTGGGTGGCAGTGAACCCTTTGAGCTGGCGCAGTGCGCGCGTTTGGCCCAAGCCTGGGGTTACAGCGAAGTCAACCTGAACTGCGGCTGCCCCAGCGAACGGGTGCAGCGCGGCGCCTTTGGCGCCTGTCTGATGCGCGAGCCGGCTTTGGTGGCTGATGGCGTGAAAGCCATGCTGGATGCGGTGTCGATCCAGGTGACGGTGAAGCACCGTATTGGCATCGATAAAACCGAGAGTTATGACTTTGTGCGTGACTTTGTCGGTGCGCTGAGCCTGGCCGGTTGCCGCACTTTTATTGTGCATGCGCGCAATGCCTGGTTGCAGGGTTTGAGCCCCAAGGACAACCGCGAGGTACCGCCCTTGCGTTATGAAGCGGTGTACCGGCTGAAACAGGATTTTCCGGCGCTTGAATTCATCATCAATGGTGGCATCACGCAGACCGACCAGATTGCGCAACACCTGCACCATGTGGACGGCGCCATGCTGGGTCGCGAGGCCTACCACAACCCGTGGTGGCTCAGCGAATGGGACCAGCAGTTTTTCGCTGATGTAAGTCAGGCCGGCCAGACGCGCGAAGCCATCGAGCTGCAAATGGTGAGCTACATGAACCAGCAGGCCGCCATGTTTGGCACGCCCTGGCAAGCCATTGCCCGGCACATGCTGGGTTTGCGCCACGGCCTGGCTGGCGCGCGGCGCTGGCGCCAGGTCTGGAGCGACCACAAACTTAAAGCGCTGCCGCCCGAGCAGGTGATGGCACTGGCGCACACGCCAGCGGCCTGAACTCAGTGTGATGCTGTCGGCGGGTGCGACATCAGCCGGTCGGTGTAGGCAATGGCCATGGCCGAGAGCAAAAACGTGATGTGAATGACGGTTTGGGCTATTAGTACCTTGTCGGTGTAATTGGCGGCATTGATGAAGGTCTTGAGCAGGTGGATCGAGCTGATGCCGATGATGGCGGTGGCCAGCTTGACCTTGAGCACCGATGCATTCACATGGTCCAGCCATTCGGGCTGGTCCTGGTGGCCTTCCAGGTTCAAGCGGCTGACAAAGGTTTCATAACCACCCACAATGACCATGATCAACAGGTTGGAGATCATGACGACGTCGATCAGCGCCAGCACCACCAGCATGATGATGGTTTCGTTCAGATGGGTGATGGGGGCGTCGGTCTTGTAGCCAATGCCGCTGATCAACGCCTGCAGCGCCGTCTCGCTGCCAAAGGCCGCTTCCAGCAGGTGCACCAGTTCCACCCAGAAATGAAAGACATAGACGCCCTGTGCCGCAATCAGCCCCAGGTACAGCGGCAATTGCAACCAGCGGCTGGCAAAAATGAGGCGCGGAATAGGGCGCAGAGGGCGGCTTGGCGGTGTGACAGGCAGGGTCATTTTGATTGATTTAAAGTTTGGTCGGTTTGATTTTAAAGAGGCAAGCTGTCAGGCGCGTGACAGTCAGTGGCATGTAAGTGCCAGCCGTGACATTATCGGGCGAACTTTGTTTAACTAGAGGAGACTTATCCGTGACTACCCCCACAACTGCTGTTGAATCCATGTTGGTTGAGAACCGTGTTTTCCCGCCCAGCGAGGCCACCATGAAGGCCGCACGTATTTCGGGCATGGAAGGCTACAACGCCCTGTGCGCTGAAGCAGAAAAAGATTTCGAGGGCTTTTGGGCCCGTCTGGCCCGTGAAAACGTGGTCTGGAGCAAGCCTTTTACGAAAACGCTGGACGAATCCAATGCGCCTTTTTACAAGTGGTTTGATGACGGAGAGCTCAATGCGTCGGCCAACTGCCTTGACAAGCACATGGGTACGCCCAACGAAAACAAAGTCGCCGTGATTTTTGAAGCAGACGACGGCGCAGTCACCAAGACCACCTACAAAGAGCTGCTGGCCAAGGTCTCCCAGTTCGCCAACGCGCTCAAGGCGCATGGCATCCAGAAGGGTGACCGCGTTTTGATCTACATGCCCATGACGCTGGAAGGCGTGATTGCCATGCAGGCTTGCGCCCGTATTGGCGCCACCCACAGTGTGGTGTTTGGCGGCTTCTCGGCCAAGGCTTTGCAGGAGCGCATCATTGACGCCGGCGCCGTGGCCGTGGTCACTGCCAACTTCCAGATGCGTGGTGGCAAGCAGTTGCCTCTCAAAGGTATCGTTGATGAAGGTCTGGGTTTGGGCGGCTGCGAATCCATCAAGACCGTGTTTGTGTTTGAACGCACCACCAGCCCCTGCAACATGGTGGCGGGCCGTGACGTCAGCTTTACCGAAGCCCTGGCGGGCCAAAGCACCGAGTGCGCACCGGTCATGGTGGGCGCCGAGCACCCGTTGTTCATTCTCTTTACCTCTGGCTCCACCGGCAAGCCCAAGGGTGTGCAACACGCCACCGGCGGTTTTGTTTTGTGGTCCAAGTTGACCATGGACTGGACGTTTGACCTGAAGGCCGACGACGTGTTCTGGTGCACGGCCGACATTGGCTGGATCACCGGCCACGCCTATGTGGCTTACGGCCCACTGGCAGCGGGCGCCACGCAAATCATTTTTGAAGGCATTCCGACCTACCCGAACGCTGGCCGTTTCTGGCAGATGATCGAGCGCCACAAGTGCAGTATTTTCTATACCGCACCGACGGCCATTCGCTCGTTGATCAAGTCGGCTGAAAGCGACGAAAAGGTTCATCCGGACCGCTCAGACCTGTCGAGCCTGCGTATTCTGGGTTCGGTGGGCGAGCCCATCAACCCGGAAGCCTGGATGTGGTATTACAAAAACATCGGCCACGAAAAATGCCCGATCGTGGACACCTTCTGGCAGACCGAGACCGGTGGTCACATGATCACCCCGCTGCCAGGCGCCACGCCGCTGGTGCCCGGTAGCTGCACGTTGCCACTGCCCGGCATCATGGCTGCCATCGTCGACGAAGCCGGACACGATGTGCCCAACGGTTCGGGCGGCATGCTGGTGGTCAAGCGCCCCTGGCCGTCCATGATTCGCACCATCTGGAATGACCCCGAGCGCTTCAAGTCCAGCTATTTCCCGCCGGAAATGGGTGGCACCTATTACCTCGCCGGCGACGGCGCGGTGCGCAGCGAAGACCGCGGTTACTTCCGTATCACCGGCCGCATTGATGACGTGTTGAACGTGTCGGGTCACCGCATGGGCACCATGGAGATCGAATCAGCCCTGGTTGCCAAGACCGATCTGGTGGCCGAAGCTGCCGTGGTGGGCCGTCCTGACGACCTCACGGGCGAAGCGATTTGCGCGTTTGTGGTGTTGAAGCGCGGTGTGCCGACAGGCGACGAAGCCAAACAAATCGCCAAGGAGTTGCGTGACTGGGTGGCCAAGGAAATTGGCCCCATTGCCAAGCCCAAGGACATCCGTTTTGGTGAAAACCTGCCCAAGACACGCTCGGGCAAGATCATGCGCCGCTTGCTGCGTTCGCTGGCCAAGGGTGAAAACATCACCCAGGACACGTCTACGCTGGAAAATCCGGCCATCCTGGGTCAGTTGGGTCAAACCTACTGAGGCCGGTGACACCTGAATGAAAAAGCCCGCAATTGCGGGCTTTTTCAGTTGGTGCGCCCGGCAAGGGCGGACTCAGTTGGAGAACCGGGGTGCCTATTTGAGTGACAGGACCCAGGTCGCCAATTGTTTGGCCTCGGCGTCGCTGACCTGTGGGTTGGCAGGCATGGGAATCGCACCCCAAACGCCAGAGCCACCTTGCTTGACCTTGTTGGCCAGTTTGGCAATCACGTCCTGCCCGGCGTATTTTTTGGCGACATCCTTGTAGGCCGGACCGACGACTTTTTTTTCAACCGCGTGGCAAGCCATGCAGTTTTTCTTTTGAGCGAGGGCCTGATCAGCCAGCGCAGGTGCCGCCACAAGAACGGTGGCGAACAAGGCAAAAAGAGTTCGCTTCATGCGGTAGTCCTTTGAAAGATGGGTTAGAGTCACAGTGATGCCATTGTAATAAGCATGGGTTACCAGTGTTGTAATGGGCTCAATCACGAGATATGAAAGGCGACTATGTATTTGTTGGTTCTGGGTATTGTGTTACTGCTGCTGAAATATTTGGGCATCGAGCCCCTGGCCGATTGGTCCTGGTGGTGGATGTTGACGCCGTTTGTATTGGCGGTGGTCTGGTGGTCTTGGGCGGACAGCTCCGGCTACACCAAACGCAAGGCAATGGAACAGGAAGCAGAGAAAATGCAGGAGCGGCGAGATCGGACCAAAAGCGCGCTTGATTCCAACTATAAAAGAAAAAAATAACCCCAAATCGGTGTCACGAATCTGGGGCAAACACTGTTCGCACCAGGTCCTCAGTAGTTGTCCAGCACGGCGCCCTTGCTGGCCGTTGAGGCATTGAAGGCAAACTTGGCTTGCACCCCGCGGGTGTAGCGTGGTGCGGGGGCCGTCCAGGCGGCCCGACGTATCGCGATGATGTCGTCACCCACGTTAAGTTGCAGTAGCAACTGATGCGCGTCGATGGTGATGGCGTCGCCTTCTTCAATCAGGGCAATCAGGCCGCCCACTGCGGCTTCGGGGGCCACGTGGCCGACCACCATGCCCCAGGTGCCGCCGGAAAAACGGCCGTCGGTGATCAGGCCCACGGACTCTCCCAGTCCCTGGCCGACCAGCGCGCCGGTGGGCGCCAGCATCTCTGGCATGCCCGGGCCGCCTTTGGGGCCAAGGTAGCGCAACACCATCACGTCGCCGGCCACAATCTGGTTGGCCAAAATGGCCTTGAGGGCAGACTGCTCGTTTTCGAACACGCGCGCCGGGCCTGTCATGACCGGATTTTTCAGGCCGGTGATCTTGGCCACGCAGCCCTCGGGCGCCAGATTGCCCTTGAGAATGGCCAGGTGGCCCTGGGCGTACATTGGATTGTTGATGGGGCGAATCACATCCTGATCGGCACGCGGCGTATCGGGAATGTCCTTGAGCACTTCGGCCACGGTCTGACCGGTAATGGTGATGCAGTCGCCATGCAGCAGGCCGGCACTCAGCAGCGTCTTCATCACTTGTGGAATACCACCGGCGCGATGCAGGTCGACCGCCAAGTACTTGCCACTGGGCTTGAGGTCGCAGAGCACCGGAGTTTTGACGCGCACACGCTCAAAGTCGTCAATCGTCCAGGCCACGCCCGCTGCATGGGCAATGGCCAGGAAGTGCAGCACGGCATTGGTCGAGCCGCCAATGGCCATGACCACGGCGATGGCATTTTCGATCGACTTACGGGTCACAATGTCGCGCGGTTTGAGGTCGTTCCTGATGGCGTCGATCAGCACCTTGGCTGAGTCCCTGGCCGAATTCAGCTTTTCGTCATGCGGATTGGCCATGGTGCTGGAGTACATCAAAGAGATTCCCAGCGCCTCGAAGGCAGAGCTCATGGTGTTGGCGGTGTACATGCCGCCGCAGGAACCCGGGCCGGGAATGGCGCGGCGCTCGATCTCCAGCAGGTCTTGGTCGCTCAGACGGCCTGCAGCGTTTTCGCCCACTGCCTCGAATACGCTCACGATGTTGAGGTCCTGACCCTTGTAATGCCCCGGCAAAATGGTGCCGCCATAGACATAAATGGCCGGCACATTGGCGCGCAGCATGCCCATCAGGCCACCGGGCATGTTTTTGTCGCAGCCGCCAATGACCAGCACACCGTCCATCCACTGGCCCTGCACACAGGTTTCGATGCAGTCGGAGATGACTTCGCGGCTGACCAGGCTGTATTTCATGCCCTCGGTGCCCATCGACATGCCGTCCGAAATGGTGGGGGTGCCAAATACCTGGGCGTTGCCGCCAGCTTCTTCAATCGCCACCATGGCCGCGTCGGCCAGCTTTTGCAGTCCCGAGTTGCAGGGTGTGATGGTGCTATGGCCATTGGCGACACCAATCATGGGTTTGGTGAAGTCATCGCCCTCATACCCCATGGCGTAGTACATGGAGCGGTTGGGAGCGCGCGATTTGCCCTCGGTGATGTTTTTGCTGCGCGGATTCATGACGACGGGTTTTCTGTCCATGGTGGTTCTTTGGCGTTGGGTTGTGGTGTTCGGGTCGGTCGCTGTGTACTTGGGCGTAGCGTACGAGTCTACTTTAAAGCCCATTTTGGGTTCAAATTGCCCCTGGCTTGCGAGACAATGCCAGGCATGCTGATTCATCCTGAAATAAACCCGATTGCGCTGCAACTCGGCCCCGTGGCCGTTCATTGGTATGGTCTGACCTACCTGGCCGCCTTTGGCCTGTTCGTGTGGTTGGGGCGCTTGCGCCTGCACCATGCGCCATTTGTCTCTATGACAGGCCCGCAAGCCTGGAAAAAACAGGACGTTGAAGACATTCTGTTTTTGGGTGTGATGGGCGTGGTGCTGGGCGGCCGCCTCGGATATTGCCTTTTTTACAAACCCCTGTACTACGCCGCGCATCCGCTGGAGGTCTTTGCGGTGTGGCAGGGAGGCATGAGTTTTCACGGGGGCTTGCTGGGTGTGATTGTGGCGATGCTCTGGTTTGCGCATTCACGCGGCCGGCATTGGCTGCAGGTCGCTGATTTTGTGGCGCCTTGCGTCCCTACGGGTCTGGCCGCCGGGCGCGTAGGCAACTTTATCAATGGGGAACTGTGGGGCAGGGTGGCCAGCCCCGATCTGCCTTGGGGCATGGTGTTCAGGGGTGCGGGTGATTTGCCGCGCCACCCGTCGCAGGTCTACCAGTTTTTGCTGGAAGGTTTGCTGCTGTTTGGGTTGCTCTGGCTTTATGCCCGCAAGGCGCGTGCGCGCGGGCAGGTGGCTGCCATGTTCCTGCTGGGTTATGGTCTGTTCAGGTTCATTGCCGAATTTTTCCGCGAGCCTGACGCCCACCTGGGCTTGTTGTCACTTGGCATGAGCATGGGCCAGTGGCTGTGTCTGCCGATGGTTGTGGGCGGCCTGGGATTGTGGTGGTGGGCTGGCGCGCAGCCGCAAAATTCAGGCAAGTAGTATTGGTTGCCACATGCCATCAAGAATCAGGTTTGAGCAAGCTGCTGGGGTGGCGCATGTCACGCTGAGTTATCCCAAGCGCTTCAACGCGATGTCACGCGCCATGTGGCGTGATTTGAGAGCCGTGTTTGAACGCATCCAGGGCATGACCGAGCTGCGCTGCGTGCTGGTGTCTGGCGACGGGGCCCATTTTTGTGCTGGCGGCGATATTTCGGAATACCCCGGTTTCAGGTTCCAGGAGCCTTTGTTGCGCGCCTTCCACGAAGACGAAGTGTGGGGCGCCCTGAGCGCAATGCTGGCTTGTGATGTGCCGATGGTGGCGCAGATCGAGGGCAACTGTATGGGAGCAGGTGTCGAGATCGCCAGTTGTTGCGATATTCGTATGGCGGCAGAATCGGCCCGCTTTGGTGCACCCATTGCCAAACTTGGGTTTCCGATGGCACCGCGCGAAGCCGCGCTGGTCGCGCGTGAAGCGGGGCTGAGGACGGCCCGCCAGATGCTGTTGGAGGCCGCTGTTTTCAGTGCACCTGACATGTTGCTGCGCGGTTTCTTGAGCCAGGTCGTCGCCGATGAGGATGTCAGTGAGCTGGCACAAGCCAACGTGCGGCGCATCTGCCAGTTGGCGCCCCAGGCGGCGCGGCTGAACAAACAGACCCTTCGTGCACTCATGCATGACCAGTTGCCATCGCTGCTGGCCACGGCCTACGACTACGCTGACAGCTTTGAGCAGCGCGAGGGCATCAACGCTTTTCTGGAAAAACGACCGCCGGCGTTTTGACATAGCGCCGGTCCAAACCATCCAGATTTACCGGAAACATAGAGGAAACCACCGTGTCTGAAGTCTCTGCCAATCTTTATGCGCACTTGCGCCAGGCATTTCCCACTGACCTGGACACCATCGCCGTTGAAACCGATGCGGGTCAGTGTTACAGCTGGCGTGACCTGGAGCGTGGCACCGCCATGTTGGCCAATTTTTTGCAGTCGCTGGGATTGCCAGAAGGTTCCCGCATTGCCGTGCAGGTTGAAAAGTCGGTGGAGGCGCTGATGCTGTACCTGGCCACGCTGCGTGCAGGTTTTGTTTTTTTGCCGCTCAACATGGCTTACCAAAGCGCAGAAATTGACTATTTTCTTGGCAATGCCGAACCTGCCGTGGTGGTGTGCAGTGAGCAAAACTTTGGCTGGGTCAGCACGCTGGCGTTCAGGGTAAACACGCGCTGGGTCTTCACACTGAATGTCGACCGCACCGGCACCTTGCTGGCGCGCGCTGCCCATGTCTCAGATCAGCATGTCGTGGCATCCAAAAAGCCCGATGACCTGGCGGTCATCATTTACACCAGCGGCACCACAGGTCGTTCCAAGGGTGCCATGTTGACACACGGCAATATGCTGAGCAACGCGCTGGTGCTGAAAGATGTTTGGGGCTGGCGCAGCCCGGATCAAGGGGGCGACGTGTTGATTCATGCGCTGCCCATTTTTCATGTGCATGGCTTGTTTGTGGCGATTCATGGTGCGCTCATCAATGGCAGCAAAATGATTTGGCTGGCCAAATTTGATCCCAAAGTGGTGCTGCAACATTTGCCAGGGGCGACTGTGTTCATGGGCGTGCCCACCTTGTATGTACGCCTGTTGGCTGAGCCGGGTCTGAACAAGCGTGCCGTACAGCATATGCGGCTTTTTGTTTCAGGCTCTGCGCCCTTGCTGCTGGATACCTTCAAAGCCTGGCAGGAGCGCAGCGGTCACACCATTCTGGAGCGTTATGGCATGAGTGAGACAATCATGCTTACCTCCAACCCCTACCAGGGCGAGCGCCGTGGTGGCACCGTCGGCATGCCACTACCGGGGGTGCGCTTGCGGGTGGTCGATGCACAGGACGCCGAGCTTGCACCAGGTGAAATTGGAGACATTCAGGTGCAAGGCCCCAACGTGTTTGCTGGTTACTGGCGCATGCCTGAAAAAACAGCGGAAGAATTTACCAGTGACGGTTTTTTCAAGACGGGTGACGTGGGCAAGGTGGATGAACAGGGCTATGTGAGTATTGTGGGTCGCAGCAAAGACCTGATCATCAGTGGCGGCTATAACGTTTATCCGGCTGAGCTCGAGAGTTTTATCAACGACTTGCCCGGTGTGGCCGAGAGTGCCGTGGTGGGTGTGCCGCATGCCGATTTTGGCGAAATTGGGGTGGCTGTGGTGGTGCCACGGCCAGGGGCGCAATTGGATCCAGCAAAAATTTTGGCGGATATGAAAGCCTGCATGGCCAACTACAAGGTGCCAAAACAATGCCATGTGCTGGCCGATTTGCCGCGAAATGCCATGGGCAAGGTGCAAAAGAATGTCCTGAGGGAACGCTTTAACAAGGTATAAATCCGTTAGTATTTTGTGGATCATTCGCAGGAGCGGGCATGCATGTAATTCAGACTGTTTTTCGGGATGCTGCCCCGCAGGTGCGAGATTTTTCTTTGCTTCAGTCCTGTTCGCTTCAGTTACTGCTGGTATTTGGCGTCGGAACATGGTCAAAATGGCTGATTCAACCGATGGCGGATGGTTTTTCGCAGGCTGTTCGGCTGGGGTGCAGCACGGCTGGCGAAGTTTTCAATTTGGGAGTCACCGGGGGTTCTTGTGCGGTGATAGTCATTCACTTCAATGCCACCGACTTGCACCAGGCCGCTACTACCCCGTCGTCGATGAAAGACTCCTTCGCCGCTGGCATGCGTTTGGGGATGCAATTGCCCGCCCCTGGTTTGCGTGCTGTTATGGTGTTGGGTCAAGGTCTCAACATCAACGGTAGCGCTTTAATTGCCGGGTTAAGTCAGGTGTTGCCGCCATCCGTCCTGATTTTTGGCGGTTTGGCGGGTGATGACGCGGCGTTCATGGAAACATGGGTACTGGACAATTCTGGTGTTCACAACAATCACGTCGCATGTGTCGGGCTGTATGGCGAAGCTTTGGCATTGGCGCATGGGACCAGAGGCGACTGGCAACCGTTTGGTCTGACCCACAAGGTGACCCGACGTATGAACAATGTCCTGTTTAAACTTGACGGTAAACCCACCCTGGATGTGTGCCGACGCTATCTGGGTGAACACGCAGCAAACCTGCCGGCGTCCGGTTTGCTCTTCCCGTTTGACATGTTGGCAAGCGACCAGTCTGAAGACGGTTTGATTCGCACGGGATACGGTTTACAAGTTGCACAATCAGACCATGACGACTACCCACCTCACCGAGCGACCCCAAGCCGCTTGAAAGTGAAGCACCTGCACCATGCATAAATTGTTATCTCGCCAAATCAAACGATTGTTGGGAGAGGACGATGGCCAACTGCCAGCTGCCTTGGATGAACTGAGGCAATTGGCGGCTACGCCCGACATTTCAAAAGCTAGCGCTGGTTTGTTGTCTGGCCTGGGGCATTTTTTGAACCAGGTCGAAGAGGCTTATGCGCAAAATGACCAGGATTTGGACCTTAAAACCCGGAGTTTGCAGATCAGTTCAATTGAGTTGTCACATACCAATGATCGTTTGCGCCAGGAGTTGGAGAGTCGTACCCGCGCCATTGATTCTTTACGCCAGACTGCTGCCAGTTTGATGCAATCCATGGATACCGAGTTGCCAGTGTTACGAGATGACAACCTCGAATCCTTGTCGAATCTGATGTCTGAGCTGGCGCAACAGCGGGAGATGAGCGAACGCGATTTACAGGCGGCATTGTCTGACCTGGCCAAACAGAAATTTGCCCTGGATCAACATGCCATTGTGAGTATGACGGATCTGGCGGGGCTTATTACGTATGCCAATGACAAATTTTGCGAAATCAGCGGTTACCCGCGGGAGTTCCTGATTGGTCGAAATCACAATATTCTGAATGCGGGCCTACAAACCCGTGGTTTTTTTGCAAACTTGTGGCAAACCATCCTGGCGGGCAAAGTCTGGCACGGTGAAATTTGCAATCGTTCCCGGCAGGGTCATTTGTATTGGGTGCAGGCAACCATCGTGCCATTGTTGGACGAAACGGCTGCGCCAATTCAATTTATCGCCATCCGCACCGACATCACGGAACGCAAGAGAATGGAAGCGGCGATTGCTGCCACCGAGGCGCGGGTGCGCAGAATCACCAATGCAGTGCCTGGTGTGGTGTTCCAGTGCGAGGTTGGGCATGGGAAGATTCGGTATACTTTTCTGAGTGATCGGGTGGCTGAGATTCGCGGTATTGATCGCCATGCACTTTTGGCCGATGGCAATCTGGCATTTCAGCAAATCATTGTGCAAGAGCGTGAACGCTGTTTTCAGGCCGTGCTGACTGCGGCGGCACAACACAAAGCTTGGCAGAGTGATTATCGGATTTTGATGCCAGACGGCAGCCAGCGTGTCATCCACTCTGAGATCAACCCCGAGCCTAGCCTGGCGGCCGATGGCGCCACTGTTTTTACCGGCATTTGGCAAGATGTAACTTTGATCCGGGAGGCCGGTGAGCGCCTGCGAGAAGTTACCGAGAGTATTCCCGTGGTTGTTTTTCAGTATCGGCTTTGGGCTGATGGCCACCAAAAGTTTTCTTTTTGCAGCTCGGTGTCGCAACAAATTTGCGGCTTGGCATCCGAAAAGGTCATGGCTGATCCGGCCGAATTTTTTGCACAAATTCATGTCGATGACCAAGAGTCGTTTACCGAGGCTTTTGTGGCATCGGCCAAGAACAACAGCCGCATTTCACTTGACTTCCGCATGCACCACAAGGTCAGTCAGAAGTTGATTTGGGTACATGGCGAATCCATGCCCAAACGCGCGGCCGATGGCGGGGTGTTGTGGAACGGTTATCTGGCCGACATTTCTGACGCCCAACGTGCCTCAGAAGAACTGAAGCGGGCCAAAGAGGCCGCTGAAGTAGCCAACCGGGCCAAATCGGATTTTTTGGCCAACATGAGTCATGAAATTCGAACGCCCATGAACGGCGTGATCGGCATGACCGAGTTGGCACTTGATACGCCCTTGACCGAAGAGCAGCGTGAATACCTCACCATTGTCAAATCTTCCTCTGATTCTTTGCTCAAGGTGATCAACGACATTCTGGATTTTTCCAAGATTGAAGCGGGTAAGTTATTGATTGAAAAAATTCCCTTTGACCTGGGCCGAATGGTCAGTGAAACGCTCAAGGCACTGGTGGTGCGAGCCAATGCCAAAGGGCTTGAAATGGTGTGTGACATTGCGCCTGATGTGCCGATGTCAATCCTGGGTGATCCAGGTCGTGTGCGGCAAATTTTGATGAATCTGTTGGGTAACGCCATCAAATTCACAGAAAAAGGGCAGGTGGTGTTGCGCATTTCGGCCAGCGAAATTGCCACCACCCATGCCTTGTTTGAATTTTCGGTGCAGGACTCCGGCATTGGTATTCCGGCCGACAAGTTGCACACCGTGTTCGAGGCATTTTCCCAGGAAGACAGCAGTATTACGCGCCGTTATGGCGGGACCGGCTTGGGACTGTCCATTTCCTCACGTCTGGTGCAAGCCCTGGGCGGCCAGATGACGGTGAAAAGCGAGCTCGGTCGCGGCAGTCAATTCAATTTTTCGATCCATATGGATCGAAACTTACATGTCGTCCACCAGGTGCTTGCCGAGGAGATCCGTTTGACCGGTTTGCGGGTTCTGGTTGTTGATGACATTGAAGTCAATCGTCTCGTGTTGTTGAAATCGCTACAGGGCCTGCAAACCAAGGTGACTTTGGCCGAGTCCGGGGAGCAGGCACTGACCCTGCTAGCGCAGTCGCTGGCAGAAAACCAACTGTTTGATCTGGTGTTATTGGATGCTCAAATGCCGGTCTTGGACGGTTTTACAACGGCCAAACAAATGCTGGCCATGCCAGGTTGTCAGTATTTACGTTTGGTGATGCTGTCTTCGGCGGGTCTCAAAGGTGATGCACAACGCTCCAAGGAAGCGGGTTTTGTGGCCTATTTGTCAAAACCCTTTACGCCAGACGAATTGACTGAATTACTCAAGCGCGTGATCAGTGCCTCACCCTTGGTCAATCGTGACTTTGTCACGCGTTATCAGCTGGACAAAAAACACAGTGTGATGGATATCTTGTTGGTCGAAGACCATATCGTCAACCAACAGCTTGCCACTGTTTTGTTAAGTCGCCTGGGGCATCACGTCACGATTGCCTGTGATGGAAAAATCGCCTTGGACATTTTGGCCCAACGCTCCTTTGATCTGATCTTTATGGACATGATGATGCCGGTCATGGATGGTTTGGAGGCAACCCGCCTGTTTCGAGCCTCAGAGCACGGCCAACGTACACCCATTGTGGCCATGACAGCCAATGCCATGCAGGGTGATCGGGATCGTTGTTTGGCGGTGGGCATGGACGATTACATCTCCAAACCCATTGAAACTGCGCAGTTGCAACGCGTTCTGAACTTGTTTAACCCAGCGCATCAGGCCATGGCACAGCTGACGCAGAACATCTCAGTTGACATGGAAATAGGGGATGCAGAGGTTCCAGATTTTGATTATCTGGCGGCACTGCGAGCCTCTGATAGCGAAGTGGTTGACATCATTTCTGACGTTTTTCAGGAATATTGGCCTTTGGATCAAGTCAAAATGCACCATGCACTGGATGAACATGATGCAGCAAGCCTGCTGAATTTGGCACATGCCCTCAAAGGAACTTTGGGAATGTTCAGGGCCGAACCTGCTGTCACACTGGCATCTGAGATGGAAGCATTGGCAAAAAAATGGCTAACTCCAGACTCAGAACTTGCAACCGGGTATTTACGCCAGAAGCTGAACGCCCTGGAGATTGAGGTAGCCAAATTGATGACAGCCTTAAAAACTGCCAAGACGATTCATGACGATGTTTGATGCTCGCAGCCTGGGTTCAGGCTGCGTCATTTCTTTTATTCCCCAAATGCACTGATTCAAATGACACACCAGGTTTTGATAGTTGATGACACTGAAATCAATTTGATCTTGTTTGATGCTTTGGTGAAACGCATTCCTGACAGCCATGCGGTTAAATTTTCGAGTGCGGTTGAGGGCCTTGACTGGGCAAAAACCCGACCGGTTGACTTGATTATTCTGGATTACATGATGCCGGAGATGAATGGTATTGAATTCATCGTACAACTTAGAAAAACGGCTGGAAAAGAAGATGTTTTGATTTTGATGATCACCGCCAATGATCAAAAGCAGATTCGTTATCGTGCACTGGAAGTAGGCGCCACTGACTTTTTGACAAAACCAATCGACAAGGCAGAGTTTATGGCGCGTGCCAATAACTTGCTGCATTTGGCTGAGAGTCGGAAAAATTTGGCAGATCGGGCAAGTTGGTTGGCTGAGGAGGTAAAAAAAGCAACCCTGAACATTTTGCAGCGTGAGCGTGAGACTGTGATTCGTTTGTCCAAGGCAGCCGAGTATCGGGACCCTGAAACAGGAGCGCATATTTTGCGCATGGCGCATTATTCCGAGTTGATTGCCAAAGGACTGGGTTTGCCGGTCGAGGACCAGGTATTGTTGTTGGAAGCCGCGCCCATGCACGATATTGGCAAAGTCGGCATTGCTGACAATATATTGCTCAAACCAGCCCGGTTAACACCGGATGAATTTGAAATCATGAAACAACATGCCATGTACGGGCACGAAATTTTAAAAGACAGCTCGTCTAAAGTATTGCAGGCAGGCGCCGAAATAGCCAAGGCCCATCACGAGAAATTTGATGGGTCAGGCTATCCTTTGGGTTTGATCGGAGAGGAAATTCCGATTTTTAGCCGTATTGTTGCCGTTGCCGATGTTTTCGATGCACTGACATCGGCACGCCCCTATAAAACCGCCTGGTCCCTGGAGCGGGCCGCTGAGTACATACAAGCCAAGTCAGGGGTACATTTTGACCCGCGCTGTGTCAACGCATTTTTTTCCAATTGGGAACAGGTTCTACTGATTCGCCAACGTTTCCAAGACCAATAACCCTGTCGCTTTCCTTGACTGGACCAATCACGCGGGGTTTGGTCTGTGTTAGCGCAGCACCAGGACTGGAATGTGTGAGTGGGTCAGTACCTGCTGTGTTTCACTGCCTAAAAGCAGGCGCTTGACGCCTTTTCGTCCATGGGAAGCCATCACGATCACATCGCATTTGTGTTTGCGCGCAGTGGCAATGATGGCGTCTGATACAACATCTGATTTGATGGTCAGGGCGCGTGTTTTGACACCTTGTGACTCGGCTGTTTTTTTAACCTCGTCAACCACTGCCTGACCTTCCTCAGACCATTGTTTTTCAATTCGTCCTACTTCAGCCGCTTGCAGGGCCAAGCCGCCTTCAAAATAACTTTGTGGGTAACGTGGAACAACTTTAAGAGCGACCAGGCTTGCGCCCGTCAACGCTGCCAACGATATGGCGCTGCTGACAGCTTTTTTGGATAAAGCGGTGCCGTCTGTTGCGAGAAGAATTTTGTCGTACATGATTGTCTCTCCAGCCTGTTGAAAGTGTCAGCATACACCTTGATGCGATTTTTTAAGCTTGACAATTGTCAGGTAAATTACAGCTCTTGTCAGTTAACCTCACAACCATGCCACTTTTGATGTCCAGTCTCCCTGCTTTTGATGAACCCAACCCCGCAGCGACTCTGGCCGGTGCTGACCGTGCGCATCAGCAGCAGCAGGTTTTAGCGCTGTCGCTGCTCGATGATGAACAGGAATGGTCGGCCTTTAGCCGCCCGGTGGCGCATCAACTCGGATGCTGGGAATCCAATGTCCTGATTGAAGGCATGCACTGCGCGGCATGCGCACTGACCATTGAAGATGTCCTCAAGAGCGTACCCGGTGTGCGTAATGTGGAGGTCAGTGCCGGCAGTCATCGGGCCAAGGTGGTTTGGGCGTCACAGGCGGTGGTGCCGTCGGGCTGGATGCAGGCGGTGCATGAAGCCGGCTATCGGGCGCTGCCTGCCAACGATGCCTTTGCCCGCGAGCGCCGACTTGTAGAGTCACGTAAAGCCCTGTGGCGCATGATGGTTGCTGGCCTGTGCATGATGCAGGTCATGATGTATGCCTATCCGGCCTACGTGGCCCAGCCGGGTGACTTGACCCCTGAAATGGAGCAGTTGCTGCGTTGGGCTTCCTGGGTTTTGACTTTGCCGGTGATTTTTTTCTCATGCGGTCCTTTTTTCAGCAGCGCCTGGCGCGATGTGCTGCATCGACGCATCAGCATGGACCTGCCGGTGGCGTTGGGTATGCTAATTACTTTTTTGGTCAGCAGCGCCGGTACCTTTGACCCCGCCGGTATTTTTGGCCACGAGGTTTTTTTTGATTCCTTGACCATGTTTGTATTTTTCCTGCTGGCCGGGCGTTGGCTTGAGTTGCGTTTGCGTGACAAGACGGCAGGCGCCCTTGAGACCTTGATGAACCGTTTGCCGGACAGTGTGTTACGGCTCGGGCCAGACGGGCAGTTTGAACGTGTGCCGGTCCGTCGGTTGCAGGTCGGAGATGTGATCCGTGTTTTGCCGGGCGAGGCATTTCCTGCCGATGGAGTGTTGTTGCAAGGGCACACGTCGGTTGACGAGGCTTTATTGACGGGTGAGTCCCGGCCCCTGACACGTCAGGTCGGTGATGAGGTGATCTCTGGCAGTCACAACCTGTCGGCCATGGTGCAGATGCGGGTCGATCGGGTGGGCGAGCACACTCGGTTTGCCCAAATTGTCAAATTGATGGAAAGCGCCTCGACCAGCAAGCCCACTTTGGCCCGGCTGGCCGACACCATCGCCAAGCCGTTCCTGATCGGGGTGCTGATTGCCGCTGGCCTGGCCTGCGCTTATTGGTGGCGGACCGACCCCGAACGGGCTCTGATGGTGGCGGTTTCCGTGCTGATCGTCACCTGTCCCTGTGCCCTGTCACTGGCGACACCCGCAGCCATGTTGTCAGCTGCCGGTGCCCTGGCCAGGCGCGGGGTGCTGGTACGTCGCCTGGATGCCTTTGAATCCTTGGCCGGTGTCGACACAGTGATGTTCGACAAAACCGGGACCTTGACGCGCGATGCCATGGTAGTCAATCACATTCAGGTTCGGCAGGGTTTTACGCAGCAACAGGCGCTGGCCTTGGCAGCAGTTCTGGCGCAACATTCCTTACACCCACTTTCCAGGGCTTTGGTCGCCGCAGCCGGTCTGGCAGAGGTTACCGAGCGTTGGCAATTAGACCAGGTGGTAGAGCATGCAGGGCAGGGGGTTCAAGCCGTGGTGAATTTCTCAGGTGGGGCAAAGCCAGCTTTTGTCTTGCGCCTGGGTTCCGCTAGCTTTTGCGACGTAGCGCAATTGAATCCCGGTGCTTTACAGGTACATATGAGTGACGACGCTGGTTGGCTGGCCAGCTTTGAATTTCAGGAAGATCTTCGCCCGGACGCCAAAGCGACCGTGGCTGCCTTGCAACGCGCGGGTATCAGCGTGTATTTGCTGTCGGGGGATGCCAGCGACGCGGCGCAGCGCGTGGCTGAGCAAGTGGGCATAACACAAGCCCAGGGGAACTGCTCGCCGCAGGACAAGCTTGATTTTTTACGTGAATCGCAGGTTCGAGGTCATAAAGTTGCGGTCATCGGTGATGGTTTGAACGATGGTCCGGTATTGGCTGGGGCCCACGCCTCGTTTGCCTTTGGACAAGCCGTACCGCTGGCACAGGCTCAGGCCGATTTTTTGGTTTCGGGTGGCCGCTTGACGAATGTCGTTGATGCACTTTTATTATCTCGACGCACGCTGACCATCGTCAGGCAAAACTTAAGCTGGGCCGCCATTTACAACGCGATCTGTGTGCCGCTGGCTGTTTTTGGACTGCTTCCAGCCTGGCTGGCGGGTCTGGGCATGGCCAGTAGTTCTTTGTTGGTGGTGCTCAATGCGTTGCGTTTGTCAAAAAACGAACAGTTTGAATGGAAAGCGTGATGGATATTTTGTATTTTTTAGTGCCACTGTCGGTTGTTCTGGTATTTTTTATCATCGGCGGTATCTGGTGGGCAATCTACAGCGGACAATTTGACGACATTGAAAAAGAGGGGGAGCGAATTCTTAAGGACGGTTAAGCATATTTTGTAACAATTTGATCCATATCAAATGGCGGCACAAATGCTTCATGCATACTGCGCCGCTCAAACAGAAAAGAGGTGAACATGGCATTTCCAAATTCGCAGGCAACAACTTACAACGACAAGGTTGTAAGACAGTTTGCCATCATGACTGTAGTGTGGGGTGTGGTGGGTATGCTGGTGGGCGTCATCATCGCCGCCCAGCTGGCCTGGCCAGAGCTCAACATGGGTATTTCGTTTTTATCCTTTGGGCGATTGCGCCCTCTGCATACCAATGCAGTCATTTTTGCGTTTGGCGGTTGTGGCCTCTTTGCTACCTCGTACTACGTGGTGCAACGCACCTGCCAGGTGCGTATCTTTAGTGACAAACTGGCGGCCTTCACTTTTTGGGGCTGGCAAGTCGTTATTCTGTTAGCGGCCATATCGCTGCCTTTGGGTTACACCTCGGGTAAGGAATACGCCGAACTGGAATGGCCTGTCGACATTTTAATTACCCTGGTGTGGGTGTCGTATGCCATCGTGTTCTTTGGCACGGTCGGAACCCGCAAGGTCAAGCATATTTATGTGGCCAACTGGTTTTTTGGTGCGTTCATTCTTGCTGTTGCCATATTGCACCTGGTTAACAGTGCGGCTATTCCGGTCGAGCTCATGGGCATGAAATCGTACTCGGCCTATGCCGGTGTGCAGGATGCCATGGTTCAATGGTGGTATGGTCACAATGCGGTGGGCTTCTTCCTGACGGCAGGCTTCCTTGGCATGATGTACTACTTCATTCCCAAGCAGGCAGGTCGTCCTGTTTATTCTTACCGTCTCTCCATTGTTCACTTTTGGGCACTCATATTCACCTACATGTGGGCGGGTCCGCACCACTTGCACTACACCGCCTTGCCAGACTGGACCCAGTCCGTTGGTATGGTGTTTTCCCTGATTTTGCTGGCTCCGAGCTGGGGCGGCATGATCAACGGCATCATGACTCTGTCCGGTGCCTGGCACAAGCTGCGTGATGACCCCATCCTGCGGTTCCTGATTGTGTCCTTGTCCTTTTACGGTATGTCGACCTTTGAAGGTCCGATGATGGCCATCAAGACTGTGAATGCCTTGTCTCATTACACCGATTGGACCGTGGGCCACGTGCACTCCGGTGCCTTGGGATGGGTGGGTCTGGTCACCATGGGTTCCATGTATTACCTGATTCCGCGCCTGTTCGGACAAAAACAGATGTTCAGTGTGAAAGCCATTGAAGTTCACTTCTACATGGCAACGATCGGTATCGTGCTCTACATTGCAGCACTCTGGATTGCCGGCGTGATGCAAGGCCTGATGTGGCGCTCCATCAATCCGGACGGTACCCTGACTTATACCTTTGTGGAGTCAGTCAAAGCCAGCTATCCGTTCTACGTTCTGCGTTTGGCTGGGGGCACGCTTTACCTGACGGGCATGATCATCATGCTGTGGAACACGATCAAGACAGCTACTGCAGGCCGCTCTGTCACGGTCAACATTCCGGCTGTTGCTGCACACGCTTGAGGTATCAAAATTATGTCTACTACGAATCAAAGCGGCGGTCTGTCGCACTCAACGATCGAAACCAACAACGGATTGATGATCGTTTTGATCTTAATTGTGTTGCTGTTTGGCGGGCTGGTTGAAATCGTGCCTTTGTTCTTCCAGAAGTCAACCACGGTGGCAGCGCCAGGTCTCAAGCCATATAACGCACTCCAGTTGGCCGGGCGGGACATCTATACCCGAGAGGGCTGCTATAACTGTCATTCACAGATGATCCGGCCGTTCCGTGCCGAGACCCTGCGCTACGGTCCTTACTCCAAGGCCAATGAGTTTGTCTATGACCATCCGTTTCAGTGGGGCAGCAAACGTACCGGCCCTGATCTGCATCGTGTCGGCGGAAAGTACAGCGACCAATGGCAGATCACCCACCTGAACAATCCGCGCGACCTCGTGCCCGAGTCCATCATGCCAGCCTATCCTTGGTTGATGAATACGCCTGTCAATGCTGGCAGCATGCCGTCGCACATGACTGCGCTGCGCAAAGTAGGTGTGCCTTACACCGATGCTGAAATCGCTGCATCGGTTGAAGAACTCAAGGGCAAGACCGAAATGGATGCCATGGTGGCCTACCTCCAGGTTCTTGGTACGACTGCAAAGTAACGAGGGGACATTTATGGAGTTCGATGTCAACACGCTTCGCTCACTGGTCACTGTGGTCAGCTTTTTGACTTTCATCGGGATCATTGGCTGGGCTTATTCCCGTAAAAATTCTGCTGACTTTGACAAAGCTGCCAACTTGCCTTTTGAGCAGGATTGACCCTTTCACCTGATTGGAATAAAAATGAGCGATTTCACAAGTAATTTTTGGGAAATATATATTTCTGGCATCACTTTGGTCGGCATCGTTGCCTGCCTGGTTTTGTTGTTTGTCACAGGCAAGATGAAAGCTTCTACCGCCAATGACAATACCACCGGGCATGTCTGGGACGGTGATTTGCGAGAAATGAACAATCCTCTGCCACGTTGGTGGAGCTACATGTTCGTGATCACCATCGTGTTCTCCTTGGTTTATCTGGTGCTTTACCCGGGTCTGGGCAGCAATCCGGGTACCTTGGGGTGGACGTCAGCCAAATTGCATGCGGACGAGATTGCCAAGGGCAATGCAGAGACTGCGCCGATTTATGCCAAGTTCATGGCGATGAAAGCCGAAGATATCGCCAAGGATGCGCAAGCCATGGCGATTGGCGAGCGCCTGTATGGGAACAATTGCGCACAATGCCACGCCTCTGATGCCCGTGGTAACAAAGGTTTTCCCAACTTGACGGATGGTGATTGGCTGCACGGCGGCACCCCAGAGAAAATCAAGGAAACCTTGCTTGGTGGTCGTAATGGCAACATGCCACCCATGGCGGCGGCCGTAGGATCGGCTGATGATGTCAAAAATGTAGCGCAATACGTACTGAGTTTGTCCGGCAGCCCACATGATTCGGCTCGCGCCGCTTTGGGCAAAGACAAGTTTGCTGTCTGTGCGGCCTGTCACGGTCCAGACGGCAAGGGTATGCAAGCCGTGGGCTCTGCCAATCTCACGGACAACATCTGGTTGCACGGCTTTGGCGAAAAAACTATTGTTGAGATGATCAATAATGGCAAAATCAACGTGATGCCGGCACAAAATGAAAAATTGACTGAGGCTCAAATTCATGTTTTGACCTCTTACATTTGGGGCATGTCGAACAAATAAGCCCAAGGCTCACGTCCCAAGACCTGATCTCCTTGTTGAAGGAGACCAGGTCTTTTCTTTTTGGCTCCTCAATGTCTCAGGTGTTGTTCCTAAAAATTGAAATCACTCATGAATAAATCAATTGAAAATTCAAGCGCTCCGTGGTGGAAACATGGTTTTGTCTGGATGGTCATTGCCGGACCTGCCATTGTGGTGGTGGCTGGGTTTGTAACACTCTACCTGGCGATGAGTCGCCCCAATGAAATCATCAGTGACGACAGTTATATGCCGTCACGGCAGTCAGACCAGTCCATTGAAGCACGCAGAAAGGAAAGTAGCGAAGCGCCAGCCATGCTGGGTCGAAATCACGCCACTACAGGGATCGTGCCGCCTACCAAGTAATGTCTTGACACGGACTCGAACTATCTTGGATTCACAATTTCCTGCAATGCCTGCGTATTGAGAATATGAACATGGCGTTGTTTGACTTCAACGATGCCGTCGTCGGCAAATCTTGAGAAGGTGCGGCTGATGGTCTCCAGTTTGAGGCCAAGGAAACTGCCAATTTCTTCCCTCGTCATGCGCAGGATCAATTCTGATTGAGAAAAGCCGCGAGCATGTAATCGCTGCGCCAAATTGAGCAGAAATGCCGCCAATCGCTCTTCTGCGCGCATGCTGCCTAGCAGCAGCATGACGCCGTGTTCACGCACAATTTCGCGGCTCATGATTTTGTGCACATGGTGCTGCAAAGCGGTCACTTCGCGTGACAGGTCTTCAATCTGCGCAAACGGCATGGCACAAATTTCAGCGTCTTCCAAAGCCACTGCATCACAGGTGTGGTGGTCATTGACGATGCCATCGAGACCGATCACTTCTCCCGCCATTTGAAAGCCGGTCACTTGGTCACGACCGTCTTCAGAAGTGATGCAGGTTTTGAAAAATCCGGTTCTGATGGCGTAGAGGTTATTGAACCTGTCACCGTTGTGGTACAGAGATTCGCCACGTTTGATTTTTTTTCGGACGCCAATGATGGCATCAATGCGATCAAGGTCACCTTCGTTTAAGCCGATAGGCATGCACAATTCACGCATGTTGCAATTGGAACAGGCGATTTTGATGGACTGATGATTCATTGGACTGATTTTGACACTCTTTGGCTTTGATATCTGATTTACATCAATTTTAAGCAGAAGGTCAATGCTTCATTTATCTTTGAGTAATTTGATCAAGATCAAGAAAAAATTCGCATTCCCAAGGCATATTCTAAGCAAACCCATAAGGACAAAGAATGACTGAAAGTGTCGCCGAGCCAATATCTGAGAGTTTGATTCGCCAGTATGATGTGTCCGGCCCACGCTACACGTCTTATCCTACGGCCGATCGATTTGTGGAGGCTTTTACTTCGCAAGACTACATCCTGGCTCTGGAGCAAAGGCGCTCAGGTGCTGCGGCGCTGGCGTTGCCCTTATCGCTGTATGTTCATATTCCTTTCTGTGAGTCTCTTTGTTATTACTGTGCCTGCAACAAGATCATTACCAAGCACCATGATCGTGCCGCGGCTTACCTTCGGTATTTAAGTCGCGAGATCGACCTTCACGTCAAGCATCTTGGCCAAGGCCAAGTCGTTTCCCAGTTGCACCTGGGCGGTGGTTCGCCAACATTTCTCTCGGACGACGAGTTGCGCGAATTGATGCACATGTTGGGCCGCAATTTTTCATTGATGCCGGGGGGGGAGTATTCCATTGAAATTGATCCCCGGACAATCGACGAAAATCGCCTCGACACTCTGGCCGAGCTTGGTTTTAACCGTTTAAGTTTCGGCGTTCAGGACTTTGATCCGGCAGTGCAAAAAGCCGTTCACCGTATTCAACCCGCTGAGCAGGTTTTCGCACTGGTGGCGGCAGCCCGCCAAAAAGGCTTCGAGTCAGTCAATGCCGATCTGATTTATGGGCTGCCCGAGCAGACGCCTGAGTCATTTGAGCGCACGATTAGTCAAATTATTGAACTCCGGCCTGATCGTATCGCCTTGTATGCCTACGCGCATTTGCCAGAGCGCTTCAAGCCTCAAAGGCGGATATCCTCGGTGGAGATCCCCACTGGCGCTGCCAAGGTGTCCATGCTGGCGCAGTCCATGGCGGCATTTTTGGCGGCAGGTTATGTGTACATTGGCATGGACCATTTTGCACTGCCTGAAGATTCATTGGCCGTGGCCAAGCGGCAGGGGCGTTTGCACCGAAATTTCCAGGGCTACAGCACGCAGCCTGACTGCGACTTGATTGGCCTGGGTGTGTCGTCCATTGGGCGTGTGGGTGCCACTTATAGCCAGAATGCGAAAACGCTGGAAGAATATTACGATTTTCTGGACCAGGGACAATTTCCGGTAGTGCGTGGTTTGGCCTTGACACGTGATGATCTTGTGCGTCGTGCCGTGATCATGGCGTTGATGTGCCAAGGTCGCCTTTCTTTTGAATCAATAGAATTGGCTTACCTCATTGACTTCAAGCAGTATTTCCACAAGGAGCTTGAGATACTGCAAACCCAGGTGGAACAGGGATTGGTGAGCTTGGACGATACCGGTATCCAAGTGACCGTCAAAGGCTGGTTTTTTGTCCGGGCTGTCGCCATGGTTTTTGATTGTTACCTTCAAACTGACCGTACCCGCGCCAAATTTTCCAAAATCCTCTAAATCGGCAGGATGCAAACAACGCTCGCCACAACTGCACTGCTCATGGGTTTGGTGGGTGGGCCGCATTGCATTGCCATGTGTGGTGCGGCCTGCGCAGGCATTGGTCAGGCGGCGGGCGAGCGAGGCACATCGGCGATGTGGACCTTTCAATTGGGTAGGGTACTGGGTTATGCCGGCTTAGGTGCCCTGGCTGCAGCCTCCATGCAGGGCCTGGGCTGGCTAACGGTACAGTCCAGCGCACTGCGCCCGGTCTGGTCGATGTTTCATGTCGGCATGATTGTCCTGGGCTTGCTGCTGCTTTGGAAAGCACAGCAGCCCGTTTGGATGGAACAAGCGGGTAGGAAAATATGGATCAAGGTCAAGGGGCTGGTAGTCGGCAAGGGCGCCGGTGCTCCCTTGCTGATTGGTGCCGTTTGGACTTTTTTGCCGTGTGGCTTGTTGTATTCAGCCTTGCTGGTGGCCGCCCTCGCAGGCAGTGCGCTGGACGGTGCTTTGGTGATGGCCTTGTTTGCCATGGGCACCAGTGTTTCCATGATGCTTGGCCCCTGGCTCTGGCTGCGATTGCGTGGCAACCGCAATGGCGATTGGGGCGTTCGTCTGGCGGGCCTGGCATTGGCCTTGAGTTCATCCTGGGCGCTTTGGATGGCCTTGGCGCATGACGCTGCGCCGTGGTGTACAACGCCTTGATCCGGCGCGTTGGGGTGTTAGCCCCTTAGAAGAGCTTGCGGGTCAGACCACTCGCGAAGCGACGTGCTCTGACCCCAACTGATTAGGACAGACGGCCCAACAACAAAAACTCCATCAGCGCTTTTTGCACGTGCATGCGGTTTTCGGCCTCGTCCCAGACCACACTCTGCTCGCCATCGATCACTTCCGCATCTACTTCTTCGCCGCGATGGGCGGGTAGGCAATGCATGAACAGGGCGTTGGCCTGGGCGACAGCCATCATATCGGCGCTCACACGCCAGGCTGCAAAGGCTTGTTTGCGAATCTCGTTTTCGGCTTCATAACCCATGCTGGTCCAGACATCTGTAGTCACCAGGTCCGCGTCGCGGCAGGCGTCCATCGGATTGGTATAAGTCTGGTAGTGTTTCGGATTGATCTTGCCCGTGATGGACGCAACTTTTTCATCGACGCCATAACCGCTTGGGGTGCTCACGTTGACCTTGAAGTCCAACAGTTCGGCAGCCTGCAACCAGGTGTTGGCCATGTTGTTGCCATCACCCACCCAAGCCACGGTTTTGCCCTGGATGGCACCGCGGTGCTCAATGAAGGTAAAGATATCGGCCAAAATTTGGCAAGGATGAAACTCATTGGTCAAGCCGTTGATCACCGGGACCCGTGAGTATTGGGCAAAACGCTCGATCTTGGTTTGCTCATAGGTTCTGATCATCACCAGGTCCACCATGCGACTGATGACACGGGCGCTGTCTTCAATCGGCTCGGCGCGACCCAACTGGCTGTCGCTGGTGGTCAAGTGAACCACGCTACCGCCCAACTGGTACATGCCGGCTTCAAAGCTGACGCGCGTGCGAGTAGAGGCCTTCTCGAAAATCAGGGCCAGGGTGCGATCAAGCAGCGGCTGGTGTTTTTCGTAGGCCTTGAATTTCTTTTTGATCACTGAGGCGCGGTCAAACAAATAAGCATACTGGCTGGCGCTGAGGTCGGTGAATTGCAGGTAGTGGTTGATGGCAGTCATTTTTCAACAGTCCAAAGTGGGGTGGGGCGGTTTACTGCACCTGCAGCAGTTGTCTGATGAGAGGACACAAAATGCGAACCACGTCATCGGCCTCTGCCTGCGTCATGATCAAGGGGGGGACCAGACGGATCACGGTGTCGGCAGTGACGCTGATCAGCAGGCCGTTGTCAGCACACTGCTGCACCAGGGCGCCACAGGGTTTTGTCAAATCAACGCCAATCATGAGGCCCTGGCCACGAATCTCGCGTACCGAACCGCAGGCTAGCTCGGCCGCAAGTGCAGTTGCCAGACCCTGGCTCAAGTGGGCGCCAACGCGGGCTGCGTTTTCCAGCAGGCCGTCCTCTTCCATGATGCGGATGGTTTCGACCCCGGCACGCATCGCCAGCGGGTTGCCGCCAAAAGTGGTGCCATGGTTGCCGGGTTGAAAGATATGGGCTGCTTTGGGGCCTGCCACCACGGCACCCACTGGCACACCGGAGCCCAGGCCTTTGGCCAGAGGCATCACGTCAGGCACAATGCCAGCCCACTGATGGGCAAACCACTTGCCAGTGCGGCCCATGCCGCATTGGACTTCGTCGACCATCATCAGCCAGTCACGGGCGTCACACAGGGAGCGCACCTCACGCAGGTAGTCCAGGTGCATGGGGTTGACACCGCCTTCGCCCTGAATGGCCTCTAAAAAGACAGCTACGACGTTTGGGTTACCCGCAGTGGCATGTTTCAGGCTCTCGATATCATTGAGCGGGACGCGGATGAAGCCTTCTACCAGGGGCCCAAAGCCAGCTTGCACCTTGGGGTTGCCGGTGGCGCTCAGGGTGGCAATAGAGCGCCCGTGAAAGGCCTTCTCAAAGACCACGATTTCCGGGCGTTCAATGCCTTTGTCGTGGCCAAACTTGCGTGCCAGCTTCAGCGCTGCCTCGTTGGCTTCAAGCCCGGTGGAGCAGAAAAACACGTTGCACATGCCAGAGAGTTCGACCAATTTTTTAGCCAGAACTTCTTGGTTCGGCACATGGTAGTAATTGCAGCTGTGGATAATCTTGCTGATCTGGTCCTGCAGCGCTGGCACCAGTTTTGCATGGTTATGCCCCAGTGTGTTGACGGCAATGCCACCCAGGGCGTCAAGATAACACTTGCCATGGGTATCCCAAACGTGGCAACCTTGGCCGTGGCTGAGCGCAATGGGCAATCGCCCGTAGGTATTCATCACGTGGGGTGAACTGGCTTCTGGGGTAGGACTGGCAGCGGTCATCGGGTAAGTCTCCAGGGTGCGGCAATAAACAAAACGGCCCAACGCAGATTGGGCCATTGAAAAGTGATTTTAGACCGATCAAACTGGTGTCGGCGTGGAACCGAACAATCTTTGGCAGGCTTGTGTTGTGTCCATCACTTACCCGTTTCAAGTCTTGTATAAGACATAAGATTGAGTTAGAATTAGGTTGCGTTGTAGCAACCCGCTCGCAACCTCATTACAACCGCTACCCGATGGTTTCACATACTTCAAAAAGAGTCTATATCTTGGGCATTACAAGCTCTGGACGAGCTTTTCGGCCTAGCGACTGGGCCGAACGCCTGGCCGGCGTAATGAGTCAATTCCGCCCCGGAGGCGCACCCACTGGGCGCCATTTGGCCTATTCGCCATGGTGTGTTCCCAACAGCGTTAACAACGTGCGCTGTGTTGTGGTGCACGAGGACTTGCGTGCACACAATATCATGGCCTGGGACTTCGTCATGGGGTTTGCCAAAGACAACGAGTTGCAGGTACACCATGGCTTGCCACCCCATACGCCACACCCGTCGCATCACAGCCATCACTCCAAACACTGAGCATCGGTATGAGACCCGGCGCAGGTTTAAGCGGGCCGGACACAAAAAAGCCGTCACTGAGACGGCTTTTTTGCTTTTGCTGACAGCGCACCCGTTACAAACGGCGCGCTTCTAAAACGTTGAGGTCAAGAAGCGCGTGCGATTTGCCTAAAAAATTAGGCGGCGAGGGCCAGGGCTTTTACCTTGGCAGACAGACGGCTCTTGTCACGAGCTGCCTTGTTTTTGTGAAAGATGCCCTTGTCAGCCACGGTGTCAACCACGGCTTGCATTTTAGCGAACAGCTCTGCGGCTTTGGCTTTGTCGCCACCCAGAACTGCTTTTTCCACGTTTTTCACCGCAGTACGGTACTTGGAACGCAGCGAGGTATTGGCTGCGTTGATTTTGATGTCCTGACGGACGCGTTTACGGCCTGATGCCAGGCGTGGGTTCTTTTTCTTGGGTTTTCCAGATGCCATGATATGTGTTCCTTGAGTCTGTGGATGTTGTCAGCAAACCGTAGATTGTAACAGCCTCGGTGCCCGATGCCGGTCTCAACGATGCCGACCCTTCATCGCTCGCTCCACTTCGCGTTTACCTTCACGGTCCTTGATGGTGTCGCGCTTGTCGTGCTCGGCCTTGCCCTTGGCCAGGGCAATTTCACATTTGACCTTGCCATTTTTCCAATGCAGGTTGATCGGCACCAGGGTGTAACCCTTTTGTTCAACTTTGCCAATGAGTCGCTTGATCTCTTCCTTGTGCATCAGCAGCTTTTTGGTGCGTTGTTTGTCCGGGCTGATGTGGGTGGATGCCGTGCCCAAGGGGTTAATCTGCAGGCCGATGATGAACAGTTCGCCATTACGCACCACCACATAGCCGTCGGTGAGTTGAACCTTGCCTTCCCGCAGCGACTTGACCTCCCAGCCTTCCAGCACGATGCCTGCCTCAAACCGTTCCTCAAAAAAGTAATTGAATGCAGCTTTTTTGTTGTCTGCGATGCGCGAAGAAGTGTCGGGTTTTTTGGCCATGTGCTAAGTTTGAAGATTGAATGCGGCAAGTCAGGCTTGACTAAAATCCTGTTCATAATCGCATTCTATGAAAACTGTCAAAAAATCCGTTTTAATTTGGTACAGCCCTGCCGAGATGTACCGACTTGTCACCGATGTTGACCAGTACCCACAGTTTTTACCCTGGTGCGACAAGGCACGTGTGGTGACCCATGAAGACAATGGCATGCTGGCGGAAATAGGCATCGCATTCTCGGGTATCCATCAAACCTTTAGTACCCGTAATGTCCACGTGATTGACCGCCAGGTCACCATCAATTTGGTCAACGGGCCATTTTCCAAGCTGGAAGGCGAGTGGAATTTCCTGACGCTGGGCGACGCTGCCGAGCGCGCGTGTAAGGTCGAATTGATCCTTACCTACAGTTTCGAGAGCGCCATTGGCAGATTGGTCAGCCCTGTGTTTGACAAGATCGCTGGCAGCATGGTTGATGCATTTGTCAAACGCGCCAAACAAGTTTATGGTGAGTGAGTCACGGGTGCGTGTGAAGGTGATTTATTCACCACAACCGCGCCAGGTTCAGGAAATTTCCCTTGTGTTGTCCGCCCCCTGTTGTGTATTACAGGCGTTGCAATGCAGCGGTTTTCTGCTGCAGTTCCCGGAAATTGACACCCCCCAGATCCTGCTGGGGATCTGGGGCCGAAAGGCCCGACTTGACCAAGTGCTGCGCGACCTGGACCGCGTTGAAATTTACCGTCCGTTGCGTGTTGACCCCAAAGTGGCGCGACGCGAGCGTTTTACCCGTCAGGGCGCGCGGGCCGCCGGCTTGTTTCGCCAAAAAAGGCCCGGGGCAAAAGCAGGGTATTGATCGCCGCTTTTAAGGGCAATCGTTTTTCATGATGGTTTGAAGGCGTGCCGCTTCCATCGCACGCGCTGCGTCGTCAAGAATCTCACGCTCACCTTTTTGGTTGGTGCGCGACAGGCGCGTGCCCGAGTCCAGACTTGCCTTGGCCATTTTGGCGCGTTCGCAATTTTCAGCCTTAAGGCTGTTGTTGTGTTCTTCATCTGTTTTACGCTGGGCTTCCTGTGCTTGTTCGGCTTTCTTTTTTTGTTCGGCCAGCGCTTTGTCAATCGGTGTGATCCTGGGGCTGCTGGCAGGCAACAAAGCTGCAGTCGCCACCGGGTTGGCGGCAGGCTCAGGCACACCGGCCATGCCAGATTCCGGGCTAATGAATGTTGTTGTTGCCAGCGGGCGTTTGAAAACACTTTGTTCGGGTACGCTGACTGGCGGTGCACGGTCACTGTAAACCTTGCGCCCGTTGGCGTCAGTCCAAGCCCATTGCGCCGAAGTCGCGGCTGAGAACAGGCACAGAAGAAGGGGTAGGTTGCGGTAGGGACGGAGGTCACCCCCCGCCCCCCGCACAGATCCGTACGTGCAGAATTACCGCATACGGCTCCTGCCTCAGGTATGTGACGCA
>MESQ01000026.1 GCA_001771065.1 Burkholderiales bacterium RIFOXYD12_FULL_59_19 | reverse complement strand
CGCGCTCAATGCTGTTGAGTGGCGCCACGTGCAGGTGCAGGCGCACGTCTGGCGCTTGGCTGACAAAGCGCCGGATGGCGTCGCCAATGTGGGCTTCTGTGTTGCTGGCGGTTTTGTCAAACACGGCAATGTGCAGCTCGCCACCCATGCGCTGGTGAATCTCGTCGACACTGCAGCGAAAGGCATCGACGCCGGCCAGCAGGCGCAGTGTCTCGGCATAAATCTGCTCACCTTCCGGGGTCAGGGCAAAACCGGCGCGGCCACGGCGGCACAGGCTCAGGCCCAGGCGTGTTTCCAGGTCCTTGATATGGCGGCTCACCGTGGAGGTGCCAATGTTGAGCTCCAGTTCGGCCGCCGCCATGCCGCCGCAGTCCACCACCGTTTTGAACACGCGCAGCAGGCGGATGTCCATGTCGCTCAGCTGCCCCAGGGCAGCACGGGTTTTTACTTGCATAAATTGATAACCAAGTTGTGATAGTTAAGCATTTATAAGAGTAACAGAGTCACGCAAAATCGCCAAATTGCTTTTTTTGGAGACCCCATGAACATGACCGATGCCCAAGTATTGAACCGCCCGCGCACCGATGCCGCCTGGCTCGACGCCCACTGGATGCCCTACACCGGCAACCGCGACTTCAAGGCCCACCCGCGCATGATGGCTTCTGCCAGCGGTTGTTATTACACCGACATCGACGGCCGCCAGATTTTTGACGGCCTGTCCGGGTTGTGGACCTGTGGCCTGGGCCATGGCCGTCCTGAAATTGTCGAAGCGGCCAGCCGCCAGCTGGCCAGCCTGGACTACTCGCCGGCTTTTCAGTTCGGCCACCCGTTGTCTTTTGCGCTGGCCAACAAGCTCAAGGAACTCACGCCCGCCGGTCTCGACTACGTGTTTTTCACCGGCTCGGGCTCGGAGTCGGCCGACACCTCGCTCAAGATGGCGCGCGCCTACTGGCGCGCCAGGGGGCAGGCCAGCAAGAGCCTGCTGATCGGTCGCGAAAAGGGTTACCACGGGGTCAACTTCGGCGGCATCTCGGTGGGTGGCATTGGTGCCAACCGCAAGGCTTTCGGCCAGGGGATTGCGGCCGACCATCTGCCGCACACCCAGCCGCCTGCCGGCGTGTTCCACCGTGGCATGCCGCCGGCTGAGGGCCCGCATGGCATGGTGCTGGCCGAAGACCTGCTTAAACTCATCGCCCTGCATGATGCCAGCAACATTGCCGCCGTCATCATCGAGCCGATGTCGGGTTCGGCCGGCGTGGTGGTGCCGCCGGTGGGCTACCTGCAGCGCATCCGCGAGATTTGCACCGCCAACAACATCCTGCTGATTTTTGATGAAGTCATTACCGGCTTTGGCCGCATGGGTGCCTACACCGGCGCCGAAGCCTTTGGCGTCACGCCTGACATCATGAACGTGGCCAAACAAATCACCAATGGCGCCCAGCCGCTGGGTGCGGTGTTGGCCAGTAAGGACATTTACGATACCTTCATGGCGCAGGGTGGCCCCGACTACATGCTCGAATTTGCCCACGGCTACACCTATTCGGCGCACCCGGTGCCCTGTGCCGTGGGCCTGGCGGTGCTTGACATCCTGGAGCGCGAAGCCATGGTGGAGCGCGTCAGGACACTGAGCCCCTATTTCGAGAACGCGGTGCACAGCCTGCAAGGGGTCAAACATGTGACCGGCATCCGCAACTTTGGCTTGGCGGCCGGTCTGAGCATTGATGCGCTGCCGGGTGAACCCGCCAAACGGCCGTACCAGATTGCCATGGCCATGCTGGCCAAGGGCTTTTATGTGCGTTACGGTGGCGATACCATCCAGATGGCGCCACCTTTCATTGCCACGCCCGCGCAGATTGACAGCCTGGTCAATGCACTGGGTGAAACCATCAACCAAACTGCCTGAACCTTGTCAACCATGTCACAACTTCCGCAAATCCAACACCTGATCAACGGCCAGTTGGTCGACGGTGGCACGCGTCAGGCTGATGTTTTCAACCCCGCCACGGGCCAGGCTGAAAAGCGTGTGTTGCTGGCCGACAAGCTCACTGTGGAACAGGCCATTGCCAGCGCCCAAGCCGCGTTTCCGGCCTGGCGCAATACGCCGCCGCTCAAGCGCGCGCGCGTCATGAGCAAGCTCAAAGAACTGCTCGAAGCCAATTCTGAGGCCATTTGTGCGCTGGTTACCGCCGAGCACGGCAAAGTGCTGTCAGATTCGATGGGCGAGCTGCAACGTGGCATTGAAAACGTGGAATACGCCAGTTACGCGCCTGAGCTGCTCAAGGGTGAGCACAGCAAGAATGTCGGCCCGGCCATGGATTCATGGAGCGAGTTTCAGGCGCTGGGTGTGACCGCCGGCATCACCCCGTTCAACTTCCCCGTCATGGTGCCGCTGTGGATGTGGCCGATGGCGGTGGCTTGCGGCAACACCTTCATTTTGAAACCATCCGAGCGAGACCCATCCAGCACGTTGCTGGTGGCGCAACTGGCGCTGCAAGCAGGCCTGCCACCGGGCGTGCTCAATGTGGTGCAAGGTGACAAGGAGGCGGTCGACACGCTGCTCACCGACCCGCGCGTCAAGGCCGTCAGCTTTGTCGGCTCAACCCCGATTGCCGAATACATCTATGCCACCGGCTGCGCCCACGGCAAACGTGTGCAGGCTTTGGGTGGTGCCAAAAACCACGCCGTGGTGATGCCTGATGCCGACATCCCCAACGCCGTCAATGCCCTCATGGGTGCGGCCTATGGCTCGTGTGGTGAGCGTTGTATGGCCATCCCGCTGGTGGTGGCTGTGGGTGATGCCACCGCCGACGCGGTGGTGGTCGGCCTCCAGGTTGAGATTGCCAAAATGAAGGTCGGCCCCGGCACCCATGCGGCTTGCGACATGGGACCACTGGTGACCAAGGCACATTTTGAGAAGGTGAAAGGCTACGTCGATCAGGGTGTCAAAGAGGGCGCCACGCTGGTGGTCGATGGTCGCGGTGTCAGTGTGCCCGGCCATGAGGGCGGCTACTTTTTGGGTGCCTGCCTGTTTGACAACGTCAAGCCCGGTATGGTGACTTATCAGGAGGAAATTTTTGGCCCAGTACTGGGTGTGGTGCGGGTCAAGACGCTGCAAGAGGCGATGGACATGATTGATGCCCATGAGTACGGCAACGGCACCTGCATCTTTACCCGCGACGGGGAATCCGCCCGTTATTTCTCGGACAACATCCAGGTGGGTATGGTCGGTGTCAATGTGCCGCTGCCGGTGCCAGTGGCCTACCACTCGTTTGGCGGCTGGAAGCGCAGCCTGTTTGGCGACCTGCACGCCTATGGCCCGGACGCGGTGCGTTTTTATACCAAGCGCAAAACGATTACCCAGCGCTGGCCGTCTGCGGGCGTGCGAGAAGGGGCGGTTTTCAGTTTTCCGAGCAACCGCTAAGCGGACGCTTGTTTAGCGCCTGTCTGACGTCGGCAGGCGCCACATCCAGAGCGCCACCAGCGCGCAGCAGGCGCTGGGGATCCAGCCAATGCTTGAAGGCATGAAGCACCAGGCGAGTCCTGAACTGAGCGCCATGGTGCCCCAGGCAACCTGCTTGGCGCGCATTGGCACGGCGCGCTGGCTGCGCCAGTCCCGCACCATCGGGCCAAAGAGCGGGTGTCTCAGCAGCCATTGTTCATAGCGCGCACTCCCCAGCGAAAAGAAATAGGCGGCCAACAGCACAAACGGGGTGGTGGGCAACAGCGGCAGCACGATGCCGATGGCACCCAAGAGCAGGCACAGCGCGCCACAGATCAGCCAGACCCAGCGCACCCAGCGGGGGCGTGACGGTGGTGGTGATGGCACGGCAGGTGGCAGGGTGGCGGACAAAATTTAACGTGGTATTGACAATACAGGTCGCCATTGTCAGGCGGTTTAACGCACACTTCGGGTTTTCCATTTCAAGGAGATTTGCATGCTGGTCGGACTGCCCAAGGAAATCAAGAACCATGAATACCGCGTCGGCCTGACGCCGGCCAGTGTGCGCGAACTCAGTGCGCACGGGCACCAGGTGCTAGTGCAAACAGGGGCCGGTGCCGCCATCGGTTTGAGCGACGATCAGTATCTGGCCGCTGGCGCTACCCTGGCGCGCGATGCGGCGCAGGTCTTTGCGGCGGCTGAGATGATCGTCAAGGTCAAGGAGCCCCAGCCCCATGAGTGCGCCATGCTGCGCCCGGGGCAAATTTTGTACACCTACCTGCACCTGGCCCCCGACCCGGCGCAAACGGCAGCGCTGGTCAAGTCGGGTGCGGTCTGCATCGCTTACGAGACCATTACCGGCTCCGGTGGCGGCCTGCCGCTGCTCGCGCCGATGAGCGAGGTGGCAGGGCGCATGGCGGTGCAGGCCGGCGCCGCCCACCTGGAAAAGTCCAAGGGTGGCATGGGTGTGTTGCTGGGTGGTGTGCCCGGAGTGCCAGCCGCGCATGTGGTGATTTTGGGGGCAGGGGTGGTCGGGACACATGCGTTGCAAATGGCCGTGGGCATGGGTGCCAAGGTCACCGTGCTCGACAAAAATGTGGACCGGCTGCGCCAGCTTGACCTGGTGTTCGGCAACCGCATCAGCACGCTCTATTCAAGTGCCCACAGCGTGGAAGAGGCGGTGCTGGACGCCGAACTGGTGGTGGGCGGTGTGCTGATTCCCGGCGCCGCCGCGCCCAAGCTGGTCACGCGCAGCATGATCTCGCGCATGAAGCAGGGCGCCGTGGTGGTCGATGTAGCGATTGACCAGGGCGGCTGTTTTGAGACCTCGCACGCCACCACCCATGCCGAGCCCACCTTCGTGGTCAATGGCGTGGTGCATTACTGTGTGGCCAACATGCCCGGTGCGGTAGCGCGCACCAGCACCTTTGCCCTCAACAATGCCACCATCACCCATGCTGTGACACTGGCGGACAAGGGCTGGATGCAGGCGCTCCGGGACAACCCGCACCTGAAAAATGGCCTCAATGTGGCGCACGGGCAGGTCACTTATGAGGCTGTGGCCAGCACGCTGGGCTACGCCTACGTGCCTGCCGATTCGCTGCTGGGCTGAGGTCTGCCTGATCCAGGCTGAGGGGTTCGCCGGGCAGGGGATAATGCGCGCCACATGGCACTTATCACACTACTTGACGGACAACTGGCTTTTGGGCACGTCCCGCTGCTGGATCACACCACTTTTTCTCTGGAAACGCAGGAGCGCGTCGGCCTGATCGGCCGTAATGGCGCGGGCAAATCCTCGCTGCTTAAGATTTTGGGCGGGCTGGAGAAGCCCGATGACGGTACCTTGCAGGTGCAAGGCAACACCCGAATTTCTTACGTGGCGCAAGAGCCGCAGCTCGATTCCGACGCGACTGTGTTCGAGGCCGTCAGCGCCGGCCTGGCCCGGGTGCGCGACCTGATTGACGAGTATTCCCAGGGGCATGGCGACCTGGACGCGATGCAAAGCGAAATTGAGTCGCTGGACGGCTGGAATTGGGAGCAACGCGTGGGCGAGACCCTGCACCGCCTGCACCTGGACGCCGATGCGCGCATCAGCACGCTGTCGGGCGGCAACAAAAAACGCGTGGCGCTGGCCCAGGCGCTGGTGGCCGCGCCCGACGTGTTGCTGCTCGACGAGCCGACCAACCACCTGGACCTCGACAGCATCGAGTGGCTGGAAGGCCTGTTGTGTGACTTCAAGGGCTCCATCGTCACGGTAACCCACGATCGCTCGTTTCTGGACAATGTGGCGACCCGCATTGTCGAACTCGACCGGGGCAAGCTGCTGAGTTACCCCGGCAACTTTGCCGCCTACCTGGTGCAAAAAGAAGAACAGATGGCACAGGAGGCGGTGATCAACGCGCGCGCCGACAAGCTGCTTGCCGCAGAAGAGGTGTGGATTCGCCGCGGCGTGGAAGCGCGGCGCACCAAGGCGCAGGGGCGCATCAACCAGTTGGCCGTGCTGCGCGCCAACCGCGAGGCGAGGCGCGAGGCGTTGGGCAGCGTCAAGCTTGACGTGGCCAGCGGTGCCGTCAGCGGCAAGCTGGTGGCGGAGCTCACCCATGTGAGCAAGAGTTTTGGTGAGCGCAAAATTGTGGATGACTTTTCCACAGTCATCCTGCGCGGCGACAAGGTCGGCCTGCTTGGGCCCAATGGCGCCGGCAAGACCACCTTGCTCAAATTGATTCTGGGTGAACTCAAGGCCGACACTGCGCCGGCCAACGCGCCCAAGCCCGGTCCGGGTGAAAGCGCCTGGGGCACCGTGCGCCAGGGCGCCAACATCACGGTGGCCTACTTTGACCAGATGCGCAACGCGCTGGACCTGGACGCCACGTTGGAAGACTTCATCAGCCCTGGGTCAGAGTGGATTGAGATTGGCAACCGGCGCCAGCACGTCAAAAGTTACCTCGGCGACTTTTTGTTCTCGCCGGCGCGTGCCAATTCGCCCGTGCGTTCCTTGAGCGGTGGCGAGCGCAATCGCCTGTTGCTGGCGCGCCTGTTTGCCCGGCCCGCCAATGTGCTGGTGCTCGACGAGCCCACCAACGACCTTGACATCGACACCTTGGAGCTGCTCGAAGAACTGCTGCAAAATTTTGAAGGCACGGTGTTCCTGGTCAGCCACGACCGCACCTTTCTCGACAACGTGGTCACCAGCACCATTGCCTTTGAGGGCGAAGCCAAGTGGCGCGAGTACGAGGGCGGCGTGACCGACTGGTTGACGCAGACCAAACGCGCCAACGAGATTGCCAAAAGCAAGGGCCAAAAAGGCGCGCAGCCGTTTCACTATGAGCGCGAGTCGGCGGCCAAGGCGCAAGTGGCGGCATCAAACAACCCGGCTGTGCCTGCCCCGTCGCTTGTTGCCAGTGCTGCCCCTGCCAAAATCCGCAAGCTCAGTTTCAAGGAGCAGCGTGAGCTCGATGCGCTGCCCGACCTGATTGCGTCGCTAGAGGCTGAGCAAAAAGAAATTGCCGAATTGCTGGCCGATGGCAGCCTGTACGCCATTGACAATGCCCGCGCCCTGAAACTGGCCACCCGCAGTGCGCAGATTGACGACGCCCTGAT
>MESQ01000025.1:473-1449 GCA_001771065.1 Burkholderiales bacterium RIFOXYD12_FULL_59_19 | reverse complement strand
CCTATCCCACAACTGAACAAACGCCCACTTCCTGCGTAGAACAAGAGATGGAAGTCCTTTGTTCTTCTCATGGAGGTGGGTATGCGATGCAATTGGTGCGGTCGGTTTGCGCAGATGCCGGAGAAAATGTGGCGACGGCTGGAGCCGTTGTTGCCCAGGTATCGGCGCAGTCGGAAGGGAGGTCGGCCCCGAGTAAATCTGCGGGGCGTTGCCAACGGAATCTTCTATCTGTTGCGTACCGGCTGCCAGTGGAAGGCATTGCCGCCACAGTTCGGCTCGTCCAGCACGGTGCATCGGTACTTCCAAGAATGGAGCCAACGCCGGATATTTCATCGCTTCTGGAAAACATGTCTGCAAACGTATGACATGCGACGCGGGATCGGATGGCGTTGGCAAGCACTGGACGGAGCCATGACCAAGGCGCCGTTGGGCGGGGAAAAAAACCGGCAAAAACCCGACCGATCGCGGTAAGCTCGGCGTCAAGCGATCTGTCGTGACGGATTGCCGCGGCGTGCCGCTGGGCATCGCGGTCGCCGGCGCCAACGCTCACGATGCCAAGTTGCTGCGAGCCACGCTGCAATCGATTCCTCTCCCCCGTCCCAAGTCGACGGGACGGCGCAGGCAGCATCTCTGTCTGGACAAAGGCTACTGCGGTCGGCCCACAGAAACTCTCGCCCGGCGCTGCGGCTACATTCCGCACATCCCGCGCAAGGGCGAAATCCGACCCCGGCGTCGCGCCGGACAACGCGCCCACCGTTGGGTGGTCGAAGGAAGCCACTCCTGGACGAACCGCGCGCGGCGTCTGCTTGTGCGCTGGGAGAAGAAAGCCGACAATTACTTGGCCTTCGTCCATCTGCAATTTGCCTACATCGCCTTGAACCAAGCCGGAGTTCTGGGATAGGCCCTTAGCCATACCGCTGCACTTCTCGCAGCCGTTGCCTGGAGCTCTTTCGAGTACGTGGTAGGACGTACTGAC
>MESQ01000025.1:0-433 GCA_001771065.1 Burkholderiales bacterium RIFOXYD12_FULL_59_19 | reverse complement strand
ACGCTACTGGGATGCGGGCCCAGCCAAACTAGCCCCCTTTCAGCAGCCAGCCTTCGATAGTCTTCGTCTGACTTCTGTGCTTTCAGCGAACAGTAGCGGCAGCCATTGCCACGGCTCTTGCGGAGCGTGTGATATGCCGTATCAAACCGATGCCCAGCACTGCATTGCCACCAGGTATTCTCAACTACGCTGTCGGGCAGAGGGCCGAGCCAACTGAGTCTCTTGCGCTCGGCGAGATTGAGATAGTCTTCTTCTGATGTTGGACGCTTGCCCGAGCAAGTCGTACAACCTCCGCGATCGTGCCTTGCTAGATCAAAAAACGACCGTGAGAAAAGATGCCCCTTTGGACACCGCCACCGAGTGGTCTGACGTACACCGCGCGGCAGAGGCCCGAGGAATTCCAGCCCCTTGCTGATGGCCAGCGATTCGTACT